>JBEKBP010000078.1:0-14720 GCA_050015335.1 Candidatus Acidiferrales bacterium | reverse complement strand
CTTTCACCGGGCTTCGCGGCCGGCGTGATTGCGGGCGGCCCTTTTGGCGTCAATCAATCCCCTCCCTATGTGAAGGCGCAGGTCTGCTCGGCGATTGGAAGCTTCTATCTCGGATTTATTCCCACGTGCGACCCGGCCTCCCCGAATGGCGGATCCTTCGCAAATCCATGGGGGACAAACCTGGGGCCCGCTCCCAACGGCGATCCCACGGATATCGCTCAGTTGCTGCCCGGCAGAGCGGCCATCATCGGCGGCGCGCCGCTGTTCTCCTTTGGCGTCTACAATCGCAAGAATAAACTTCCCTACACACTCAACGAAAGTCTCGATATGCAATGGCAGCCGCGCCCCGACCTGGCGATCGAGATCGGCTACGTCGGCAATCTGGGCCGCCACGAAGTCGTGCCTCTGCCATTCAACCAGGCGGGCATTGCTACTCCCGCTCATCCCATCCATGGCCAGCAATATAGCTATGGCTACACGGTCGTGGACGGCAATTTCAACGCTCTTCCTCTGCCGAACGGCCAGGGACAGATGCTGGCGACCTACGAAGGTGGCAACATCGATCTGCGCGTTCCCTACGTGGGCTACTCAGCCGAATCGGAATCCTACACGGCCGCGGGCGTCTCCGCCTACAATGCATTGCAAGTGCACGTTGAAAAGCATCTCAGTCACGGATTGCAAGCCGGTTTTTCATATACCTATTCGCACGCCACCGATGAACAGAGCGCCATGGGTCTGTTTTACAACGGCAACAATCCTCTGGATCTGCGAGACGCCTATGGCGACGCCGATTTTGACCGCACCCATGTAATCGATTTTGACTACGCCTACAAGATGCATGACTTCTTCCTCGAATCGTCGCTGGCGGGACGATTGGCCGATGGCTGGGCGATCCGCGGCATCACAGTTCTCCAGAGCGGCCAGCCCTATAGCATCATCGACTACTCCGGCGGGGTGGGAAGCGTCTTCTATAGTGTTTCAGACGGCATTACCAATCCCATCGTTCCGCTGGCGCCGGGTTGCACGCCTCAGAACGCCTTCACGGGCGACTCGGGCACTGTGGAAGGCAAACCCGCCCTGCGGTCGGAATGTTTCACCGTACCGCTGCTCGCTCCGGGTTCGCTAGGCGGCGCAATTCCGCCAAACGATCCCTACGAAACTGACTTCACCACGGGCCAGCGGAACATCTTCCGGCA
This sequence comes from Candidatus Acidiferrales bacterium, assembly GCA_050015335.1. Lineage (GTDB taxonomy): Bacteria > Acidobacteriota > Terriglobia > Acidiferrales > UBA7541 > Palsa-295. Next base: position 13,524 of record JBEKBP010000078.1, on the reverse strand, counting down.
ACCGTGGCAGAGGCGAGCGGACCTCTCACTGTTGAAGACCACGAAATTGACCGACCGATTTTCCCTGAAGTACACCCTCGATGTCTTCAACCTGACCAATACGCCCAGTTTCGATATCCTCATTAACGAGGTGGAGCAAAACCCGTTCTTCAATTCCTTTCCCGTAGCCGGAACCCCGGCTAAACCCACGAGCTGCGACAAATCCAACATCGGCTTCTACGCCTGCCCGGGAGCCACCGGTTTGGGCGTCACAAATAAGACGATCGGGAGCCCTAGGCAAATTCAGATGTCGCTGAGCGTTCTGTTTTAGTGGCGGCTCGCTCAAGCACGGCGACAGGGTCGGCTGTGAAACCCCTTTGCTGGTCGAGGGAAGCGAGGCTTTCGCGGAAGGACAGATGACCAGAGAGCTGGACAAAGCGAAGGAGATCGCCGCCCTGGCCGCAACCGTGGCAGTAAAAGAGATTTTTGCTGGCGTTGACATAGAAGGAAGGGCGGGTTTCTGGGTGTAGAGGGACAGAGACCGACGAACTCGTGACCTTGACCGGCAGGCCGACCAATCCAGTTCTGTTGCTGCAGATAATCGAGTAGCGAAAAGCGCTGCTTGAATTTTTCGAGATCCTTGCCCAGGCCGGTTTTGCCTCTGGAGGTGAACGTAGGAGAAAGCCGCCAGCATTCCCAGGCAAGGATGGTGGGCAGGAGGAAATTTCTCAGAGACGCAAGGGCCAGAGAATTTGCAGAACCAGAGTCAGCCAAGACAATGGCTCAGCTTGGTGATCGGCCGGATTACCGCGCGCCAGCCAATGAACGAAGCGGGCGAGCGTTTGACGGAGAAAGGAAAGTGCCGGTTGGGAGCGGTCCAGTCCGTGGGCCCAGCGACAGAGCGTGGAGGAATCGGGCACGCGGTTAGGGTCTTTGAGCGTAGGAGTCGCTTCTTCCCAGGAGCAGTGCTCCACAAAGCGCCGCCGCAATGCCTGACAGCGTGTCAGCAAACTGTAGCGCGTGTAAGGGAGAGAAAGCAGCGGCAGGAAGGTGAAGGTCTTCCTGCAACCGGGGCAGCGACCGCGTCGGATGCCAATCCAGTCGTGATGCTCATCATGTGCCTGCTTGCGGCGGCGTCCATGGCCGATGATCGAATCGTGTTCACAAGTGGGACATCGCCGCGGAAGGACCTCGGCGCAGCCCGCGGCCCAATCCGTTTCGAGCTTGTGCGCAGAGACGGAAAGTGGGATAAGCAGAATCGTAGCTTTCGGGGCTCTGCTCCTCCGGCGTTGACCCGCCAAGATCGCAGCCGGAAGCGGTGCTCCTTCCTCCTGAAGCACAAATCCAACTGAAAGAGAATAACCCTTCTCGCCCGCAGCTTTTAGGGCTGTGATTCAGAATATTGGCCGGTAATAATCGACCAACCGGCAGCTACAGAATGGGCCATTCCAAGTTCCCGGATTGCTGATCGCAAGCAAACAGCTCCTCTGGACTCCGAGGACTCAGTTTCCAGACGCACTCTTGCGTGCTGTGAATCTATTTAGTGAACGGAATGTCGGCTTGCTTGGAAGCCCAGCCGACGCTGGGTAGCGAGCCCCAGAACATTCTTGTCGAGGGGATGTAGCTGGTCATCCTACCGGTCGGAGCGGTGCGGGACAAGACTTGGAAACGCCAGTTCAGCACATCCGCTACATAAATGGCTTGGTCTGGCCCAATGGCCATGAAGTGAGCCCAAGCCATCTGGCCGGGCTTATGCCCAGGTTCACCGAACGCTCCGAGGATCCTGCCGTTCTGGTCGAGTTCGAGAATGCGATCGTATCCGCCATCTGTCATCCAAATGTGCTGATCGGGTGTGATCACCAGACCATAGGGGTAGCCGATGCCGGTCCACTGGTTAATGAAGTTGCCATCCTGGTCGAAGATTTGTATGCGCTGATTCTCGCGGTCGCCGACATAGACGCGACCCTGCTGGTCGACGGCAACCGTGTGGGGCAGATTGAATTCTCCTGGGCCTGTGCCGTACTTGCCCCAGGCCTTGATGTACTTGCCGTCCCGATCGAACTTGACGATGCGAGAATTGCCATAACCGTCGGCTATGTAGATGTCGCCGTTTTTAGCAAAGGCCACATCGGCCGGCTTGTTGAAGAGCCAGTTTGCCTCAGCGCCGGTATTGATCCGGCCCAGCACCAGCAGAACGGCACCCGCGGGGTCCAATTTGAGTACGAGATTGTTTCCATCGTCCGTTGTCCACAGGTTATCGTCGGGATCGATTCGCAGCCCATGGGGATGCATGAAGAGTCCCTCGCCAATGCTTTGGACGAAAGTGCCCTTATCGTCATACTCGGTCAGCATCGGCTTCGTCCGTTGGAACAGATAGATGTGCCCTTTGGAGTTCACCGCCACTCCAGCGGCTTCGCCAGCAATCATGTTTTTTGGAAACTTAAAGAAGCCAGTGACGACTCGATAGGGGAGTTCGGGGACCGCAGAAAATGTTGCCTGTGCCCGGACAACGGGCCACGATGCCAGGCAAAAACAGGCGAGTAGCAGAGACTTTTTCATGTCTGCCTCCGTGGGAGTTAAGGACGTGGGAATGGCGGAACTATAGGAGAACTTGCAACCGAAAGCAATCAGGGAGCGGTGCTGCCTTTCCCTGGCCAACTATTTTGAGCGGATGACGGCGAACGGCAGCCCCGACCTATTCCACTTAACATTCCACTTAACCTGTATGTCCACTTAACATGTATAGCCAAACATCGAATTCGCTGCTAAGATGGCGGCTTCGTCAAGGGCATCTCTGCACTCCAGCCAAGTCAGGCTTCGTTGCGTCCTACTTGGCCCCGCAAACACACAAACACTGAGGCGTGCGAAGTCCGCACTTCATTGAGGTGCAACGTGAGCGAATCCGCCGCATCGCCAAGTAGAGATCCTCTAGCGAGCTCAATTCCAGATAGCGCGGCTGCTTTGGAATCGATTCTCTGTGCCGAGGAGTTGCAAAGTCGTCCGTCGCGTCCACCGAATTACGAGAAAGAACACAACGCTCTCCGGGCACTAGTCAGCGCGCTAGCCGACTCGCCGAGCACGATCTTTCAGACACTAGTTAACGTTGCCGCGGACGTCATCGCCAGGCGCATCATCCCCAGCAAAGAAGTGGCAGATCGCCCTTGGGTGGGCTGTTTAGTTTTACAGGAGTGCAATGGTTTCCCGCTACCAGAGGCGAGAGAACTTGTGGACTAACACATATTCGAAGGAGAAGCTATGAGACGGATCGCCTTTTTGCTGGTTGTAGTTGCAACGCTGGCTAGCGTTATCGCCTACAGGTTCCCCGCGTTCGGACAATCGAATGAGAATTCGGCCCCAATCTACTTGACCAAAATGCCGCCAGGATACCGCGACTGGAGGCTGATCTCCGTGGCCCACGAAGAAGGCAACCTCCACAGTTTCGCTGCGATTTTGGGCAACGATGTGGCGATCAAGGCGTACCGCGAAGGGAAGCTTCCCTACCCGGACGGCACAATCATTGACGCTCTGCACTATAGCCACATCCCATCGGAGGAAAACGACAAGGTTTTTGGCAGTCCCCAATCTTTCGTTCCAGGCGGCCCTACGAACGTTCAGTTTATTATTAAGGACTCAAAAAAGTACGCCGCGACCGGCGGCTGGGGCTTCGGTCACTTCAACAAAGACGGCACGCTTGGGAACGACGCTTTGATGAAAACCTGCTTCCCCTGTCACGCGAAGGCTTCCCGCGACCTTGTCTTCACCCGCTATGCACCTTAATGAATCGTTTCTGTGGGGCCTGGGAACAGCCGCAAAGGTTGTATGAGCAGGTTATCGCACATTTTGGGTCTTGGTTAGCTCAGGGTAGGCCATGCAAGGGGAAACGCGATCACAACACAAGCAGAAAATGGGAGCTTCGATATGGGAAAGATCACGATTGCGGCAGTTGGGCTCACAGTTTTCCTCTGCGCGAGGGCTGTTCTGACTCCTGCGGCACCCCGACAAGAGGCTACGCCGATCTTCATGACGAAGATCCCGCACGGGTATCGCGACTGGAGGTTGATCTCGGTGGCCCACGAAGGAGGCAGCCTCAACGATATTCGCGCCATTCTGGGCGATGATGTGACGATCAGGACTTATCGCGAAGAAAGGCTTCCATTTCCAGACGGCGCGATCATTGCCCGGATAGCCTGGAACCACGTCGCGTCGCAGGAGGACGACAGAGTCTTTGGCCGTCCCAATCCTTCGTGGCTGGGTCCGCCCCAGATTGGTACCTCCAGTTTATGGTCAAGGACTCAAAAAAGTACGCGGCGACGGGAGGCTGGGGGTTCGCTCAATTTGATAAGGGCGGCAAGCCTGCCGGCGGGGCCGCACTCAAAACCTGCTTTCCCTGCCACGTGAAGGCTTCTCGCGATTTTGTCTTCACGCGTTACGCACCATAACAATCGTTTGGGACGAGTCTCCCAACAAAACTGAGGAGGCGCCCATGAGCCGCACCTCTATCAACTCATCCGGCAAAACGGTCCAATCGCGGATCGAACCTTCGAGATCGAATTTCTCGATCCTGGCGTTCAGGCTCTTGACTTCACGATTGGATAGACATTTCATGGAGCGAGCGACTCTTCTCGATCGCAACGGAGGCAACGAAATGAACGAACGCAGGAGGCAGCGATGAGCACGAATGCAGTCCGCAGTATCGACCCGGGCGTCGCGAGAGTCGCCATGAAGTTTGAGGCTGTCGTCATCCCCGTCTCGGATGTCGACCGCGCGAAAGAGTTTTACGCGAAGTTCGGTTGGCGGCTCGACGCCGACTTCCGCTACGATAACGGCTTCCGCGTTGTCCAGTTCACGCCTCCCGGCTCAGGGTGCTCGGTTCAGTTTGGCGCGAAGATGACATCGGCCGAGCCGGGATCGGCCCAAGGCCTCTACCTGATCGTCTCCGACATCGAGACTGCGCGCAAAGAGCTCGTCGCTCGTGGTATTGAGGTGAGTGAAGTGTTCCACGCAGGAACGCCAGGGGCCCAGTTCCAGATCGACGGCAGGGGTCGCGTCAGCGGGCCAGCACCCGAGCATGCCACCTACAGCTCGTTCGCCACGTTTCGTGATCCCGATGGCAATGGATGGCTGTTTCAGGAAATCACAACACGGCTGCCTGGCCGGGGACTTAGTAATTTGGATGTCGCGACGCTGACCGAGCTCTTGCAAGAGGCTGAGAAGCACCACGGCGAATACGAACCTACCGCTCCGAAGCACCACTGGTCGGGCTGGTATGCCGCCTACATCGTCGCACGTCAGGACGGCAAGACCCCCGAAGAGGCAGCCAAAGACGGCAAGATCCACATAGAGGGGGCACGTTGACCACTACGATGAAGCACTTCGACGCAATCATTATCGGGACGGGACAGGCGGGCCCGGCCATGGCAGCGCGGTTTGCGGGAGCCGGCAAGACCGTCGCCATTATCGAACGCCATAAGTTTGGCGGCACATGCGTGAATACGGGATGCACACCGACAAAGACGCTCGTGGCCAGTGCCTATGCGGTCCATGTTGCCCGCCGAGGTGCGGAGTATGGTTTCGCCACTGGTGATGTGCGCGTCGATATACAGCGGGTGAAAGCCCGCAAAGATGCAGCCTCCGCGAGGTCTAGCAAGGGAGTGGAGGAGTGGCTCCGAGGAACGACAAATTGTACGGTCATTCAGGGCCATGCCCGCTTTCAGTCGTCGAACACTGTCGTGGTCAACGATGAAGTTCTGCAAGCCGACAAGATCTATATCAATGTTGGCGGCCGGGCCTCTATTCCCGACGTGCCGGGGATTCATGATGTCCCATTCCTTACCAACTCATCGATCATGGACATCGATTTCTTGCCCGAGCATTTCATCATCGTCGGCGGAAGTTATGTTGGGCTGGAGTTCGCCCAGATCTATCGCCGCCTCGGGAGCGAAGTCACCATTGTGGAAATGGGACCGCGCCTGATTGGACGGGAGGACGAAGGCGTTTCCCAAGCCGTGCGCGAAATCCTGGAGGCGGAAGGAATACACGTCCGGCTGAATGCGAAATGTATCTCACTGTCGAAACCCGATGGCGGTGTCGCCGTCGGCATCACATGCGAAGAAGGTCCGCCAGAAGTAGTAGGCACTCACATTCTTTTGGCCGTGGGACGTACTCCCAACACGAACGACTTGGGACTGGAACGGGCTGGGGTTTCCACCGACCACCGCGGCTACATAGTGGTCGATGATCAACTGCAAACGAACGTGCCCGGCATCTGGGCACTGGGGGACTGCAATGGCCGCGGTGCCTTTACGCACACTTCCTATAACGACTACGAGATCGTAGCGGACAATCTTTTCAACGCTGACCACCGCCGGGTATCTGACCGGATCCAAGCCTACGCGCTCTATATTGATCCGCCGCTAGGGCGATGCGGCATGACGGATGCGGAGATACGGAAATCCGGACGTCGTGCCCTCGCGGCGAAATATCCGATGAGTCAAGTAAGCCGGGCCTACGAAAAAGGTGAGGCCCAAGGCTTCATCAAAATCTGCGTCGATGCAGAAACGAAACAGATTCTGGGAGCTGCGATTCTTGGAGTCGGAGGCGATGAAGTAATTCACGTTCTGCTGGACGCGATGTATGCGAAGGCGCCGTACACGGTCATCCAGCGCGCCATGCACATTCATCCGACGGTCGCGGAATATCTGCCGGTCATCCTCGCAAAACTGGGGCCGTTTGCGTAGAAGGAAAGAACACGACCACTCTGAAGATGGCGAAAAAGATGGAGCGCGAACCGCAGGTTGAGAAAGATTGAATTGTGACGCATGACGATCCATTCCTGAAGAAGTCGATCTTGGCCGGCGCCGTTTTGGGGCGCCGCGGCCATGACGATTGCAGCTGCCCAGTTCCGATTTCACGCCCGCGATCGCGGGCGCGATCAGGCGGTCGAAACGCCACCGTGCCACCAACCCCTGTTTTCTTCATCCAACTGTTCATTCATGCCTGTTTGTCCCACTGGGAGGTGAATCATGAAAGCGATTGTCGTCTACCAATTATGGCGGTCCTGAAGTACTCAAGTTCGAGGAGTACCCGGACCCGGTTCCGGGTGCGGGCCAGGTGCTGGTGCGAGTCGCTGCCACGAGCGTGAATCCCATCGACTACAAGCGACGCCAAATTGAAGGATCAGATTTTGGCGGAAATTCCCATGGGGCGCTGGGGCAAGCCCGAAGAGGTCGCCCAGCTCGCCGTGTATTTGGCCTCTGACGCGGCTGCTTACGTGACGGGCAGCACGCATTTCATCGATGGCGGTATGCTGAGGAATGCCGGCCGTCTGTAGCTGCCCAATCAACCATGCGACCGCTCAAGAAAAACTCTGTGGCATGAGCATCTCGTCGAGGTACGATGTCGGAGCACTCGCAGGTCATTCCTAGTCTTCCACTTCAACCAGGTAGTCGCGACCTTCCCATGAATTGCTTTCCGGCCAAAAGAAAGTAAATCGAAGCGGCGCCCGCTGGGCGGGCGTTATCGGAATATCGACGAACTCGACTCCGAAGATGGTTGCTGCGGATGCTTTGTCGTTGACGGTTCGCCACTCGTCGCCCGTCCAATGCAGACGGAAGGAAGCTAGAACCTGGACGCGCAGCGTGTAACCTCTTTTTACGACACGTACCTGGCGACTTGGTTTCCAAATCTCGAATAATTGGCAAGCATGGCGATCTCCGAGGTAGCGGTGTGCTACTTCAGGAATCAGATCGAAAACGCGGCCATCGGACGCGGACCTAAGAAGCTTGACGTACTCTGCGTGAGCCCACATCAAAGGCATGGCCGAACCCGTTGGGCGGCCAAGGAACATATACTTTTCCGGCTTGTCCTGTTCGTCCCAAACCTGCTCCGGCAAGAGGCCTGTCGCCGAGGCAAAGCCTTCCATCGCTCGTATAAACGGTTTTATATCGTGTCCCGCAGCGAGTTCAAAATGCGCCCGCTCCCCCGTCAGAAGCGGCCACGCTCGGCCTTTGCCCCATCCGGCGTAGGGACCGCCGCTCTCTCGCTGTCCGTAGCCATCGTGATTGTAACGATGCCAGACGGGTCCGACTGGAGTATCCACTTTCAGTACCGCATCGACCACCTTCAATGAATCGACAATCAACGGATCCTGTGGCTTTCTTATCCCGTAACGAACCAACTCAAGAAACCCGGGGTCTACGATCTCCTTCGCCGGAAATGAATTGTTGGTGCCCGGTGCAAGGTTTGCAATTTTCAGCTCTCCGGAATTCGGGTCTTCTGCTGGCGTAGGATTGTCCACGTCGTCCGGCAGAATCCGTACGTAGTGGCGTCGGATGCCTGGGACCAGAGTCCCTTCCGTTGTGACGGTCCAGGCGTCGACATGAGATTCCAGGAAGTCGGCGTATTGCTCAAGGAACTCGGCAGCGGCGTGGTCCGCTCGCTTTCGGCAAAAATAAGCAGCGCCGATCAGAGCCGCAATATTAGAGGCCAACGTGGATGGAGAATAACCGCTGGCTTCCTCCCATCGTTCCTGTTCCGTCACCGGCCCATGCCGCAGCAAGTAACTCGCGGCTTTCAAGACCATGGGATAGGGGTCGAAATCCTGAAGGACATTCTGCTGGCTGAGACGTAAGGCGAGCAAGATGGGGAAGGCGACCTCGTCCAGTTGGATTCCCCGCCAATACGGGTTCCCGTTAACCCAGAAGTTCTGCGCGAAGCCGCCGTCTTCCTGCTGAGAAACGGCAAGATAGATGAGTGCCCGCAGGGGTGTGGCAGTCTCGCCGCAGGCGAGCAGAGCGGAGGCGCTGTTGACCATGTCTCGCGTCCAAACCAGATGATACCCCCCTTGGTCTTTGTCACCTCGCGCTTCCCCCCAGGGAATCGAAAGAGAAGCGATCAAGGCGCCAGGATAGGACTTGTCCTCATGCGCGAGAAGCAAACTGAAACTGCTGTGGTATAAATTGCCTTTGTCATTGGAAAACCTCTCTAACGGAGCCTGGTGCGCGGCAGTACGGTCCCATTGCTCGGTGTAGCGTTTGTGATGCTCTTCAAAGGGGGTGCCCAGCGCCTGGAGGAGTGTTGCAATCGCGTGGTGTTGTGTATCTCCAAAAGCAAGGCCAAGCGTGAACTCGCGGTGAGCATTTACATCCAGTTCCGCGGTGAGCGCTACATTGCCGTCACTCGCGTGTCCGAATTCCCAGTCCATCTGAAAGTTACCCGCTAAATCGGTCCAGCCGTCGCTACGGCCGACATACCCACACGAAACGCGGGAAAAGGGCACGGTGGCGGCCAGGGCCAGCCACGTTCCTTGTTTCTGCGCCATAAGAATCTTTCGGCCGTTTAATTCGGCGACATATCCATTGTTCCCCCATCCTCCGACTTCCAGGTGAGGAGCGCATAGGGCGTACAGCCGCAGCTTTGAAACGAACGATTCGTCACCCGTCACCTTCGTGCGCTGGAGAACGCATGCAAGATGAGGATCCGTGATAATTTCCTTCACCACGGCGTAGCGGCCCTGGGGATCGGAGTTCGTGCAACGGTAGCCGAGCGCGTGATCGGATAAGCGCTCGAATTTCGACTTGAGGTGGCGCTTCTCCTCGTGGAAAAAGCTCTTTCCGTCAGTAATCAGGTATTGAAGGTCGCGGAGCTGCGGCCGATCGACCGTTGGGTAATAGACCTCCGTGACGATTCCGTTCCAAAACGTGAACCAGATTTGGCTGGAAGCTGCGTACGCGGTTCCGACCCCGTCTTTTCCGCCATGAGTCCATCGGGGATGAATTCCAGGGCTTCCAAACGCTCCATTCTCATCGTCCAACTTCGTCATCCTGTTTCTCCCGTCCTGTCTCTGTCCGCGTTCGGTTTTGCTTATTGGATTACCGGAGCGAGTGCAATACAACTCAATCCCAAAATAAAGAATACAAACATAATCGCCAGGAGACTCTTGACTTGCTTTCCTGCACCGTGAAACTCCCTCCACACAAAAATTCCCCAGATGGCGGGGATCATCGTGTTGCCTTCACCCAGCGAGAACGAAGTGGCGGGCCCAATCATCGGGACATAGGAAGCCACAAAGTTGGCAATCGTACCGATGCCCCAAATCACCCCGCCTAATATTCCCCATCCGTGCAGGCTCAACCGTCCCCTGAAATAGACTTTCATTCGCAGAGGAGGGCCGCTCACCGGCCGGCGCATCAACGTAAAGTTCATCGGAAAGTTGGACGCGACGGCGCCCAAGGAGAAAACGAAAAACACTGTGTAGGGCCCTAGGTGGTTGGGGCCTGTTAGCGCCTTGGCGACGAACGGGTAGAAGAGCCCAACGGCAACGCCGCAGGCCAAACTCAATCCAACCCCTTTTGTCGTCGCCTTCGCGCCCCCCGGACAAACCGCGATACGCCATCGCATCGAGCACGATGGCGATACAAATCAGCGCGATTCCGCCAAAAAAGAGATGGGATTGCCCTTCGGGGAAATGATGTAGTTGATGACGGCTCCGATCACCAACGCGAGGCCTGCTCCTATTGGGAACGCCACGGCCATGCCGGCAACAGATATCGCGGCCACGAGAAGCAGGTTTCCGAGATTGAAGATTACACCACCGAAGAAAGCATCCAGAAGACTTCGAACGCTTGCGGCATCTAGATTCCGAAAAAAGCTCTCCGGCGACGCGGAGTTCGTGGTCCCGAGCGTCAAGCCGAACACCAGAGCGCATGCCAGAAGACCCCAAACATAATCCCAGTAGAAAAGTTCGAACCGCCAGCGTTTGTCAATCTTCTGCGTGTTCGCCCAACTACCCCAGCACAGCATCCTGACCAGCATGAGAATGAGAGCAGTCGAGTAGGTATCTGGGATAAACAATCGTCAGCTCGCCCTTAACCAGGCGCACCGGTCACCTCAGCCGAGCTGGTTCAAAGCCAGTGGTCCACTCAGTTTCTGAGACTATCGCTCGGAGTTTGCCATTTTAGCTTTGATTGCCTGAGAGCATATCCACTAATTTCGCGCAGCAGCGGTCGCGCTGGCGTGCGTTTGGCTGGCCACCTTCAGAGAACTGTCGCAAGTAGGTAACAGAATATCGAGACGTTCTCAGTACGCACCCATGATTGAGGTAGCGTGTGGGGTTGCAACGCGTTCGGAATACGGGACTTGTGAGTTTTTCACTGTCGATTCGACTCCCACACGCTTCCGCCAATCGGCCACGCATTGGAAGGGGCCCCTTCCTTCCCACTTGATCGGGGCGGTTCGTCTGGAACGCAACCACAGCGGCGTACTATATTAGGGCAAGTTTCATGTAAGTCATTTAGTTTGTTGATCGGGGCGGTGGGGATCGAACTTTCAGGACAATCCCTTGTCTCGCTGATTCCGCTGCCCTTGCACCGCCCTCACGAGCAAGATCCACTCTAAATCATGGTTTCGTGGACCCTGGTTGGCCCCCAAAGGTCGCTGGGCGAGATTGCTCGAATCGCGAGCAGAGATCCCGGAAACGAGTCCTGGTTTGGGGGCAAATGGCACAGTCATCTCTCGTGGCCTGTGCCCGGTGGTCCCCGTGGTTGGATGACGAACAATACCGACTTCGCTTAACTTCAAACATTCACCATTCGATTCTCGATCCTCGTCTGACGAGCGTCTGTCTACCGTCCCTGTTTCCCAGTCTGCGCTGCGGATCGTCACCGGCTTCTTCCCAGTACCGCTGTCTATCGGGCTCCCTGAGCGACGGCGCCTTCGACAGAGTGGTCTCTCGCGTAATCATTCCAGATCATTCCAGATATAAATCTTCCGTCAGTCATGTATCTTATAGCTCGCCAGTCACGGGAATTTCGGTGCAAGATCTTTCCGGGAGGAGAGAGGTATGGACTTGTCGAAAAGCGTCGGAGTCGTTTTGCTTGCAGGTGTCACGGCCCTGTTGACGTGCGTGGGAATCCACGCGCAGAACCAGGCGAGCGGTCCACACTCAATGGAGGCCCCGATAATTGACTTGCCGGGCGACCCGCCCCTTTCGTCGTCGCTGCCCCCGGACGTCTATCCCGACTCCAGGAACCGTCTCCCTTTGGCGAACGTCCCGTACCGATACACCGCGCGGTTGCCCACCGGCATCGAGCAGCCCAATGTGAGTGACTGGGATCCCGACTTCGTAAAGGCCAGCCGCGGAGCCAGTCTCAAGTATTCCATCGGATTGCCCGACCCCTTGCTCGAGGTCGCGGTTCTGGCGGCGGCGCGAGAGATGGATGTTCAGTATGAATGGACGCAATGGGAATACTTCGGGCGCAACCCGGCCGACCCCCGCCATATCGAGCAGTCCACCATCGACCTCATCAAATACGAAAAGCCGGTGGTGGGTCTGGGCGAGAAGGAAACCGCCATCATCAACTTCGCGCGCGAGACGTTTGGCCAGAGGAGGCTTTCCTCCGCGACTTTCGCACAGGTTATGCGTTTATTCGGCCGCCAGGGCACCGTGGAGTTACTCTGGGTGATGGCCAGTTATTCCGAAGCCGCGGCGGAGCTGACTGCTTTCGACAATCATTTGCGGGCAGACCAAAAACCGCTGCTTCCTCCCCGGCCCCACTCGTTCGATGCGGAGCGCAGAGCAAGCTTGGCCGCATCGATCGCCGCGGCCTCGGGCCCGCTCCCCAAGGACATCTATCCCGACTCCGGGAACCGCCTCCCCTTGCCGAAGCGTGAAGACATGGACGAGGCAGGCAAGAAGGCTTTCGACCAGGTGAGCCGGCCGCAGCGGTTGCCTATGAGCGATGCCATGACGAGCCGTTGCGTCCGCCTCTACGCCGATCCGCGATTCGCCGCAGGCACGGACGAAAAACAGCGCTATCTCACCTATGACACCGGCTTGTCCGACCGCTTGCTCGAGATCGCCGTTTTGGTGGCGGCGCGCGCGATGGATTCCCAGTATGAATGGACCGAATGGGAAACGTACGGGCGGGACCCCAAGGATCCGCGCCACATCGAGCCGGCCATCATCGACATGATCAAATACGAGAAGCCGGTGACGGGCCTCGGCGAAAAGGAAACCGCCATCATTAACCTCGGACGCCAGGTGTTTGGGCCGAGGAAACTCTCCTTCGGGAATGTTTCCTCCGCGACTTTCGCTGAAGTGCTGCGTTTATTCGACCGCAAAGGCACCGTGGACGTGGTGCATTTGATGGCCCAGTATGCCGCAGACGCAGCGGAGCTGACTGCGTTTGATCAGCATTTGAAAGAAGGACAAAAACCGTTGCTTCCCGCTCGATAGGGGGGAACCGGTAAAAGTCATCTCTTCCGACAGATTTCGCCGTATTCCCGCCTTATTTCTGGCGGCAAAGCAACGGTCGGGAAGATGTTGGTGAACAATGCCAACGGCCAACGCGGATTAGTCTGCCCATACGATGTCGTCTGCTTCGACGAAGTCTCGGGAATATCTTTCGACCAAAAGGACGGTGTTACCTAACTTATGCACAGAATTTGATTTGACGGAGAACCGGTGAGGAGATGAACCCTTTGAGGACCCTGGAAATCCTGTTGTAAAACAGTGGGGCTGCGAAGTTGTCGCTTCGCAAGACGATT
>JBEKBP010000077.1:0-14753 GCA_050015335.1 Candidatus Acidiferrales bacterium | reverse complement strand
GGGTAAAGTTTCAATTAGTTCATAGAAATCGCTGTTCGGCGCGGGGAGTGTCCCGGATTTCTGGATTTCTTTTGTCGAAGTCGCCATGCAATCTCCCTTTGATCGGCGCTCAATGTTTTTTCGAATTCCGCACGCACTAAGTTGCAAATGATTTGCCAAGAACCTTTACACCTTAAGTTCTTGAAAGGAGCTGCGTTACTCACCCTACTCACTTTTGCATCCACGAATTGCTGTCAACATTTACGCAACTGGCTAAACATTGACGGAAGCCTTAATGTCACTCGTCGAGTGGTAGCTCTCTACTGCCAGGGCGTCGGCCGAAGTGGTCAAATCATTGGTTGTGTTCTCGTGTGCGGACGTGCTCGACACAGTGGGTGGAGTCGTCAGTCAAATCGATGCAAGGGCGAAAGTCGGATGGGTTCTGTTGGTAGGATCTGTTTCAGTAGCCCGTGAACTGTGCTTGAACTTGCCTGATTGTGTTATCAGAATATCTAACTAAAACAGGATTCTTGACTTCCGTCGTTCGCACATAGGATCCAGTCAGCGAGTCATCATGTTGCCAGTGAGCGGTGGGGCGTCAATTTTATTCTTGGCCGCGTCCGTGCACGGGTTACTCAGTCTGCCGCACTACTGTGGTGCGATTCCTACTGCCTCAAGCAGCTCGTCGTGCGCCAGGGCGTAATCCAGTTGCGATTGAAGCAGCAATGCCTTCGCATCCAGCGCCTGCGCGGCGGCAGTGTCAGCTTGTGACTGCAAAGCTTCGCCGTTCGAAAACTTCTGCGTGCTCACACGACTCGCCTCGGTCCGAAGCGCCAGCACCTGCTGCGAAACGTTAACCATCTCCTTTGTTCGATCGAGTCTGTTTAAAGCAGTCGCGACTCTGAGCTCTACTTCGTCTGTAACCCGCGCCAGGTTCTCTTTGGCCTGTGCGAGTTCCGCTTCGCTCTCCTTCACGGCCGCGCCCCTTCGTCCTCCGTCGAACAGGTCATAGGTCAACCGAGCCCCGAAGGTGCCAAAGTTTCGCGCGAGGAAAGGTACATCGCTCTGATAGCTGTAACGCGCAAATGCCGAGATATCCGGAATGTAGGCGGCCTTTTCCGAGCGCACGCCGGCCAGAGCCTTTTCCACCTCTGCGCGGGCACCTGCTATTTCTGGATGCGATGCCAACGCAGCCTTCACGCATTCTTCGCGCTCGCACGCATCGCTGACGGCGGGGATGGTTGTGTCTAGAACAAGCTGCGTTGTAACCGGCAGACCCATCACGTCGTCGAGCTCCATAGTCAGGTCGGAAATGTGCAACTCTATTGTCAGCAAGTCCTGCTTCGCATCGAGAGACTGGGCACGGCTCTCAATGAGTTGCTGGTCAAGCGCGCTTCCATACTTCACCTGCTGAATGCGCTCGCTTTCGAGATCCTGACCGGCTTTCATCTTGGCTTGTGCCGCGCTCAGACGGGATTGCGCAATCAAAACGCCGTAGTAGATTTGGTGAACCGTCAGCGCAACTTCATTTTCTGTTTCCTGAGCATTCGCGCGGGATGCGCTCAAGTCGGCTTGAGCGGACTCGTTGGCAGGCCTGACTCTGGTGAAGAGCTGCGTAATCGGCTCTACCAATTCTGTTCCGCTGGTTACAAACGTCTTTCTCCCCTGATTAAGAATCAATGACTTGTCTGGGACCGGTGTACTCGCAACTGTTCCCAATTCTCCCGCCCCAATCTGGATGAACTGCGTGTCGGTTACTTGAGCGACGAGGCTTTCGTTTGTTATTCGCGGAAGGTATTCGCTTCTCGCGACGTCCTTCGCATACTGCTTTGCCTGAATTTGATCAGCAGCACTCCGCACCCGATGGTTATGCTTCAGTGCGAGCTGGATTGCGTCGTCCAACGTGATATGCCGCGAAGCTGAATTTGTTTCTTGGCCATGAGAAAGAAGCGCCACACTCAATACAAGCGCAGGAACAACGGACATCCCTTTCCGCACGTTCATCGCCTTACCCCTGGAGGCGGAGCCGATGTCCTCTGTATATCCGCTAAATCGCCAAACTTCAGAGGAGACTCACGCAAGCACGCGGCGAGGAGTATGCCGATCACGCATGCCAACGCAACCAGGCAGAATCCGTCTATCAAAGCAAGAGTGACCGACTGCAGTCGGATACGCTCGCCGATGATCTCCACAGTGCGGGCCGTAGCGGCCCCCAGCCCGGCGGATTTCGCGTAGAGTACCGTGCCCATCCGCCGAATGTTCGCGTCGGTAGCCCAATTCCCAACACCGACGTGAAGCCCGATCAGGTTCGAATGCACTTTTTCGCGTTGGGCGGTGAAGTGCCCCATGTAGACCGCGCCAATATCGCCCCCAAATAGTCGAACTACGTGAAAGAAGGCGGAAAACGTGAGAATCCACTGAGGTTTGGATAAACCGCCAGTGAACAGCCCTTGCAGGATGATCGACGACACGAGCCCGATGAACGCAAATGACTGGCCCACAGCCATGAGCACCTCCGTACGGAAATAACTTTCCGCCGACCACGCGCTCGTCAACTGAGCGTTCAGAAAACATGCCAGCGCAATCAGTGCGAAACCGGTGGCCGTGATCAAACGCGAGTCTGCGTTGCGCGATAGAAGGAATGCGATTGCAAAGGCGATCGGAAGCTGCGGAAGAGCCGTCCAGATCACGGCTGGCCCAATTTGGTTGGCTTCGAAACCTTGGACAGCCAGGGACGTCGGAATCAGTATAATCGTTGACAAAAGCACAAACCGAAAAATGAAAAGAATAACGCCCAAGAGTAAAGTATTTCGAAAACGCAAGTAGGGCAATTCAACAAGTGGGTTCGGCCCAAGGAGGCGGCGCAGAATCCCGCACAGCACTAGAAAACTGCCGCTCAGCACCAGCGACGTAAACAGCCCCGACCGCCACCAATCCAGTCGCTCTCCCTGGTCGAAGGCCGTATACAACACCGCTAGTCCGGCGCTGACGTACAAGAATCCCGCAAAACTTGGCGTCGCGGCTGACCGTTTCGACGTGGGCGTCGAAGGGATCCCCCAGTAGATACAAGCCATCATCACAGGAGTAATTACCGCCGGCATCCAGAACATCCACTGCCACGACAGATTGTCCCTGCACCAACCATGAAGCGTGGGAGCAGCGTTCACAGATGAATCCACGCATGTCGCGTATAGCGCGATCGTATACGGCAGCAGCCGCAGAGGAGTATTGCGCAGAGCAAATGTGAGCGTGAGTGGGTAGAACGTCCCCGCAGCGAGTCCGGCCAAAACAAGCGCAGCGATGAACAGACCATAGTTGTGGATGAAGGGTAGAAGAACGGAGACAAGTGTGAACGTCCCTGCTGCAAATAAGAGGATGCGCCGCGGACCAAGCAATCCGCCGAGATATACGGTGAAAGGGCCGATGAAAACCAACGCCGCATTGAAAGCGGTTCCAATCCAGGCGCCATCGTCATAGCTGACCCCAAGATGTCCTTTTAGGTCGGTGACCCCGAGGCTGAGCAGTCGGCCCGCTAGCGTCACAATTCCCGCCCCGAGGATGACGCCCAGAATTCCCAGGAGCGGGCTCTTCGAAAGCTCGCCCGGTACAGCCCTGGCGACTCCACGCGCCAGTTGCATCGGGCTAGGTTGATATATGGCGGCCGTAGCGGAAGACATTTAGGCTCCTATCGGTGCTTGGTTCGCACGGTGGCAATGACGGAGAGACCGGGGCGCAACCCTGTGGCAAAATCGGAATCCTCAAGCTCGATTTTGACGGGAATACGCTGCACGACTTTGGTGTAGTTCCCAGTCGCGTTATCGGGTGGAATCGACGCAAATTGCGAACCGCTGGCCGGCGCGATTTGAATCACTTTTCCCTTTACGACTTGCCCGGGAAATTCATCAACGCGTATTTCCGCAGCATCGCCGGCCTTCATATTCGTCAACTGCGTCTCGCTGAGCGCCAAGGCGCACTCGTCTTCCAGGTCAAGCAATGCCATAACTGCCATTCTTTGGGAAACGAAGGAGGAAAGCGGGGGCCGGCGCTCGATGCTGTGGCTGTGCGGCTCACACAAGATCAGCTGATTCGACAAGTGATGCAAGGCGGGGGAAACATGCCCGCATATGGGAAGAATCTGAGCCCCGCGCAGACGACTGCTCTGGTCGCTTTCCTGGGGACGCTGCATCCTTCGACCGAGGGGCCTGCGCAAAATGCCGCGCGTTCCGTCATAGTAAAAGAGAATGGCGCAGCGGCCGAGTCGCCATGATAGAGAATGCGCAAACTCTGTTGCGATCGTGTTCCCCGCTCACGGTCTCTGGTCCGCTGTGCCTGGCGGGTATCCTTTATACCCGGGGCTGGACCCGCCTTTGCGCTGCTCGCCCGAATCTGATCTCTCCGTGGAGACTCACAGCATTTCTCGCCGGTTTGGCCGTGGTGTGGCTTTCTATCGGCTCGCCGCTGGAAGCGCTCGACGAAGCGTCTCTTACCGTGCATATGGTCCAGCACGTTTTGCTGATGAGCGTGTCGCCGCCGTTGATCTTGCTAGGTTGGCCAGCGCTGCCACTTCTGCGAGGCTCGCCGCAGTCCGTGGTTCGTCGCGCGATTGGCCCATTTCTGCGCTTGAAAGCAGTCAAGCATGCGCGACATCTCGTTGCCAACCCCGTCGTTTGCTGGTTCGCCGCGATATTGGCGCTTGTCGTGTGGCACGTGCCTGGAGTCTTCGAGGCAGCTCTACGCAGGGACTGGCTGCACGAGTTGGAACATGCATCGTTCTTGGCGACTGGCCTTCTTTTTTGGTGGCCTGTCGTCCAACCTTGGCCGAGCGTTCCCAGGGCGCCGCGGTGGTCTATTCCGCTTTACCTCTTTCTCGCTACCTTGCCGTGTGACATGCTCTCCGGATTCCTCGCCTTCTGCGATCGAGTCGTCTATAGCTCGCATCCTTCCGCGCCAAGAATATTTGGTATGTCGGCTCTTCAAGATCAGGAGTGTGCAGCCGCCTTCATGTGGGTTTCTGTAACGGTGATTCTCCTGGTTCCGGCGGTAATGGTTACGATGGAGTTTCTCTCTCCGCAAACAAATCGGCCGGAACAAGAGCTCCGAGTAGCGTCAGCAGCCGCCAACCGATGTTTGGAGGTCCTCTGAGCATGGCAACCGAACGCACAATTGTCGTGTTGGCTAGCGCAACGATAGTGTCGCGCACCAGGATGACTAACGCGTTTGCGGCTACAGCTGACTACTGGGCCCTGACCAAACCCGAAGTGAATTTCTTAATTGTTATCGCAGCCTTTGTTGGCTTCCGTATGGCATCGAGTGCTGCTCTTTTGCTCACGGTAGCCCACATGCTGATCGCCACGTTGTTCGTAGCTAGCGGGGCAGCAGCGCTCAACCAGTTTTTTGAACGATCCTTCGATAAGCAGATGCGAAGAACGTCGCGAAGGCCGGTCGCCGCAGGAAGAATTCATCCGTCCAACGCTCTCTGGTTCGGAATTTGTTTGTCAGTGCTAGGTATGCTTTGTCTGGCGGCGATCAACATCCTGACTGCCGCGCTAGGTGCGGCCACGCTGGTGACTTATTTATTTTTGTATACGCCGCTTAAACGGAAGACACCTGTGTGCACTCTGATTGGCGCTTTTCCGGGAGCGGCGCCTCCTTTGATCGGGTGGGCTGCGGCGCGAGGGCGGCTCGATCCAGAAGCCTGGGTCCTCTATGCCATTGTCTTTCTCTGGCAATTTCCCCATTTCATGTCCATCGCCTGGATGTACCGGGAAGATTACGCGCGGGCCGGTTATCGAGTTCTGCCTTCTCCAAGATTCAGAAATCGTTTCGTCGCCTGGCAGAGCTATGCTCCAGCTCTGGCGCTAATTCCCGTTGCGCTGCTCCCAAGCCTGACGAAAGAATCAGGCATCGTCTACGTCGTCGCCGCAACTCTTTTAAGTTTTGCCTTCCTTTACACAAGTGTACGCTTTTCTTTTTGCCGCTCGAATCTCACGGCAAGACAGCTCTTGCTCGCTTCGATATTTTATCTGCCGCTACTCTTTGCTGTCCTGGTGCTCGATAAGAAATGAGCGCAATGCAAATCCCGGCAATAAGTCCGGCCCTCGCAGCAATAGTTGGTTCAATGACTGGAGCCCTGGGTTCTAGTCTAAGCACATGGATCACACAACGCCACGCGGACCGGCGTGACTTGCTTGCAAGAAGACTTTTCCACCGCGAGCAGTTGTATTCGGATTTCATCATTGAATGCACGCGGATTGTGGCCGATGCCCTGGAAAACAGTTTCAAAGATCCCCACAAACTCATACCCGTTTACGCACTCTTGAGTCGGGTTCGACTGAGCGCCTCGACAGAGGTATTGGCAAGCGCAGAGCTCCTGATAAGGGACATCGTGAAAATCTACAACGAGCCCAATCTTACCCCGCAAGAAATCCAATCGAGAGCCCTGAATGGCGGCGAACGAGATCCGCTAAAACATTTCAGCGAACTTTGTCGAGCAGAACTTGATTCCATGGGAGGTCGTCTATGACTTTGCGCGGTAGCATCAGGTTAATCATGTGGCGAGGCCTGCAATTTCTTGTGCTTCTGATTCTGATTTCGGAAGTTGCATGGGTTGCGCTTTCTCAAAACAATCCTGATTTGCGAGCCTATTTCAAAGATTACATTGGGCTGACCGACGATCAAATCGCGGGCATTCGCCGCGGGGAAGCAGTTACGAAGACTTTGCAATCGCGTATACCGGACGAGATATTCGTGTTCGGGGCGGTGTACATCAACGCGAGAGCGGAAGACTACCTAGGATTGTCACGCGATTTCAAACGTCTTCGCAGTCTTCCGGGATATCTCGCCATCGGCGAGTTCAGCAATCCGCCTCAAATTTCTGATTTGAAGGATTTTACGTTTACCGCGGAAGACGTTAAGGCACTCAAGGATTGTGTTCCCGGGGAATTGCCCGATCCAGATGCCCACAAGTTCTATCGATGAGCTTCGTCGGTCGGTTGACTTCTCTTCACCAGACGCCGACGAACAGGTTAACCGGCAGCTTCATCAAACGGCGATCGCACGCCTGGTGGCATACCAGGAGGACGGAAACCAAATCCTGGGAGTGTACAACGACAAACAGAACCCTACCGTGGTTCCTGAACAGTTTAAATACATGCTTAGCTATTCGAAAGCCTTGCCGAGATACCTTCCGGATTTCTACAGCTATCTTCTCAGCTATCCTCAGGCCAAGCCTGCCGATGTCGAGAACACATTTTATTGGGCAAAGGTGAAATTTGGATTGAAACCAACTCTTCGTATCGTACACGTGGTCACATTGCAGCGGCCAGTCCCAGCGGGGCGGCTCATCGCAATCGCTGAGAAACAACTCTACTCAAGCCATTATTTCGAAACTGCCTTAGACCTGACGTTTTGCATTACTGAATCGGCTGATTCTTCACGACCGGGTTTCTACCTGATTATGGCGATGGGCTCCGAGCAGGCAGGCCTCACTGGTTTCAAGGGATCGATCGTCCGGAAGGTCGCTGTGGACCGCTCGGCTTCTTCTCTTAAGAATTCGCTGATGGCGATCAAGAGCGCTTTAGAGCAAAGCCAAGGTCGTTCTCAACCGCAATAAAGTTGTCGCGGATGTCGCTCGCAGAAATGGGCGAGCCTGCTCGCGATAACAGAACCGTATGCACGGACTATTTTCGGGATGACTGACTAATCTAAGGGGTCAGGCGCTTTCTTCGCCTCCTAAATTGTCCATGATGGAGTAGCTACAAAAGAAAAAACCGGCTCTCGATTTCTTTTAAGCGACACGAGACAGGGCACTTAAAATTCTCGCTACAACAGCTGTTAACAGAAGGGTTGGAGTGGGAGCTCATGTCCGAGGTTGGGGCACAGCGGTCACTGTTACCACTGTTACCAGATAAGCTTAATTTTCGTATCCGAGATGGACTAATATTGGCTCGGCGTTACAGTCAGCATTCTGTGGAAGTGGGGACAAACAATAGGTTTTTGCGGTTTTTCATCGGTTTCTCGTTGGTGGCCTACAGAGTCCCGGTATCGCTACCAAATCTTCAAATAAGACCTAAAAAACAAAGGGAATCTGCAAGAACGCGGGGAATTGTTACTAATTCCCGTTACTAGATTCCACCACTTTCCCCGGTTGCTTTTCCAACCAGGTCAGTATTATCTGGAAGGAGCAGCAGTCATTGGCAACTGCTAAGGTTATCCTCAGAGTCAAGCAGGACGAAAAATAGCCCTACCATGCGGCGGGCGCTGCCGCAAATGGGCGGATCGAGCCTTTCGTGGCCGTTGTGAAGGGCCGCCGCAAGACGTTTGACAGCGGGTCTTACTACATCCGATTCACAGGGTCGGACGGCAACCAGAAGTACCGGCCTGTCGGGAAAGACCCTGCAGTAGCACGAGCACAGCAGATTGCCAAGCAGTCCGAACTCGACAGCGGGGCGGCTGGCATCGAGGTTAAGGTAACCGACCCAACGGCTAAAGAAGGTAATCCTTTAGCCGACGCGTTCAAACGACCGGGGCATCCTGGAATGGACAACAACTGCAAACGAATTATCCCGGCAGACCAGGAACCTTCACGACTGACACAGTCGCACTGAATCTGACATACAGCCCAAACGAACCATCGTGGACTGGTGCTTACACCCGCAATGCGGTCACGAAGCAGATTCGGCTGATGCGCCCCGGGACGGGATCGAAAACAAATTCCAATCCGGTGGCAGGCACCTGGATGCCCCCTGAAAGTTTAGGGGCACCGGGCCCTTGCGTGCATATTGCACAGGCGGCAGACGGTTCGCTCATACCGGAGAAGTGAACTCTCACTTTACATTTCTGGCTCTTTAGCAGTATTTGTGGCTAAAAGGGCGGTGGAAAAACCTGCTCCCTGGAAAAGTCCAAAGGCCTTCCCACTACGCTTGGAAATCCTGCAGTGACGGCAGGATTCCCCGTTTTTCCACCGCCCCGACTGCGGCGAGTTCATTTCCTCTAGTTCCACCCCAGGAGCAAGAATAGCTGACCTCCATCGGATTCGATTTAATCTGCAGTTGGGAGAAAGAGATTAATCGACCGAGGAGCTCAGCCATTCAGCTCAAGGCTAAGACCCTCTTGAATCAGGTGCAACATTTCATAGGGTTCGTCTACCAAGAGGCGCGCATGCAGGGTCACAAAGATCGACCGCTCCGGGTGGGTTGGTGGCGCTGCGGGCTGAGGGCTCGGCGTTACTGCGTCGATGACCAGGGTCCTGAATCGCTATCTGCGTCCGGCGTCGTCATGGGCTCTTTGGCTGTCGTGGGAGTCTCAAAACGAACGGTTATGCGCCGGCGCGAAAAGCC
This sequence comes from Candidatus Acidiferrales bacterium, assembly GCA_050015335.1. Lineage (GTDB taxonomy): Bacteria > Acidobacteriota > Terriglobia > Acidiferrales > UBA7541 > Palsa-295. Next base: position 5,436 of record JBEKBP010000077.1, on the reverse strand, counting down.
GCGGCTAGATGAAGTTTTCGCAACATCGAATTCTTCTTCTCATGGTGAGCCTGCATGCGCCCCAGAATGTCGCCGAGGATTCGCACCGCCGCGACTATATAGGGGCCTTTGTTGAGCATGACGCACTCTGCGCGCTCACCCATCGCCGCGTCCGTGATCTCCGACCGCGACGGAATGCCATTCTTCGCTAGCGATTCGAGGACTTGCGTGGCCCAGATCACAGGCATGTGCGCTGCCTCGCAAACCCAAAGGATTTCTTCCTGCACTTCGGCCAGTCTCTGATAGCCGCACTCGACCGCCAAATCACCGCGCGCGATCATTACGCCGACCGCGCGTCTCCGCATCGCGGCCAGCAGCAATCGCGGCAATTGGTCAAATCCCTCGCGAGTTTCGATCTTCAGAATAATGCCGAGTTTATCGCCACCGAGTTTAGCCAAGTGAGATTGCAACTCAAGCACGTCAGCTTCGGTCCGTACGAACGAGTATCCGACGATGTCCGCATTCTTAACCACAAACGGAAGAGCTTCGAGATCGTCTTTCGTGAGGGAAGAGAGGCCGAGTTGGCTTTCGGGCACGTTGATTCCCTTTTCGGCGCCAAGCTTCTCGCCCACCATCCGCGCCTGCGTGATCTTGACGCTGACTCTGTCCGGAGAAACGTTCCCTATTACGCCGCCAATTTTGCCGTCGTCAAGCCAGATCGGTTCACCGGATCGCACGCCGTCAAAAAACTCGGGCAGTGAGACGCCGATTTGAGCCGGCTCAATCACGTCTTCTTTGCTGTCGCGTTGTGCCGGCCGACCAGGATAAAGCGATTTAGTTAGAAAGAGGGTATCACCAACTTTCAACCGCAATGTTTGGTCTCGCGCAGGAATTGCGCCAACGCGAGCGCGCCGCCGTCGCGCTTCCATGATCATTCCTTGGAAGACATAGGCTGTCCGCACGGCATCGGCCCAGCGGCTCGCTCCCTTAACTTGAGAGATGATCATCGAACGAGTTGCTCCGCGCGCATCGGTGAAGCGTATCCGATCCCGCGGTCTTAGCCGCGCCAGCCATGCCTGGGGCACAGGCACCACGGCATCGGCCGGCTTAGGAGCGACTTCTGGACAAGAAATCGGTGTAAGCCAAATCCGCGCCGGAGAAACAACATGGCCAAAAGTATCGCGTTGGGGACGATACTTCAACACGGCAGGCTCCGGCTCGATCGACCCAGTGCGCAGCTTGGGTCCGGCCAAATCCATCGCAACCTTGCAGCGTTTGTTCGTTTCCTTTTCGGCCCGGCGAAGGTTCTGGATCATTCCTGACCATGCATCGGCACCATCATGGGCGCAATTGATACGCATACAGTCCATCCCTTGGACGAGGAGATCTCGAACAAGCTCGTAATTCGTTGCGGCCTCGGGTGGCATTGTTACCATAATTCGAACTTTGCGGCCTGCCGGAGTTGCGCCAAGCAGAGCCTCGGAGTTCTTCTCAACGAGACCAGCGCCCTCCCCAAGTGCCGGAACCCCCTCTGAGACCGGTGCAGTCTTATCGGAACCCGCAAGCTTATGGAGTACGGTCATTACCGCATCCAAAGAGCTCAGTACATGGGGCTCAGTTCCACCCAGAGATGACAGTCCCAGGCCCGCAAGCTTTGACTGCAACTGGCGTATGTCATGCCGGCGAAGTGCGAGATAGTCCATGAGATTTTTGGCGCTCGCACGATGATCGGGATGCACTTGTGCGCCGATCAGGCCGGACGCTTCTAGATCAATCATCTCGGAACGAAGAAGATTCAGACTCTGAATCAGCTCTTCGAGATGCGGCTGATGGATGCTCTGCATTTTGTTGAAACCTCTCAGCTGGGATTCTAAGTTATTCTTATTACCGGTCGGTGAACGTTCAGGTTTAGAACCTGCGTACCAGGTGTCATCTCCGGCAGGTGCCACTCACCATTAGGGTTGCAACCGTGAACGGCCTGTGGTCGGTGGCGCTATTGACGATGCCACGATCTCTTATTGAGTCTTCGTTTATCCTACGCACGGCCGCATGCGATAGCCGGCATGGTTTCACATCGGTCTTGAGGTTCCCATGTTTCGTCGTCCGATTAACAGGTACTCATCGTCGCTCGTCCGAAGGCACCCGGTGAGCGAAAGACCCCCGTGGACCTCGGGCCGGTGAGGCTGGATAATTTGGTGAAACATTTGGAGTCGGTCCGGGTGAGCACGCCTGGTAAGCGGGTTTACGGTCGGATTTAAGAGAGTGCGACGTCAAAAGAGCCACTAAACACATTCCACCGGCTCAAGAGCGCCGGTGGAAGCGCAAGCAAAATGGAGCCTCTATGCAACTTCCAGGGTGTTTATGGACACGTCAATCGATTTCGAGAAGGCGGTTACGTGGTGCGAGCAGAGAACTGGCAAGACGCTCGCGCCCAGACAGCGCGAGGCGGTGAGAATCGTCCTCGCCAATCGGGTCGTGATCATTACGGGAGGGCCAGGAGTCGGCAAGACGACGCTCGCCAACTCGATCCTGATGGTATGGTCGGTGACGTGGGCCAGCTTCCTTCGGTCAGACCAGGCACGGCGCTCCAAAGCTCTCGGAAGGCGATGTCCATCTGCCCATTCTGCTGGAGGACGAGAATGGCGTTTTTCACGGCAACGACTGGGCGCGGGGCGTGGAGATGTGCCACGGCGGCTGGGCTGAACTGATTGGAGACAAGGAGCACGGCGGATGCATGGCTCCCGTGCTGATGCTCTACCACGAGCACGACCCGGACCCGGAGATGCGCCCCGAACCGATTGGCGCAGAGCAAGGCGAAACGGTCATCGCGCATATGGCGGCTGGGCTGATAACAGCTTATCGGTATTTCCGGCAGCAGGGACGTTCCGACTTGGGTACCCGCGCAACGGAGCCGCGGAACACCAAGACCAAAATTGGGAGGAACGACCCGTGTCCGTGCGGCTCCGGCAAGAAGTGCAATCGTTGCGGCGGCGGCGAGACCATCCACTGAACCGATCACTGAGATGCGCCCATCCTGCTTGCCCGGGCATTTGCTGCAATTGAGGCCCAGGAAGCAACCATGACTTTACTGGACCGTCTGGGCTTTCACTTACGCCTGAAAACCCAAGAAGGCACACCTGGAACCCGCATCGCATTCTTACAGGAAGTGAGCAGTCCCGCAGAGACCAGAAAAGTTCTGGTCGAGATAACCAAGCAGGCGCGCAATTCCGATCCTAAAAAGACAATCAGGCACACACCTGTTCGTGACCAAATCCCTTCATGGACAATTATTTCCATCTCGGTTATAAACTGCCGGATGAACTTTCGACACAAACTCCTCTTCTTTCAGTTTCTTGCCGCCGTGGCCACCGGGATCCTCCTGCGCTTCGTCGTCGGCCTTCATCCAATATGGTGGCTAGTCTGGTTCGCTCCTGTTCCGCTGCTCCTCGTGGCGTTTCGCTTTAGCTCGCAGGAAGCACGCTGGATTGTCACTCTCGCCGCCATCATCGGGACTAGCGGTAACTTCCACTACTTCCGTCTGGTAATGCCCCTGCCCACAGTCATCGCAGTCATTGCTGCGCAATCCCTGCTTTGGGCATTCCTGATAATGATTACACGCAGCGTGGTGGTGCGCTATCAGGCCTGGTGGACCGTGTTCGTCTTCCCCGTTTTCTGCGTGGCTGCGGACACATTAATGGCTGCCCTGCTCCCCGATGGCAGCTGGGCCAGCCTGGCCTATTCGCAGGCGAATCTCCTGCCAATCCTCCAGATCACTTCTCTGCTGGGCACTGCCGGATTGTTGTTCCTGCTTGCCCTCGTTCCTTCCGCCCTAGCCCTGGCAATCGCTTATGGCCGCACTCTCCGCGATGGCTGGATCGCGTATGGTCTCACGGGACTCCTGCTCGCCAGCTCCATCATCTACGGTCTCGTGCGATTGCAGAGTCCTGCCAATGGTGTGGCAACCACTTTCGGACTTGCTTCCATTGACGATGCGATCGGACTTAAAGCATCCCCGTCTTATGCCTCGGATATTCTTCAAAAGTATGACAAGCACGTCGCCTCGCTGGCAGCCCGGGGCGCTCAGGTCATTGTTCTCCCTGAAAAAGTGGCGCTCCTCACCTCACCCAGGGCTCTGCAATGGCAGCAACATTTCAGCGCCTTGGCCCTGCAGAACCATATTTGGCTGGAAGTTGGTGTCGGAATCTTCGATGGCAAAAGCCGCATGAATTGGGCTTGGCTCTTCACGCCGGAAGGCGCCCTCGCCTCCAGCTACCAAAAGCATCACCTGGCTCCGCCCGAACGTCGTGACCGATTTTCTTCCGGCACGGACTACGCTGTACACACCGTCGCGGGACGCTCTTACGGCCTAGCCATTTGCAAAGACATGCATTTCGCCGCACTCGGCCGCGCCTATGGACAGCGCCATGCGTCCGTGATGCTCGTGCCCGCCTTCGATTTTGATTATTTGGATGCCTGGATGGAAGCTCGCACCACGGTGGTGCGCGGCATTGAAAATGGCTATGCCGTCGTCCGTTCCTCCCGTGAAGGATTTCTAACGGTCAGTGATGCCTACGGCCGGATATTGGCGGAACGTCCGAGCAGCGCCATGCCGGGCAGTTCTCTTCTCGCAACGGCAATCGTGGCCAACCCCCTGCCTACTCTCTACACTCGGATCGGCAACTTCTTCGGATGGCTATGTGTCGTCGCGGCCGCCATCCTTCTTTTGCTGAGCCGTGCGTCCGTGACTGCAGGAGCGATAGCTCCCCATTTATAACGCCGAACCTGGAAAAATTCAGTCCTAGCTAGCTCAGTATTTGTCCGAAACTCGCCAGGGAGGCCGGCAATGGGCAAATCTCTTTTCCTGCTCCTTCTGCTTCCGGCAATTGTGTCAGCTCAGAGTTCGCCGCCGCAGGTCGCGGGACGGTGGATGGTCAGCACCGATTTTTATGGCGCGCCGCTGGACTTTTCTTTTGAACTCAAGCAGGAAGGAGACAAAGTCACGGGCAACTTTCAGGGAGCCGCGCTGGAGGGATCTGTCAGCGGTAATTCCTTGCATTTTCTGGCGAAAGACGATCAAGGCGGCACGGACGAGTGCTTGGCTCATGCGGATCGATGAGCCATGCATCGTGCCGGGCGTCGTCATGACATCAATTGGAGAGGCATAACTCGAAGCCGTAGGCCCAACTTTTCTTCCGCCGCTACCGAACTCTTTCCTGAGATGAAGCCTCTATATTAACGAAGAGACTGCGTGGCCACTTCAAGACAAGAAGCGCAGTGGGTACTGAGAGCACAGTGCCATGACCGCGAAGCTCTCGAACTTCTGTTGCGCAGCGTACAGGCTCCGCTCCGCCGTTATCTAAGCAGGTTGGTCGGAGCCTCTTCCGCCGATGACGTGTTGCAGGAGGTTCTTATCATTCTAAGCCGGAAGCTAACGTGGTTGGAAGCGCCGGAGCTTTT
>JBEKBP010000076.1:0-14909 GCA_050015335.1 Candidatus Acidiferrales bacterium | reverse complement strand
AACTGGGAATCCTGCCGTCATTGCAGGATTTCCAAGCGTAGTGGGAAAGTCCCGCCTTTGGACTTTTCCACGGAGCGGGTTTTTCCACCGCCCTTTTACCCACAAATACTGCTATAGAGCCAAAAAATCAAAGCCCCTGATACTCATTTTCGAGTGCCAGGGGCTTCTTTTTTTGAGTTAATTTAGGCTTCATCGTGCCCAGATGGGCACGACAAGCTTGTTTTTCGACTCGTTTTTGACCTCACTTTTTTGATCTGTATTGCTGGGGTCCAACTGGGGTCCGTCCGACGAACAGGTTTTGGTAGCTAAGCGACGCCAAAACAAAGGCTTGTGGGTTTCGGCCGTGTAGTTAACAGCCGAATGCTCTACCGTTGAGCTACCGGGGAACCGAGCCAATAACTCTTTTATTGTACGGCGCTTCCCGCAATGACTGCAACCGGCAGTCGCGGTGCCTCCTTTTGTGGACTGAACCCTTAACTTGAGACACGCGGATAGGGCACACTTTGCAGGGAAAGCCACTGCAAGTGGCCAAGAAGAGACGAGTGGGACGGTATCCGAAGGAATTCCGCCGGATGGCTGTCGAGCGATTGAAGGCCTGCGACAACATCGTAGAATTGTCACAGGAACTTGATGTGCATCGGCGGCTTCTCTACAAGTGGCGAGATCAGTTTGATCCCTTCGATCCCGGTGAGGAGTCGCCACCAGGGAACTCGCGTGAGTCCACGCTGCGCAAGGAAATCAACCAGCTGAAGCGCGTGCTGGTTGATAAGACCTTGGAGCTGGATTTTCTCAAAGGTGCCTTGCAAAAAGTCGAGGCTCGACGCCAGAAGGGCGGCATCAGTGGCGAGAAGGCATCTACGACGAAATCCAAGATAATGATGCCTTTGCAAGGTAGCTTAAGCATCGAGCGAATGTGTCAGCTGGCCGGGGGCAGCCGCGCGGGTTTTTATCGTTCACTGCAGGACCGTGCATCCGTCGAGGAAGACATGGAGGTGCGCAGCGTGATTCAGCAGATCGCTGTTGAGCATCGACGCCGCTATGGGTATCGGCGGATCAGCGCCGAGTTGCGACGGCGCGGGATGCTTGTGAATCACAAGCGCGTGTTGCGAATCCTACGAGAAGGTCACCTGCTTGCCGTGCAGCCGCGGGCGTTCGTGGTGACTACTTCTAAACTCAACACTGAACTTTGCGGCTGACCAGCCTCATATTTGGTGGGGAGTGAGCGTTGAAGATCGAAAGTACGGGCTGCCACGTATCCCCGATTTGCAAAATGCCGATGCCGCAGTACGCTTTCTCTCTGTCGAACCACTGCACGAAGATCTCGGAAAGCTTCCTCTAGACGGACTCGGTTGGGTGATTGTAGGTGGGGAGAGTGGCCCAGGCGCGAGGCCCATGAAAAAAGAGTGAGTCGTGTCTGTGAGGGATCAGTGTCGCCGTGCCAAAGTGCCATTTTTCTTCAAACAGTGAGGGGGAATTCGCAAGTCGGTCGCCGGAAGAAAGCTGGATGGACGTACATACGATGAATTTCCTCGGCGGGTGAGCCATCCCGTCCTCGCAGCAAATCATTGTCTTGCGCTCGCTGCAAACTTCGAGGTTTCTTTCAGGAACCCAGAACTCCTGGATTGCTTGCTCTGAAGCTCGACGCGAGTTCCGCGATTGCGAGGTTTCGGGCATAGTCTGCAACCTGTACCTTGGGGACCACCCGTGACGACCAACTCTCCCTCTTTAAATTCATGCTTATACGGTTGCGTAGGAATGAACCTTTTCGGACCGGGGATTCAGGCCACTGGCACCTAGACTTTTGCCCCACCGCTCGAAAGCTGAGGATAAAGAAGGGGATCTTGGCGCCTCTGGCGGAGAGGGTGGCCAAAGCAGACACTCCACCGAATACCGCGATAGACGCGCTTATGTGCACCAAGCCAGTTGTAAACCCGCTTTCCGTGTGAAAGATCGAGGACCATCTCAGCACTTTAGCAGAAACGATTCTCTCAAGAAGTCGCGCAACAACCCGACGGGATATATATCGAGCCGTGCGGCGAATCCTACCCTCCAGCATTGGGGTGTGATATGTTTTTGGAAAGCTCAATCGATAGGGAGGACTCGCAATGAAAAGACTGCTTTGGGGCACCGCGTTTGCGTTGACAGCCTTGCCCGTTTGGGCTGCGCTCAAAGTAGGCGACAAGGCGCCCGATTTCTCGGCTCGGGCTTCCGTGGCTGGAAAGGAATTTAATTTTTCTCTTACGGATGCACTGAAGAAGGGTCCGGTAGTGGTCTATTTCTACCCGTCTGCCTATACCAAAGGCTGTGACCTCGAAGCGCATACATTTGCTGAGCAGAAAGACAAATTCGATGCCGCCAGTGCCACCATCATCGGCGTGTCTGGCGACAGCGTCGCGCGGCTCGATCAGTTCTCTGCGGATCCGGATTATTGCGCCGGTAAGTTTCCAGTAGCTTCTGATGCAACCGGCAAGATCGCCGCCTCCTACAACCTGACAACGGCCGCCCCTAAACCTGACGCGAAGGATGTGCGCGGCGTCGCTATTGACCATGCTTTTATCGAACGCGAAACTTTCGTCATCGGCAAAGACCACAAGATCATCGCCACGTTTTCCTCGAAGGACGACAATCTTTCGCCCGATCAGCACGTGACAAAATCGCTGGCGATCGTGCAGCAACTCGCCTCCAAATAGCGTGGCAATCCATCGGCAAACCGGACAGATGATGGGCTCGTGCTCCAAACTTCCGGTAACCGCGTTTACCAGGACCGTTGAGCTGACTTGAGTGGAAAACTGGAACTTTTTAGCTCGCTAGGGTAATTAGATTCAAGCAGAAAAATTCTCTGTCAGGAGGGTTTCCCAACATGCGAAAACTTGCCCTTACGATCTTGCTAGCTTCATTTGCGGCGGCGGTTTTGTTCGCCCAGCATACTCCGCCAGCCCCAGCCACCGTTGCGCAGAACATTGTCAGCCGGTACACCACGCTGCTGGAGCTCAATTCCGCCCAGCAGACACAAGCACTTGCCATTTTCACAACGGAAGTCACGGCAGAGTTCTCAGCGCAAAAGGATGAGAGAACTCAGCGCGAGGCTCTCCACACCGCCGTGATCAATAATGACGGTCTCGGCATTCAATCCGCCTCAAGTGCGATTGGCAGCGACGCGGCTGCCTCCACTCTCGCCAGAGCTACTGCCGAGGCGGCCTTCTACCAGATTCTTACCCTTCCCGGCCAGCAATCCAAATACACTCAGCTCGTAGGAAGAGGGGGAGGCGGAGGCTGGGGCAGAGGTCCCGGCGGCCCAGGAAGATAGTCCTACTCCTGCTTGCTCGCTTCTACCGAAGATTAAGAAGCGGTTTGCATCATAAACTCAATCAACGCTCGATCCTCATTGCTAATTGAGAAGGCCGGACACAGGTTCCGGTCTTTCGTTTTCGGATTGCCAGACCGCCACCACACCGGAAGGCAAGGGTGGGATTCGTCAGCTTAACTCGCCACAGGGACCTTCACGCTTGATGCGTTCAAGAAGCTCTTCGATACGCTGAGCGCAGAGCCTGCATTTGTTGGCCTCCTCTTCGCTAAGTCGGCTTCGTAGCGATTTGGCCTGCTGGTTCGTCAAACGGGCCACCTCGTCCAGCACTTCCTCTCGATCTCCCATATCGTCCTTTACTCCAAATCCTCTTCCGCAATGCACAACATGTTGGGTCGGACTAATGCGTAGCGACTCGTGACGGCTGCGCGGTGATGTATGAGCCCAACACAAGAATGCCTGCGAGCAATTGCGCAGCCAGCGTCTCGACTGTCGGAAAAATCGAAAACCAAAGCTCCATCCACTCCGGAGTCAACTTTGCCAGCTCAGGAATTTCTGTTTTAGGAAGCCAATGAGCGAGTTGCATCTCCTGCGCTTGTTCACCGACCATCACAAGCAGGACGAATCCAAGCATCACGCCTGTCACGACAAGCATCTTCCTGTAAGGCAACCGACGGTGAGCCGCGAACGTAAGGATTGCCACAACGCCAGAAAGCAGCATGCCAAGGAGAACGCCTTCTAACACGGTACTGCCACCGGACTTGAGCCTGTAACTCTGAAGGAAGAGTACAACTTCAAATCCCTCTCGGTAGAAAGACGTAAATCCCAATAACCCCATCCCCCACAGCAAAGCTACTTTGGCCCTCTTCGTTCGATTGCTTTTCAATAGTGCTCGTTTGCGCTCGGTGTGGACCGAAATCCAGCCGGTCCAATAGGTCTTGTGAAAGAACCAATTCATGACCACAAGAAGAACAATGATTGCTAGGAGCCCAGTTCCGGCCTGAACGGCAAGGGCTGAAACATTCTTGCCAAGGTCATCGAGGATGAGCACCGCGAAATGCCAAGTCACAAGAGTTGCGAGGAACCCAATCCCCGCTCCCGCAGCAACGGGACGCAGATATCCCCGCCCCCATCGAGTCCTGTCTGCCGTGATGGCGGCCAAGACCAAAACACACTCTAGTCCCTCGCGAAAAACCAGAACTCCGACATTCAGCACCGCCGAGGTATGGACGTCTTCAAATGTGGAGATAAGCAACTTGCCAGCCGGTGCAATCCCGTGTCGAAACGTGAAAGCAAGTATCAGGAGAGCGGCCCCGAGAAAAATGGCCCATCGAAGGAGGTGCTTTCGTCTGGGAGTTGCCGCTGTCCCAACGATTGCATTTACACATCTCTTCTCAGGCATGGGACTTACACTCATTCCCATGTCTTTTCACTCGCAGTCCCGCAGATCAGATTCAATTTGACCCTTATAGTGCTCATAAATCCCAGAAGTGCCATCGTCGGAAGGGCCGTCGTCTCTTTGCCGGTTGACCGATCTTCGGATGAAAAATAAGACCGCCATGAACCCAGCAATCGCAGATACGGGCGGCAGGCCATACATGACCTTGTGCCTGGTCCCTTCAGGATCCACCAGGATTTGCAGGCCATACAAAGCTTTGTAGTGATCCAATATCTCCCTGTCCGACTTCCCGGCCAGAACCATCTCGCCAATTTCCTTCCGCACGTCGAATGCAATATCGCTCATATGTTTGGAAACGGGTTGCGTGTAACAGCACGGCGCTAACAGCGAGTCCTCAAGGTGCACAATGCGCTCCGATTGGTGTGGTGACGGTGTGGGCGGGATAACAGTCGTTGCCAGGAGAAGCAGTAGAATCTTCATTTTCGCGTCCTTACGCTAAATGTGCGCAACTATGACTTCTGGACTGGAATATTGTGGAACCGCTTGCTCACCGCGTCCCAGGAGATCACCTTGTGGAAGGCCGCGACATAATCCGCGCGAACGTTTTTGTACTTCAGATAGTAGGCATGCTCCCAAACGTCGATTCCCAGCAGCGGAGTTCTTCCGGCCATCCAGGGGCTGTCTTGATTGGGCGTTGTCTCGATTGCAATGCCACCCTTGTCATCGGAACTGAGCCAAGTCCACCCACTACCGAAGACACTCAGCGCGGCCTTCGTAAACTGGTCTTGAAATCCGGAGAAGCTGCCGAATTTGGTGTCGATGGCCCGCGCCAACTCTCCCTGTGGATGGTCCGAGCCTCCGTTGTGCATGATCTGCCAGAAAAAGGAATGATTTGCGTGACCACCGCCGTTGTTACGCACAACGGTGCGAATCGGTTCAGGAACTTTATCCAAGTGCCGAACCAGTTCCTCAACGGACATCGCGGCAACATCCGGGTAGTTCGCTACCGCGTTGTTCAGATTATTCACGTACGCCGCATGGTGCTTGTCGTGATGCAAATGCATCGTTTCGGCATCAATATATGGTTCGAGTGCTTCGTAGCCGTACGGTAATGCTGGCAGAGTGAACGGCTGCCCTGCCTTGGCAGCTTGTGTCTGCCCGCTTGACGAATCAGCCGTGACCACACCGAAACTCGCTAATGCCGACATTCCCGCCAATTTGATGAAAGCGCGCCGCTGTTGAAACATGCTCGTTCTCCTTTTCTATCGTTCTGGCCGATCAGTCGACACTGCGATTGACTGGTCGCTTCCTAATCTCTGTTGCCCTTAAAGCCGTGAAGAAACTGCATCAGGTCATCGACTTCATCCCGATTAAGAGTTTGTTGAAACGGAGGCATGGTGCCCCGTCCCTCTGATATCGTCTTCCGAACTTGCTCGTCTGTAGCCGCCGCGCCGCTCGGCAGCGTCTGCCGGAGGAATAAACCAGCCAGCCTCGGAGGATTTTTTACCAGATGGAGATCGTTCGCTTCGTGACATGGCGCACACCAGAAGGCGTAGAGCCCCTGGCCTCTTCGCTGGGCTTCTGAGGTTCGGCGGTCGCTGACGGCGGCGCCCGAACAGGAAGATAAGCAGATCGCCAATAAGAGAACACCTCCTGAAAACAATAAGGTCCCTCCTTCATCGATTGATGGCCGCTTGTTGTCGCAGTGCCGCGACCACATCCGAATTCGTCCATTGATTGTCGGACCAGCTGTGAGATACGGTTCCATCCGTGGCCAATAGAACGGTTTTCATCGAGTGCGATATCAGGTTGTCCTGTTCAAAATATTCGAGTCCAAACGCGGTCGCGAGCTTCCTCAAATCGTCCGGGCTGGTCGAGACGAATTCCCAGTGTCCGAACCCCTTGGGATCGTCGGAGAGGTAAGCGAGACCATACTTCCGTAGGACTGGGGGCGTGTCGTATTTAGGATCGAGACTGATAGTTATCAAATGCGTCTTTTCGTAGTCTCCCGGCGTTTTCGCCAGCTCCTTTTGGACCGCCGCAAACTTACTGCTGGTGAGTGGACAAAAAGTTGCGAAGGGGCAGCGCGTGTATACAAACGTGACCAGGAGGGCTTTCCCCCTGAAGTCGGCGAGATGCACCGCTTTCCCATCCTGATTCGTCATCGCTATATCCGGAACCGGTTCACCGGGCAAAAGCCCATGGGGAGGCAGCGACGACACTGCTCCGCGTCCGGCCTTGTCTTTTATTGCCAGGCGCTCCAGCCAGTAGTCATTATTTCCGCCCACAACAACATCTGCCGTAATGAGATCGCCTGGTTGGACCTGTTGGAATCCTTGGGTATCCTTGATGGGATACGTCATCGTCATCGCCGCCATAAAGCCCGGGATATCGCTATGGTTCACCGTGAGTTGCTGTGTCGAAGCGCTTTTTCCCAGCACACGACCTTGCAGGAAATAGTGTTTCGGCGAATTGCGGCAAGCAGTTAGAAGCCAAGGCAACGCACCTAACAGGAAAATTACCGTGATGCTGGATTTGAATTGACGACACATCGCTACCTCCGCAACGAATGACCTAAAAGTTTCTTCTGCCGCGGAAGAAAAATACGACACTCAGCCACAGCGGACGGATTACGACTCCATGCATAAGCACTCTCCTCGTCAATAGAGTTTTTAGTGCTTTGAATTGTCGGGAGTTTACGGACTACAGACGAGGAGGCTGTTCAGGAGGCCGCACGGATCGCGCAGGCTCAGCAGTGTACGAACTCAAGCCTGGAAACCGTGTTTGCAGGATCGAAACAACGTGGTGTTGTGCCAAAACTGCTTCCACGAAAAATAGAATTCCGAAATCAGAACGATGATCGCAGTTGCAGATTCCCATATTGCAAGGCTGGCTCGACTCATTTTTCCTGCCGCAAAGCTTTCTTCCATGCGTATCTTGAAAATGAGAAGGCCGGTGCATGGGGCACATCGCGCCGCAACAGCAGCAGGACGTCGAAGGCTGCAAGATGGCAGAAGCCATGGCCGCAATGGGATTAGCCATCATCGAAACGAAAAGGAACAACGCATGCACACGTCGCATTGCTAGATTTCTACTACTGAAGTTTTTTAAAAGCAAGCTTCTCGTGAAAAGAAAAAGGCAGCCGGGCCGCATTGGCACGGAAAACAAGCCAGCCTCGTGATCCTTGTCGCCCGTCAAGTGGGCAAAAGCACCAGCTGCACCACGCTCAGATATGGGTTGCGTTCACAACTCTTTGAGAGTACAAGGTATCTGATGCGGCGCATCCAAGCACTCATATTATTGGTCGCTGTGCTGTCGAGCCCTATATTGGCGTTCGCGGAAGTGATCCATCAGCCGACTGCGTGCTGTTGCTGTGGCTCTTTGTGTCCGATGCACAAGCATGGTTCGGTACGGCAAGGCCCACACGGAGAACCACTCTGTGGCGGTGCTACGGGGCGCAACGAACAGTGCAACATGGCCGTCTGTAATCGCCAATCGTTGGATGACAGAATTCTACAACCTGCACCCAAAGGAGTGCTGCCCCTTATTAGAGTTTTGCTGTTACCCGAGAATGTGCCCATCTCTGCTGTATCTGAATATCGAAGAGAACCTTCGCGATTCATTTTGCCTCTAGAACAGCCTCCTCGCTGTTAGATCAGCGCCTTTCCAACAACCACCTGAGAATATCTCCACTCGGCTGCCACGGTCGGATTGTGAACGGTTTCGGGACGGCAAGAGTATCGCTGCCAAGCCACTGGTGATGTGCCTCCTTTCCGACCCTAAAAAACGGTTGTACCCCAAAAAGGTGCCACAGAATTTACGGAGGATGACGAAGATGCGAAATATGAAATTGCTTGTGTGCGGTTTGCTTCTACTTCTTGCCGGATATGCTTACGCCGCCGACAAACTGCCCGGAGGCGTTCAGACACGGAAAGCAGATTCCGGGACGGTTGTTTTGGCGAACGCGAAGGGAATGACACTCTATACGTCCGATAGGGATACTTCGGGAAAATCGACCTGCAATGGGCAGTGCGCCATGAACTGGCCTCCATTGGCCGCTTCAGCGGACGCGAAGTCCACGGGGGACTGGAGCGTTGTAACTCGCGATGACGGTTCCACGCAATGGGCCTACAAAGGGAAACCGCTGTACACCTTTGTCAAGGATATGAAGGCTGGCGACACTACTGGTGATGGTGCTGCCAAGGGCAACTGGCATGCCGCTCTGCCGTAACAGATGTTGAACGAAGGGGCCGTCCTCGTCATCCTGAGCGCGGCCCCTTCTCATATCGATCGGTTGGTTCTCAATGTGCCGGAGCAACCTTCTGGCTTTGACATTCAGGTGAGACCGATTTTTCGCGGAAGCCGCGGATGTTTCTTTCGCTGGCACCAAAGCGACGCCGCGCGAGGTTTGTAGCTGCAAATACCATCATTTGCACCAATGGAGGCTTTCATGCGGAAGTACGTAATTCTACTCGCGGTCTGCTGTTTCGTATGTGCACTCGCCGCTCGGGCCACTGTTTTCGGAAGCATTCGCGGAATCGTGCACGACCCGCAGCATCGCCCGGTCGGCGACGCTACAGTGAAGCTCCAGTCGTCGAGTTCGGACTACTCCCAGTCGGCGCAAACCAACCCCGACGGTGAGTTCTCCTTTCCTGCCGTTCCCTTCGGTGATTATTCCGTGACGGTGACGGCTTCGGGATTCAGCGCCGAGAAGCAATCGCTGACCCTCGCTTCCGACACATCGTCAGTGCTCCATTTCCAGCTTTCCATCGCGCCTGTGAGCGAGACCGCTGTCGTTACTTCTGAGCCTGTTGAGATCGCTCCGGAGACATTTACTCCCACGACGCTGGTCGACCGGCAGGACATTGAGCACACGCCTGGCGCCGATTTGACCAACAGTGTGGCTATGATCACCGACTTCACCCCTGCTGCGTATCTCACGCACGATATGCTCCATATGCGCGGGGGCCATCAAACTTCCTGGCTGATCGATGGCGTTCCCATCCCGGATATGAATATCGCCACCAGCCTTGCTCCTCGAGTAAGTCCACAAGACATCGATGACGTGGAAATTCTTCGCGGCAGCTACGGGGCCCAGTACGGAGATCGCACCTACGGGATGTTCAACATCCTTCCGAAGTCCGGCTTCGACATGAACAACGAGGCGGAGTTCACGGCCACGCTTGGCAGCTTTTACCAAACCGACGATCAGCTCAGCCTCGGCGGTCACACAGAAAAGTTCGCTTACTACGCCAGCGTGAACGGCAACCGAAGCAATCTGGGATTGGAGACGCCGGTTCCGCAGGTCTACCGCGACGCCGAAAACGGCTTCGGCGGATTCAGCTCACTGCTCTATAACCTCGATTCGAAAAACCAGTTTCGTTTCGACGGGCAATTGCGGCGGGACTATTATCAGATTCCCTACGATCCGGATCCGAACGACTTCGAAAATTCGCAATGGCCGACCAGCGGCTTGCGCGACTACGAGCTAGAAACGGACGGCTACGCTCTTTTCTCCTGGGTGCACACCTTCAACCCGAACCTGGTACTGACTGTTTCTCCCTTCTACCACTACAACAATTCGGGCTATCACGGCCCCGCAACCGATAATCCGGTTGCCACCAACGGTGTATTTTCCTCCAATTACGGTGGCGGTCAGGCGGTCGTCGACTTCCACCTCCCGAAAAATGACGCCCAGGCCGGGCTCTATGCATTCGCCGCGAGTCAGAAGGAAACCTTCGGATTGGTGTTCAACGACGGCAGCGGAAATCCTCCCGTCAGCGAGGCGGACACGGTGAACGGAAGCGATACCGCCGTTTTCGCCAGCGACAAATTCACGGTTACTTCGTGGCTGACGCTCATCGGGGGGCTTCGCGCCACCCATTTTTCCGGCGGAATTACGGAGAACACCACCTATCCGCGGATCGGCGGCACACTGCGTATCCCACGGGTGAATTGGGTATTCCGTGCATTCTGGGGCCGTTTCTACCAGCCGCCGCCGCTGGTAACGCTCTCCGGCCCCCTGCTGACCTACCTGGCGGAGGTCTCCCAGACCGGTACTCCCACCTCCTTTGAACCGCTACAGGGCGAGCGCGACGAAGAGCATCAGTTCGGCGTCACCATTCCCATTCGCAACTGGTCGCTCGATATCGACAGTTTCGAAACTCGCGGCGTGAATTTCCTCGATCATAACAACATCGGCGAATCGAGCATCTTCATCCCGGTGACTTTCGCCGAGTCGCGGATCCGCGGCACGGAACTCACGATTCGTTCCCCGCGCATCTGGAACCGCGCGCAAGTGCACCTGGCTTACTCCAATCAGATGGCCCAATCGCAGGGAGCGGAAACCGGCGGCCTGATCATCGGCACGTCACCTGGGCCGGGATGGTCCGCGCTCGATCACGACCAGCGGAACACCCTAAACGTGGGCTTCAACGCGAACTTGCCTTGGCAAAGCTTTGTGTCCTCCAACGTTTACTACGGCTCAGGCTTTAGCAATGGCTCTGAGGGCATTCCCGGCGCTCCGTATATCAACGACGCCTATCTTCCCGGCCACACGCAGGTGGATGTATCCGTCGGCAAGGAAATCGGCGAGCGGCTTTCTGTGTCGGTGAGCGCGCTGAACATCGCCAACAGCCATCTGTTGATCGACAACAGCCTGACCTTTGGAGGCTTCCACTACGACAATCCGCGACAGGTTTACGTGCAGATTCGCTACAAATTTCACTACTAATAGAGTTCGTATGGTTAAAAAACATACTGTATGAGACGACGGTCTGCGACGCCTAATGCCTGGCAAACGCTCTTTGTCGGGTGCTTTGACACTCTCACCAGCTCCAGGCAGCCAATTGCGACCCCGTGGATTTTTGTGAAATAGCCGAAAGCTCATTCATTAACCGGCAGACAGTAGCCCTCGACACGCGATGTTTCTTTGCGACCTGCGTGAGCGACATTCCGGAGTGACGGTCACGGACAACCTGTTCCCGATTAATATTCAGCGGTGAACGCCCAATCTGTCGCCCCTCCAACCGCGCTCTCCTCATTCCGGCGCGAACCCACTCGGCGATTGCCCCGACAATCACGACCATCGCCCGACCGAGCGGACCTCCGGTGTCGATATTCTCTCGGAAGCTAACAACTCGATGCCCAGGTGATTGAGTTCATCAAGGATTTCGAGAACGTGCCTGACTGATCGCGCCATCCGATCGAAGGCCCGGACGAGCACGGCATCGAACTTGTGCCGGCGGGCATCGGCCATCAATTGATCGAGGCCGGGGCGTTTCTGCTTAGCACCGGAAATCCTGTCGCTGTATTCGCAAACGACATCGTAGCCACGCCGTTTGGCCATCTCACGCAAATCATAAAGCTGCGTTTCAGGATGCTGATCGATCGTGGACACACGGGCGTAGATGACGGCGCGCTTCGATTTCGCTTTTGAGGAAATTGCTTCAGGTGATAGCTTTTCGATAGCCATGGCTCAACCTCCAGTTGAGTTGTGGTCAGGGGCGTCTCGGTGCTCTAACACCGTGGCGTCCCGTTTACTTCTGGCGCTTCAGGAATTCGTCAATCGCCCTACGGATAAGCCAAGAAACAGGAAGGTCCTCTCGGACTGAGATTTTTTCTAGCTTCTCCAGTTGCTCTGGCTTGAGCCGTACTGCGGTGAGCTCCTTCTTAACGTATGGCATTGTATAACACTATTATACGCACTGAGCAAAGAAAGTCAACTCAATTCAATAGATCACAACAAGTCGACGGTTGCAGTGAACTCAGTTATTTTATACGCAGAGCACCGCGTGTTATGAAATGACCGGATCGGTGAGAGGATCATATTTTCGATTCTCGCTGATTGGAGCATCGTGGATTAAGCTCTGCTGGTGTTTTCAATACGACTGCGGAAAAAGTTCTCAGTATTCTTATCCATAAAATGGACATAGCAGCCCTTCATACCGCGGGTAAGGAGAACTCGGTAGGTGTTTTGTACCATCTGTGTGAATCGATCGCCGGACCTCTTCACCACGGTGTCGCAGGACTTCGTTTTGTCGCCTTGCCAATCTGCCGCCTCGGGTCGGTAGACGAGGTCGGGCCCGAAGATGACGCCCACATAATCGAATTCAAATCCCTGGGCCGTGTACACGCACCCTATTTGGTTCACACCACCCGCTTCATAGGCCCAGAGACTCTCTTTCGGGATACCATACGCGAGGCTACCCGAATCAGATCTGGCGTTCCAAGGTCGAGCATACTCGCCGATAACCACGTCGTTCACAAGTGTGCCGTCGGACTTGGCTTTGGACCACGGCCAGCAAAAGCCAGCTGCTAGCCGCGCAGTACATTTCGTTCCTACTTTTGCTCTGATGGCGTCTTCAAGAGCTTGGGGAGTGAGCATGATCCTAAAGTCGAAATCGGTGGTTTGATTCCACATCACGTGAGCCGTGCGTTGGATCCCCAATGTATTGTTTATCCAACTGACGAACGATTCGGAACCGGCACAACGGAACTGCGCTTCCAATTCGAACTCACAAATCTGGCAGTGGAGCTTTTCTGCTTCCGTCCTAATATAGTGCGCCGAACCAATCTCTCCGGGCCTGACAATCTGGTTGTCATCGATGAAAAACACTGACGTTCGGCTGGCTTTCAACAACTCTTGGATTTGCGGGAGTTTGCTCTGCTTTGTTTTTGGGGTGAAGCGGTTGTTGCTGGTCTCGCGAATTCGGTGAGCCTCATCAGCGATCATGACATCAATCACGTTCACGTCCGCACCCATGTAGCTGTTGAAATAACGGACTTGCGCAGCCCCACGAGTGCCGACAATTTCTCGAACAGTCGAGGTGAAGGCACGGGAGCCGGTCACATAGTGAGCGTTGAGCCCCATCTCAGACAAATCACCGAGTAAATTCATTGCAATAACCGATTTCCCGGTGCCCGGACCACCTCGTACGATAATGGCAACTTTGCTCTTCCCTTTAGCACTCTCCTTTGTGACTTCCATCACCTTGTCATAAACCACCAACTGCTCGTCGAGTAAGACGTATTCCGGCTTACCTTTGATCAGTTGTGCGACGTGGTCGAGAAGCTTCTTCGTGGGCCGGTATTTACTTTGCTCCACTTTGGCGGCAACTGCACCGCGGTCGCCCTCATGGATTCGCTCGTCTAGAAATGTGGTGAGACCCGGTACGTGATCGGCGGTGAAGACAGGAAACCGAGTAATCTGCTCTGCAAATTGGGGAAGGAAAAGAGGATCGTTGTTGATCGGGCTATAGTTGTGCAAATACGAACACGCGTTGGCAACGATTCCGTTCTCGCCCTGAAAAGCTGTATGGCAGTCAGTAAGGTATGTCATGTACTGGCCGACTTGGACCGACGGATGGAGCACATCGCGAACATTGCCGCCGACGAAGGTGGCCACCTCGTTCTTGCCAGACGCACCTCTGCATCCGCTCCATTGTTTTAGTTCGATGATGACTGCGTTCGGAAGTTTGTTACCGTCGTAACCGGTGACAAGGCAGTCAAGCCGCTTAGAGGTGAGCGGAAGTTGAAGCTCCAGCAACACACCGTGGTCGAGCAGGTCTGCCGCCTGAAATACTTGCGAAACCGCGCGGAGAGAATTGTTCCAGGAATTTACTTCACCAGCCGAGGGCTGATAGCGGAATTCGTTAAAGAAAGCATCCCGCAGCTTTGTGGCGATACGATTGAAAGTTGAGTCTTCGATGAGGGATGTGGTAGTGCCAGAGTAGAGGCGCATGCGATTGATTGCTCAGGTCGAAAGGCTGCCGGGACCGAGCCTAGGCTATGACAGCTCGGCCGCTGCGGTCTACTGTTCTCGAATAGAATGTCTCCCAACAAGCACGCCAACATGGTCAAAAAGGCTGCGGGTTGCACTCAAAAGGGAACCCGTTACCTTTTGTGACGGCCATTGTTGCCTCTAACTCAGGCGACCTTGGTTAGGGCCGCGTTCGGTGTGCCAACACCAGCGCGGCCCGTCTAGATGCAATGGATAGATCTGGAGCAGCTTTCCGAACTACTGCATCTGGCCCTACTAACATAGCCAGTCGCAGGGTATTCTGGCGATGCCATGACAAAGGATAAACGGTTCTGCACAAGAATTCGTAAAAGTATGCAATTGGCGCGGGTTTCAGAATGCAGGGCTTCGGCGTTTAGAGGATAGGTTTGCCATCATGGGCCGTTGGTGTGGCGGCTTCATTAGAG
>JBEKBP010000075.1:0-14959 GCA_050015335.1 Candidatus Acidiferrales bacterium | reverse complement strand
GACTATTGCGAGAGAGCCAAGCACTATGACTATGCATGGTTTGAGATGCAGCACAGCACGCTGGAATTCCGGGACATCGAAAAAATGATCGCCGCGTGCCCTCATGCGGGCGCGACGCCCATGATCCGGCTGCCGGACGCGCAGGAATGGCACATCCAGCATGCCACTGACATTGGCGCGCTGGGTGTCATTGTGCCGACCGTCGACGATGTGGATCGGGCGCGGGAAGCCGCGAAATGGTCGCACTATCCGCCTATGGGGCGCCGCAGTTCCGGGATGCGCCAGGCCGACTCTCTTTGGGATCCTGTCAACTACCGGCAGACCATCAATGACAATATGCTCGTAGTTGTTATGATCGAGACCCCAACGGGCGTTGCGAACGCCTATGACATCGCCTCGGTGCCCGGCGTTGACGTCGTCATCATGGGCAACGGCGATCTGAGTTCGTTCTCCGGTTACAAGAGGACCGACGACTACTACCACGAGTTGGTCAAGAAGACCCATGACGCGGTGCTAAAGGCGGGCAAGATCTTCGGCCAGGCGGACGCGAACTTTTCGAAAGGTCCCTACAGCGCGGATTCCTACTTCTTCCAGAACGGGCCTTCGAATGATGGATGGGCTCCGCCGCATACCACCGCCGGCAGCCAGTATGCCGTGCCAAAGGGCGAGCAGTAGACTTCTTTTCGGCTGAGGAAGTTCGAGAACTGCGCGCGGGCGAACGCACGCAGTTGCTTCCCCCCTGCCGCTCGCCCACCTCAACGGCCATGGCCCCTTCGCTCCAGCCTGCTGGGGTATGCGCAGCCCCAACAGGTGTTAATTGGTTGGCGACATGCACGCCCCTGCGCGATTTCGTACTATTCCATCAAACGCGAAGCTCACATAGTGTGGAGACTGAGGAACTTAGAGACCTATGTCCGATAAGCAGATTGCAGATGTGACCGAGGAGTTGGCTCGCCCTCAGGAGAGACGCCGCCAGCGCCGCGTCCTGATTTCTACAGCCGTGCGAATTAGAAGCGCCGAAGGGGAACAGCAAAGCTGCGACGAGTCCACAACCACCGTGAATTTGTCCCCCGGTGGATTCCTGATCGAGACGGCCAGCCCAGCGTATCATCGGAACATGAAGGTTGCCGTCATACTTCCTTTCAGCGAGACGGCCGCCGTCAAGCGGACCGAACGGGAAGGAACTGTGGTCCGCGTGACCGAGTTGCCTAATGGCCGTCGCGCGGTCGCCGTCGCTCTAAAAGCCTGCGAGCCGATAGTCGATCGCGCCGAGGACAAGTCTGCGCGCCGAACACTCGAAGGAGCCCTGCCGCTTGTGCTCGTCCTCGCCGAGGAGAGCGCCTCTCGATCCATGAAGAGCTATCTTTCTGGCGAGGGCTATGACGTGATCGCTTTAAGCAACGCTCTGGAAGCACGCAATGTGCTGGATGAGTGCATTCCGGCCCTCGTAATCGCGGAGACGGAGGGCGAGGATATGCCTGGATATGACCTCTGCGCGCACTGCAAGCAGACACCGCGGTTGAAGTTGGTTCCGGTCCTGCTGATAACGAGCTCGGCTTACCCAAGCGACTACGCCAGAGCGCATTCTGCGGGCGCGGTTGTCTGTATGGCCAAACCCTATAGGCGGGAACGGCTCGGCCACGTTGTGCGACTCCTTGCTCCGCCGCCGAATTCCGACGAGAAAGTGATGCCGCCCCGAAAGGCCGATGCTTCCCGCCGCGCGGGCAGGCACCGGACGGCCCCTTCCTGCGTGACGGCACGATGATCCGCTCTACATGTGTCGCCGCCACGCCCGTCGTCTTTTTCACTGATAAGCGAGCGACGCTTTCTGTGTTGCGTCTTGCCAGTCAGCTTTGCACGCACCGAAGCGGATCTTGTAAGCAGTTGACTGGAATGCGCCCAGGTGCAATCGGAGACCACAAGGGGGGAGTAACTTCTTAACAGTCTCGGTCATTGTAGAAAGTACTTTGTGTTTGCACAGCGGACAGTAGCGAATCCCGTCTCCCAAGCGGCGATTGCCGAATTGGGTTGAATCGGATTGCGAACGCAATTCTGAGTAGGAGAGTAAGCGAGCTCTTCGGCGAGTGTGAATGCCGTACATGAAATGGACAGATTTCAGAGGTGATAGCTGCGATCTGCTTTTTCGTTTGGCACATCCCGCGCCGGGAAGCGATCCCAGCAAGCTTTTTGGCGGCGCACATTTGTCTTGCACACCTACAGACGGCACCCGTGACTTTCTCCTCTAATCCAACCAAGGCACCGCCATACCTTGGGCTGGTGTACTGTCCGCCCGTCCCGGCCAAAGCGAAAACCCAGGCTGATTCCGTCGAGGCTGGACCGACGCGCAACCCCCGCTTGATCGTGGATCGGCGGCAAACCGCCAGAGCCTGACGGACCAAGCCATATGCTTTGCATATGAAGTGTGCTGTCAAAGCCCTCCAGATACAGATGTCCTTTCCAGAACTGAACGACCGCCAAGCGCGACTCGGTTAGGAAGAGGGTGCTGACCTCCTCCACCATCAACGGGCTCTCTAAGTCATCAGGCTTGTATGCCGGGATGCCCGTGAACTGCGCAGCGGGCATTCTCGGCCGCCCGCTCGCCAGAGAGAACTTGGGTGGAAAGTGAGCCAGTGATGCCCGACCCACTATCGTTGTTGGTCCAGAACGAGCCTGCACCAGAAGACCGTGCGCCGCGAGTGTCTGTGCTTCTGCGGGCAGGCTGCCGCTCAGAAGCACTGCGATCACCAGGATGAGTTGATTCCACATGATGCTTGTTCTTTCTCGTACTACCCAGTCTAAACGCCTTGCAAGTGAATAGCTGTCCCGTTGGGCACACTGTCGAATTTATGCGGCAGCTTTAAAGCCTCTCGTGTGCTCGACTTGCGAAGCGCGCAGGCTCCGAAAATAGCTATTTCCAATGCACGGGAGTAATTGTATTGACAATAGAACGTCATGAGCCCAAGGTGATTGGGCACTGAGGATTCTTCCGTTCGCCTACCATGGAAGCTATCTGAAGTCTGCTCTTGGCCAATACATACATGGGCAGACATACAAACAGAAATAAGCGCCGAACTTATTGGAGGGCTAAAAAGAGTCCTGACACTTCGGTCGCAACCTGAATTGAAGCGACGATCAGGCGGTACCGCAACTGACCCGAACTGAGCATATTACCCACACAGTCTCGACGAGGTGAAAATCGTTGGATATGACACAAAAAAGAAAACTCATCGTAGACGTACCGAGCTCTGGAAGTCGCTCAGCCTTTAGTTCGACAATTGCGCCCTCCGCACAAAGTACTTCACAGACTTACGGTTGGCCCCTGGCACAGGGCGTGTCGGCTGAAGTTAGGATCGCAGGAGGGGACCTAATGCCGGAGTATTTCGACACTTTGCATCAGTATCTAGCCCTTTCCGAGAAGTTGGTCGAGCCCGCATTCCAAGAGGGGGACAAAGTAGAATATACGGATGCTTATACGGGTGAAGCGAGGTACGGAACAATCGAGAGAATGTACGGCAGCAACGCGGTCATCGACACGATAACAAAAGAAGAAGCCGGACCCAATCCGAAGAAGTTCACTCCACCACAATGGGAGCGCAGGTAGCAGAAGCACGAGGCAAAAGGACCGTCGGAAGTCGATCATCCGGCGACGGGGGTTCGCACGGAGTATTCGGTTTCCAGCAGAAATAACCGCTCCCGACACATCTAAGTTTGCAGACGACTTGAAGCCCAGCCCAACACCGTGCGGAGAACTTTCGGCAAGGATCGCAGCAGCGATAAGAAAAACGCGTGAAGCCCTTTTGGGACCGGGCCCCTTAGAAATACTCGGACACTCTCGTTGGGGCTCATTCTGGCTGGGCTTGCGAGCCACTGCAAATAACGAGTCAGGCGAGTGTGATCGGAAGACGGCAAGTTTTCATCATTCTCAGCGCAATCGGCCAGAGATGCTTCGGGGTAGCAGAAATCGCGGGACCGTCTGGGAAGCAAGTCGCACGCAGCAGCAGAATGCGATTTTCTATGACCTGGGAACAGGTCACAACCTCAGGGTTCTGATCGCGCCAAAACGTAATTGCCGTGAATCCGGCTATCTTGTGATTGGCGCAATCACATGCCATAAAGAAGGGAACTCTCAGTGAGCACTGCGATAGAAAAACTTCACGCTGCCCTACAAAAGGCCGTGGCCAGTCGGCCAAAGGTTGGCGGCTTCCCGTATCTAGCTGAGACCTTGCGCCGGGCGGGCGTGACGCGAAACTTCTGGATTTTGCCAGCATGCCAAAGCTTGTATTTGACCCAGGATGGTGCAGTGATCACCATAGGCACGCCTCTGGTATCTGGCACAGTCGACGTTCCACGATTTAACCGAGAGGCGCTGATTGCGGCCTTGCGAACCGATCAAGCGGGGAAGAGCACTTTTCCCGAGTTCTTGGCGGCTTCTTGGCGAGCCGGTGTTGTACGCTATGACGTCGATTTCACAACCCGGCAATGTACATACTATGGCTCGCATGGTGAGGAGTATATCGAAAGCTATCCGATAGTTGACGTGACGTAAGTCTTCCCATGCGGAACGCCCATTTGAAGCATTCGTTCACTTTTTCCGGTAGCGGCAGGACTAACCCTTAAAAACCTTTGCTATTGGCTTGCGCCACACCGACACCGCCCCCGGTATCTTCGAATGGCGCTCCAGAAGAAATGCCGTGGGCCCCTGGGGAACTGCGCGCCGAGCGTCCGATACTTTCTTCGGCACCGGCACCTACACATGTTCGCCGGTCTTCGCTTGATGGTTTGATACAGTTGCAACCGTTCGCCCTGCAAGCTGGAGCACGCCGGTGTGGTCACGTCCGGGATTCGCAGCCCCGCATGCCTGATAACCCATATGAGCGCCTTCACACGTGGGTCCGTCGTTGCGGCCAGAACGTTCTTCATTTCCTCTTCGCAAAAAGGCAGCGTTCGGTTCGAACGAACCTTCGGCCCTTTCAGATGTACCGCCGGATTCTCCGTTATCCACTCACGGGGTGTGCGCGAACTTAAACACCGAGCGTAATCTCTCCGACTTCTTGAGCGCAGAAAGCGGCGCATCTTTCCATGTGGAGCGGAATTCCGTCAACGCAGATAAGTCGACTATTATCGTTGGCTTCCCTTGGCGCATAGTAGTGCTGGTAAAACTTGTGCGGCGGGTGGAGCGCAGCAGGCTGAGCACGCATATTGTTAGCAGAATCTTCTGCGGCTACCTCGGCCTGTGATCGATTTGCGCTGTGGAAGGGCAACGCCGGAGGGCCGGTAGAGGGGACACTCATTAATACGAATGGCCACTCCGTGGCGAGGGAAGCCGGCCTTTTGGTATCACGATTATGCCGGCGTCGGCCGTCAAACATTATGTCGCTTCGGTAGTCGCTTGTGGGATTTTAGACCGGATACCGACGACTGAAATTGCTCCCGCTGTCAGTAAACAATTTCGAACGGAAGTCGTAGACAAGTTCAGATCCTTCGCCCTAGAAAAGTTAGGTCGGGCTAGGAAATCTTTGCGCGCTGATGAGAGTTGACCATCCCGTCGGATTAGTACCCACAAACGCGCTTACCGGAAGTTTGGAGTGACCGGTATCCGATGCAAGTGTCCGGGCGTCAGAGAATGCGGCTGGTCAATGGAGTCGGAGATCGGTCAAAATTTTCGCAGGAATTCCAGGTATGCGCCGCTTCTGTACGTTGTCCACGGTTCGAAACCCTTCTCGGTATAGAGCTGGTAGGCGAAGTCAATATTCGCTTTACAGTCCAGCAGATCACGAAGATTTACTCCCACACGCTTCAAATGGACCGTGTTGATCTGGAAATAACCCCAATCGAGCGTCCCGTCAGGATTGTAATGATAAGTCTCGCAGTCACCCCGCGGGTTTTCAGCCCGTTGGACTGCCAGCGCAATGCGGCACGCCGAACCGAATTTGTTGCAAGCGTATTGCTGATACGCTGTCAGTCGGTGGCCGAATTGGTCGGACTGAGCCTCAGTTGTCTCCCCAGAAGTCCTGGCCGCTATCACCACTGGCCACTGGAGCCGAACGCGTAACGGTGATCGGAAGCTGACTGTATATTCAGCCTCTACTATGAATATAGCCATGCCGAGAATCGCCGCGAGGAGGAGAAGTAATCCAAAGGATCTCGATAAAGTCCGGGCTGAATTCGACCGCCTGACTCGACGTCGCCTGGGCGCTTTGCCTTTTGGCGCCGTGGCACTCAGAGGCACGCGCCGGTACCTCGCCTGTGCCAGAAGGGCGTTGGATACTCTTGAATCGCTTTCATAATCACGAACATGCTCAGGCCAAAAGACCAAATGCCGGGAAAAAGTAGAAAGTGCGATTTGCTCTTCGCCTGAGTTCGCATCCACCTTTCCGATCGCTTGACGCTCGGTTTATTCAAATCGGAATTTTACCTTGAGTGGAAAAGAAAACTCTGGATGTTGTTTCATTGTGCTCCCGTATTCGAAACTCCTTCTGAGTAACGCATTATAAAAGGGCGCCACGGAGAAGCACTACTCGCCGTGGGTGCGGTCCCGGCAGGAGCAGCTTGAGGCCGATTTGCGACGCGCCTGGGAGCACGATCCGGTCGCACTCATTGAAACGAAGGGTACAGCAGAGGTACACGAGAAAAGCGATAGGATTAACTGACGTATTTTCATCAAGATATTTTGGAGGCGCGGGTGGGAATCGAACCCACGAATGAAGGTTTTGCAGACCTCTCCCTTACCACTTGGGTACCGCGCCAAACAACCAGTATAGCGAAAGTCTAGCGGGGTTCCATGGGGAATGCCGTTTGGAGTACGTTTGCAGTGGATGCTCATCCTGATGACAGCGAAAAGAGAACCCGCCACCGGAGCAGCGCGCTAGGCTTTTGATTCCTGCTGCCGTATTGCGGCGATTTGGGCGCGCGCGGCTTCCACTGAACCCGGGGCGCGCTTTTCGCGCCAGGCCTCGAAACGGCGGGCGTGTTCCTCAAGCTGCGCGTACTGACGCGGATTCTTCGAGCCGGCGCGCAACGCTCCGATGATCGGCTTGAGGCACTGCCACACGTACCATTGCTCGCCGCTACTTTCAAAGAAGAATTCTTCGTCGATCAGGCCACGATTCACGATATTCGCGACCATGTCCCAGTAGCTGATGACCATCCGCATGGAGGCGTTTTCCTTGCTGCCGGGGGGACAGATCCTGGGTACGTCATCAATCGATGCGGGATGAAAGTTCATGAAATACCAGTCGCGCGCCTCGCGCAGGCGAGGTTCGCGGCGCGTTTCGTACAGCTGAAGCATCAGCTTGGCCTGATCGTGGGTCACTTCCCCCATGGCCGTTCCTCCGTGCAGGGTGGTTATCTTACAGATTCGACAGGGCCGCGCGAAGCAATTTTTTCGCCCGAGCCATACGAAAACAGATGCGAATCCTCTTGAGCCCGCGCAAAGATTTACGGCGCCGGCGGCGCCGCGTGGCCGTGCAATTCCACTTTGTGCGTGTTGCTCAGAGGGATTTGCGATTCCTCGAAGCCGATCTTGACGCGGCGGCGAAGTTCGCGCCCCACTTCGTCTTTGCGGTTGAGAATCGTGCGCACCTGGAGACGGATCACGGTCCCGTCGAGAGACAGCGACTCGACGCCCAGTACACGAGGGCCATCGACGAGCGCGGGAGACCATTCCGCGTCGTCGCGAAACTCGCCAGCGATTTTCTCCAAGGCCGCAAGGGCGCCGCTGACGGCTTCCTCGGACGGCACCGTTATATCCACAAAAAGCTGCGACCAATCGCGGCTCAAATTTGCGAGCTGGCCGAGGAGACCGTTCGGGATGGTAACAACCGCTCCGCTGGCATTGCGGAGCACGGTGCGCCGAATGGAGAGATATTCGACTCGACCTGTTTCTCCATTCGCCTCGATCAAGTCGCCCACTACAAATTGATCCTCGAAAACGATGAAAAAGCCGTTGATCAAATCCTTTACTAGATTTTGCGCACCGAAGCCCAGCGCGAGGCTCGCGACAGCCGCCGTCGCTTCGACGGGAGTTACGTTGAAGCCGAGTTCGGGCAAAACGGTGAGCACCGCGATGGCTGCGATGATTCCCACTCCGACGCTGTTGAGCAAGCCGACCATCGTGCGCGTTTGCTGCTCGCGCAGTTGCGCACCGCGCGTGCGCACTTTGGAAATTTCGAGCAGGCGGGAAGTCAGAGCCTTCCAGATTCGCGCGCCAAGAAACGCAAGAACAACGATTACCGCGATGCGCACTCCGCGCGTCCAGACAACTTCAGCCCAGCGTGTTGGCGATTGGATCATAAGACAAAAAGGCCGAGGAAGCAGATTATACCATTCCGGAGAAAAACAGCACCGGAGGCCTCACGAACAGCACACCAACAGCACGAACCGTAGAACGGTAGCTCCCTAAATGCGCCGACTGCCGGTTATCGAAGACTCGCGCGAGAATCGCGGTCAACAGAAAGTGCGGCGGGCCGACGTTCGTGCCGTGGCTTAGCAGCTTGCGGCAAAACTTCCTGAGGGACGAACACCCCATTTACAGGTGGATGTATCTCGGAGCGGAAGCCCCCCTAAAAAGCCACAGCCTTCCCCGCAAACTGCTTCGCCACGACCCACAAGGATTCTGTTGTTGCCAAGCAGACTACCGGAGCTGAAAAGTCTGCGTGATCGGAGGAGAGCTCGTACAAGTGTGCGGCATCCCGGTTCAGCGACCGCGGTAGAACACACCGACCGCGCGAGTGGCCGCGCGACGTCGCGTTACGAACTGATACAGAGCCGATCGAAAGGTGCTTTATTCCTTGCTTCCGGGAACGGCGGCTTCGGCAGCTTCAAAGCCTACTTTTGTATGCGAGCCATCGCAAAACGGCTTCTTTGTGGAAGCGCCGCAGCGGCAGAGCGCGAACTTTTCCGGTGCATCGATCTTTTTGCCGTCGGCGTCGAGCAGCATGACCGAGCCGGTAACCAAGCAAGGCCCTTTTCGCAAAATTTGAATCGTCGTGTCCGCCATGTGTCTCTCCTTGATGAATTCAGATTAAGTTTGACGCTGCATTGCGTTACCGTCCAGAATGGGGAGCCGCAACAGGAGCCGGTGCCTCGGCGGACGGCACGCCGAGCACGAGAATTTTCTCCGCCGACTCCGGAATGTGATCCGCGTGCGCAACCAATTGGCTCACCTGCCAGAGCTGCGTGTCCGTGAGCGACTTATCGAACGAGGGCATTCCGGAGAGGCGGATTCCGTTCGCGGCCTTCCAGTAACTCTCCGAGGGAGGATCATCGGTCACTCCCTTGCCCCGAAAAAGCTGGGTGGGTTTCGGAAACATCGTTGTGGCATAGGTGGTGGGGGGCTGATGGGGCAGGCCATGGCAGGCAGCGCAATGGTCCATGTAAACCTTGGCGCCTGCGACGAAATTGGGTTCGTCCGCCGCCACGGGGGATTCGCCCACATGATCTTTCTCAATGCGTGCGCGGAGAGCCATGCTGGCAAGCTTCTTCTCAAAGGGCATGGGGGGGGCAGAGGTCGCCACCGGCGCCATGCCATTCGCAAAATAGAAGTAAGCGCCGCCCACCAGGACAATCACCGCCAGCACGAAACCGACCACAATACCCCTCAACATCCCCATGCGCTCCTGTGAATTTGAGAAAGAAAAGTATCCAGCCAACGGACCGATAGATCAAGAAGGACCGCAGGGAGTGTAGCCTAAGTCTCGATTTCACCCAAATGAGACAGTCTGTTTGTCCGCTTAGTCTGCTTTTTGTCTGCCTTTCGTTCCAATCATACGTGCCAAAAATCGAAGCCTTCGTTGAAAACCAGGAACTTTGGAATATACTCCACCGGTGAGCGAACCGAAGAGGAGTTTCTTTGCTGGTTCTGGTGCGTAAGAAAACTCTGTACCGCCGCGTCGCGCTTACTCTGCTGGCTTCGCTCCTGCTTTCCTTTTCCGGCGTCACCGCACGTGCTGAAGGGAAACGCTACTTCGTTTATATCGGAACCTACACCCACACGGCTAGCAAAGGAATCTATGGTTATCGCTTCTCGTCATCTACCGGGGATGTCGTCTCGCTGGGGCTTGTAGCGGAAACCGCTCACCCGTCGTACCTAATCGCGCATCCGAACCACCGTTTTCTCTACGCCGTAAACGAGCATGAGAGCGCAACCGAGCCGGGAAATACCATCTCTGCGTTTGCGATGGACGCCAGAACCGGCAAGCTCAGATTCTTGAATCGCGTTTCTTCGAAGGGAGTCGGTCCTTGCCATATCGCGATCGACAAGGGCGGGAAAATTCTTGTGGCAGCAAATTTCGGCAGCGGGAGCGTGGCGGCGTTTCCCATTCATCCCGACGGCCGATTGGGCGAGGCGTCCGGCTGGGTCCAACACTATGGTTCGAGCGTGAACCCCGTAACCCAGGCCGGCCCGCATGCCCACTGCGTGGTGTTTTCTCCCGACAACCGCTTCGTGATCGTCGCCGACCGCGGCCTCGAC
Source organism: Candidatus Acidiferrales bacterium (assembly GCA_050015335.1). Taxonomy (GTDB): domain Bacteria; phylum Acidobacteriota; class Terriglobia; order Acidiferrales; family UBA7541; genus Palsa-295. The sequence goes on along the minus strand of JBEKBP010000075.1, from coordinate 4,488 downwards.
AAGGTGTTTGTTTACCGGCTCGACTATTCGACCGGCTCGCTTGAACCAAACGACCCTCCGTTCATCGCGCTGCATCCTGGATGGGGCCCGCGTCACCTGGCGTTCCATCCCAACGGCCGATACTTATATTTGGTCAGTGAGATGGGATCGATGCTGACCACCCTCGATTACGATGCCGTTAGCGGCACTTTGAAGGAGCTTCAGAGCATTTCAGCTTTACCGGAAGGCTTTTCCGGCCACAGCTCTTCCGCCGAAGTCCAGGTGGATCGCGCGGGCCGCTTTGTCTACGTCTCGAATCGCGGGGACGACAGCATCGGCGTGTTTGCCGTGGATGCAGTCACCGGGACGCTTAAACCGGTTCAGCACGTGGCAACCCAAGGCAAGACCCCGCGCAACTTTTCGCTTGACCCCACCGGGGCCTATCTCTTCGCTGCGAACCAGGAATCCGCGAGCGTAGTGATCCTCCGAGTTGATTCCGCAACCGGAAGGCTGACGCCCACAGACCGAATCCTTAAGGATGCAACGGAGCCAACCTGCGTGCTTTTTGTGGCGGCAAAATGACCCGGCGGCAGCCCCCTGACGGGAGAGTCACCACTTGAACCAAGGGTGAATTGGTGAGCCCTGGTTGACGATCTTAGAACTGCAAGCACGCCGAGTGGCGCTCTATTCTTCCAGGGCGCGGTCGCGGCTTTGTTCGCCTTGTCCGGTACCTTCGAAGAACTTTTGTCGCTGGTTATTTTTGCGCTGTGGATTTTCCTTCCCTGGACCGCCATCGCGCTCGCACTTAACACTTCGATTCGAGCCACCGCGCGATAACTCCCGGGTGGCAATCCGGAAACTATCCAGAAACGGGGGTTCCTGGACATGAGGACTCAAGTCCTTTTAGACTCAGGGCGCATGCCGCACCCCTCGGAAGCCGGGGCAACGTTGCACGTCGATGGGACGAGGGTGTACGTTATCAGCCGCCCGGAAGTCGATATGGGGCTCCAGGAATAAGTTGGCCTGCAGTGGCATGGGAGCAAACAGTTGCCGAGTGACTCGACCGCGTCCGCGGAAAAACAACCAGCGCCCCGGAGCAGAGGCAGCACGCTGCGCAGACTGGTGGGCATTGGAGTTGTTATTGTGTGCGTTGCGGGAGGATTTCTCTATCTGGGCGGCTGGTTCAGCCCAAACGCGCTGACGCCCGCGCGGTTCGTCGACGCATTTGAGCGGGCCGACGGAGTCTATTCCGGTTTCCGCCGCAATCATGCCAAAGGCGTCGGCGTCAGCGGTTATTTCGAGAGCAACGGCGAGGGAGCGCGGCTCTCAAAGGCCGTCGTCTTCAGACCGGGGCGTGTGGCCGTGATCGGGCGGTTCTCGTTTGGCGGCGGCGATCCAAATGTTGCCGACGCGCCCAACTCGGTCCGCGGCCTGGGGCTTTTGTTCTGGCTGCCGGATGGCGAAGAGTGGCGGACGGCGATGGTCAACCTGCCCGTATTTCCGTTCCAGACGCCGCAGGCCTTCTACGACAATCTGGTTGCGTCGCAGCCCGACCCCAAGACTGGCAAACCCGATCCGGAAAAAATGGCGGCATTTGCCGCAAGCCATCCCGCAACGGTGCGGGCGTTAAGTATTATCCGGAGCCACGCGCCGTCGTCTGGTTTCGACAACACGGCGTTTAATAGCCTCAACGCTTTCCTGTTCATCGACGCGGCAGGCAAGTCGATCCCGGTGCGCTGGACGCTGGCGCCGGTGCAGCCGTTTGCGGCAGACAGCGCGGCGGCCACGGCTCAGACGGACAAGAACTACATGTTTGACACGCTGATCGCGAGCATCCTGCAGCATCCGTTGCAATGGCACTTGATCATCACTATCGGGCAAACGGGAGATCGGCCCAACGACGCCACCTTGGCGTGGCCTGACGGGCGGGAGCAAGTGGATGTGGGAACGCTGACCCTCGATCATATCGAGAGCGAGGAAACCAGCCCCGCCCGAGACATCAATTTCGATCCGTTGGTTTTGCCGAGTGGTATGGCGCCGTCCGACGATCCTCTGCTCAGCGCGCGATCGGCGATTTATTCCCAGTCGTTTACACGGCGCGCGGGCGAAGCAAAGACGCCGATCGCGATATCGGCTGCGGAAGTGCGAAAGTGAACATGGCGAGCCAGCAGACGCAATTCACAGTCCTCATGCGGATTCTGCACTGGCTGATGGCCGCGATGGTCCTGGCCATGCTGGGGATTGGCGTTGCCATGGTCGCATCGCTGGGCGACTACCATCGCTTGGTTTCCATCCACCGCCCGTTGGGGATCGCCATCCTGATTTTGGTCGTAATTCGTTTCGTGAATCGTCAGTTCAGTACCCTGCCACCATTTCCCGCAACCATGTCGTCGCAGGAGCGCTTCGTCGCACACGCATCCGAAGTATTGTTGTACGCCTTGCTGTTTGTGCTGCCGCTGGTCGGCTGGGGGATGCTGTCGGCGGCGCGCTATCCGATCCTACTGTATGGGCCGTTGCATCTTCCCCCGATTCTTCCGCACAGTGTGATGTTGTACGCGTTTCTGAGGAGGACGCACACCGCTCTCGCTTACGTTTTGTTCCTGGCGTTCATCGCCCATTTTGGAGCGATTTTGTTTCACACGCTCGTCGTGCGAGACGGGTTGTTCAGCCGCATGGCACCGTGGAGAGTTCGCACGCGCTAGGCAGATTTTCCGCGCAGGGGCGTGCCCAATGATCTAGCCGTGACCCTCACGACGCAGTGTAGGACCGTCAACTTCCTCAAAACTGGAGCCAACCATGCGCGAAAGATATTAGGGGCAACTTGCCTTGGTGGCCGGAGGTACCGGTGGCTTCGGTCGTGCTGTAAGCGTCGCGTTTCTGGAAGAAGGAGCGACGGTCGTCGTTACGTATCGAAGGCAAGACGAATTTGAAGCTTTGCGTTAGGCAGCAGGTGCCCATGCGCCACGACTGGAGGGCCATGGCATCAATGTTACGGAGGATTTTATCGCGGAATCGGACCGCCGCGTCATCGTTAAAGAAAAAGCGCCACCATGCCAATCCTGGAGACCCCATACTGCTGTCACTGGGACTCGACTGTTGATATAGTCTGCACCACCATTCCAGTTTCGTCGAACGCGATCCAAAGCCAAAATTCTCAAGGGGAAAATTAGAACGGATCTAATGGTCGCGGACAAATCCGAAGGAGACGAATCGGAGCCGGTTCCCAAATTCATCATCGAGGTCAAACGCGCATCGGCGCCGAAAAGCCAAATAGATGCGGACCTATCTCGATTGTCCACCGCCCGCCGGTTGTGTCCTAACGTCAGGGCTTTTCTGTTCGTGATTTCCGAGGCAAAGCGCCCGCGCCGGTTTGTCCATGAGGGCGGACACTCCATCACCGGAAGGCAGGAGATACCACATTCTGATGGCTATTACAGAGTCAGACGGACATGGAAGGCCGCACATGCGTTCACAAAGCGTGAGCGCGCTCAGTATGCTTGCCTTATTGAGGTATATCCCTAGAGTGAAGTATCGCGACCGGCGAGCATGAGACGATCCGACTGATCCGGCAGGCCATCCCGATTATCTACAGATCGCCTGTGCGGATGAGAATGGAGCCGTTCGCTTCCGTGCGACCGGCAACATATTTGCGCCGCGCTAACTCTTCGATGGCCTTTCGGTTGGCTCTGAATACTTCCAGTTTGTCCTTGTTATCCGCGTGGAAGTGATCGTCCAGAGCTTCTCTGCTGATGGCGCACTGCACACGAGTTTTTCCGTCTTGTCCCCAGAAAATCACGACACCGCGGCTGGCGCTATACGCCTCCTCCTCCGCCGGAAAAGTCAGATCACCCCGTTTGGGCTGTTCCAGTGACCACTGGACGCGCTCCGCCACGAACGCGGAGAATGGCTTTATGTCCATGTCGATGCTGGCGCGGTCCAGCGCGGCGAGGTAAGCGTCACGATCCTCGACCCGGATCACCGTCCACGGATAGCCGCCCGAGGCCAGCATCACGTTCATGAGGAAGCGGGCCATCCGCCCGTTGCCGTCCGGGTACGGATGGATATAGCCGAACAACCAATGGCCAAGCACGGCGCGCACGCCCGGTTCCGGTTCTTTTTCGAGCAGATCGAAGAACGCCGGCATGGCGTCGCGCACCGCTTCCCAGCGCGGCGGCAAGTAGCGCGAGGTGCGCAGATAGACCGGAATGTTTCGGTAACCGGCGAGCGCGCCCGGTTGAGTCACGCCTGCCGCAACGCTCGGCTGGAACAATTCCCGATACCAGTCATTGTGAGCCGCGCGCGCGAGCACGCCGGAGTTCTCACCGGCGATCACTTTCCCGACGGCTCCTTTCACAACCTGAAACGCCTGCCAGTAGCCGCGCGCCGCCAGCGGCTCAAGCACATGCGCTGGCCCCTGTTGCGCCGCGGCAGTCGAGTCCGCGGGCGAGCCCGGCAAAAACTCCATGCTCTGTTGGCCAGCAAGTTGGCCACCGCCCGAGCATGGGAATT
>JBEKBP010000074.1:0-15150 GCA_050015335.1 Candidatus Acidiferrales bacterium | reverse complement strand
TGGGTTCTGTCAAGGGCTTTACGAAATTTGCAAAAATGAGAAGCCCACCCAGGAGACCGAAAAGAACCGTGTTTCCAATTACCTATACGCCAGCTTCGAGACGCTTTGCGAAATCGATGGCGGCACGGCCCGGCACGGCGGCACGGCGGAACTTGCGGCACTTCGCGGCACCCGGGACCGGCGGCACTTGATCCGCGCATGAATAACCCGCCTGACTTTTCAGGATCCACCAATCACCTACGCCAGTGCGGTGAGCCTAGCGTAGTCGTCCAGGCGTGAGAGATCGTCGAGTTTGCCGCGGAAGCCGAGGTAGCCGTCGGGGCGGATGATGACAATGCGGTTCTCGCTGCCGAACAGCCCGGCGATCTCCGGGGTGAGTAGTCCTAAGGGGAATCGTGCGCCCCTGGGCGCGAGAGTCGCGGTCGCGTGAGTTCGAGTGGCACCCGCGGCGGAAAAAAGCGCTGCGGAAGACGCTGCCGTGGCGGCCGAGAGCGCTGTTGCCACGGGAAACTCGGAGCCGACCGAGTGACAGCCGGACGCTTCGCCACCTGATGAGCCGAGATCGCCCTCAATTTCCGTACCGAGGACGGCTTCGGTGCCGCGCAACTCAAGGAAATCCGCGTGTGGGAGGCGCGCGCGGATTTTCCGGATGTCGCGGAGGCCGACGCCAATCGCGAGCGCGCGGCCGCTCCTCAAAGGGTCGAGGAGCCGGCCGCATTTGCCGCCCGCGAATTCTAGGTCAGGATTGGGCACGCGGTCGCCCGCGCGAAGCAGACCCTCGCCGCCGTAGTCCGCTACGATCGACGAGTTGCGGTATTCGATGGCCGTCTCGGAAACGAAGCCGGCGAGGATGCTCTGTATGGAGTCGATGCCGGTGAGGGCGGGTGCAATCAGATCGCGGATGCGCTGAAAAATCGGATTCGCGTTCGTGGCAACCGAAAGGCCGCGCGAGGTGACCGTGAGCAGCGCGTCGCCTACCGCACCGCGCTCTTCGTCATAGGTGTCGAGAAGTGCGTCGCCCGCACCATCGGCGACGGCAGCGAGCTTCCAGGCCAGATTGGCAGCGTCCTGAATGCCCGTGTTCATTCCCTGCCCTGCCACCGGCGAATGGATGTGCGCGGCATCTCCGGCGAGAAATACGCAGTCGGCGCGATAGCGCCGGGCCTTGCGCTGGTTGATGTGAAATGGAGAAATCCAGGCCGGCGATTGCACGGTCATTTGGACGCCGACGCGGTCGATGGCCGCCTGAAAATCCGCGATGCCCAGCTCGCGCCCGGAGGACGGCTGCGCGCCATCTTCGCGATGCAGGGCAACGATGACGCGATGGAGCGTATCGCTGAGGCGTCCCAGGAAAACCACATCACCGTGATGCAGGTGCACCATGAGCTCTTCACCGGGAACGTCGGGTCCGCTAATCTCGAAATCTCCGAGCAGAAAATCGAGGCCGACGGTGTCACCCTCAAACGGCACGTCCATGCCTTTGCGCACCGCGCTGTGCGCACCGTCGCAGCCGATGAGCCAGCGCGCGGGGACCGACTGGGTGGCGCCAGAGTGATGGCGAAGATGGGCGGTGACGCCTTGCGAACTGCTCTCAAACGAAAGGAGTTCGGTGCCGCGCTCGATCTCACAGCCAAGCGAACGCAGATGCTCTGTGAGAAGGCGCTCGGTTTCGTTTTGCGGCAGAAACAGAACGAAGGGGTAGCGCCCGGGGATATGACCGAGTTCGAAGGAGACGATTTTCTTCCCCTCGCTAAAGACGGTAGCCCGGACAAGCTTGCGTCCCTGCGCGACGGCTTCCTCGACGATGCCATAGCGCTCGAACTGCTCGAGCGTGCGCGCCTGCACCACCAGCGCCTGCGAATGCTGTGCCGGGTGATCGCATTTGTCGATGAGACGCACCGGGAGGCCCAGACGCTTGAGCTCGATAGCCATCGCTAGGCCCGCAGGCCCCGCGCCCACGATCAGAATCGTGTGATCCCGCCTCATGCGTTGCTCACAAAGGCGAGTATAAACTGAGCGCGGGGGAGTGATACCAGGTAAATCCTGTCGGGTGCCTGGTGGCACAGTTTTTTCGCCCTGCTCATGAATCTCCGAAGACTTCAACAACCCAACCTTTGGAAGGCAAAGGGGCCGGCACCCGAAGGATTCCTCGGCGGCCCAAACCGTGCCCGACGACAGGCGACCTGTTGCGGGACGGCCGAAGGATGCAGCCGCAGTGAAAACGACGGCGCGCAGCCCACAGTGCCTGCGCCACTTGCGCCGCTGTGGGAGTGCTTGAGGCGCCAAGAATCAGGGTAAGATGGCAGGGGGAATTTTGGAGGGATTATGCGAAGGATGATGGGCGTCCTTTTGGTGGCCATTGTTTGCCTTGCAGGACCTTTGCTTCCGGCCGAGCGCGCGGTGGCGCGTGAGGCGCGCTCACCTACTCGTGTGGCTGCGGCTCCTGTTGCGGCACTAGCCGGGACGGTTAGCTCGGTCGAAGCAGGCGCGATGGAAGGTGTGCTGGTTAGCGCGAAGCGGGAGGGGGCGACGATTACGGTCACCGTTGACAGCGACGCACAAGGGCGCTACAGCTTTCCGCGCAATAGGCTGGAGCCCGGCAAGTACGCGTTGCGCATCCGCGCGGTGGGATATGAGCTGGATGGCGCCGCCTCGGCCGAGGTTACGGCGGACAAGACGGCTACCGCCGATCTGAAGTTGCGCAAGGCGAAGGATCTGGCCGCGCAGCTCACCAATACCGAATGGCTGATGAGCATGCCGGGCACCGACGAACAGAAATACATGCTGAGCAACTGCGGCAACTGCCACACCTACGAGCGCATCGTGCGGTCGCAGTTCAGCGCGGATGATTTTATCGACATTCTGAAGCTGATGGCGAGTTTTGCGCAGGGCGCCACGCCGACGCATCCGGCCAAGCGCGGGCTCGAGCAGGTGGGCCCCACGGGAATGCTCGGCACGCCAAAAACGGCGGAATTCTTGAGCACAATCAATTTGAGCAACGGCGCGGACCAGTGGGCCTACGCGCTCAAGACGCTTCCCCGCCCCACCGGCCGCGCGACGCATGTGATTGTCACCGAGTACGATCTGGCACGCCGCGATGCGCGTCCGCACGACGTCATGGTCGATGCAGATGGCCTCGTGTGGTATCGCGACTTTGCGACGGAAATTATCGGGAGCCTCGATCCGAAAACGGGCAAGGTGACCGACTACCCGCTGCCGGACGTGAAAGAGAGTTACGCCCAAGGCGAGCCGGACATGGAGATGGACAAGTACGGCAACCTGTGGACCGCGCTGCAGTCGGGCACGATCCTGAAGTTCGATCGCAAAACGCGCGAGTTCGGTTCCTGGAGTGTGAACGAGAAGGCGAATTTTCAGATGATCGCGCCGGCCTATGACGCGGACAACAAAGTGAAGGTGTGGGTGTCAGGCTCGCAGTTGCCGGGGATCTATCGGCTCGATCTAACAACGGGCAAATACGAGAAGTTCGATCCGAAACCACTCTATGGCATGGTGACCGATTCCAAGGGCAATGGCTACGGCCTGGAACTCTCCAATCAGGACATTTCGAAAGTAGACGCGATTACCGGCGAAGTCACGCGCTATTCGACTCCGACGAAAAACTCGGGGCCGCGCCGCGGGCGTACCGATGCGCAGGACCGGTTGTGGTTTGGCGAGTTCCGCGGGAACAAGATTGGGATGTTCGACTCGCGCCGCGGCACGTTTCAGGAATGGCCCGTGCCGACGCCCTGGACGGGGCCCTACGACGTGGTGCTCGACAAGAACGGCGACGCTTGGACGGGGGGGATGTTCAGCGATCGCGTCGTGAGGGTGAATACCACTACCGGACAGGCCACCGAGTATTTGCTGCCGCGGTCGACGAACATCCGGCGGGTGTTCGTGGACAACTCGACCAACCCTGTGACGTTCTGGACGGGGAGCAATCATGGCGCGTCGATCGTGAAGGTGGAGCCGCTGGAGTAATTCGCAGAGGCCCGTTTTTAAAACAAACGATCGGGTAATTCTCAGACTCTCGCAGCGCGCATCGTCCTCTCCGGTGTCTTCTTCAGCTAGAAACGAGCGAGATGCCGTCGCTAGGCTTTCTTCTGCTCCAGTTCGGACCAGCGGGCGTAGAGGCTTTCGATGGTGCGGTGGAGCTCGTCGATGCGGAGCGTTGTGGCGCGGAGTTGCGCGGGGTCGCCGGTCGCGGTCGGGTTGCTTAGCGAGACGACTTCGGTTTCGAGTTCACGCTCGGTTTCGGCGATGCGCTGCTCGATAGTTTCGAATTCGCGGACTTCGGTGAAGGAGAGCTTTTTTTTCGATAGCGTGACCGTTACGGGAGCGATCGGATGGGCTTGCTTCGCGGCTGGGGGGGGCGGCAAAGTCACGCCCGTGTGTGTCTTGGCGCTTGCATGCTTTTGCGGATTTGCGCGCGGTCGCGCGGCCTCGGATTTCGCCAAGGCATTGCGCGCCTTCTGCTGCTGACTCTGCCAAGCTTCCCACTGCGAATAGCTCGCGAAGCGTCCGAAGCCGCCGAAACCATCCAACCCGAGCACCACGGTTGAAACCCGGTCGAGCATGTAGCGGTCGTGCGTGACCAACGCAAGCGCTCCGCGAAATTCGAGCAGGCTTTCTTCCAATAGTTCCAGAGTGGGGATGTCGAGGTCGTTGGTGGGCTCATCGAGCAGTAGCAAATCGGCGGGCTGCAACATGAGCTGAGCGATCAGCACGCGGGCGCGTTCGCCGCCGGAGAGCCGGCTGACCGGACGATTCAAATCCTCGCTCGTGAAGAGGAATCGCGTGGCCCAGCCGCCCACGTGAATCACGCGGTCCTGGTAAATCACCGAGTCGCTGTCGGGAGCGAGGGCCCGGCGCAGGGTGAGGTTGGGATCGAGCACGCGGTTCTGGTCGAAGTAAACGATGCGCAGTCCGTCAGCGTTGCGGATCTGGCCGGAGATCGGTCCGATATCGCCACGCAAGAGGCGCAGCAGCGTAGTTTTGCCACTGCCGTTGGGTCCGACCAAGCCCACGCGCATGCCCGCTGTGAGCGTGAAATGGAGGCCCGAAAAAAGCGTGCGCCCCTCAATGGATAGCTCGCTATCGGGGTAGGAGTAGCTCACGCCGTCAAGCTGCACGAGCTGCTTGGTCTGGCGGCCGCTCGCGGAAAAGTCGATGCCGGCAGACGCGGTGCGGGTGCGTGCGTTCAGGTCGGCCAGCTCGACGATCATTTCGTTGGCCGAGTCGATGCGCGATTTTGATTTGGTCGTGCGCGCTTTCGGGCCGCGGCGCAGCCATTCGATCTCGGTGCGGACGCGGTTTTCGAGCGCGTCCTGGCGCTTCTGCTGCGCGTGAAGGTGCTGCGCTTTCGCTTCGAGAAACGCGCTGTAGTTGCCGCTGACGCGCAGATAGCCGTCAGAGTAGGCGCGGCTCAGCTCAACAGTTTCGTTCGTGACATTTTCAAGGAAGTATCGGTCATGGCTGACGATCACGCAGGCAAACGGCGCGTTGCGCAGCAGCGCTTCCACCCACTTGATTCCGGCAAGGTCGAGATGGTTTGTCGGCTCGTCGAGCAGCAAAATGTCGGGGTGCTGCACGAGCGATTCGGCGATGGCGAGGCGCTTCTTCCAGCCGCCCGACAATGTGTCGGTGCGAATATCGAAATCGGAGAAGCCCGCCCGGCCCAGCGTCTCGGCCACGCGCGCGGCGCGGTCTTCATGAGGAGCGCCGATGCGATCGAGCGCGCCGTCGATCACGGAACGGATCGTCGCGCCCGGCGCGAATTCAGAAACCTGCGCCACACAGCTAAGCCGCGTGCCTTTCCGTACCGCGACTTCGCCCGCGTCCGGTTTCACGCGGCCGTCGAGAATCGCGAGCAGCGTCGATTTGCCCGAGCCGTTGGGCCCGATCAAGCCGATGCGGTCGCCTGCGGAAACCGCGAACGAAATGTTCTGGAACAGCGGAGCGATGCCGTATCGCTTGGAAAGTCCTTGAGCGCTGATGATAGGGGCCAAAGTTGCCGGGTCTCTCCTGGGATGAATGCTTGCCGCACACAGAGCCTGCCCGATTAGTTTACATGCGAATTGCGGATTCGCGCGAATGGACATACGTTGTTCGATGTTACCGACGCGCGCAGAAGAACCCGGTCCTCGAAAAGCAGCAGGGTCGGGCACCCGCAAATTCTGCATCACCATCGGTTGCTGCATCGCTCGACATTCGTGGTGTATGCGGGTGGCAATCGCTCCCAGCCCAGCCCGACCGCGCCGGGCTTCTCCCGTCGTTCCAAAAAAGCGCAAGATGGAACTCCTGGGGCCGGAGCAGCTGCGGATTCGCTGCCGGGGCCTAGCCATGGCTGTTCCCTCCTGGAGGGTTTATTCCTGGGCTTTGATGGCATGCGTGCCGAGCGTGATGGCGGCTCCAGCGCGCAGCGCGGCGGCACAAAAAGTGCTTCGGAAATTTCCTGATCCGTGGCGACTACTCTGGCCTGGCGTGGCAGGCTGCGATGAACTTCGATGCCGTTGGGGCACTGCGTCTTAAAGGCCACGGCCAGCAGCTCCTTGTATTTCGCATCGGGCGTGTTCGCGATGATTTTCAGCTTCGCTAGATTCTTCATGTCGTACGTGATGAGCCTCTAAACGGCAGAGCGCAGTGTGGGTGCGGTGCAAAAAGGGGGAAGGCAACTGGTCCGGCGGGGGTTTCATCGATTTGTAAAGCGCAGGTGGACGAGCGGGGTTTCGTGGCCAATGATGCTGTTACGGATACATCCATCGGTGCCACTACGCAGATGCGCACCAAGACCCGACCTCGAACGCCGAGGGTCGAGCACTCGGAAGCTCAAAAACCTGGCGGTTTACAGGGAGCTGATCACCTTGGAGGCTAGGCGGTCGAAGGCGCGGACGGCCAGTTCCAGGTGATCTTGGTTGGTGTCTTCGACTTTGTTGTGGCTGATGCCACCGAGGGATTGCACGAACATCATCACGGTGGGGATTCCGGCGCGGGAGACTTCGGCAGCGTCGTGGAGCGGGCCGGAGGGCATGTGATGGGGCTGGCCGGCCACTTCGCGGATGGCTTGGTCGCAGAGGTCGAGCATTGTGGGATTGAAAGCGATAGGCTCGATGTTCCAGATGCGCGACCATTCGACGGTGCACCGTTCTTCACGTGCGAAGCGCGCGCTGGCCTCGCGCGCTTCGCGGAACATTGTGGCGAGTACGACGGGATCGAGGTCGCGCTGGTCGAGCGTGGCTTCGCAGCGTCCTACTACGGCGGTGACGATGCCGGGAAACGTCTTGACGCTGCCCATGGTGCAGACGGCGTCGGCATGTTTCCCTGCGATGGCGCGAATTTCCAAGGCCAGTTTGGCGCAGGCGGCTAACGCGTCGCGTCGTGCGCTCATGGGAGTGGAGCCCGAGTGGGCTTCCTGTCCATGGAAGGTGATGGTATGGCGCTCGACGCCTTTTGTCCCAAGCACGACGGCCAGCGGGAGGCCCATGCGTTCGAGGATGGGACCCTGTTCGATGTGCAGTTCGATATAGGCGGCGGCGTTGTTCTGCTCGCGCGCGGCTTCGGGGAAGCGATCCATGTCGACGCCGCAACGGCGCAGCGCTTCGTCCATGCGGACGCCGTCGCGGTCGGTGCGGACACGGTCGGCGGCGACGGTGGCGTTGCCGGCGAACGCCGAGGAGCCTAGCAGGCTGCGTCCGAAGCGCGCGCCTTCTTCGTCGGCCCAGTCGACTACGCGAATGCTTATCGGCGGGCGGCCGTGAAATTCATCGTGAATGCGGCGGAGGACTTCGAGGGCGGCCAGGAGGTTGAGCGCACCGTCGAGCCATCCGCCGTTGGGGACAGAATCGAGGTGGCCGCCGATCAGCAGGGCTTTGGGGGATGCGCCGGGGAGCGTGACCCAGTTGTTGCCCGCAGCGTCATAGTGATGTTCGACGGGCAGGTCGGCGAGCTTACCCACGAACCATTCGCGCGCCTTGAGCCAGGTGTCGGTCCAGGCGACGCGCTGCGCGCCGTTGGCGTCGCCGGTGAGCGCGCGTAATTCCTTTAGCTCGGCTACGGTGCGCTTGGGGTCGAGCGGCATGTGAGCGTTTGCCTCCTCCCGGAACCGAGTAGGTTAGCATGCCCATCAATTTGCGGGTGCCCGACCCTCAAACCCGGAGGGTCAGGCACCCGCAAAAGCCCGTCTGGAGATGTTATTGGATGGGAAGTTCGTAGATGCTTATGCTGAATTTGGGCAGCGTCAGCTGGGCTGGTGCGCCGGTCAGCGGGCTCTGCACAATACCCACGACCGGCGGCTGGTCTGGGATGTTGGCGGCGGTTAGCTCGGGGCTGCTGATACGCCATAGTTTCCCCTCGCGGCTGCTGCCCTGGACCGTAGCGCCCTGCCACGCTACGCTTATCTGCTGCTCGGATTCGGTGGGGTTGACGATGGCCACCGTCAGCGATTTGTGATCCGCAGTTACAGCGGCTACGGCATCGAGCGGGTATGTGTCGGTGCCCGCCGGAGTTTTTGGCTTATCCACTCCGATCGTGCCTTTTACTTCGTGGGGGGGCGAGTTTCCCGTTACGGATACCGGAATCGTCCCGAAATGCTGGCGGTAGAGTTCGAACATCAACCCGATCGGACGGATGGTCGCATCGGTCTTGCTGATCGCGAGCAACTCGGGCGCGCCCGTGTACGCGGAAATGACGAACATGTTCGAGTGCCGCAACATCTCGTTGAACGCCTGCGCGGTCGAGAGCGGCGAAAACATCGAATCTCTGTCGTCGCCTATCCTGCCGGAAACCCATTCATCCATCGAGATCGGAATCTGGTCCATATGCAGTGCGGGGAATCGCCGCTGATACTGGTCCCAGGCCTCGATGGAGCAGCGGATTCCGTTGGCGAGCTTCCGGGATTGATCGGTGAGGGTTTCATTCACCGTCACGAAGTCCTGTTTATCGGCATCGAATGCCTTATCGACCGTCGAGGGGTACAGATGCTCGGCAATGGCGTCGAGATAGTCCGAGGAGTGCGCCAGAAGGCCGCCGGTGAAATCTTCCGAGCTGCCGAATCCGGCCACGTGCTTTCCAGTGGCCATGAGTGCGGCGCGGCTCTGACTTGCCTCGATGGGCGTGGCGCCCGCGGCCACAACTTTGATGGTAGGGTCAACCCGCCGCATGGCTTGAACGACCATGTTGTGCTTGATCACGTAGTGGTCCAGAGACATGTAGCCCAGTTGCCAGCCACCGAACATCTCGTTGCCGACGTTCCACCATTTGACATGGTAGGGCTCCCGATGGCCGTTGGCGGCGCGCAGCTTGCCCATGGGAGTGTTCACCGAACCGTTGACGTATTCCACTTCTTCGGCGGCGGAGTGCGCGTCACCGAAACCGGTGTTCACGCAGATGTACGGCTCCATGCCGAGCAGCTTGTTGAGGTTCATGTAGTCGTCAATGCCCACGTCGTTCTGCTCCGCCATGTTCCAGGCGTAGTCGAAGCGCGGCGGGCGCCTGTCCGCGTCACCAATGCCATCGCGCCAATCGTAACCGGAGACCATATTCCCACCTGGCCAGCGGAACATCGTCGGCCCGATCTTCTTCATCTCCGCGATTAGATCGGCGCGAAAGCCATACATATTGTCCGAGGGCATCAGGGACACGGCACCGATATGGAATGACCCATTCCCGGTTCCGGCGATTTCGAAGCGGGCGTCATCGCTGTCGGCCCCAGCCGTGAAACTGAAGGGATACTTGGCGTATTCCTTTCGGATCGACTTGATGGCGATGGTTTGCCGGTCGCCCAAACCGGGCCCCCAAACCAGGCTAACGGTCACGTGGGCTCCGGGTTCCGCTGCCAGGATGACGTGGCCGGTGTACTTTCTGCCTTTTCGGATTCCGAGGCTCGACTGCTCGATGCCGTGCGGCGTGGCGGCTTCGAGTTTAATCCAAGGGCTGTGATCGCCGACATAGGCGTGGCCTTTGTCCATCGTCACGAATTCCTGCGGCCCCAAGGGACTCCACCGGACATAGACCCGACGAGCATGAGACTTGGGTGTCGGGGTGTCGTCGACCGGATAGAAGAACTTGCGGTCGCTAAGCATCTCGGCCCAATAGCCGCCCTCGTTGTTACCAAGGAGCTCAGTGAAAAATCCGTACATGTAGGGGGAGATGGGGGCGCCGGTCTTGCTCGCATCCACCGTCATTGCCACCTGTCGCGCGGCGGCAAGCCGGGCAAAGCCGCAGACAAACAAAGCCGCCAGAGCGATTCGGACAAGCCGATGTGTATTCATTCGCCACCTCACGTTGGCTCGGATTACCATTTGGGATCCCTGGGCGCGTGGATTGTACGTCTAATCACGTAGTTCCAGACCGACTTTTTTCTGGTGGACTGGCTCGTGCTTCCTGTCTTTTGCAGTATTGTTTTGCGCGTGCCCGATTTCACGACTCTGTATCGTTATCTTGAAGCGCTTGGACGACACAACCTTCGATCATTCAAGGCCGTTGGCGAGATGGGTGCGCCGCCGGCGGGCTCAGGTGGCGGTCGACGCAACGGGGTTGGCACGAGGAGCCGTCAGGTGCAACGGATGCGGCATCACCACGGGTAGAAGTCCGCTGCGGTGGCGGCACGGGCTGAACTGGGTGGTGATAGTCGATTTGAATCGACAGTTTTGTGTTGTCGCAGATCGCGCGCCCCGGCTCATGCAACGAGTCTGTAAATTTGCCCGCGGGGGCCTAAGGCGCTTCCGTGTAATCGCACAAGAGCGCATCCATCTTCCCCAGAAGGAATTGTTGTCGACGTCAGAGGCGCGAGCAGACGTTCGCGTTCCTTGCGGGGTGCGTTGCGTGGTACAGCTGCGTCCTGCCGCTGATCCTCGTGCTCGCGATGGGGACGGCTATTCAGCCGAACTTGAGTTCCCCACCCCGGTTGGCGACCGGCCCGATCCTCGGGGTGATCGGCGGATTCGCGGTGTTCAATCTGCTGTGGGTGGTGCAGATGATGCGGCACTTCTCTAAGCCGTTTTGACTTTCCGCGTGACCGACGTTTCGGGTTCGAGGGTCGAGGTTCTCGCCCCTGTGTCCTCGATGTCCCAACTTCAAAAAACCGGCCCTTCCAAACCAAAAGGTCGGGCACCCGAACCCATCCCGTAGACGTTACTTCAAGGGGTTGGGCACCCGTAAGGACCGAAGTCTTGGCCAGACGGCGCGGTTCCACCACATCCATAGGCCGGTGATGACCAGAACTACCGGCGCAATGCCGAAAAGCGTCCAGATTAGCTTGCTAGATAGTCCGCCAAACCTTCCAAAGTGCAGGCGGGCAAGCCAACTGAGAACCTGCTCGCCCAACGCGGGCGCGCGGCTGGATTTCGCCGGGGGATCGATGAGCGCGACGCCGGCCTCAAATGGTTCGGGAACGGCCAGATAGATGCCTGAAATTCCCCAGAAGATGATGAACGCCGCAGACCAGATGCCGATGGCTCGGTGAAGCCCCCAATTGAGACTCCTGGCGTCCCCCTTGTAGGTGAAGGTGAGGGCGCGGCGCCATTTGCCGATTCCGGGCCACCAGATCACGGCACCCGTCACGCAGAGTAACGTGGCGGCGATCCCACCGATGCCATTGATGACGCGGCCAGCGGGCTCGTACAGGAGATTGTCGTGAAGGTCGGCGAGCCATTCGATAAAGCGGAATCCAGCTGGGACGGCGTTGCCCAAGTCGGCGCCAGTAAATGGATTGAAGATCCGTTGCAGATTTTTGTCGCCGCGTTCGAACGCAATCTCGACGGGCTGATTCGGTTTTGGGGGCTTGGCTACATCGGTGATTGCGTAGTTCGGATAGGCGCGCTGCGCGGCTTGTTTGAGTTCGGCGCTCGTGAGGCGCGGGCCGGGACCGGCAACGATGACCCGTGGACGCAGCGATGCCTTGGAAATGTCGACACGGTAGATCAGGACCGTGCCGGAGACGCTCATTAACAGGACGTAGAAGCTTAGCGCGATTCCGGTCCACAGATGGACCTGGAGGATTACCTTGCGCAGCCAGAATCTTTGCGGATGCTTCAGCCATGTTTCCCACGCGCCCATTTGAACCGGGGTTTGCGTTTGCGCCGTCGCGGCCATCTCAAGTTCACCATAGCATTAAACATTGCCGGCGCGTGCCAGCTTCCAGTAAGGATATATAATGCGCGCGGCTCGGAGGCGAAAAATGGATGAATCCGAAAATGACCGGGGGCGCGCTGGCCGGGGATTTCGACCAAGAGGTGCGGCGCATTCGCGCCGATCACCTCCGGCCCGCCGATCCCGGCGCAATAGGAGCAGATTACCGAGACGCGCCGCAACCTCGACCGCGAAGCGTGCGCCGACAAGCTCGGGCAGCTCACACGGAAGAAAACCTAACTCACGCGAGACACCCGACGCTTCCAAACCAAACGATCGCCCCCCCCCAAAACTTACGTATCCGAGGGCCCTATTCTTCGGAGCCGCCCGACGGCTTGTCGGGTGGGGCGGGGAGCGCGGCCCAGTCCGCGCAGGGCTTGGGATTTTCTGAGACGTGATTCTGCAAGGCCTTTTTCAGCGGCTCGAAACAGGCGGCTTCGCGCCTGTTCATCTCGGCGTCATCGTGGTCGTACTGGGCGATTTGTTGCTTGGAAATGTAGTCCCGGATAAGCGCGTCGGGAGAAGCCAGCGCTTCGTCGAGAACGCTGAATTCGGCCTGGCGCAGCCGGTTGTCGATGAGCTTCTGTTGGTAGACCTGATGAAGAACCTTGGTCATGGACTTTTCCGGATCTGACTTGGCTTCGGCGTTTAGCGGATCAAAGATGGTCTTCATCGCCTGCTCTGTGGTGGAGATATCTGTTTCAATCGCCTGCAAACTCTGTAGCGCGGCTTTCGCATACGGCTCGCTGAGCGATCCTGCTGCAGAGTGCATGGGCATCGCCCATGCTGAAAGCAGGAGAAAAAAAATCAGGGTGCGTTTCATTTGGCCCCTCCGCTAAGGTGATTATAAGAGCCCTCGACGAGCATACTATCGACTGTTGAATGCCCAGAGCAAGCCCCGCTGCCGCGTCTGCCGGCGCGCCAGGCTTGTTCTGGGGGTGCACTCGCCTCTACCCGACCTTCCGGGTTCACGGGTCGGGTATCGGCAACGCGCTCCCCACAGGCGCGCCACCACCGCCCCGGAATCCTCCTCCGTGGAATCTACCGCCTGGCTTGAACACGTGTCCATAGGGCGCGTGATAGTCGCCGAAATGATGTGGTCCATCGACCCAGTAGCCGTAGTAGAAGATAGGGATGCCGATAGACCAAGATCGGCCGGCTAGAAGCCCCCCCATCCGAAGGGGCTGTAGAAAATCCCCTCTGCGGGAAACAACGTCCAGACGCCAAACCACGGATCCCAATTCCAACCCATTCCGTACCACCCGGGATCGTACCAGCCAGGCCCTGGGCCGATGTAAACACGGGCTTCCTCGACAGATGCCTCCGACAGGTAGCCCGATCGCAGAGCGTTCCAGGAGAAGAAGTCATCTTCATATCGAAGCATGTCGTAGTCTTGCGCCTTCGCCTTGCCGCCAGCAATCCGCGCCAGAGCGCGGCGATCCGTCAGCTTGATTTTCCGGCCTTTGGCATGGACCTGCGCGGCACTCTTGCGCGCGCAAATCTGCTCGTGGTCAGCGTCTCGCACCTTCCCCGAGCGGGATTCGTAACGACAAAACCGGCAATCCTGCGGGTATTTTAAGTAGGCACTAACACTGCCTGTTGGAATAAGCGATTGAGTTGGGTCGTCCCTGCCGGTGACGCTTGCGCCTCTCTGCTTATGTCGCCTTTACTCCAATGGGTGGGGTCTTGGCCAGGGCCTCACCGATCTTGGGGATCGTGATTTCGAGAATTCCGTTTTTGAGGGTGGTCGCGACTTTCGTGCTATCGACTTCCGACGGCAAATCGATCACGCGCAGGAGCTGCTCGGAGCATTGCTCTTGATAGATCATTCTGCCTTTTTTTTGTTCTTTTTTGGTTTCCCTCTTGCCGCTGATCGTAAGGCATCCCGCTTCGAAACTCACTTCCAGTTCCTTGGCGTTGAACCCGGGCACCTCAGCTTCAACGGTTAGGGCCTCGTCTTGGTCCACCACCCGGATGTGAACCGGATGGAGGATCTCGGATTCGGCTTTAAGCCAGTCTTCCACGTCGTCGCCGAATGTCCTCCCTTTGCCTTCGAAGATTTCGTAGGCGCGGCGGGAGATTTGTTCAGCAAGTGCATTGAAGCGCTCCAGCAGAGTATCTGCTCGGACGATCTTCACTTGGGTCGGTTCCAGGGCCGTTTGTGTACCGGTAGATCTTTCGCTCATGGCCTCGCTCCTTGTGTTGCTCCCGACGTGACGGACCAATCATGGAGAAAGCTCCTGATCAGCAGTCGGCCACTACGATAGGTTCTCTGCCACGGCATTTATGTGATTCAGGTCACATCTGGATGTAGGGAGGGTCACACTCCCATGTCTTGAACGGGACAGGAGGTCAGCTACCAAGGTGTGCTAAACAGAACAGACAGCGCCAACGCGGTTCTCAGGACCGGCGATTTATTGGGCGAGAAGGTGACTGGCGGGCCAGCCCATTTGCATACGCGTGCTCCGCACCGAGCCAGCATTCGCAGACCGCTGGTGCGGAGGCTGGCTCCCAACTGTTCGTGCGAACAACTCACAATCGAACAGTGTGTTACTCCCCTCTCTTTGCGATTCCTCTGCGGCTTGAAAGCGGCAGTCCCCTCGCATAGAAATTTATGGCGAGGCGCAATGAAACTGCCCGTTGGAGCACACATCCGGCCCCCTCATTGTCAGCTCTTCTACTTAACGTAACTGTATGAAACAACACAGACAGAAACGGCCACGCCGGCTCGGATGAAACAGAAAGCTGACACTTCCAGTCGAGCTCGCAAGAGATATCCCGCGTCGACGCCCTTCCTGGGATTTGCTGATCGAGCATGCCCTGACACGCTGGATGAAGCTGAGAACACCTGGGCGCCGGGCCACCTTCTTCGTGGCCCATCCAAATCGCAGCGATCTATATCCTAGCTAAAGGCTGTTGCAAAACCCCAGGCCTAACCCCTTGATTACCACGAGCAGAGGGAGAGGAAGCGTGGCAGATCTCAAGCCACGGAACCTATTGGCTTTGCGAAATCCTGAGAAAAAG
>JBEKBP010000073.1:0-15233 GCA_050015335.1 Candidatus Acidiferrales bacterium | reverse complement strand
GGCCCACACGAACTGTAACCTTTGCGCCTCAACTAACGGTCGCTCGTCCAGGAGGAGTGTACTCCCCCGTCTGACTGTTCGAAATGTGAGATTGAGCAATTCTGACTCAATCTCGAAGTATCCCACGATAATGATCGGAAGCAACCCAGGTTCGCGCGCCATAACCACAGCGTTCGGCAGGACTCAACAGTCAGGAGGACTTAAGCCATTTCAGCAATAGGTTTTCACTCCGTGGTACCGTATCAGCCCGCTCATGCCGTCTAAGGTAGTGCTCAGTTATTTGCAAGGCCCTCGATCCAGTTGACCATCACGGTAATCGGTGACAGGTAGCTTTGCTCCTCTTCGACGCTGACCATGAATCTCTGCCCATCGGATGTTACGGCGTAGTGACCAAAGGTGCCGGAGGTGTTGATCGGCGCGCGAAACAGTGGTTTTGGCCGTCCGATTACCGGCGGCGCAGTTGGTTGAAAGGGTACCGAGACGATCGCACGGTCGGGAGAAAGGTAGAATAATTCTTTCCCATCCCGCCTCCAAATGGGTTCGACGCCGCCGCTGACCGATACGATTCGTTTCTCACCAAGAGAAGGGAATTGCTGGAGATATACTTCATTGCTTCCGGACTCGTCTGAGACGTATGCGATCCAGTGCCCGTCGGGAGAAATCCTCCCCTGTGATTCATTGAACGGCGTGTGCAGCAGCGGAGTAGGTTTCTTGTCTCCCGACATCGGAAGCAGCACCAAATCCAGCTTGGTGGTGGGGTTCAGAGTCGTATAGACGAGGTAATTTCCCGCCCTGGACCAATCGTTCAGGACTTTACGCTCGTTATCATTCACGAGAACTCGGTCCCGTACTGGGCCGTCGATGTTTCTAAGGAACAACGTTAGGCAGTTATAAGACTCAAAAGCGATCTGATTGCCGTCCGGGGACCACAGCGGGTACACTCCGTCTCCCAGCCGAGTCGCGGCATTGCGCGCAAGATCAAAAATCCACAGTCCCTGCCCTACGCCCATCGACAGCAATTGCTTCTGATCCCGGGAAAAAATTGGATTGCGAACAGCGTTTCCTCCAGGAATGGATCCGGCACGCTCTCCGCTGCGCTCAAACCACGTAAGTTGATGTGTCTTGGCGCCCAGACGAAAAGTGAGCATGTTCGCAGATGCCGAAATCATCTTCCCCTCGGAATCATCGGGTGCTGGGACATTCCGAGCCACAATCATCGGCTTTCCCGTGATTTCGAGCCGTGACGAGTCAAATCGTTGGGCCATGAGGATATCGTCCTGAACGTACAGTAGGTAGCCGGGGGAGGAGTAGATCACAGGCGAACTGGACTGATTAGGAATCCGGATTCTCCTTGAAGAGTCCAAGGACCCGATATAGCCCCCTGTTTGGCTCGCGTTCGCACTGCGTAGGAAGAATAGGAAGTGCCGGCCATCCGGCAGGAATTGCGGTAGCTTCTGCACAAGCTCGCCCTGGGATCGGTCGACGGTGATAACGGATGACACCGGGCCACCCGTCGGGTCAACCCGATATAAACCGGTCTGCCAGTCGGAAAACAGGATCGGTCCGCTGCTGCTCCACGCTCCGCCTCCCGCGCTTACTGGTACGGCGGCAATCACTTTTGGTATATCGCCGAGCAGGTCAACCGTCTTGAGAACGCCGTTGACAAAGAACCCGATCCTGTCGCTCGTTGGGGACCAAAACGGATGGGAAGCCCCTTCCGTGCCGACCACCGGGCGCAGCCCGGGAGAATCTAACTGCCTGAGATACAGGCGTGTCTGACCTGCTTTTTGATCACGGGCGACGAGTACCATATAGCGGCTGTCGGGGGACACAATGCCGCCGAATTCAATCGTCGTCCCTTCCGGCGCGGGCTGGTTGAATACAACCGGGGCTCCGTAAGGGAGCGGCCTTGGTGCCACGGCTTCTCGAGTGAGGAGGAACATAACGAAGGCGACCGGCAACAACAGTGCCCAGAGCAGGTGCCTTTGCCATCGCGCGTGTCGAAGCGTCGCCCGAATGGGCATGTCGACTCTATTGTCGGCCACAGTCGGTATAGCGGCGGCGTTTGATGGGCTGTCGCAGGGGGGCTCAAAAACCGCTTGCACCGGCCCCTTCAGCCGATATCCCATTCTTGGAATAGTTACGATCACCTGTGGGTGCGTCGAATCGTCTCCCAGCGCCCGCCGAAGCACGGACATGGTGTGGACGAGGCTGCCTTCAGCGACGTACATGTCCTTCCACACTGAGTTGATTAGTTCTTCCTTCGAGACATTGCGGTCGGGGCGGGCCGCTAGATAAATGAGCGCGTCGAAGGCCTTGGAGGGTACGACGACAACCTGGCCATTCCGCAAGATTTGGCGGGAAGCAATATCAATGACAACCGGCCCGAAGAGGTAACCCTTTACAGTCGCCTCGGCCAAAGCGATTGCATCGGCTTTCATCAGGATGTCCTCGAATTTAGCAATTAATATCCTTTTCCTTAGGACTTTAATCGAACAATACATTAGTTTGCCACGCGGCGACAAGCCTACGTTCGGCTTATGGACACGGCGGATGTTAAGCGGAGGTAAAATAATGCATAAGAAGATAGTTACGCTGCTCATTTGGCTCCTGGTGTCTACCCTAGACGTTGCATTGTCGGCGCGTCTTATGGCACAGACAGCTGCCACTGGTGCGATCAAGGGCACGGTTACCGATTCCTCAGGTGCTGTGGTACCGAATGTGACGGTCGCAGCTACAAACAATGGTACTGGCGTTACTCGAACCGTGATGACGGAGGCGGACGGGTCCTACGTCATCACCTTATTGCCGCTCGGCAGTTATAAGTTGAAGTTCGATGCCGCGGGGTTTAAACCCGGGGACGTTGCTTCCGTGACGGTAAACGTCACGGAGACCGCTGTGTTGAATCCGGTATTAGAGGTTGGTAGCCAAACTCAGGAAGTCACGGTGCAGGCTGAGGCAGAGGAGGTGCAGACCTCGGATCCAACGATGGGGGACGTGGTCGCCAGCACAACTGCGACAACTCTGCCGCTGACCACACGCAACTACACGAACCTGCTGGGTCTTTCCGCCGGGGCCAACGCTTCTGTCTTCAACGCCACCGCCCTTGGAAAGGGCACGACGGACATTGCTGTTAACGGAGCTAGCACCTACCAAAACGGCATTTCAATGGACGGGGTTTCCATTGTGAATAACAGTGCCAACGGACTTTTGTCCGATAGCGGGAACAGCCCGGGTCTTGGCCTTGTGAATCCGGATGCGATTCAGGAATTCAAAATTCAGACGTCGCTGTTTGATGCCGGCTATGGCCGGAAGGTAGGCGCCAGCGTAAACGTCGTGACTAAGTCAGGCACGAACGATTTCCATGGAAGCGCCTTTGAGTTCTTCAGAAATACAGTACTCAACGCCAACGACTTTTTCCGTAAGGAGTCGCCCGCCGTTAACGGTGTTCCCAATGATTCGCGGCAGGTCTTAGATCAGAACCAGTACGGGGGGGTATTCGGCGGGCCGATTAAAAAGGATAAGCTTTTCTTTTTCACGTCTTTTCAGGAGACCAGCCAAAGGAATGGCGCGGCCTCTCAAGGGTACTCAGCCCCCAGTTTGCTACCGATTTTCCCGGGCGGTGACCGTTCGAATACCGCGGCTCTTACGGCGTCGCTGGGGGCAACCTTTTGCCCGGGGGGGACCGATGGGGGCAGTCCCGGAAACGGCAAACCGGGAGCGGCCGTGCAAGTTGCGTGCAACGGATCGAACATCAATCCTGTGGCTATCAGTATTCTCCAACTCAAGAATCCCGACGGGACGTATGCAATTCCGAGCTCGATCCCTATCGTAGGTAATGGTATTACGACCACCGCCCAGAACACCACATTCACTATACCCGCCCAATTTACGGAGCATCAGATCTTGGCCAATGGAGATTACGTAATCAACAGCAAGAATACGTTGTCGGCGCGCTACTTCCTTGCTCATGATCCAGTACAGGTGTCTTTTTCCTGTGGCAACTCCGGTGGGGCGCCGGGCATTTGCTATCCTGACACAGCTCTGACGGAAATCAGCAGCAACCACTACGCAATACTAAAGCTCACATCAATTCTGACCAATAACCTGGTAAACGAATCGCGGATTTCGCTCCAGCGGGATACCTATATTGGAACGCCAGATAATCCGTTCACGAACACTCAAGTTGGTATCCAGTCTATTCTTCCTCAAGTCAATAATCTGGACGCAATTACCGTTAGTGGATTGTTTACTGCCGGTTCGTCAGGAACCCTTCCAAGTAGCAAATATGTTACCAACTGGGAAGCGGGTGACGAGCTTTCCTGGACCCACGGGAAGCAAACACTCCGCTTCGGTGGTGAGTTCGAGCGGGATCGTTTGAACTGGACCTTCAAAGCTCTGTCGGTTGGTTCCCTGACTTTCCAAACCATCCAGGACTTCCTGCTTGGACTGCCGGGCTGCGCTCCCGCGGCTATCACTGCCGGCACCTGCGGCCCCACGAAGCCCGGTAACACGAATGGCACTGCGACCAGCAACATCTCCAATTCAGGGAATAATCAGGCGGCTCTGCCCCCGGGGGGACTCGTCCATCAGTACCGTGAACCATACGGGGACGGCTACGTCCAGGATGATATTAAGATTAGGCCGCGGTTTACATTGAACCTGGGATTGCGGTGGGAATACATTGCGCTGTTCTACGACAAAAACGGCCTCGGTACCAACATCTGGCCGGTCCTGATCAATGCGGTGCCCATACCCGGGACAACTCCCGCCACCGGCACACTCGCGGGGTTTGTCGTGCCCTCCAACTTCAATTTTGCGGAATTCCCGGCTCCGCCGGTGGGCGGCGTTTTCCAGAACAGCCACAAGGTTTTTACGCAGGGCACTACCCCGCTCGACGACTTTGCTCCGCGCGTTGGATTTGCATGGTCGCCGCTGGCAAGCAACCGCCTGGCTATCCGCGGTGGCGGCGGCTTCTTCTATGACCGTGCCGCCACGAATTACATCGGGGGGATCGAGCAGGGCGAACCCTACTCCGTAAATGTGTTCCAATCCGGAACAGCAAACTACTACTCCACCTTCGCGGTGCCCTATCAAGGCGCAAGCCTGTCGTGGTCACCTCGCTGGGTGAATTTCGCCACCGGTAGTAGCTCCAACCTATCGCAAGTGATGGCAGAGTCGACTTACCCGACGCCGGTCGTGTACCAGTGGAATATGGTCGTTCAATACGAGTTCCTGCCCCATTGGACGCTTGAAACCGGATACGTTGGCTCTCGGGGAGTTCACCAGGAAGGTCTTCCTGGTCTTGTCAATCAGCAGCTTAACGAGGCCCAACTCGTGGGGAACCCCCTAGGTACCAACACAATCGTGGCCCCAGGGATCGCCGCAGGGCTCGTTACCACCAATACGGTTGCAAACGCTTCGCTGCGCGTGCCCTACCTCGGCTTTGCGCCGGCGGGTATGTTAGACTTTGCAAACGATACAGATACCAAGTTCAACAGCCTCCAAGTTACTTTACGCAAGCAACTTTCCCACGGCCTTCAGGCTCAGGCAGCATACAGTTTTAGCAGGGGCGTAGGCACGGATTGGGTTAACAGTGACGCCAACGTCTCCCGTTATGGCCCCAACCCTCTCTACCACCCGCAACGCTTCACCATCAGTTACCTTTGGGACCTGCCGACCATATCGCACGAGGGCTTTCTGGGAAAGGTGGCAAATGGCTGGGGCGTTTCTGGTGTAACCATTGCGCAGGATGGCACCCCCCTGACAATCACCGATACTCGCGGGGGAACCATATTCGGTTTTGGGCCTGGGACTCCGATATCCTCTACGGCTGAATACTGCGCGGGCATGGGTGCGGCAAACGCTCCGTCATCGGGTAGTTTGCTCGAGCGTTTGGGCGGTGTGAACGGCGGACAGGGCTATATCAATAAGTCCGCATTTTGCACGACACCTGCGATTGGAAACGGAACCGGCTACGGCGATGCCGGACTCGGTATTCTTCTCGGACCTGGGCAGTTTAACTGGGATATGTCTCTGATTAAGACAACCAAGGTTGGGGGGATACGGGAAGATGGTACGCTGCAGTTCCGAGCCGAATTTTTCAATGCTTTCAATCACCCACAATTCAACAATCCGGGCGTCGTGGATGTGTCGAAATCAAATGTCGGACAGATCACGACAGCGTCGGTGAATCCGCGACTGATCCAGTTTGCACTCAAGTACGCGTTCTAGTTGCGTCATCAACAAAGCGCGACGCTCGGAAGGTTTTATGGGCGTCATACGCGCAGGAACGGAGTGCGTGAACCCAGCATAGAAGGCACTATTTTTGACAGGGGCTGCAGCCCTATCAGGATGGCACGAGGCCGTGGGACAAGCACGGGGCTGGGGGACGCCTGGGACGGGTTTCTGGTGCCTACGAAGGGTTAATGGTATTGCCAACGTGAAACGATAATTGTGTGCTAATCCCTTCCTTTGGAGGATTTCATGCGCAGTTGGGCAATTGTTGCTCTACTGACGGTTGCAGTCACCACATTAGCACAGGGTAACAAGCCGACCGGTACGCTGGAGTCGGCCATTGCGGCGCTTGGGGCCGATCACATCACGTCGATCGAGTACTCGGGTTCCGGGAAGTGGTACCTGTTTGGACAGGAACCCAATCCAGACCTCCCCCCTCCGGGGTATGACGTCAGCAGATATATCGCGACGATTGACTACGTCACGGCCACCAAGCGTGTGCAGAAGTTGAGAAGGGATGCCTTCGACCCTGGCCGCCTGCAGCCGATGCCGCACGAGCAGCGAGACGACGAGTACGTCGCCGGAGACGTTGGATGGATTGTCGGGAGACCCGGTGGGCGCGCGACCGGCGCAGCTGTGACGAACGTGCCGGATGCGAAAAATGTCGAGGAGCACGCAATGGAGATTTGGGTAACCCCTCAGGGTTTCTTGAGGGCCGCTGCGGCGAACCATGCCACCTCCACTCCCACCACCGACGGGGGCTCTGAAGTGACCTTCATGGCCGGGAAGCACAAATATGTCGGCAAGATCAATGCGGAGAATGAAGTTCAGAAGATCCATACGTGGATCGACAACCCCGTCCTGGGCGACATGCTTTGCGAAGCTTCCTTCACCGACTATCGCGACTTTGGCGGCGTGATGTTCCCTAGCCGCATTGTCCGCACCGAAGGCGGAAAACTGCGACTCGACATCGTGGTGTCGTCCGTGAAGGCCAATCCTGAAGTCCTCATCCCAGTGCCACAGGAAATGCGAGCCGCCATGTCAGCACCCGTCAAGGTGACGGCCGACAAGCTGGCCGAAGGAGTCTACTGGATCAGGGGCGGACAGTGGCACAGCGTCGCCATAGAGCAGACGGACCACATCGTAGTCGTCGATGCTCCCTTGGACGAGGCTCGCTCGCTGGCCGTGATTACGAAGGTCAAAGAAATCATTCCGAACAAGCCGATCAAATACCTCATCAACACACACGCGCATTTCGACCACGCGGGCGGACTCCGGACGTACGTAGACGAAGGGGCCACAATCGTGACAATGCCGATGAACCAAGCCTTCTACGAATGGGCGTGGCGCGCACCTCACGCACTAAATCCGGACAGGCTCGAGAAGTCCAAGAAGACACCCAAGTTTGAGCCAATCCTCAATGGCAAGGGTGTGCTGAGCGATGGCAAGCGCACCATCGAGATTTATCAGCTGGTTGGCACGTCGCATAACGACGCCATGGTCATGGTCTATTTGCCGACGGAGAAGATGTTGATTCAAGTCGATGCGTGGAACACCGAGGCTCTTACTTCGCCGAATTGGGACACCATTGGAGGTGACTTTGTGAATCCGAACATGGTGAACCTGTATCAGAACATCCTCCGCCTCAAACTGGATGTTGACAAGATCGTGCCGCTCCATGGACCACGGACAGCTACGGTGGCGGAACTGCGCAAGGCACTCTTATTGGACTGAGACGGAGAGCCACCCGCGTGCCATCCCTGATGGACGCAGTCGGGGGCGATATCTGTTGGAGAGCAACGATACGGAGATTGAAACGAACGGGCAACGTTTAGCGGCGGTATGGATCGGCATTGCGATTTTGTGCTCGGTTTGTGCCGTTTTCGGGCAGGGCGCGGAAACCTACAAGGTTAGGCTGACCACCGTGCCGATCGACGCATCAATGATGGCGACCGTCGCAGGATCGGGCGCGCTTGTAGCTTTCCTTACCGGCAATGCACTTACGATCCGCGGAAACTTTTCCGGGCTGCGCTCGCCTGCCACCGACGCCCATATTCATCGTGGGCCTAAGGGAATTCGCGGGCCTGCGATTCTTGATCTGAAGGTTCCCAGGTCGACAAATGGAAGTATGAGCGCTTCGGTTACACTTACGCCCGACGAAATCCAGGATCTGAGGAACAGCCGGCTCTATGTGCAGATCAATTCCGAAGGCGCCCCCGAGGGCAACCTATGGGGATGGCTCTTGCGATAAGGGAGTTCTGATGGGTCGAGTATGGGGTTTAGTGCTCCTGGTGCCAGCGGTATTCGCGTCGATGGGTCTTTTGACCTCCGCCGCACACCCGCCCCCAGACGGGGCGTACACCCTCGACCAGGCGGATATGGGGCGCGCGGCATACGGAGCGGGTTGCTCGTCTTGCCATCTATCCGATCTTGGAGGCGGTAACGAAGCGCCGCCACTTGCGGGCGCCAACTTCATAAACGCTTGGCGGAACCTCACGACGACCGATCTTTTCAACCGCATTCGGGCCACGATGCCTTTGAACAATCCGGGTTCGGTTGGCGAACAGGATGTCCTAAACATCATCGCGTTCATCCTGCAGTCAAATGGCGCGCTCGCGGGTGCACATTCCCTGACCGTGACGACATCCTTACCCATTGGCGACCTGGTCAAAGGCGCGACTGTCGTTCAGCCAAAGGCAGTCGCGACGTCTGCCGGTGGATCGCCTTCGTCGCGTGCGTCTGGACGACCGGCGGGTGTCACTGTCGAAGGCCAAGTGAAGAACTATGTCCCGGTAACCGACGAAATGTTGCTCCGGCCCGATCCAAGTGACTGGCTGATGATCCGCGGCAATTATCAGGCATGGAATCACAGTGCTCTCAATCAGATCACGCGAAACAACGTAGGCGAGATGAAGCTCGCATGGGTGTGGGCCATGAATGAAGGGGTGAACGAGCCTACCCCGCTCGTGCACAACGGAACCATTTATCTACCGAATCCTGACAACGTCGTGCAAGCCCTCGATGGGCGCACCGGCGAACTTATCTGGGAAACACGCGTAAGGCCTACGGGCAAGCAGAGTGGCGGGGCGGGAGCAGCGACGCGCAGTCTCGCAATTTACCAGGACAAGATATTTATTGCAACGACCGATGCGCATTTGGTCGCCCTCGATGCGCGCACCGGTCAAACGATGTGGGATGCGGTGATCGCTGACAGTGGCAAGGGATTTTCCAATTCGAGTGGGCCGATCGTGATTCGCGGAAAAGTGCTGCAGGGACTGGGTGGCTGCGGCCGGTACAAGGCGCATGAAAACGAGCAGGGGTGCTACGTCAGCGCGTACGATTCTGCGACCGGCAAGTTGCTGTGGCGGTTCAATACCGTCGCCCGTTCGGGAGAACCGGGCGGCGACACCTGGGGCAAACTTCCGAACATGCTGCGGGCCGGCGGAGAAACTTGGATAACAGGCAGTTATGACCCCGAGTTGGATCTCACATATTGGGGCGTGGCGCAGGCCAAACCGTGGATGCAGGTGAGCCGCGGCGCCGGCCCGAACGATCAGGATCTATATACAAGTTCGACGCTCGCTCTCCGGCCGGACGACGGATCGCTGGCCTGGTATTTCCAGCACGTGGCCAATGAGACGCTTGATCTCGATGAAGTCTACGAGCGCGTTCTCATTGATATCGGCCATCTCCAAACTGCCTTCACGATTGGCAAGGCCGGGATTTTGTGGAAGCTCGACCGCAAGACGGGCGTGTTTCTCGAAGCCAAGGAGACACTTTTTCAGAATGTTTTCAGTGGGTTCGATTCCAAAACCGGAAAACTGACGTATCGCCCCGACATCGTTGAGCAGAAAATTGGCCAATGGGTGTCGGCGTGCCCCAGCACGGAGGGCGGCCATAACTGGCAAGCGATGAGCTATTACCCGCGGGGAGGGACTCTCATCATTCCACTGAGCCAGAGCTGCATGGAAATGTCCGGCCGAAAGGTAGAGTTTACGGATGGTTCGGGCAACAGCGCTGGCGACCGCCGATTTTTCGAGATGCCAGGAACCGACGGGAACGTAGGCAAACTGGCAGCCTATGACGTCAGGACTCTAAAAGAGGTGTGGAGTTGGCAGCAACGCCCCCCGTTCCTCACGGCAGTGCTTTCGACCGATGGCGGTCTCGCGTTTGTGGGCGATCTCGATCGGTACTTCCGAGCCGTCGATTCCAATACGGGCGAGACGATCTGGCGAACGCGACTCGGCACCTCCGTGCAAGGATTCCCGGTGACGTTCAGCATCGACGGAAAGCAATATATCGCGGTCACAGCAGGGGTGGGCGGTAGCAGCCCACGCGTTGTTCCGCGCACGATTCTGCCCGACATTCACCACCCGCAGACGGGCAACGAGCTTTACGTCTTCACCTTGCCTGACCGGAGGTAGCAGTGAGCCGATAAGGTGGGGAAGGGTAGTCGACGAAAAGGAGACGCCATGGCGTTACAAACGAGATTCCTACCACTATTGAGCCTGATGATTTTCTTTATTCCCACCTGTTACGGAGGGACGATTACCGGAACTGTGAAGGGCACGGAAGGAGCCCCCTTCCAGGGGGCGTTTGTTGAAGCGCAAAATATGAAATCCCGGATTACAGTGATGGTGCTCTCCGACAGCCATGGGCGCTACCGGTTCGAAAAGCTTCCGCCAGGCGAGTATCGCCTGCAGATCCGAGCTATCGGGTTTCGTGCCGAGCCGCAGACGGAAATCAGTCTGATAGCGGACGCGAACGCATCCTACGATTTTTCCTTGCAGAAGGGCATGGTGCGCTGGAGTGACATCTCGTTTTATCAAGCAAAGCAACTCTGGCCGGCCGCGAAAGGGAAAGACCTGATCGTCGCACATTGTTCGACGTGTCATTTAGTTCAGACCCGCATGGCGTCCGTGACACGTGACGAAGATGGCTGGAGAGACAGGGTCGAGTTCATGAGGACAGCCATGCATTTTTCCCTGTCGAAGATTACTGATCAAGATGCCGATGAAATTGCATCGTATCTGGCCAAGTTGTTTGGCCCGGATTCAGTATTGCCGAAGTCTCCCGAGGCCATGCCGGGATACAAGGACACGGTGCGGCCTTTCAGTAGCGACGCAATGAATGTCGTGTATGTCGAATATGAGATGCCGGGACCAAGCCGGATGCCCTTCAGTGCCGCACCCGACAAGGACGGTTACCTTTGGATCCCGAACTTTGGAGTGGCCAACAAGATCACTCGCCTTGACCCCAAGACGGGCGAGATGCAGGACTTCTCGGTCCCCAATGTGGGGACTGCTGCCATTCATTCGGCCGTACCGGGCCCAGACGGGTCCGTGTGGCTGGCCGAGCAAGCGGCGAACAAACTCGGACGATGGGATCCCAGTACGCAGAAGATTACCGAATACCAGGACGCCTATCTTCCAGGAAAGGAAGGGCTGGAAGGTGGCGGCAACAAACACACGGTCCGATTGGATCCCAGCGGAAACGTATGGGCCAGTGGTTCCCCACTGACAAAGTTTGATCCTGAAACAAGAAAATTCACGCGCTTCGACGACGTGCCGGGTGTTTACGATGTCAAGCCAGATAAGAATGGGGACGTTTGGTTTACGCTTGCGGGAGTAAACAAGATAGGCAAGGTAGACGGGAAGACAATGAAAGTTTCCGAGTGGACTGTTCCCACGGAGAAAAGCTTTCCGCGACGGCTCGAAATAGCACCTGATGGCGGTATTTGGACGGGTGAATTCAATGCAGGCAAAATGGCGCGGTTCGACCCCACGACGCAAAGCTTCAAGGAATATACGCTGCCTGGGCCGGACCCCAGCCCGTATAGCTTAGGTTTCGACGCGAATGGTTACCTCTGGTATGACTCGCATCACATGGACGTGCTGGGGCGCTTTGATACCAAAACCGGGAAGGTGGTCGAATATCCTGTTCCACATTCAGAAATCGCGATGCGAGAGTTTTTCTGCGATTCGCAGGGACGAATGTGGTACGGCACCAATCCGAATAACAAAGTGGGCTACTTCTATCTCACACCCGTAGGGGCCGAATCTGCCAGCAAGTAGAGAATCAAATCACCGCATCTCTTGCCGGCTGCTGCCCAGATGTCAAGAAATTCTCTGAAACCAGACAAGAACGAAAGGAAGATAACCATGCGTTCATTAACTAGGTTGTTGTGGTTGGTAGGGGTCATCGTTATCACGATCCCGTTTGCTGGCTCGTCAGCCGTCCACGCCCAGGATGCCAACCCAATCAGCACGAATCTGAGAGCCTCGTGGAGTAACATTCGCGACCTACTCACAAAAATGGCTGACGAAATGCCGACCGAGAACTACAGGTTTAAGCCCACGCCAGAAATTCAAGACTTTGGACAGAGGATGGGACATGCCATCATCACTAACATGCGCGCTTGCGCCATGCTAAAAGGCGACCCCAAGACCATCACCTTGAGCGCAATGCCGTCTAAGGATGAGATTGTCTCGGCTATGAAAGAGGCAAACGACGAATGCAATTCTCTCATGGATTCTTTAACTGATGCTGACGTCCTAAAATTTGTCAGCGCACGCGGGGGGCAGCGTCTCGAACTCGGGGTGATCGAAGGCATGATTGAACACTCTCAGGAGAACAATGGATATCTTGATGTGTATTTGCGGATTAAGGGCATTGTGCCGCCGTCGAGTGATCGCAACGAACAACGGGCGCGTTAGTTCCTCGCGGACAGGCAGCAGACCGAGATCCTCAAACATCCCAAGTACGGTGTTTCGCGAGGACGCTTCTCCCCGGATGGCAAATGGCTTTCCTTTCATGCCATTCCCGGGCCAGAGGCGCGGCGCGTTTATGTCGTGCGTTTCAAAGGTGCGGTCCTGGAAGGCGAGAAGGCCTGGATTCCCATTACCGATGGCCGGGGCATGGAGCGCTATGCCAATTGGTCGCCCGACGGGAACATGCTGTACTTTCTCTCGGAGCGCGATGGATTCAGATGCATCCGCGGCCAGCACTTGGACCCGGCCACCAAGCATCCCGTTGGCCCCCTCTTCGACGTCTACCACTTCCACCACGCCCGGCAGTCCAGCGGGAATGGCGATCCCGTTTTCATCTCCCCCGCGGTTGCCCAGGATAAAATGGTCTTCGGCATGATCGAAACCACCGGTACCATCTGGATGGCGACGCTCGACCGGCGATAGCGTGGCCAGAATTTAAGTGGGATCTGGCTTGGAAAATGGCGGCGAGCAACCGCTCGGGGTGGCACGGGTGCGGCCCATATGGGACGATGAGGGGACGGTGTCCACAACCTCTGGAGTTCCTGCCGGCGTGATCCTCGATAACTGGTCTCTTCAAGAATGGGACAGCGGGATTCAGATCGATAGCTTCCGACCAAGGCCCGGAGTTCTGAAATTGTAACCGAAGGCAGCAAGGTTACAGAGGTTGAGTTTGGCGAGAGCGACGAAGCAGCACTGGGAATTTCAAGCCGAGTGGAACTGGTGCTATACGCCCTGAAACAGGACCTTCTTTAACCGCCCCACAGGGGGTATCGGGGCGATACCGGTAGAATTTGGGGACCGAATCCTCGAATAAGCAGCACAAGTCGCCTGCTACTTGGAGTACTCTAAGTACTTAAGCTTCAATAACTTCTGATCAAATGACAAGTCGACAAGTCCGATTGACTCCCCTCCACGGCCACCCAATACTATCAGCGCCGCTATAAATCCAGCAGAGAAGCGTCATAGGAAAAAGCCATCGTACAACCGAAGCCGTCCGCCCCTAGCGAACCGAAACCACTGGCCAGCAACCAGTAAGCCGGTGGAATTGCGGTGTAAACTCTGTACAAACTGGCGACGACAGTCCAAAAGCTGGTATGACCGCGGGCGATCGTGCAGCAACTCGCCTCCCAGTAGCGCGGCATACGTTCTGGTTCGGCTCAAGTCCGTTATCGACTTTGCGAGGACGCCCACTACATGGTAGACTGGTAGATATACTTTGGTAGAAGGGTATATCTAATGGCTCTGAACATTAAGAATCATGAGACCCAGAAGCTAGTTCAACAATTAGCAAAGCTGACCGGTGAAAGTATGACCGCTGCAATCACCGAAGCGGTTCGCGAACGTCTGGAGCGGGTACGCGGGGAGCAAGGCATCAGCCTCGCGGACCGCCTAGTCAAGATCGGCAAGGACTGCGCGGCGCATCTGCAGGAACCTTACCGATCAATTGATCATGGGGATTTGTTGTACAACGAGAACGGTTTGCCGCGATGATTATCGATGCATCGGCGATCATAGCAATCCTCCGTGATGAGCCGGACGCGCGGTCATTTGCGCAGCAGATTGCCAATACCGGCAGCCGCCGCGTTTCGGCCGTCAATTACGTCGAGGCAGCAGTTGTCATCGATGGGAGCCGCAATCCCATTGCCAGCCGACGGTTTGACGATCTCTTCCGGGAGGCACAGCTCGTCGTTGAGCCGGTTACCGAGACCCAGGCACGGATTGCCCGCGAAGCCTACCGCGATTTTGGCAAGGGCAGCGGTCATCCTGCGGGTTTGAATTTTGGGGATTGCTTCGCCTATGCCTTGGCCAAAGCGACTGGTGAGCCGCTCTTGTTCAAGGGAGATGACTTCACACACACCGATCTCGCGCCTGTTCTCGAGTGACAACTGCTTTGTGCAAGGTTCTTGGCCGCTCGGTATGCGGCGTTAGAAAGCCGCCAAGCTCGTGCGAATTAAATACTGCTTCCTCCCCGAGAGTCCCTCGGCGCGAAACTAATTTAGTCATGTAGGACAACGCTCAAGAGGGAATCGTTCATCTGGATCTCGCCGTTGCATGTGATGAAGCCCAGTTTCCTGAATTTGTTCATGAACAAATTGACCCGTCGCCGGTTCACCTTTGGACAGTCGGAGCACAGCGTCCCTGAAGCGGAACTCCAACAAGTCCTTAGAGTTCCGGGGGTTGCAGGTGACTCCTAACGGGACCGCAGAACTGTCCGCAACGACTGGC
>JBEKBP010000072.1:0-15506 GCA_050015335.1 Candidatus Acidiferrales bacterium | reverse complement strand
GGTATTCACCGCAAGACCTGCGGGCAATCCCGACGCACCGAAACTGGTGGGTGAGTTGGTAGCCGTAATCTGATAGGAGAAAGCTGTTCCTACCGTTCCGCCAGCCATACCACTGCTGGTGATCGCAGGAGGTGCCAGGGTCGCGGTCACCGTCAGGGCCAGAGGCGCGCTGCCTGTACCTGCACTGTTGGTAGCGCTTAGCATCACGCTTGAGGTTCCCGCAGCCATAGGAGTCCCGGAGATCAGACCTGAGACGGTATTCACCGTAAGACCTGCGGGCAATCCCGACGCACCGAAACTGGCCGGCGAGTTGGTAGCGGCAATTTGATAGGAGAAAGCTGTTCCTACCGTTCCGCCAGCCGTGCCGGTGCTGGTGATCGTCGGCAGCACGGTGCTGTTGCTGGTTACAGTGCTGCCGCCACCGCAACCCGTAAGCACCAGAATCAGTGCTGTCAGTACCGCGCCCGATATCGGGAATTGTGTGAACTGGCGGAAGTTACGCCTCCACGATGCAGTAGCACTCGCAATGAATGTTCCAGGAACACGCAGGAAGACAAGTTCGTTCAGGTGAGGCATCGTGTGATTCCCCATTTGCCCGCTCTCGTTGTGATTTGGCTCTTTTCAACGTTTCATCAATCCGACTGATTTTCGATCTCTCAACCAAGCCGTGGCGACTCTCAGATTCTCAGAACCGACGACTTGGCTGAATGGGCCACAGGAGCTAGGATTCCCTTACTGGAGTTTTAGTACCCCCCCATGCAAAGGCGCTCCGCGATGGATCGTTCGGAATCCGTCGGGATGGACGTTCACAAAGAAACGATCTAGTGGCGATGAATTCTGCTGGCAAGCTATCATGGAATCGGTCATCGAAACAAAAGGCGATCGCCGTTGGTCACAGATGCACGGTTCTGTTTGCCGGACAGGCGTTCTTTTAGTTAGCTGTAAGACTCCCCGCAGCGATCGATTTGCTTGCTGTCACGATGGCTGTTTATCGCGGCGGCAGCTACCGGAGCGGACCATTTACATGGACGGGCGGCCACACCCGCCTGAATGGGCTGCGGACACGTGGCAGGGGTTCTCGACCGGAGAGTGGGTAGGTGACATGTTAGGGGGTTTTTGCGACGCCTTGCTTGGTCCAGCTGTGAACTTCCCCGGATCACAGCTGAGCGTCGCTAAGCTGCGCCGCGGGATTTGCGGTTGCGTCAACAGTCGAGCTCCCCTTCGGCCGGCGTACCCAACTCCGGCCGGAAAAAAGCATGCCGATGATCAGTAAGGCCGCAAAGGTGTACGGAAGATAACGGCTGGGCCCTGGGGGAACCGGCACCAGACTTAGCAGCAACACGGCGCCCAAGATGCACATCGTCAGAATGGCCGCTGCGAGCTGGTGAAGCCGAAGCCCGCCTTGAGAGGCCAGGTAAACGGGGGCGGCTAGGCACACCAGCAGATATCCGCCGAGAAATCCCAGGGCTGCGATCTGCATGAGATAATCCATCGCGTTTGCCATGCTGACCCCGCTGCCGATCATCAGGCAGGGCACCGCGATTGATATTCCGGCAAAAAGCGTGAGAGCGCGGTGAGGGGTTCCGTTGACGGGGTGTACGGCGTTGAACCACCGCCAAATCTGCCCCTTCCGAGCCATCGAGTAGACCACCCGCGAACCCGCGTTGAACCCTCCCAGCGAGCAGCCGAAACAGCTGATCGCCACACCCAGCGAGCTCAGCCATCCCAGCGTGGGCAACCCTACCGAGCGGGCGATCATGTCGAGGGGCCCGTCGGTTTGATCGAGTGCGAGGTTCAGGCTATGGGAAAGCGCCGTCATGCAATAGATGCTCCCGATGAACAAAAGTCCAATGGGCAGGATGCATAGGATCATGACGCGCGGAAGCGTGCGCGTCGCAGTTTTTGCTTCCTCGCCCAGCGCTGTCACGCTCTCGAATCCGGCAAGCGTCATGAACGCCAGCACGAACCCGAGTTGGTAGTGGGAGAACCCCGCGCCTTCCAGTCGTAGCTGCGAACGGTCCACCCAGTGATGGACGCGCAGCATGGCGGCAAACAAAATCACCAGGATGAGCAGCACCGAGAAGGACTCCGCCCCCAGCATCATCTTGGTGGAGAGCTTCACATCGCGATGCGCCGGCCACCACGCCAGCAGGGCAACCAGAACGGTGAGTGCGATGGACCCTGTCGCCCCCACCGGCAAGCCGGTGAAATGCGTCAGCAAGATTGCGAAATAGTAGGCGCTGGAAACGCCGGAACTGGTGGCCACAAATATCAGGGCCACCACGTAGGACCATCCCGTCAGGCGCCCCGCCCAATTTCCCAAGGCCCCGTTTCCCAAGCCGTTCTGCGCGAAAGTCGCAAGGGACCCGGCGGAGGCGAACCTTGACGCGAAAACATTGATATTTGCCGCAATCAGGCAGAAAGCCGTCAAAACCCCCAGAAACAACAGCCACGTGCCATTCCCCGACTTGTAGATCAGCAGCGGCAAAATTGTGCCAATCGTCGCCACCGGGCCCATAGTGCCGATGGATTGGGCAACGTTCTCAATAGCCGACAGGTAGTTGCGGCGGAGCCGGACAACGCCATTAGCATCTGCGGGTTTTGACAGGGGCGCCCCCATGCTCCTAGCCTCGTGCCGGAACAATTGCTGCCGGCTTTGCCCATCGAAGCGATCCGGCTCGGGTGGACTCCAAGGATCTGCGCGCTGCCGATTTTGCGTCCATGGATGCTTCCAAATTCTTGTTTGCGGATCCTGGCAGAAGAATAGCACGAGGGCGTCGGCACGCGAGAGGTCCTACACAATGAGAGAATTTATCAGTTCCATCAGCGCTTTCTCGAGTCAACCGAGCCGATGGACCGGCCCTGTTTTACCGGCCGGCCCCATCCGCGCCGGAAGATTGCGAAAGCGACCTGATTGCGGCAGGCGGGGAGGGTCTACCGCCGAGTCATGCCTCCCCACCTTTCCCGACCCAGATTAGTCGTTGATGCTGCCGCCAGATTCGCCACACTTGCTGCCCAACCCGAAGAACTGCAAATCACTTCTGTAGAGACCGTTACCAATGTTGCCACAGTGGTTTCCCCAGTTACTATGGGGGTCGCCGACGCTGAATTTCGTAACCATGCGCAGCAGGCCGAGCCCTTTGAGGCTAGGCTTTGAATAGTTTTTCATAGGTTTGTTCTCCTGATTTTGATTGGGTCGATCCACCGCTTTCAACGTTTCTCCGGCTCATTTTCGATACTCTCAAGCAACGCTCACGGCCAATCTAAGATTCTCAGAGCAAGCTGCATCACCCAATGGCCCATACGAGCTAGTATTCAGTTACGGAGGTTCTAGTACGAAAGGTCTAGCCTTAGCAGTATCCCGCGACGCTCAACCGACAGTGCAGGCAACTCGATGAGGATTGGTGTAAATCGAGACTGTCTCAAAAGGGGATCGTAGATAAACCGACGCTCATTGGATCAGGCGCCCTTTTGGTTGGGGGCAGCGATTGCCGTGCAATCTAGTTGGTCGATTCGATGGGACGAACCGCTCGTGCGCTACCGTCGCTGCTGTCGATCAACAGGCGCGGCAGGAAGGGAATAGCGAACAGGATCAGGGCGGTGGTTCCGGCGTTGAGCCAAACGAGTTTGAAGAAGCTGACGTGGTGCTGGTCGATCAGCCAGGAGCCGAAGATGTCCGACAGCGCCGCACCGCCGTTGCGTACGCTCATCATGAGAGCGAAGCCCAAGCCTTCGCTTCCGCGAGGGGTCGCGCGCGCGGCAAGGTCCATCAGTGCCAACTCTGCGACCGTTGCGAAAAGGCCGTTTTCACTTTCGACAAAGGCGGCGGCCTTGCCCGAGCGATAGAACAGGTAACACAACGTGCCCACTACGTTGATAATGATGCTGATGTAGAGCAGAGTTCGCAGGCTGAACTTCCTGCACATGACCGAGTAGATAAATGCGCCTAGGATTCCGAAGGCCCCGGCCAACAGGATCAGAGTGCCGATGAATTGCTGGGAGAGTTTAAGCGTGTCCGTCTGGTAGTAATAGAGTGGCGTTGCGAAGCCTGGGGCAATATAAACCAAAAAGAGCAGCCCGGCGGCGCTCCAGAGTGTCTTGGACCTCATTAACGTCCGGAACTGAGCTTTCGCGGCGATCCACGCCCGGGAGTCTGCCCGAGCTACTGGCGGTTCCTTGAGCATCAACCAGGCGAAGGGCACTACCGACAATGCGATCACGGCCCCTGCGATGGTGGTGAACCCGAACGCGCGCGCGGCGAGAAATCCGCCGAGCGGTCCGCCGATCAAGGTACAGGCATTCATGACGACGTAGCGCGACGAATTGAGGCGGCCGGTGGCGTGCTCGCGGTTGCCGATCTCGACGACCAGGCCCCCGACCACTGTGCTGCCGATCACAAGCATGCAGTTGACCGCGATCATGGCCACCAGGATGGACATGTAGGTGCGCGGCACAAGGCCTACCGTGAGATACAACGCACCCGCTATGATGGCGCTCAGAATCAGGTAGTGCCTGCGGCGTGTGCCGAACAGAGGCACGCTGTCGGTAAAGATCCCGGCGAGCGGCTTGAAGTACCAGGCCAAAGTGCTGAGGGCGAAAAACGAGGCCATAGCCTGGCGGGAAGCGTGCAGGTCAGTCTTTAGAAAATTCTGGAAAGGCAGCCGAAGGACCGCCGGCTGCGACATGGTAGTGGCAAAGACGCCCGCGCCAATCAATACGGCCCAACCGGCGAGGCTTTTGTGGCCGGCGGAAGTCGCGCTCACGCTTTCAGGTCTGGTCTCTGCAGCGAGGCGATCGGGAATGTCCGCGCTCACGCGGCTCCTAACGCGGTCAGGGCTTGCTCAAAGGCCGGGCTCATGTAAGATGAGATTCGCAATGTGTAATTTAGGCTGCTCAGCAACCGCTCCAGGCTACCACGGGTCAGCTGCGGTGTTGGGCGAACTTAACCCTTAAACCGGGGAACGCTCTACAATTCCACCTGAACTCATACTATGCTGTCCGCGACACCGAAACACCCAATTCTCGAGCGTGCCGACACGCCTTTTCCCTATCTTTCAGTAAAAACCTATAGAGGAGGAAGCAGGGGCTTTTGTCCTTCTTTCAGGCGCTGGTCGAACGCCGTCAGTTCTGATGCGGCTGCTGCATAACTAGCCATCACCCAGACCACGTCCACGGTGCCTTTGCGATCAAATAAACGCAGAACCTCCGCGAAGGTCTCCGAGGAGACTTTTCCCTGGCCGAGCATCTCGCGCCCGAGATGAATAATGGCGGTCTCCTTCTCGCCCAGACCCACGACCGGCTTCCCGTACTTGATCATATCGATGATGACCGGCTCGATGTGACGCGGATCGTTCGGATCCCGCCCATAGGTTTCCCATTCGGTCCATTCATATTGGGAATCCATCTCGCGCGCCGTCACCAAAACGGCGATCTCAAGCAACCGGTCTGACAGTCCGATGTCATACCTGAGATGTCGCTGCACTTGGTCCTCGGGTCCGGCGAGCCGGGGACTATAGAGCCGGACCGAACGCTTCGTCATGGGATCGCTAACCGGCAATCGCTCGTCTCGGCTCACTTGGTCGAAGACCTTCTGGCCCTGGTCATCCATGTCCTCGCGTTTCGGCAAGGGGAGGCGGTTCCCGGAATCAGGATAGACGTCTGTGGGGAGCGGGCCCGCGGCTGCGGCGATCGCCGCGGCTAAGTTTGCTTTGCGCACCGGATGCAGAGACTGGGTCCGAGCAGGAAGCAACGGCTTCTGGTCTGCTCGCAAATGATTGTCAAAGGCAGCCAACTCCGCCGCGGATGAGGAATAACCGGCCATCAGCCAGAGCAAATCGACGGTCCCTTTGCGACCGAATAAACGCAGAACCTCCGCGAAAGTCGCGGAGGAAACCCTCCGCTGGCCAAACGTCTCGCGTCCGAAGTCAATAATGGCGGTTTCCTTCTCGCCCAGGCCCACCACCGGCTTCTCATACTTGATGATGTCGATGATGGCCGGTTCGATCAGGCGCGTATCCTTGGGGTCCCGCCCATGCGTTTCCCATTGGGTCCATTCATATTGGCAATCCATCTCGCGCGCTGCCACCAACACGGCGATCTCAAGCAACCGATCTGACAATCCGATATCGTACTTGCGGCTGGCTTCGCCCGTGAGCTTGGCGAGTTCGGGATCCCAAGAACGTACGCCGGGTTGCTCGATCCCGACAGCCAGCCGAGCCTTTCGGATCGGCTCTTCGACTTTCGGCAAGGGGAGGCGGTTTCTCGAGTCGGGATAGATGTCCTTGGGAAGAGCAGCCTCGGCTGCGTCTGTGCCGCTCACGGGATTCTGCCCATGGGCTCTGCCGCCCAACAGCAACCCCAAGATTCCTGCGAGTAAAATGACTCCGGCCTTTTTCGACACGCCCATATCCTCCCTCCACTGATTCAGCCGCAAAGCCCGTTTTGACCTCCCGGCCGACCGACAATCTATACCGAATTGCCTCCGTGTGCAAAGCTCCAGATAGCTGTTCTAGCTGCTTACCGCACTATTTGGGCGAGGCCGACCTATGAACGAAAGCGTCTTAGGGTTTCGGCTCGCGCAACAACGCGTGCAATCTTCCCGATCTTCTTGGCTCAACGCGATCCGCTCGGTTCCGACAGGCCCCCCGGTCATCCACGAAAGCGGGCATGTCTACTTTGCACAAACCGGACAATCTCATTCTGGGGCGACACCGGTAGCACCGGTAGTCAAAATGGTTGAGTCAAGTGAGGGAGAAGCGTTACGATGCGCGAGCCCTAGCTGCAATCGGAGGAATTTCGGTGCAACGTGGAAACAGGAGAATCACCGTGGTTCGGCGTGGGCTGATGTCGAGCGCAGTAACCAGCCTCGTTGGACTTGGCAGTCTGGCGCTATGCCCGACGCCCGGGCCTGCAGCCGCCCAAAGCGAATGGTTGACGTGGGGCTACGACCAGGCACGCACGGGATGGAACCAGTCCGAGACCGCACTTACCAAAGACAATGTTTCTCATCTTGAGCTGAAGTGGAAAGCTCAGCTGCTCACTGTTCCCAAGGAAGCGGTTCTCTCCACCCTGACGGCTCATCTGGTGGCCCGGGTGAACGGGCCGACCGGGTCCGGGACTCGTGTGTTCGTTGTCGGAAGCGACAACACCGTGTACGCGCTTGACTCAGAAACAGGCGAACTGGTTTGGCAGAAAAGGTTTCCGAACACGTTGACTCCGAAAGAACCCGCCACCTGGCAGTGTGGCAACACGCAAAATGCTACCCCCGTGATCGACAAACAGACGGGCGTCCTGTATGTGTCGACCAGTGACGGCAAGCTCCGGGGCCTCCGCCTGGCAGATGGCAACCAGAGCATGCCGCCAGCCGACTTCACATTACCGTTCTCACGCAACTGGAGTTTGAACCTGATCGATGGCGTTATGTATTCATCGACGGGCCGGGGTTGCGGCGGCGCGATGGCCCACTTTATCGCCTTGGATTTGAAGGATCCGGCGCGACCCGTGGTTGAGTATTACACCAGCAACGGAAGACCAGCGGGGGCCTGGGGACGGGGCGGCATGGTGGGGGGACCGAAAGGCATTTACGCGCAAACTGCGGATGGTCCTTACGACCCAGCCGCCGGCAAACTGGCCCACAGTGTGATGGCCCTGAGCTTCAACAACCTGCGCCTGCTCGATACCTACACTCCGGCCAACTGGCAGCATCTTCAACAAAAGGATCTGGACTTGGGCTCCGCGAGCCCGGTGATCTTCCCGTTTCAGAAATGGACGCTGGTGGCATCCGGGGGCAAGGAATCGGTGATCACCCTGCTCGACGCCGATAATTTAGGAGGGGCCGACCATCACACGCCGCTCTACCAGTCTCCTCGCTGGGGCAGTGATGAGCTTCTTCCTCTAGGGCGCGGTTTGTGGGGAGCGATGTCGACTTGGCAGGACGGACAAGGCAAGCGGTGGCTGTTGGTGCCCTTGTGGGGACCACCCTCCAAGGACGCGCCGAAGTTCCCATACAGCCACGGAAATGCGGATGCTGGCAGCATTCTGGCATTCGAGGTTCGCCTTGATCCGGACAAGAATACGCCGATGCTGGTTCCGGCATGGATGTCCCGCGACATGCTCGTCCCCGACCCACCCGTGGTGGCGAACGGAGTGGTCTACGCGCTTCAAACCGGAGAGAACACCGGAGCGAAAGGGGTGGTGACGGCAAAGACCCGCACAACTCCCATCACCAACGCAGTTCTCTACGCCCTCGATGCGGAAACCGGGCAACAATTATATTCCAGCCAGACGCTGATCGACAGCTGGACGCATTTCAGCGAGCCCGTCGTCGCTGGCGGGGAGATCTACGTCTCTACCTGGGACGGCAGACTCTACGCGTTCGGTTTAAAGAAGTAGCCATCCCATCGCGGTCTGATCGGAAGTCGCCCGGGGCGTTGGAATTGGTCGCCGTCTTGGTGGCCAACGGACGGCTATTCACAGGCCTTTACCGTCGAAACGGTCGGGCGATACAATACGTCCAAGCAATCGGGGACTGTTGCGGCGAACGGAAACCCGAGAAAGTGTAGATTCTAAGGTGAAGCCCCCTGAGAGGAAGCCCTGAACCCAGGGTTTTGCGCTTGCGCGAATAAGGGGCGTAGGCGGGATTCTCTCCGAATCAATAGAGAACGAAAAGGAGATCCATGCGGCCACAATTCAGGGCTCTGGTGTTGGTAGGCTTGACGGTTTTGGTCGGCTCCATGTGTTACGGAGCCACGATCACAGGAATGGTAAAGGGCGTAGAAGGTGCACCGTTTCAGGGTGCATTCGTCGAGGCCCAAAACACCAAGACGAGAATCACGGTAATCGTTCTGTCCGACAGCCACGGCCAGTATCGGATCCCAAACCTGTCGGCGGGCGATTATCGCTTGACGATACGAGCCG
Source organism: Candidatus Acidiferrales bacterium (assembly GCA_050015335.1). Classification (GTDB taxonomy): domain Bacteria; phylum Acidobacteriota; class Terriglobia; order Acidiferrales; family UBA7541; genus Palsa-295. Next base: position 6,590 of record JBEKBP010000072.1, on the reverse strand, counting down.
TAGGCTTCCGCACCGAACCCCGCACGGGAGTGAATCTGACGGCGGGCCAGAAAGCCTCCTATGATTTTGCCTTGCAGAAAGGCGTCGTCCGCTGGAACGATATTTCGTTCTACCAGCTAAGGCAGCTGCTGCCCGACGCCAAAGGGAAAGACCTGATCGTCACGCATTGCTCGACGTGCCACCTGATGCAGACCCGCATGGCTTCTGTGAAGCGAGACGCCGATGGCTGGAGAGACCGCGTCGAGTACATGCGGACCGCGATGCATTTCTCCCTGGCAAATCTTAACGACAAAGACGCCGATGAAATCGCGTCGTATCTCACCACGTTGTTTGGGCCTGACTCCGTGCTTCCGAAGTCTCCCGCCGACATGGCGCGATACAACGATACGGTGCGCCCGTTCAGCAGCGACGCGATGAATATCGTCTACGTGGAATATGACATGCCGGGCCCAAACCGGATGCCTTTCAGTGCCGCGCCGGACAAAGATGGCTATTTGTGGATTCCGGATTTTGGAGTGGCCAATAAAATCACGCGACTCGACCCCCAAACTGGTGAGATGCAGGATTTCTCGGTTCCCAATGTGGGAACCGCTGCCATCCATTCGGCTGTACCGGCGCCAGACGGCTCCGTTTGGCTGGCCGAGCAAGCCTCAAACAAGCTCGGGCGGTGGGATCCCAACACAAAAGAAATCACCGAATACCAGGATGCCTATCTTCCCGGTAAGGAAGGTGTGGGTGATGGAGGTAACAAGCACACGGTCCGATTCGATCCCAGCGGAAATGTGTGGTGCAGCGGCACTCCCCTCACAAAATTCGATCCGGAGACAAGAAAGTTTACACGCTTCGATGAACTGGGGTTCACCTACGATGTCAAGCCGGATAAGGACGGGAATGTTTGGTTCACCGGGTCAAACAAGATTGGCCGGGTGGACGGGAAAACAATGAAGGTCTCCCGTTGGCCGATGCCCACCGCGGACAGCTTTCCGCGACGGATGGAAATAGCTCCCGACGGAATGATTTGGGTGGGCGAATTCAATGCCGGAAAAATGGCACGATTTGATCCGGGGACCCAGACATTTAAAGAGTACCCGTTGCCCGGCCCCGATCCCACTCCCTACGCGATGGGTTTTGATGCCGATGGCTATCTTTGGTATGACTCCCATCGCATGGACGTGTTGGGGCGTTTTGATACCAAGACCGGGAAGGTGATTGAATATCCAGCTCCTCATTCGGAAATCGCTATGCGGGAATTCTTCCGCGATGCGCAAGGACGGATGTGGTATGGCACCAATCCGAATAACAAAGTGGGCTACTTCTATCTGACAACCAAGAGCGACGGGACCGAATCGGCCAGCAAATAAAAAATTAGTGCTATAAGAAGGCACGGTGATCGGTGATTGGCGGCGGTCGGTCGTCTGGACTCTGCCCACTTTGCCGTGCCCTGGATCCGGGCGACGAGGGAACGCGTAATTTCGTGGAGAACCATGTTTTCTGACTTCTGCCCCGGAATTCAGAAGAGTGGATTTCTCGCTCGGCGTGATGCTTGCGAATGCCGTGGATGTAGAAAGCGAACCGATGCACCGCCTGCTCCAACGCAAAGTGGAAACGCAGCCCGCTCCAACCGCAGGTGCCCTTATTTTCGTGAGCCATACCGCCCACTGGGGGGGGAGGGGAATTGTGGGGACGGCCTCGATACGGTGATTCGCCCGCCCAACAAAACGCGGTCACCGAAATTTCACCTCTTGCAACCAACCCACGGCAAAAGGGGACGGTTGCTTAGCAGACGATCTGCCCCCCATCGCAAATCGTTGCTGCGCTTTTTCGCGGAACGAGTATATATTCACCGCTGGCAACAGGACGGGGTGAGCTGCGTGCTGTGCTCGAAGATCTATTCCCAGCAGAAGGACATAAGAGTTCAGCCATGAGAGGCCGGAAATTCTTGCTTCGCGCGCTTGTCTTGGCGGGGATTCTCGCCGCGGGTGCATCCCTTTGGGAAATGCCGGCTGCCCGGCGCGCCCCGGCGCCGAAGGCCGAGAGCGTCTCGATTACTCTTCTCGGCACAACGGACTTACACGGGCGGATCGAACCCTGGGATTATTATGCGGGGAAACCGGATGACCTCGGGCTCGTGAAGATTGCCACTCTGGTCAAGCAGGTGCGAGCCGAAGTTCCCGACGCCCTGTTGTTTGATTCCGGGGACATGGTTCAGGACCCTGAGTCGCTGCTTACGAATTACTTTCTGAACAAGAAGCCGTCCGAGCTGAACCCCATGATCGCGGCCATGAACCAGCTTCACTATGACGCGATGGCCGTCGGCAATCACGAGTTCAATTTCGCCCCGCAACCCATGTGGAAGATCAAGGGCGAATCCAAGTTTCCCTGGCTGTGCGCCAACATCCAGCAGACCTACACCGAGGGCGCTCCTTACTTCCCGCCCTACATCATCCGGGACGTGAAAGGGGTGCGGATCGGAATCGTCGGATTTGTAACCACGGTGGCGCCCCCCAGCGAAGGCTATAGGTTTGAACCCATCCTGCAAGCGGCCAGGCGCGTGATTGCTCAATTGCGCCCGCAGGTGGATCTTCTCGTGGTGCTTTTGCATTCGGGTTTTGTGAGTGATCCGAAAGGCGGGCAGTCCACGCGGATACAGGTGGAAAGCGAGAATCTGGCTCCCGATGTTGCAGAACAGGTTCCGGGCATCGATGTCATTCTATTCGGCCACACGCACAGCGAACTGCCGGAAAAATTCATCAATGGCGTGCTGCTGACGGAGGCAAAATACTGGGGCATGTCGCTCGCGCGTGTCGATGTCGCCATGACCAAAGGCGCCAGCGGCCGCTGGGAAGTTACGTCCAAGCATTCGCGTACCATTCCCGTGACGGCGGAGGTACCCTCTGATCCCGAGATTGCCGGGGTCGTGAAACCCTACCGGCAGGAACTCGAGCAATACCTGGATTCGCCCATTGCCACCTCCACCAAGGACCTCTCAGGAAGGCATGCGCGCTATGAAGACAGCCCGCTCCTCGACGTGATCCAGGAAACCCAATTGGACCAGGGGCATGCCGATGTATCCATGGCCAACCTACTGAATGACGGGGTCCGGATTTCTCCAGGGACTGTGACCGTGCGGGACGTGGGAACACTCTATCCTGCTGCGAATAACATCGCCGTGATGGAGATGACGGGAGCGCAGCTGAAGGATGCGCTTGAACACTCGGCGAGTTTCTTTTCCCAGTGGCCCCCGCCGCCCGGAGCGGGGATCCAACTTCCCTCCTTCAATCCCGATCAAGCCGGAGGCGTATCGTATCAGATCGACCTGACCAAGCCCGCGGGAGACCGAATCCGCGATTTGGAGTTTCACGGCAAGCCGCTTGATCCTGCGCAGAAACTGCGGGTCGCGGTCGCCTCTTCCCGGCGTGTGGGAGAGGGCGGGTACTTAGTGTATAAGGGCCTGCCGGTGGTCTCTCGGACCGGGGATATGCAAGAGCTTCTGATCGACCACGTGACCGGCACAAAGAGCATGCCCACTGAAGCGGCCGGAAACTGGAAGATCGTCCCGGCCGAGGCAGTCGCCGCCATGGAAAAGGCGGCCGATGCAGGCGTTGCCTCCCGAACAAAATAATCGGCAAGCAAGCGCTGCTGCCTTATTGTTGAATGGACTCCCTCCCTGGGGAGTTCCGCGTCTACGACTGTCGCATCTCTGGTCGACACACCCGCCGGGATATAGCCTTCCCACCTGAGAGGCGAAACGTCGCGCTGGTCGATCCGCCGCGCCGGGTGGCGTTGGATTCAAAGGCCACTCCCAGACTGCGCCCCGTTCCGCCGACACTACAGCTTGCTTCACTGATCAGCACTATCCACATCGCATTGCCTGCCCCGTTCCATCTGGCATCGTGGGAGACGGTCGAGATAGACGCATAGTACTAAAACTTCAGTAACTAGAAATTGGTTCCTCTGAGCCATTCAGCCATGCGGTCTCTTCTGGGAATCTGAGCGTGACCAAGGTTTGGTTGAGACGGCCCAAAAATTAGTCGGAGTTATGAAGCGCTGAAAAGGGCCAAATCGCAGCGGGAGGGGCACATGAAAAAGCACACAAAGCCTGGCCTGAAGGAGTTCGGTTTCCCGCGCGTTCCTGGAGCGCCTGTTGTGAGTATTACCGCATCGCGAAGGCGCGACCTCCGCCGGTTCATGTGGTTTCCGATGCCGGGTGTGGCGCTCACAGCACTGATTTTGGTTCTCACCGGCTGCGGTGGCGGTAGCACCGCCAGCACCACCGCCAGCACGACTGCCAGCACCAGCACTACCGCCAGCGGCACCGCGTCCCCGACAATCACCAGCAGTGGCACGGCCGGGGGAACGGTGGCGACGGCTTTCTCCTATCAAATTACGGCTACCAACTCACCCACCAGTTTCGGTGCATCGGGACTGCCCGCAGGTCTTACGGTGAATACCGGCTCGGGTTTAATCTCCGGGACTCCCACGGGCGCGGGAACCTCTAGCGTCACGCTGAGTGCTACCAATAGTGCAGGCACAGGCAGCGCGCCGCTGACCCTGACGGTGACTATGGCTCCCCCGGTTGTCACCAGCAGCGGCACGGCCGGCGGAATGGCAGGAACGGCTTTCTCCTATCAGATTACGGCTACCAACTCGCCCACCAGTTTCGGTGCGTCGGGACTGCCCGCAGGTCTTACGGTGAATACAGTTTCAGGTTTAATCTCCGGGACTCCCACAGGTACGGGAACCTCTAGCGTGACCTTGAGCGCTACCAATAGCGGGGGCACAGGCAGCGCGCCCTTGACCCTGACAGTGACCTTGGCGCCGCCGGTAATTGCCAGCAGCGACATGGCCGGCGGAAAGGTAGGAACGGCTTTCTCCTATCAGATTACGGCTACCAACTCGCCCACCAGTTTCGGTGCATCGGGACTGCCCGCAGGTCTTACGGTCGATACCCTCTCAGGTTTAATTTCCGGGATTCCCACGGCTGCAGGAACCTCAAGCGTGACGCTGAGCGCTACCAACAGCGGAGGCACAGGCGGCGCGCCCCTAACCTTGACGGTGACCTGGGCACCGCCCGTGATCACCAGCAGCGGCGTTGCCGGCGTAACGGTGGGGACGGCTTTCTCCTATCAGATTACCGCTACCAACTCACCCACCAGTTTCGGTGCGTCGGGATTGCCCGCAGGTCTTGCGGTGAATACCGTTTCAGGTTTAATCTCCGGGACTCCTACGGCTGCGGGAACCTCTAGCGTCACGCTGAGTGCCACCAACAGCGGGGGCACAGGCAACGCGTCCCTGACCCTGACGGTGACAGTGAACGTGGTTCCCCCCGTGATCAGCAGCAGCGGCACGGCTGGCGGCACGGTGGGGACGGCTTTCTCCTATCAAATTACGGCTATCAACTCGCCGACCAGTTTCGGTGCATCGGGATTGCCCGCAGGTCTTACGGTGAATACAGTTTCAGGTTTGGTCTCCGGGACTCCTACGGCTGCGGGAACCTCTAGCGTCACGCTGAGCGCTACCAATAGCGCCGGTACAGGCAACGCGTCTCTGACCCTGACGGTAAGCTTGGCTCCGCCGGTTGTCACAAGCGGTGGCACCGCCAACGGCACGGTAGGGACGGCTTTCTCCTATCAGATCACCGCCACCAACACGCCTACGAGTTTCGGCGCGTCGGGATTGCCCGCAGGTCTTACGGTGAATACCGTTTCAGGTTTGGTCTCCGGGACTCCCACGGGTGTGGGAACCTCTAGCGTCACGCTGAGTGCCACCAACAGCGGAGGCACGGGCAGTGCGCCGCTGACCCTGACGGTGACTATGGCTCCCCCGGTTGTCACCAGCAGCGGCACGGCTGGCGGCACGGTGGGAACGGCTTTCTCCTATCAAATTACAGCGACGAACACGCCCACCAGTTTCGGTGCGTCAGGATTGCCCGCAGGCCTCACGGTGGATGCCGTCGCGGGTTTGATCTCCGGAACTCCTACCGGTGCGGGCACCTCTAGCGTCACGCTGAGTGCTACCAACAGCGGGGGCACAGGCAGCGCACTCCTGACGGTAACGATCGTTGCTGTTGTTTCTCACACGATTCAGATTTCTAATAACGCCGACGATGGTTACTACAACAGCCAGGATGGCAGCGGGTGGAATAGCACTCCGGAGTACGGCGGAGCCGATCTGGTGGGGAGTTGGAGTGGTTTGACGACTGCCTGGGTTGCTGGCTACCGATTTCCGTCTGTGGGCGCCAATTCGGGTGACACGATCCAATCGGCGTACCTGCAGCTGGTGAGCAGCGATGGCTTTGCAACCAGTGCTATTTGTGGATCAGCACCTTGCAGCGGCAGCAACTACACTTTCCGCGTATACGGAGTTGCTCAAGACGACGGAGCTGCCTTCAGTGGCACGGCAGGGAACACTCCACTGGATGTGCCTTATACGACGGCGTACACCGATTACACGACTACGGGACCGGGTGATGACAATGGCAGTTGCCAAGGGGAAAACTGGGGACAAAACACCTGCACCCACACGATAGATGTCACGAATATAGTCAGGGAAATCACTTCACGGCCAGGGTGGACAAGCTCGTCCGCAAT
>JBEKBP010000071.1:0-17208 GCA_050015335.1 Candidatus Acidiferrales bacterium | reverse complement strand
AACTGGTTACACTCTGAGCTCATAAGGCTGTTGCTCCTCCTTGGCAGAATTTCTTCCTCACAAAAGAGTTATGCCATGAAGCGACAGCCTTTTTCTATTTATTGTGAGAAATTCCCGCTAGGTCTGACGCTTAAAGACCTCCCACGGGAGATCGGTCAGCTTTGTTCAGGATGACCAACGCCTGATTTTTGCGCAGATCCTTTAGGGTTTTTGCGGCGGTGCGGCTGGCGCCGAGTCGGGCTGCGAAACCGGTTCGGTATGGAGGAGTTTGATGGAAACGCGGAAGCGCTTGTAATCGGAATAACGTACGGTCATGCGGATGCGAACATCGCCGGAGCGGAAGTGGAGCACGTCTTCGGAGTGGGTGTAGGTGGGAAACCAGTAATTTCCCTCGATGTTTTCACGGTAGGTTTCAAAGCGTGGGAACACATTCTCGTTGCTCCCCTTGCGGATGTCCGGCACGGCCTTGCCGTAGGTCTTGACGATTTCCATGTCGCTGTCATCGACCCAAATGCGTCCCTGGAAATAGCGCTGATTTTTTTCAAGGCGCTTGGGGCCCACGTCGAAGACGTAGGCGGAGATTTCATCAACCTTCTCGCGGCCCACGTAGGCGACGTCGTATTTGGGCAGCTCGGCGGTGGTGAGAACGAAGGGCTGGACGTTCCTTAGATCGTCGAGGTCCTGCTGAGAAAGCATGATGCGTTCTAGAGTCGGCTGGGGCGCGTAGGTGATTTGCTCATAGCGTTTGCCGTCCGGGGTGAAGGTGATGTCGCTGGTCATCTCATATTCGCCGTCGACGTGGCCCGAATCGGTGATGGTCTGGATGACGAAATCCTGCACGTATGTGAAATTGTCGCGCTCCTCTTTGAACTCGGCCTCGCGCGCGGCGAATTTTTGAATGATCTGGTCAACCGCAAGGGAGGGCGCGTCTTTCGACAGACCGCTTGCAACGGGCTGGGGCGCTGCCGATTGCTGTGGCGGAGGCACCTGCCGGGCTTGCTGGGGCGGGGGAGAAGATCGCCGGGGAGCTGGTTGCGACGGGTAATCTTCTTCTTGCGGAGCCGCGGGTTGCAGTGGGCCTTGCTCCTGGGCGGGTGCGGGAAAGCAAAGCAGTAAGGCCGCAACAGAGAGCAGGATCGCCAAAACTCGGTCCCGGCTGTTTCCTGCGTATGCGAGAATGGCGAGCAACACGTTCGGTCAAACCTCCCGCAACACTCTGACTGCCAATTTACCAGATATAGGAACTTTCTGGCGAATCAAAGAGCTGGCTTGCCGGAAGGCTGCCCAGATCGGCGCAAGGCTGAACTCCCTGCCATCGAGCCAGCAGTGGTCTCGGGGTACAATGGTTTTCCAGCGCAATTTGCGAGCGGGAATCGCAATTCCTTTGGGGGGGACACACAGCTGTGGCGGCGACGCAGGTAGAGACACTCACAGCGGCAGGCGAAAAGACTGCGTTCAAGATCCTGGCGACGATCAGCTTGTGTCATTTCGTGAACGACATGCTTTCATCCGTGCTGCCGGCGACCTACCCGATGCTCAAGGCATCGTTTCGGCTGAATTTCGCGCAAATCGGCTTGATCACCCTGACCTATCAGTTTACGGCATCGCTTCTGCAGCCTCTGGTGGGACTGCTGACGGATCGGCGGCCGAAACCTTACTCGCTTGGTGTGGGAATGGGGCTTTCGCTGGCCGGGCTGTTGATGCTCGCGACCGCGCACGTCTTTGAGATGCTCGTGGCGGGAGCGGCGATCCTGGGAATCGGATCCGCCGTGTTTCATCCGGAGTCCTCGCGGGTGGCCCGGCTGGCTTCGGGGGGGCAGCACGGGCTGGCGCAGTCGCTTTTTCAAGTGGGCGGGAACGCGGGACTCGCGGTGGGGCCCCTGCTGGTGGCCTTGATTGTGATGCCCCGGGGGCAGCCGAGCATTGCTTGGTTCGGGATCGCGGCGTTGATCGCGATCCTGCTACTAGTGAGCGTGGGCGGCTGGGCCAAAAGGCAGGCTGCCAGGATACGGAAGGCGAGCGACAGCCATGGTGAACATCTACACGCGCTGCCGACCAGGCGAGTGGTGCGATCGATCGGGGTGCTGATGGCGCTGCTGTTTTCCAAGTATTTCTATCTGGCGAGTTTGACCAGTTACTACACGTTCTATCTGATCAGCCGGTTTCATTTGTCGGTGCGGACGTCGCAGATTTATCTGTTCGTCTTTCTGGGGGCCGTGGCGCTCGGTACGATTATTGGCGGGCCCATTGGCGACCGCATCGGCCGCAAATATGTGATCTGGTGCTCGATTCTGGGAGTTCTGCCGTTTACGCTCCTGCTGCCCTACGCGAATTTGTTCTGGACCGGCATTTTGAGCGTGGTGATCGGGCTGGTGCTGGCGTCGGCTTTTTCGGCGATTGTAGTGTATGCCCAGGAGCTCGTGCCGGGCAGAGTGGGAATGATCTCGGGGCTCTGCTACGGATTTGCGTTCGGGGTGGCCGGGCTGGGCGCGGCTTTGCTGGGGGAATTGGCCGATGCCACCAGCGTCAGCCATGTGTATCACGTGTGCGCATATTTGCCCGCGGTGGGAATTCTGGCAGGATTTTTGCCCAATATTGAAGGAGTCAAACGGCGTTCCGTGGAAGAGGCGGCCGCCTGAAGAATCGGGTGTGATGGCGACGCGCGCTCCGGTGATCGCGCCGATGGCGCAGCGGATAACGACGTGAAATGCCAGGGTTAGAAGCGAAACGATCAGCACTCCGCCGCCAAGGCCTGTCAACGAGCCCACAAAACCGGGCGGCGATGGACCCCAGGGAAGACCAGAATGGTCCAATCGAGTGTGTGCGCGTCCAACCGACCCGGCAGCCGCCGGCTCTTTAGTTTATCTGCGCGGATCGATGGGGCTGGGCAGTTTGACCCGACTCCGGCGAGGCTTAACATCCGCGAGGTCATTGAGAACGAGCCGGTCGATCAGCTCCTTGACCCCTTTGCCATTCTCCCGCCGGGTAACCAGGTCTGCTTCCTCTTTCAGAGAGGGAACGGCATTGGCGACAGCGACGCCTACCCCGCAGGCGCCGAGCAGGGAGTGGTCGTTTTCGCCATCGCCCACCCCGACGGTCTGGTGCGGTGAAATGGCAAGCTCCAGAAGAGCAGCCAGGAGGCCGGTTGCTTTGTTGATGCCGGAGGGAAGGACCATGACCGATTCGCGGTTGTAGATCACTTGGAGTTCAAGACCCAGTTCCTTGATCACGGTGAGGACGGCTGCGTCGTGGGGTTCCACGGTTGCCACGATGACCTGCCCGACGCCCAGGGGATTCACTTTTTGAAGGCGGAGCGCATCGAGAAAATCAGGAGGCGGTGGGTCTGCGAGAGCTTTCAGTTTTTGGTTTGCGGGCGTGTAGAGAACCGCGCCATTTTCCGCAACGACGCGGTCGAAAATGGCAAGCTCGGGGAAAACGTGCTGGAGGTCGTCCATCTGGCGGCCGGTGACCAGAATCGGAGTGCGGCCGGAGGCTTTGAGGCGCCGGATCGCCGCGAGCGTGGCGGGAGCTACCGAGCCTTCGTCCGCCAGGGTTCTGTCGTAATCACAAGCGAGGGAAAGGTAGCGCATGGATGGCGGGCCGACGATCTCCTAGACGAAGAGAACTGTATCCGGCCTCACTGCTAGATTAGATCGTTTGTGGCCGGGAGTGAAATCCTTTGGGTGCTATTTCTGAGGCCCCTGTGCAGGTTTGGATTCTGGGGCGAGGGCCCGCCTACAGGCCGATGCTACCAGTGAGGATGCCGATGACGGCGCCGCCCAGGACGAGCCAGGCGGAGTTCACGTGAAAGCATAGAAGCGCGACGAGCGAACCCACGGCAAGCACGGCAGTTTCGACGTCCAGGACCGAGGCGCGCGCCAGCTGCCAGGAAACGACGGCCATGAGCGCGAGGGACGCTACGTTTACGCCGTCAAGAAAGGCACCGGCAATTTTGGATTTCCGAATTCTGGAGACGATGGGGCCGCTCGCGGCGACCAGGATGAATGCGGGAAGGAAAATACCGATGGTCGCCACGGTGGCGCCGGTCATTCCGGCGAGGATGTAGCCGATGAAGGTGGCGGTGGTGAATACGGGACCGGGCGTCACCTGGCCTACGGCGACGGCATCGATTAATTGCGCGTCGGTGAGCCAGCCGCGATGCGCCACCAGATCGGCGCGCAGGAAGGCCAACAGCACATAGCCGCTGCCGAAGACGACCGCGCCGATCTTCAGGAAAACAAGGAAAAGTGAGCTGACCGTGACGGGTGTTGCGATGGAGGCGGCCGCGGCAGCCAGCAAGGCGCGAGGGGTTGCCATGGATCGATCGAGCGCTGCGGAGGAAGCAAAACCGGTGATGCCGGCGCGCTGGAAGTCGAGTTTTGTGAGCGCCATGGCGGTGCCGGCAGCGAGCAATAGCAGAAACGGATGGAGACCGAAATAGGCCAGAGCCGTCGAGGCCAGAGCGACTACGCCGAGCAATTTGGTCTTGACCGCGCTGCGGCTCAGTCCCCAGAGCGCTTGGAGAATAACCGCAATCACGACGGGTTTAACGCCGTAGAGCAGAGCTGAAATTGCGGGGAGATGGCCAAAATGAACGTAAGCCCACGCAAACGCGGAGACCATCCCGAATGCGGGAAGAATAAAGCAGGTGCCCGCCACAAGGAGTCCCGCAAATCCCGCCCGCTGATAACCGATGTGGATGGCGAGTTCGCTCGAACTGGGGCCAGGTATCAGATTGCTTGCGCCGAGCAGGTCGAGGAATTTTTCGCGGGAGAGCCACCCGCGGCGGCGCACGAGTTCGTCTTCCATGATCGCGATGTGCGCGGCAGGGCCGCCGAAGGCGGTAGTGCCGAGTCGCAGAAAAAATGCAGCGAGTTCACCGAGAGAACTGCTGCGCGAGTGCTGGGCACCCGATGCCGCGGTTGCGGGGCTGTCAGACACCGGCACGTTTTTGGGTAAGGCGCGCGTCGATGGAGGACGCGCCGGCGCCGACGATCAGAAGGAAAATCAAGCCCATCAGCATGGCGTAGTCCGTGCGGGCTTCGGCTTCGGCGGGCCACCAGCCTTGTTTCAGGAGAATAGGCACTTTTGTGGACAGGATCGCCACGGTGATGTCGATGAGCAGGGCAATCGATGCGAAGCGCGTGAACAGTCCGATGAGCAAGAGAAAGCCGCAGACGATTTCGACGCAGCCGACGAACGGGCCGAAAAATTGCGGGTGCGGAATGCCAATGCGCGTGAAGCGTCCCGCGCCCCATTGGGCGACGAAGAGAAATTTCTTGATGCCTTCGAGGAAGAAAACCAGCCCGGTGAGCCAGCGCACGACCCAGGTGGCCGCCGGAGCCTCGGTTTGCAGGAGCTTTTGCCAGAGCATGATTGAGTTTCCTCCTTCGTGATGGATGGGCCCGCGCGCCGCGGAATTATGGGTCACGGCGTGAACTTCTGGTCGCTGAACTGGGCATCGCTGGGAACCTGGATTTGCACGAAAGGATGATTGGCCGCTTTATGGCAGTTCGAACAGGAAGTCGAGAGGGAATTATAGGCTTCGAGGAATGCTTTTTTGTTTTTCTTGTCGATGGCGTCGTGAACTTTTTGCAGGCTTCCCTTGGTTAGGGCAGGAACCAGACTCGCGACCGGGGCGCCTTTGAAAGTCGGGTTGAACTGTACGGCGTCTTGCAGGCCTTCCTGAATTTCACCCAGCTCGTAATCGGCCAGGGGCCAGTTGGATTTCGTTCCCGCGTAATAGAGCTTCGCGTGGTGCTGCTGAATGACGCCCATGATTTCGCCGAGGCCCGGCTTGAGGTCGTCCATGGCGGCCTTGAGCTGGGTGATTTCGGCTTCCAGGGCGGCCGTGGAATTGGCGTTGGAGGTTTGCTGTTGCGAGCAGCCTGCTAGAAAAATGAGTGCGAATCCTAGGGTCATGTTGTTCATGTTGTTCCTGGCGAAGGCCCCTTTTGCTGTGGCGCCGATGGAACTGGCCGAGCTCGTTTCCGGGATGTCGGTTGCCTTCCGGCGAGGCGGAGTATACACCATCATTTTAGGGGTTGAGCCATTGGCTTAGTGGAAATCGTGCGAGGGGGCGGCGGCGCGCGTGAGGGTAAGGGGGCGAATGCGCTGGGCCTTTACCGAGATTACGTTGTCTTGGTTTTGCAGCACGCCATCGATCAGCAGGAATTGCTGATTCACGACGACAACGCGATTCTGCATGAAAAGCTGCGGGGTGATGATGGCGTTGGCGATGCCGGTCTCGTCTTCGAGGCTGAGGAAGACGAAGCCTTTGGCGGTGCCGGGACGCTGGCGGGCGATCACGCTGCCGGCGATGCGGACGGGGACGCCGTCGGGGAGTGCGCGGAGTTCGCTGGCGGAGCAGATACCCTGGCGCTTCAGCGTGGCGCGATGGTGCGCCATGGGATGAAGGCCGACGGTGAGCCCTGTGCCGCGAAAATCGGCGAGGAGACGCTCTTCGGAAGTCATGGGGGCAAGCGGCGAATTGCTCTGGAGAAGAGGCGTTTCAGATTCAGCAGAAGATTCAAGCAGGGGGCCTGCCGGGCGGGCGGCGCGTTCGACTTGCCAGAGGGCGCTGCGGCGGTGGCCTTGCTGGTCAGCGATTGAATTGAGAGCGCCGATTTCCGCCAAGACGGTCAGTTCCGATTTTTGGATGGCGGGGATACGAAGTTTCAGGTCGTCGATCGAAGCGAAAGAGCGGATGTTTCTTTCGCGGATCATGTCGGAGGCAATTTCGGTGCGCAGGCCCTTGACGAAGTTCAGGCCGAGGCGGAGAGCAAAGCTGTTAATCAGGAGAGATTCTTCACTGCGCTCAGAATGACGATCACTTTCTGGGGAAGAATCCGCAGCTGCGATAGGTTCCAGAGTGCATTTCCAGTGGGATGTAATGATATCGATGGGTTTGACTTTCAGGCCGTGGCGCTGCGCGTCTTTGACGAGGGTGGCTGGATGGTAGAAGCCCATGGGCTGGTTGTTCAGGAGGGCGGCGGTGAATGCGGCGAGGTAATGGCATTTCAGATAGGCGCTGGCATAGGCGATGAGAGCGAAACTGGCGGCATGGGATTCGGGGAATCCATAGAGCGCGAAGGAGGTGATGGAGACGACGATCTTGTCCTGGATGGCGGGGGCGATTCCCTGCTTGTTCATTCCGGCGCGAAGCTTTTTCTCGATATCTTTCATGCGCGCTTCCGAGCGCTTGAAGCCGAAGGCACGGCGCAATTCCTCGGCTTCTCCTCCTGTGAATCCGGCGGCGATCATGGCCATGCGAAGCAACTGCTCTTGAAAGAGCGGCACCCCCAGGGTGCGCGCGAGCACGGGCTCCAGCGACGGGTGAAGGCTGTCGGGCGCTTCGCGGCCCTGGCGGCGCTTTAGGTAAGGATGAACCATTTTGCCGACGATCGGGCCGGGGCGAATGATGCCGACCTGCACCACGATGTCGTAGAAGCATTGGGGATGCATGCGGGGCAGGAAAGCCATCTGGGCGCGGCTCTCGATTTGAAACATGCCGACGGTGTCGGCTTTTTGCAGCGTTTTGTAGACGAGGGGATCGCCCGCGGGGAGGCGTCCCAGATCGATTTCCTCGCCGTAGTCGTCGCGAATGATTTGCAGGGAATCTTCGAGCACGGCCATCATGCCGAGGCCGAGTAGGTCCACTTTTACGATGCCCATATCGGCGCAGTCTTCTTTGTCCCACTGCACGACCACGCGGCCTGGCATCGTGGCAGGTTCAAGCGGAACGACGGAATCGAGTTGTCCCTGGCAGATCACCATGCCGCCGGAGTGCTGCCCCAGATGACGTGGCAGATCCTGAACTAGCAGGCATAACTCGAAGAACTTGCGGATTGGCAGATGCCGAAAATCGAGGCCCGCGTCGCGGAACTGGCGCGCGAGTGTGTCGTGGGCGTCCTTATATTCCCAGGCGCCGACCAGGCTCGTGAGGCGATTCAGGGTTTCGGGATCAAATGAGAGTGCTTTGCCGACTTCGCGGGCGGCTGAGCGGCCGCGATAGGTGATGACGTTGGCGGTCATGGCCGCGCCCCGTTGGCCGTAGCGCTGGTAGACGTATTGAATGGCACGCTCGCGCTGGTCGCCGCTCGGAAGATCGAGATCAATGTCGGGCCACTCGCCGCGCTGTTCGGAAAGGAAGCGCTCAAACAGAAGGTCCATTCCTACCGGGTCGACCGCAGTGATGCCGAGCGCGTAGCAGACGGCGCTATTGGCGGCAGAGCCGCGTCCCTGCACAAGGATGTTTTGCTCGCGGCAGAAGCAGACGATGTCCCACACGATCAGGAAATAGCCGGCGAGATCGAGGCGCTCGATGATGGCCAGTTCGCGTTCGATTTGCAGGCGGGCGCGCTCGTTGTCGGCGCCGTAGCGCCCGAGCATGCCGCCGCGCGTGCGCTCGCGCAGGAAATGGATCTGCGGTTCTCCGTTAGGCGTGGGATATTTCGGGAACTGGTAGCCCAGATCGTTCAAGGTGAATTTCAGGCGCGAGGAGAGAAGCTGGGTGTTGGCGATGGCTTCGGGAAGATCGACAAACAGCTGCGCCATCTCCGCAGGAGTTTTCAAGTGGCGCTCGGAATTGCGCGCGAGAAGCTTTCCGGCGGTAGCGAGAGTGCGGTGGTGGCGGATGCAGGCGAACACGTCGAGAATTTCGCGCTGTGGGGGCTGCGCGTAGCAAACGCCGTTGGTCGCGAGTACGGGCAAACACAGTTGGCGAGCGATTTCCAGGGCCGCCTGGTTGCGGGCTTCTTCTTCGCGGCAGAAGTGGCGCTGCAATTCGACGTACACATTGCCGCGGCCGAATAATCCGCAGAGTTGCTCGACCGATTTGATTGCAGCTTCGATTCCGCCTTGAGCAAGAGCGTGCGCGAGCGGGCCTTCGTCGCCTCCGGTGAGGCAGATGAGCCCTGACGCGCTTGCGGCGACCTCTTCGGGCGAGCTGTGGCCTTCCCCTTTTTGCGCGCGCAATTTCATACAGGTGATCAGGCGGCAGAGATTTTGGTAACCCGCCTGCGATTCGACGAGCAAGGGATAGCGCCAACCGTCGGGGGAGGTGACTTCGGCGCCAATGTGGGCATTGATGAGAAGCTTTTTTGCGGCGAGATGGAAACGGGGAGAACCGTAGACGCCGTCACGGTCGAGAAGAGCCATCGCACCCATGCCGTGGCCGGCGCAGATGGCTACCAATTCTTCGGGCGTAGAAGAGCCTTCGAGAAAACTGAAAGCGGAGCGGGCGTGGAGTTCGTTGTACATCAATCGTAGATTCCCCGGACGAACCAGTTTGGGCGCAGGGTGTCGAAATAGATGCAATAAACACCGTGCTGCGGGCTTTTTGCGAGACGTGCGTGGGGGATTTGATCAAGAACAGGCTCGAAGCGGAGTTCGAGGTCCCATTCGTCGTGCTGCCAGGTGTCTTCGCGCCACCAATCGCCGGAAGTGCGCCAGGGACCGGAGGCGGCGATTACATGGCCGCACTGGGCGTTGAAGGAGACGCACACGGGGCGAGCGTCGCGCAGGTCTACTTGGGCCGGCAAAGGGGGCCTGAAAATGCGGAAGACGGTTAATGGGCGATGATTCGAACCAAGAAACTCTTCTCTCGGTGGGAGGAAGCGACGGAGGCGGAATTCACCGGGACGATGCGTGTCGATTAGTTCGGGCGATCCGATATTGGAATCGCCCACCAGATGGGCGAGGCGGGCCACGGTAAGTTCCAGTTTTTCCGGGTCAGGAGACAGGGGCTGAAAGAGTCCTGCTTGCGCCGGACGCGGGCGCGCGGGGTCGGCGGACAGCGAAACCTTCAGGATCGGGGCTGCGGGAGGGTCAGACTGCAAATGCAAGCGAAGCAACTTCAGGAGCATTTTGGAATCGCGCATGGGCACGGGCAGGGTCATGGATTTTTCATAGGCCTTCGCAGCTGTCTTTTTATTGGCAGAGTGGCGTGCCTTTTCTTTCAGGCGCGGGGAGTCATTTTCGAAGGCGGGATCGAGTTTAAAGCGCGTATGAATGGAATTGGCGGCAAGGGAGCGTGCATTCAGGCGGGCGCAGAGTTGGTCGAGCAGGCGCCCCAGGATGAAAGACAGAGGCTCCAGCTCCTCGACGGAATCTTCCAGCTCCATTTCCTCTTCAAAACAGAGGCTCGTTTGAGCGAGAACCAGCGAACGCACGCTCGCGCCGCGGGCGAGTTTGTGCAAGCGAACGCCATCCTGTCCCAGGCGCTCCGATAAATCGAGCAGAGGCAATGCGGCCAGCGCCGCGCAGGTGCGGATGCCCCAGCGGTCAAGGATTTCAAGAGTTTCCGGAGAGACAGGTAGCACGTGAACGGGGAGCAGTCCGAGGCGTTGTGGCTCCTCGTCTGCCGGAATCACGGTGATTCCAGGGAAACCGCGCGAGGCGAGAAGAGCCACTTCCATATTGGATGCGACGGCGACGTTCGCGGCGAGTCCGAGCAGAGACGCGCGGGCGGCCAATTCACGGGCGATATTTTCGGCAGAGCCAAACAAGGAAGCGAGGCCGGAGATGTCGGCCAAGACCGTATCGGGCGCGGTGTCTTCGATGCGCGGGGACATCGACCATCCCAGGTCGAGCAAAGCGGCGTGAGCGATTTTCTCCTGCGGCTGAGAGCGATGGCGAATTTCGACGGCGCAGAATTGCGCCGCTTGCGATTTCGCCATCCCCAGCTGAATCCCGGATTGCAAGGCTGCTTCGTTTGTGGCAATCACGGTCCAAAGCGGGGGAGTGCCGTCTATGAGCGCGATGGCACGATTGCGGAGCGCTGGTTCGGAGCGAACCACCGATTGAATCAGGAAGCCGGGAATATGAATGGAAGCAAAAGCCATAAAAATTCGAGTTCGTTATCAGCCTTGGTGAAAAGACAGTCTTTAGGATCATCTCTGTTTCAGTGGAGACGGCGCCCCGCTTACGTAACTCCAGGTTGACTTGGTTTTAAAAATCCGCTCGGTGGAGAAATTTTCAGCCAAGCTTCCCACCCTTCCAACGCCGAAGGGTGGGGCACCCGTAAAAGCTTTCACGGTGTTTGCCGATGGGAAAAGCTCCTCGGATGTTCCTGTTTTTCTCAAATCCCCATTCGGCTCGTTTGCTTGCATGCGGGAGCGGAGCAGCCCGGCGCGGACTGCGAAGCTATTGAGCAGACACGCCGGCGGATGATCTGTGAAATTTCCTGCGTAAGCTCCCCGCCTTGTGGACCATTGGGCGGTTTCCCTGTCAAGCCGCAGAACCAGGGAGGCGCACGTTTGGGCGTTGGGCTCCTGCTCGAGGACGATCAGAATTGTCGGTGTGTCTTCGACGGCGCGGCGGAAGCGGAACCAGGCAGTGAGCGGAACGTAGCGAACGGTTTCGGGCGGAATATCGCTCAAATCGAGGGCGATGAGACCAAAGCCGCCGCCCTGGATGAGCAGATCGGTGGCTCGCAAGGCCTGGTCGATATTCCGGCAGCGGACCCAGAGGAGCTGCTTGAGGGCAACACCGGCAGCTTCGGCGGAAGGGGGGTCGAATGTGTCTCGCCCATCGACCAGGGCACACACTTCCTCTTGCGCCGTTCGCTCGGCCAGAGCTGAAACCAGCAAGCTCGTGCGCCCGGAGCAAGGGGGACCGCAAATCTCGGTGAGGCCTCCCCGAGGTAGTCCCCCCGTGAGGGAATCAATTTCCGGGATGCCCGCGGAAACCGTCTCCACAATTTTGCGATCGCGATAGGCAAAGGGCGCAGAGACTCGTCCGGCCAATGCCGATTCGACTTGGGAGCGTAAAAGAGCGAGGTTGCGAGCCATGGCAGCCGGAAGGGCGGATTAGAAAGCGGTTTCTGTTTTCGCTTTTTATTCGCCCAAGGGAGGAGATTCTGTACCAGGAAATGGGGATTGTCAATGCTTGGGTTTCTCCCAGAAACTCATGTAAGGGTGCAGGCGCGGGCTAGGATAAGCATGCGATCTCTCCGAGGGCAGAAAATCCCCGAAATTCCTTGGATTGATGACACCATTTCCTTTCGCTCCAGGGAATCAGGTGGAGGGCGATAATGATTGACTATTATTGAGCGCTATAGCTATCCTTAACTATTCTTTATGAGGCATTCACCTCAGCCCGAATGCCTTCTGATGAGTGTCCCTATATCAGGGTGCTGCAAAGCACGGCTATTTCGAAAAGTATAGGCGGCAAAAAGTGCAAGGTAAGATAAATGTCTTTCTATTAGCTGGAAATCGCCTATTTCGAGAGTCCCTTGCCCGGATCCTAAGATCCAAAAACGATATATGTGTTGTTGGGTCAGCCCCTTGCAATTCGGAGGCACTTAAGCAGATCGAGAGTTCAGACTGCGACGTACTCCTGGTCGATCCGATGAACGGAGACCGCTCCGATCTCCCCTTTGTGCAGGAAGTCGCCCGCGTTGTACCCAAATTAAAGCTCGTTCTGATTGATATGATTGATAACGAATCCACCTTTCTAAGGGCGGTTCGGGCTGGGGCGGTTGGCTATATTTTGCAGAATGCGTCGGCTTTGGATATCGTCGCCGCAGTCAGAGCTGTCCAGCAAGGCGAGGCCGTCTGCCCACCGCGACTTTCCTTGACTCTATTTAAGCACGTTGCCAACCAGCGCACCCCCCTGCCAAATATCCGCACGAAGGCGCAAATGGGTTTGACGAGACGAGAACAGCAATTGGTCCCCTTGATCGCACAGGGTTTCACCAACAAGGAAATTGCGTCCCACCTTCACCTATCTGAACAAACAATTAAGAATCACATCCACCGGATCTTGCAGAGGATTGGAGCAAGCGATAGGCTCGAAGTGGTTGAAATGGTACGCGAGCAGAATCTTCCCGTGTAGCACACAAAGTTCCAAAATCCACTTAGCGTACCGGTACTTGGCGGGCATCTTGAGATCTATTGAGTACCTGTTGCGGTTCTCGCACCCAACCCCGAATTGAGCCTTCCGCATTAGTGGTTAAGAAGACACACTGGCAAGCCACAGGAGGGCGCAATGACAAGTGCAATTCGCGTGCTGGTAGCGAACAAGCCGCGCCTGATGCGAGAACTTGTTCTGGCGACAATATCCGATCAGCCCGACATTGAGATCGTAGGACAAATTCAGGACGATGCCGAGATCGAGCAGGCGGTAAGGGAAACGCAACCCGATTTTGTGATTGTGGCGCTCGACGACTCGGATCGATTACCGCACTCCTGCCGCATTCTTCTGGAACAACATCCGCATCTGAGGGTAATTGCAATTGCATCGAACCGCGAGAGCACAATGTGCTACTGGGCATCCCTCAATATTGAGTCGAATCGCATCGAATCTTCCGAGGAAAGCGTGCTCAGTGCCTTGCGCGGAAAGGTGCAATTAGCGGAAGGATGAGTCCAATGGCAGTGAAACGACAGCTTTTAGCACAAGCGAAGCGCACGCTTGTGATTGTTGTGTGCGCCGCCGTGGGGCTAGGGACAGCTATCCTCAACGAAGCTCCTGCGCGAGCTCAGAATCAGAGTCAGAATCAGAATCAGAGTCAAAATTCCCGCCCAATGCAATCGTCGGATTTGGCGCGAGAAAACTTGAGCCATGCCGCCGCTTCGGCCGCTGACATCAAACCGTTGCTGCTCAAAGACGGCGGGCTCATGGTGGAGCTGAAGCGATGGGCCGCGAAAGACGCTACCGACCACGGCCAGATCATCACCGACGCAGACCTCACCGACGATGCAATCTTTGATCGTCTGGACAATGATGTTCAGTTCAGGGCCGTAGCCACTGTGTTAGTGCAGAAATACGGCTACCTGGTTCCCCAGGTGAATCCGAGTTCTGCGCTGGCCAGAGAACAGCTGTTGCTGACGCAGGAACGCGTAAAGTGGCTAGCGCAGGAGGAAGCGGAAGCACGGTCTCAGCAACACACACAGGTTATGCAGTCCATGCAAAGGGCTCGTGCTTGTGCGGCGAATGGCGAAAGCGACTGCACGCAGCAGCAGTTGAGAAATCAACCCGGGCAAGGCTTGGAGCAGCAACCGCAGATTCCTCAGGGCCAACCACAACCTCCTCTGCAGGGGAATCCGAGTACCCCGGGCAGCCCCACCTATCCGGGGCAGGGCACCAATCCTCTGGAGCGCGCGCAGTTGATGCAGACCGGAGATGTATCGACGGACCTTTCACAGCCTGAATCGGCAGATTCTCTTGATTCCCTGGGGACGCTGGGAAGCTCTGACGCGGCGGCCATTGCGCCTAATCTCTTCCAGCAGGCCCCGGGCACGCAGGCGGCTGAGTCCGGATCTTCCTCCCTGCCTGGAGATAATGCGAACCTCCAAAGTCTGGCCATGTCGGGGGCAGATCTTACAGGTGGCGCTAATCAGAGCGATATCAGTCCGTTCGCAGCGAATGAACCGAACGGATCCCGCTCGTCCTCTTCCGCCCCGTCCATGGCGTCGGTCGCCATGACCCAGGCGATGCTGAACCGGCGGAATCAGCAAATTGCTGCGCTACAAAACCCGCCAATGGTGCGTGCGGCAAATCCGTATCGAGACATTCCGTCGTTGTATGACATGTACCTGCAAGCCAACCCCAGGCCTGCTACGCCCAAGCGCTTCGGTATGGACGTTTTCCAGAACGCCATGCAAGACCCGAGCTTGATTCCGATGGATCTTCCTGCCGGGCCCGATTACGTGGTGGGACCAGGGGATGGTTTGGCGATCGACCTCTGGGGCGGCATTTCGCGGAAGCTCTATCGAACCGTCGACCGAGAAGGCCGCATCAGCATTCCGGAAGTGGGGCCCTTGCTCGTCAGCGGTAAGAGCCTTGCCGATGTTCAGCAGAACCTGCAGCAGGTTGTCCGCACACAGTTCCGGGACGAATCGGCTGACGTTTCACTGGCTCGTCTTCGAACGATTCGGGTCTACGCAGTCGGCGATATCACGACCCCCGGCGCCTACGATATCAGTTCGCTGTCGACGCCCCTCAATGCGCTTTTCGTGGCGGGTGGCCCGACCCCGCAGGGTTCGCTTCGTATAGTAAGACACTACCGGAACAATCAACTCGTCGAGACCGTCGACGTCTATGATCTGTTGCTTCACGGCGTAAGAAGTGGCATGGAGCGAGTCGAAAATGGCGACACAATTCTGGTTCCGCCACTGGGACCGCAGGTGACGGTTGAGGGAATGGTGCGTCGCCCGGCAATCTACGAACTGAAAGATGAAAAGGACCTGGCAAGCGTTCTGGAACTGGCTGGCGGACTGTTGCCGACAGCCGCGGTAGGTCACATCGAAGTGCAACGGCTGGTCGCCCACGAGAAGCAGACGATGCTGAGCCTGGATATCCCGGACACCGGTGATTCGTCTCAGATCACCCAGAAGCTTCAAGGGTTTCAGATTCAGGATGGCGACCGCGTCCGCATTTTCCCGATCGCCTCCGGCAATGAAGACGTCGTTTACTTGGAAGGCCACGTGGTTCGCCCGGGCCGCTACTCCTACCATGCAGACATGCGCATCACCGACGTGATTGGTTCTTACAAGGACCTGTTACCCGAGCCGGCGTCTCAATATGCCGAAATCATCCGCCTCAACCAGCCGGACTTTCATCCGACCGTTCAAAGCTTTGATCTGGCGGATGCGCTAGCAAACCCTGCGCAGGCGCCGATTCTTCACCCCATGGACACGGTCAGAATATTCAGCCGGTTCGACTTCGAGAATCCACCATCGGTTTCCGTCCTGGGGGACGTTCGTGCGCCGGGAACCTACCAGACCTCCGGTCAGATTCATCTTGCCGACGCCGTGCACTTGGCCGGCGGGCTTTCTCCCGACGCGCAAACCGAAGACGTTCAGGTATTTCGCTATTTGCCGGATGGCAAGTTCAAGATCTTCAGCGTGAGCCTCAATTCGGCTCTTGCCGGCGACCCGGCGGAAAACATTCTCTTGCAGCCTCGGGACCGCCTGCTCATTCACCGAAATCCGGATGCCGTGCAGCCGGCCACCGTGAACATTGCGGGAGAGGTCGGCAAGCCCGGGCGTTACCCGTTGACGACGAACATGACGGTTGCGGATTTGATTCGTGTCGGCGGCGGTCTGAAACCAAGTGCCGATACGCAGACCGGCGATGTGACCCACTACGAATGGCTCAATCAAACCAAGCTGAACGGGCAGAATGAACCCATTGCGTTATCGGCTGCTCTCTCGGGCGACCCGGGGGCCAACTTCCCGCTCCACAACGGAGACGTCGTCACGATTCGTCAGCTGCCGGGGTGGAATGACCTCGGTGCTTCGATCGTGGTGAAAGGTGAAGTGAAGCATCCGGGAACCTACGGTATCCGGCCGGGCGAAAAACTCAGTTCCATCCTTCAGCGCGCGGGGGGATTCGGACCGCAGGCGTTTCCCTACGGAGCCGTTCTGGAGAGAACGCAGGTTCGTGAGCTGGAATCCAAGCAGCAAGATGAAATGATTTTGCGGGTAAAAGAAACACAGAGCAATCTCGAGCTGACGCCGGCGAACACGCCGGACCAGCAGAAAGCCAGGGAGTTGACGCTACAGCAGTATCAGACGACTTTGAGCCAGCTGACGGCGAATCCGCCGGTCGGCAGAGTTGCGATTCGAATTTCGTCTAACATCGATCGCTGGAAGAATTCCACAGCCGACGTCGAGGTCAGGGCGGGCGATGTTTTGGTTATTCCGAAGAAGCCTAGTTACGTGATGGTGAGCGGACAGGTCTTCAATCCGACGGCCGTCTCATACCGTCCGGGCAAGAATGCAAAATGGTATCTGGGGCAGTCGGGCGGTCCCACTCAGCTGGCAAACAAAGGGGCCATTTTTGTCATTCGCGCGGATGGGTCGGTTATCGGGGCGAAGCAGAATCTGTTGGTAGGCAGCACTTTTAGTTCCGTGTTGCTGCCGGGGGATACGGTAGTTGTCCCGGAAAAGGCGATCGGCGGCGGACCCAATTGGCAGGTTCTTTTCACCTCAGCCCAGGTGGCTTCGTCCATCGTGAGCACATTGTTTATTGCTACGCACTACTAAGGGAGAAGAGTGAATCGAGGGATTGCACAATTTTTTCTCGGCTGTTGCTTGATCAGCATTCTGGGTCCTGCGAACAAGGTGTGTGGGGCAACGCCCCAGCCGCCACAAGCGAGTTCAGCAGGTTTAGAAGCAAGGACGACCGAAACTTCGCAACCGGATTCGGGTTCAACCCAGGTTGCATCTGTTTCTCAGCCCAACCCACTAGGGTATGACAATG
>JBEKBP010000070.1:0-22672 GCA_050015335.1 Candidatus Acidiferrales bacterium | reverse complement strand
CGCCCATGAAGAACTGCTAATGAACTGGTTCCATGCTAAAGGTGAGATTTCCAACGGCGTTGTCGAGGGTCTCAACAACAAAATTCGAGTAGTGACCAGAAGATCTTACGGATTCCGCACCTTCGATGCCATGGAAATAGCCCTATATCACACGCTCGGCCGGCTCCCAGAACCAGAATCAGCCCATAGATTCTGCTGACGAGGCGGAGTTGTTTCAGTTGCGATTGTTGAGCATCGGTCCAATGATATTTGTGACCGATGCTTTCGGCGATTTCTCCTGTGGACAATCCCCGGATTACGGTGGGCGCAATCTTGAGAAGTTTGCTATTAAAGTTGATCGCGCCGGGCGCGAAGGCATGACCAAGGAGGCCGACGCAGAGAAGAAAAGCGAGGTAGGCTTCCAATACATGCGGCCCCCTTAAGTTTCTGAAGAGTAGGGAGTGGGCTTGCAAGAAGCGGACTACTGGATCAATCAGGTAGGCGAGCAAGATCGCGAAAGCACAGGTTACGATTATTTCTCGAGCCACATACAGCGTTCCGAGCACCGCAGACAAGAGTACGGTTGTCAGCAATACATTGAACGTGCGCCGGTCGGGAAAGTCCATATCTCACTCGGAACAAACATGCATTTAATCAACACGTCATTAATGGTCTCGCCTCTATGAATCGAGCATTGGATCTACACTTCTGGCGATGCCAAGCTTCTTCATCCGAAAATAAAGCGTCGAGCGATTTAGTCCCAAACGCGCCGCGGCACCCCTGGGGCCCGAAAGAGTCCATCGTGTATCTTTCAGTGTCTTCAAAATATGGTTGCGCTCTACCTCCTCCAATGTCTGCCGGCGATCTGCATCATGGCCTGGCGTCACGCGTGTCCTTAAGTCCCCGTGAGAAATGCGCAACGTAGTACCCGGAGACAAGATCACTGCGCGTTCAATGACGTTTTCCAATTCGCGGATGTTTCCTGGCCAGGAATAGCGGCTCAGCGCGTCCATACCATCGGGCGGAACAAGTTTTATCGGTTTACCAATCTTTTTGGAGAACTGCTGCACAAAATGCTGCACCAGCAACGGAATATCCTCTGACCTTTCGCGCAAGGCCGGGAGAACTATCGGCACGACATTCAAGCGATAGAAGAGATCGCAGCGAAACTGCTTCTCCAGAATCATCTCTTCCAAATCACGATGTGTCGCGGCGATTACGCGTATGTCAACTTGTTTTGTATGTGTGCTGCCCAACCGCTCGAATTCCCGTTCTTGCAGCACACGGAGGAGTTTCGGCTGGAGTTCGAGTGGAATATCGCCGATTTCATCGAGAAAGAGCGAACCTTGGTGCGCGAGTTCGAGGCGCCCGACCTTCTGCGAGATGGCACCGGTGAACGCTCCGCGCTCGTGACCGAATAATTCACTTTCGAGCAAGCCGCAGGGGATCGCGGCACAATTCAACTTCACAAAGCTTTGGTCCCTTCGTTTGCTGCGATTATGAATCGCCCTCGCAACCAGCTCCTTCCCGGTGCCGGTCTCTCCGAGTAGCAACACAGTTGAGTCACCACTACCGACGTGCCCAATCATCTGAAGGACTTTTCGGAGAGCTGGACTGTGGCCGATAATTCCTTCGAAAGCGCCCTCCTCGACGAGAGGCTCGCCGACCATATCGGCCAGGAACAATTCATGTTCTGGTCGCGGGAGCTCGAGACGAACGTGATTCACAGCAAAGCTTCCCAATCCCATAGCTGGTGTAGCCTCCTTCATCCCATCACCTTCCGAAAGCGCGGCGGAGATGAGATTCGCGTGGCCAGAGTAGCAACTATCCCGACTCGGAAACCATTACATGTTCCTGTTGTGACCTCCGATTTGGCACGGAGGAAGAAATGACTCTGCGTTAAGTCGAAAGGCTCCAGCAGTTCCCGCGGGAGTCGCATTTATGCCGCTGATTGTGGACGATGCGCACATAGTCTCAACCACCGCGTGTAGAACGGACCGCTAACTGTAACTATCGTTGTAATGACTAAGTTTTTCCGACATCCTGACTAGAGTCGCAAACGAATCGGCCTTCATCTTCCGCATAATGTGCCCTCGATGAATTTGAACTGTGTACTCGGTGATGCCCAGTTCTGCCCCAGCCTGTTTGTTCAACAGCCCACCGACAAGTAGCGGTAGCACTTCTCGTTCTCGGCGCGTGAGGGAACGGTAACGCGCCTGGAGGTCTGCTTCTTCAGCGGCCTTCCGCCTCGTATACCTCTCCTTTTCCAAGGCACGCTCTATAGCCGCTAGGAGCACACTTTCTGCGACTGGCTTGGTGAGAAAATCACTCGCACCTTTCTTCATCGCACTTACCGCCAATGGAATATCGCCGGCCCCAGTGAGGAAGATGATCGGTATTCGACACCGTTCCGCGTTTAGCTGCGCTTGCAGTTCAATACCGGAAATCCCGGGCATACGAATGTCGGCAATGAGACACGTGGTTTCGTGCCTCGCTCCGGAATCCAGGAACTGCTCTGCAGAGTCGAAACATAGGGTGGATATCCCCGTCGATTCCATCAAATCTCGCAACGCGCTCTGAAACGATTTGTCATCGTCAAGGATTGCGAGAACAGCTGATGTGTCGTCGATCTTCATACGCGAAACGATAACGCCTTGCGAAAAGGTGGCGCAATCAGATCGTGGTCGAAAACACTACCACCTAAGGAGTAGTCGTTTACAACTGAGGGATAGGCAAAAAAGCACCTTGTAGACTATCGCGGGGGAACATAATTTAGCTTGTCAGCCATACGAACCAATTCAACTACCGATCCGGCCTGCATCTTTTGCATCATGTTGCCTCTATGGATTTTCACTGTGGCCTCACTAGCTCCGATTTTATCCGCGATCTGCTTATTTAGCATTCCGCACACTACGAGTGCCATGACCTCCCGCTCTCGCGTGGTCAATGCTTGATAGCGCTCTTGTAAATCGTGGATCCCAGCTAGCTGTTCTAGAGCGACCGAGTCGCGCTGGACGGCCAGATGAATTGCGTCCAGCAGATCCTGATCTCTGAAAGGCTTCGTCAAAAACTCCACGGCTCCCGACTTTAGTGCTCTTACAGACATCGGAATGTCCCCGTGAGCTGTGATGAAAATGATCGGAATGTGCAGTCCGGTTTCGGCCAATCGATGCTGAAAATCGAGACCGTTCATCTGGGGTAGTCTGACATCCAGAACCAAACAACTCGGCCCACTAGAACGTTGCCTCTTGAGAAACTCCTCGCCAGTTGCAAAGGACTCTGCACGTAGACCAACGGACTCCACAAGATCTTGGATCGCCCGGCGCATGCCGCGATCGTCATCAACGATGAACACGGTCGGAACGACGCTGGATTTCATGCACGCGCCTCAGCTTTATAGGGAAGAGTGAAATGAAAGGTTACGCCCGCCTCTTCATTTCGCGTGGCCCATATTCGTCCCCCATGGGACTCGATGATCGACCGAGTAATCGCCAAGCCCATCCCCATCCCGTGTGGTTTCGTCGTGTGGAATGCGTCAAAAATCCGGTCTGTACATTCCGCTGCAAACCCTACGCCAGTGTCGCTGATCGATATGATTAGCTGATGCTCAGAATCCAGTCGCGATCGAATAGTCATTTCGCCGCCGGCGTCCTTCATAGCCTCGACAGCATTGACCATCAAGTTCATAAATACCTGCTGAAGTTGTACTCGGTCAGCCATGATATTAGGCATGTCGGCGTCGAGTTCGGAATTGATCGTTATAAGGTTCCGACTTGCTTCCGTCCTGAGCAGCACCATTATTTCTCGAATGACATCCTTGATATCTACCATTTCGCGCGCAGGAGTGGAGCCTTTCTTGTATAAGGACCGCAAACGGTCGATAACATCGGCGGCGCGGTTTCCGTCTTGCTCAATCCGCGCTGCGGCCGCGCGTGCCCTCTCCAGATCGGGCGGGTCGTGTGCAAGCCATCGGAGACATGCATTGGCACTTGTAATCGAAGCAGCAATAGGCTGCTTGATTTCGTGCGCAAGCGCGCCAGCCATCTCTCCCATTATGTTCACGCGATTGATGTGCGCGAGTTCAGCTTCCAACTTGTGTAGCCTTTCACGCTCTTCCTCGGCACGTTTTCGTTCCGTAATGTCCATCGTAATACCGATGTACTCGCCGATTTGTTCCGACGCCCCATGGTGTCCTATCGTGCGAAGAAATCGTATAGTGCCGTCCGACAGGCAAATTCGATATTCTCGAATGTCGTAATCAGTCCGTCCGCTGATCGCCTTTGCGAGGGTCGCCTCGACAGTCGGCCTGTCTTCAGGGTGAATGGTATCGTAAAAGCGCTCCAATGGAATTGGGCTTTGCGCGGGATCAAAACCATGAAGGCGAACAGTCTCGTCCGATATGTGATGTATCTGGCCTGTTGCGAAATTGGTCGCCCAACTGCCAATGTGAGCCAAGTTTTGCGCTTCCGCGAGATACGCCTGCTCTCTTCGCAATTCCCGCGTTAGCAACTCATGCTCGGTAACATCCATGCCCGTTCCGACGAACCCTTTGAAAGTCTCTCCCGCCATAATCGGGACACCAACCCAGCGGACATAGCGCACATTCCGATCGCGCCGC
Organism: Candidatus Acidiferrales bacterium; assembly: GCA_050015335.1. Taxonomy (GTDB): domain Bacteria; phylum Acidobacteriota; class Terriglobia; order Acidiferrales; family UBA7541; genus Palsa-295. The sequence continues at coordinate 18,075 of JBEKBP010000070.1, read as the reverse complement.
ACGATTCGTTTGGTGAAATCGAACTCACGATGCTCAGTCAATATTTTTCGAATGTGTTGTCCAACGAAATCGCGATCTTCAGGGTGTACAAGCCCTAAATACTCCTCAACTGTCGGCGGTTTGCCGTTTGGATCGAGGCCGTGAATCTTGAGCAACTCGGGAGACCAATAATCGAAACCGGCCGCTCCGAACGCCCAGCTACCCATGTGAGCGAGACGCTGCCCTTCGTTCAAGTAAAAATCACTTCGCTGCAGAGCCTCCTCCGCACGTTTGCGATCGGTGACGTCTTGACCGGTGCCGAACATCTCGTAGGCCCGCCCGGACGCATCTCGTTTTACGGTTCCGAGGCCAAGGACGTACCGTACTTCGCCGTCAGGAAGAACGATGCGATGTTCTGACTTGGCATGCGTCCCGCTACGAATAGTTTCTTCCGCATCCAGAGAAACAGAATCTCGATCCTCGGGATGTATCCGTTCAAAAATCGTTGCTACGTCAAAAGGGCCCTTTTGCGGAGGTATCCCCCAGATTCGGCAGAGTTCTTCAGAATACGTAACGCGATTGTCGATAAGATTCCATTCGTAGTGTCCGATGTGAGCCAATCTTTGAGCTTCCTCAAGTCTAGCGTTACTCTGCTGTAGGGCAGTCGATAGCGCCTGGCTTTCTTCCTCTACGCGCTTTCGATCTGTAACGTCCATGGTGATACCGAAGTAGTCGCCAAACTCGAGAGCAGGGTTGTGATGTCCAATGCCGCGTAGATACCTGATCGCACCGTCGGCACGCCGAATTCGGTATTCGACGTCGAAGTCTGCCCCCGTGCGAACCGCATCTTCAAGTTTTGCCCTCAGAGCCGGTTCATCTTCGGCAAGAATTGAACTGTAATGGAGGTCGAATGGATTCGAGCATTGACTGACGTCGAATCCGTAGATGCGATTATTTTCTTCGGATGAATGGAAAACTTGCCGTGTAACCAAATTACTAGCCCAGCTACCTGTATGAGTCAGCTTTTGCGCTTCGGCGAAATACGCCTGCTCATGTCGCAACTCCTGCGTCAAAAGTTCATGCTGGGTGACATCCATGGTCGTGCCGTGGTAGCCTTGAAAAATCCCGTCTTCAACCACAGGAATACTCACACAACGGACATATCGAATCTCGCCATTGGGCCGAATTATTCGAGTAGTGGTGTCGCTAGCACAATGCTCCTCGTGCATCGTCTTTATTGATTCGGCTAGGGAGGCGCGGTCCTGGGGATGGACCGCAGCAAGAAACTGCTGAAGGTTCGGAGGCCCATTTCTTGGATCAAATCCGAAAATCTTATAGACCTCGTCAGACCAATAGATATCTAAATCGTCCGACCAGCGGACACCTAAATCTCTCGACGCCCAGCTGCCCATATGAGCAAGCCGCTCACCTTCGCTGAGGTAAAACTGGCTCCGTCGTAGCGCCTGTTCTGCAACCTTCCGCTCAGTTATGTCCTGGGTCGTGCCGAACATTTGGGTTCGACCCGCTGAATTTTTGTTCAGATCACCCAGGCTATGTACAACGCGCATTTCCCCATTTGGACGCAAGAGCCTATGCTCACAGTCAGCGCGTGTCCCAGAACGAATAGCCTCTGCAGCTGTCCGAAATACAGACTCTCGGTCATCGGGATGGATCATTTCGCTGACTTTGGCTATGTCAAAAGACCCAACCTGTGGCAACACTCCAAAGATGCGATAAGTTTCGTCCGACCAAATTACCTGATTCGTCTCAAGATCCCACACCCAGTAGCCCAGGTGCGCGACGCGTTGCGCTTGTTCAAGTCTCGAATTGCTCTCTTTTAATTCTTGAGATAACGCCTGTCGCTCTTGCTCTACAAGCTTCCTTTCCGTGATGTCGCTGAGTACGCCTATGTACTCGAGATCGCCGCCAATCTGATGTCCCGCATGTCCAACCACGTGCAGGTACCTGATATCGCCGTTGGGCATGAGCAGTCGGTGCTCAGCATCGATATCCATTCCGTCTCGGGCAGCACGATCTTTGATTTCTAGCAGCCGCTGTCGATCATCTGGATGGATCCTGTCGAAGACTAAATCAAGAGTGGGATTTGTTTCTCGCGCAAATCCGAGGATTGTGTAAATCTCTTCTGACCACTCGAGCATTCCCCTCGTAGCATTCCACACAAAGACTCCGGAATGATTCAGTTTCTGCGCCGCGGCCAGACACTTCCAACGCCTTTCGAACTCAAGGTGCTCGGCATGTTCACCATCAGAGCGTCCGATCTGATTGTTCCGCTGAGAGGAGCTTTCTCTGTTTCGCCGTGAGCCAGACATTTTTGTGTAGCCTTTCGTTCAAAGGGACATGGGATAGATTGCCTTAACAGTTGCCCGCCTCTGAACAACATTCTCGAGCTTGCGGTGTGAAACGCCGAGTTCTCTAAGCTCGACATCAGATACGGAGACAATCATAGGGCGGACGAGCCCATAGCGAAGGACGAGTGCAACGACCGGTCCAGTAGGGCCTGCGAACAGAAGGCTAATCTTGCTTGGCTCCGGAATATTCATTCATGGCCCCTATCAACATAAAATGATAATCGAGATGACCAGCTAGCCAAACCTCTGATAAAACCCGTCCCTCGTGTCAGTCCATGTGTGACGCGACCGGTGAGTTGAGCACGGCTCGGGTGCATGTCAAAACGCAGCTTATGCTTTGTCTTGTGAGGTGCGCGCCGCGTTTTTGGTTGATGGTGTGCGTCGAGCTGGAGCGAACGCGTCGCACGAGCGCGGTTCGTGTGCGGCGTTCATTACGTGGCCACAAGTTCGATCGCGAAGCACCGTCTCTACCCGAAAGTGCCATGTGCCCTTCACATCGCTTGATTGACGCAGGCACGCACAGGCCGCCGCGACGTGTTCACGAGTAGCGAAATGATCGGCACCCAGTGCGTCAATAACCGTCGGTCTCCTTAAGACTCAAGGATAGCTCGGGTTTCAAGAAAAGCCTCGATTCCATACCTGCCATATTCACGACCGACACCGGAGTATTTAAATCCTCCCCAAGGGGCCTGCGGGTCGTCGGTCATGCCATTGATCACGACGCGGCCGGCGCGTATTTGAGAGGCCACGCGACGCGCTCGCTGCAGGTCGGCTCCGAGCACGGCGCCGTGCAGTCCATATTTAGAGTCGTTAGCGATTCGGATCGCTTCGTCCTCGGAGTCATAGGCAATGACACACAGCACGGGACCAAAAATCTCTTCTTGCGCAATCGTCATATCGTTTTTCACGTTTACGAAAACGGTCGGCTTCACGAAGTGGCCCGCTTCGAATCCCGGCGGATGACCTTCGCCACCGACCAGCACTTCTGCGCCTTCCTCTATGCCTTTGCGAATGTACGATTGCACCCGGTCGAATTGGTTCGTTGACACCATGGGTCCCACAGCGGTCCTTGGATCAGCCGGATCGCCAACTGAGAACGACGTCATGGCTTCCACGATTGCGCGCTTAACTTCGGCGACGCGGCTCTTTGGAACTAGCAGCCGAGTCCCTGCGGCGCAGGCTTGTCCACTATTCAGAAAAGCCATGATGAGAGCCATCGGAATTGCGGTCGCCAAGGCCGCATCATCTAACAAGAGAGTGGGAGATTTGCCGCCAAGTTCGAGCGTGACACGCTTCATTGTCGCGGCGCCGTCACGCATGATCCGTTCGCCAACTGCGACGGAACCGGTAAAGGATATTTTGGCAACGTCGGGATTGCGCACCAGTTCCGCTCCGACCACATCCCCCCGGCCGATCACGACATTGCAAACCCCTTTCGGGAGTTTGGCCGCTTCCAGACACTCGAGCATCACCTCCGTTTGTAGCGAACTCAGTTCGCTAGGCTTGATGACTACCGTACAACCGGCACCTATGGCGGAAGCCAACTTAAGGCAAATGAATAGCGCGTTTGCATTCCATGCTGTAATCAGGCCAGCCACTCCGACCGGTTCCAACGTCACAGTCGTTTTACCCCAGCTTCGGGTCATCTCCAGTTCCTCAAGACCCTTTTCCGCGGCCGGAAAAGCATTCACTCCTGACTCTACGATTAACCTGGCAAAGCGGACAACACCTCCATATTCCTCGACCATTGCGGTCGTCAGATCGTCGATGCGCGCTGACACAGCTTTATGCAGGTTACGCAGGTAGCTTGTGCGCTCTTCTTTTGTTGTCTGGCCGAAAGACGCAAATGCGCGCTTGGCCGCGGCGATGGCTCGCCGCGTATCTTCCTCGTCACCCAGCGTAACGCGGCCGATCACTTGACGGTTGGTGGGTTTGATGATGTCCATAACTTCGCGGCCGTGCGATTCACACAATTCTCCATCAATGTAGTGCTTCGTGATTGTGGTCATTGCGTCTCTCCTTAATGAGGCAAGAGCCTTTTGGTGATGTTGTGGACCTAAAGAAGCACGCGGATGCTACTTCACAAAGGACTAACGGGAAATTACATCTTCCTGCTAATCCGTCGATTGCTAATGCAAAGTGGCCGCCGTGGATCGGCAATCCGAGCGTGTGTCTAAGAAACTAAACGGTTACGAGGAATATGTAATTTAATTCGACTCTCAACGTTCGCTACGATCTCTCAATTCCTACGCACCGAGGTGGTGCTCAAACGAAGTTTCACAGACCGACGCACGGGGAGCAAGTTGGTAAGAGGAGGGCATGATGCAAGGTCTGAAATTGTGGGTGTCTCGAAACCGCAACTCGCGAGGGATGTGCTTGTCCACATGGAGCCTTGCTCTCATGACGGCACCTGCCTTGTTGTTTGTCGGTTGCGGGAGTAGGACTCGGGCTGCTGTTGCTTCAGAATCCACTCCCGTAGATGTTGTGAGGGTCCGACAGGCCGACGCCGCGCTTACGGGCACTTGGGTCGGTACTCTCGATGGTTTTGTGAACGTTCAGATACAGCCGCACGTCAGTGGATATCTGGTTGGCCAGAATTACCGTGAAGGTTCTCCGGTGGCTAAGGGTCAGGTTCTGTTTGAGATTGATCCACGTCCATTTCAGGCGGCTGTTGACGAGGCAGAGGCGCAGTTGAAGCAGGCGAAGGGACAGCTTGCGCAGGCACAGGCGCAACAGGGCCTCGCTCAAATCAATCTGAAGCGTGATACCCCGCTCGCGCAGGCCAGAGCCGTAGCGCAGAGCCAACTCGACAATGAGAAACAACAAGCAGATCAGGCCGATGCGGCTGTAGTCGCGGCGGATGCGGCGGTAAGTGCCGCCGCTGCATCGCTGACGAATGCCAAACTGAACTTGGAGTTTACACAGGTCCGCTCTCTCGTGGATGGCGTTGCTGGCCAAGCAATGACTCAAGTTGGGAACCTTGTCAGTCCGGAATCGCTGCTCACATCTGTTTCCCAGCTGAATCCCATCAAAGTCTATTTCTCGATCAGTGATACCGAATACCTGGATCTGGTCGATCGCGCCCACGATACGGGCGGCAATCTCTTGAGTGGACGTTCAACTTTACCCTTAACGTTGACACTCGCTAACGGCACGGTCTGGCCTCACAAGGGACACATCGCGTTCGTCGATCGTCAGATGAATCAGCAGACCGGAGCTATTCGGATCGCGGCTTCCTTTCCCAATCCGGACAATCTGCTGCGACCGGGTCAGTTCGGCCGCGTAACGGCGGAGACAGAGATCCGTCCGAACGCTATTCTCGTGCCGCAGATGACAGTTCAGGACCTGCAGGGAACCAAGCAGATTTACGTCGCCGGCCCAGACAACTTGGTGCACATCGTAAATGTAACACTCGGACCAGAGGCAGGAAACGATTGGATCATCGCGAGCGGTTTAAATCCTGATCAACTTGTAATAACGAGCAATGTGCAAAAGCTGCGAGATGGTGTGCCAATCCATGCTCGCGAAATCTCCGAGCAGGCAGCTATCGAAACCTCTAGCCCGACGGGAGCTCGGTGACACGTGTCACACTTTTTCATTCGCCGACCCATCGTGGCGATCGTAATCGCGATTCTGACAGTGATCGTGGGCTTTGTCGCAATGCTGACGTTGCCTACCTCCCAATATCCTGACATTGTCCCACCCGAGATTATGGTTCAAGCGACTTACCCCGGAGCCGACGCCAAGACCCTTGCCCAAGCCGTGGCGACGCCGGTAGAGCAGCAAATGAATGGCGTCGACAATATGCTTTACATGTCATCTGTAAGCGCAAACAACGGGCAGGCTACTCTCTACGTTGACTTCGACGTCAAAACTAATGCCGATACCGATCAGGTGTTGTCCCAGCTACGCGTCTCGCAGGCCCAGGCGCAATTGCCCGCTCAAGTTAACGCAGCAGGGGTGGTCGTACAAAAATCGCTGTCGTCGCCTCTCATGGTTCTGGCTTTATCGTCGCCCGACAAACGATACGACGTTAATTTCCTCACAAACTACGCGATCATCAATCTCCAAGACGAGTTGACTCGCATACCAGGCGTGGCGCGCCTTCAGGTCTTCGGTGGGCAATACGCTCTTCGTGTCTGGCTTCGTCCCGATCAACTGGCAAAACTCGGCGTGACGGCGACTGACATCATCAATGCGATCCAGGTGCAGAACAATGTCAATCCTGCCGGCAAGATCGGTGGCGAACCCGTTCCAATTGGCCAGCAATTTACTTACACCGTTCGAACGCAGGGTCGGCTAGTCACCCCAGACGAATTTGGGACTATCGTCGTCCGCTCGAATCCCGACGGCTCTGTGCTGCATTTGCGCGACATCGCGCGTATCGAACTTGGAACTCACACTTATGATTTGACATCGCGTTACAACAACGCACCTGCTGCGGCGATGTCTGTCTACCAACTTCCGGGATCAAACGCAGTGGCAACTGCCGCAGCTGTGACAAAACGCCTGCAAGAACTTTCTGGAAGCTTCCCAATCGGTATGAAGTACGACATTCCGCTCGATACAACGAAGGCTGTTATGGCAGGTATCCATGAGATTGTTATTACACTTGGCGTGGCACTTTTATTGGTGATTCTGGTTGTTTTTCTCTTCCTCCAGGGCTGGCGCGCAACACTTATACCCCTATTGGCGGTTCCGGTCTCGTTGATTGGAACTTTCACAGCGTTCCCGCTTCTCGGCTTCTCGATTAACACACTGTCACTCTTCGGACTTGTACTCGCGATCGGATTAGTCGTCGACGACGCGATCATTGTTGTGGAAGCCGTAGAGCACCACATCGATCAAGGCCTATCCCCGCGCGACGCAACGTTCAAGGCGATGGAAGAGGTAGGCAGTCCGGTAGTTGCGATTGCGCTTATTCTTGCTGCGGTGTTTATCCCAACAGCCGCGATACCGGGCATAACTGGACGTTTGTATCAGCAATTCGCCATTACGATCGCGATCTCAGTTCTTATCTCGGCATTCAACGCTCTTACCCTTAGCCCTGCACTCGCGAGCCTGCTACTAAAACCAAAAACTCACCAAGATCGCCCTAATTTCATGGGCCGCTTTTTCGCGTGGTTCAACCGTTTTTTTGATCGGACAACGGCAAGATACGTCTCAGCCTCTGGCATTCTGATCCGCAAATCAGGGTTTGCCATGATCGGACTCATTTTCGTGGCCCTGCTCGCTGTTTTCATTGGCGGTCGGTTGCCAACAGGTTTCTTGCCTCAGGAAGACCAAGGGTATCTTTACGCATCCATTCAGCTACCGGATGCCTCGTCGCTACAACGAACCGACGCAGCTTCTCGGCGTGTAACCGACGCTCTTATGAAGACACCGGGCATTCAAAGCGTCGTGGGCGTTGATGGTTTTAGTCTTCTGACGCTTACCGAAAGCACAAATACCGGATTCTTTTTTGTCACACTCAAGCCTTGGGATGAGCGTAAGTCTCGGTCGGAGCAAATTGAAGCTATACAGGCTAGCATGCAGCAAAAGCTAGCTGGCGTCAGCGAGGGCCTGGCGTTCGAGTTCCCACCGCCTACAATTCCTGGGCTAGGCACCGCCGGTGGCGTCACTATGATGCTCCAGGACCGTTCTGGCAGAGACGATCCGACTTTTCTGACGAATAGTGTCCACACATTTTTAGGGGCCGTGGCAAAACGTCCGGAAATTGCCGTCGCTATCTCATCATATTTGCCCTCTGTTCCGCAGATCTATGCAGAGGTAGACCGCGAAAGAGCCGCTCAAGAGCAAGTCGACCTCGGGTCCATCTATACGACGATGCAGACTTTCATGGGAGGGTATCTCGTTAATTATTTCAATCGCTTCGGTCGCCAGTGGCAAACGTATGTGGAAGCCGAAGGAGATACCAGAGCAAACATCCGAAACATCGATCAATTCTACGTGAGGAGTGCAAATGGCGGCCAGGTACCCCTTGGATCACTCACACAGGTTAAACAGATCAACGGGCCGGAGTTCATCCAGCGATTCAACGAGTACAACGGTGCACAAGTCAACGTCACAGGAGGCCCAGGATATAGTTCTGGGCAGGTCCGCGCTGCATTAGAACAAGTCTTCCGGGAATCGATGCCTCCGGGAATGGGTTTTGCTTATCAGGGAATGAGCTTTCAGGAACAACGCGCGGCAGAAGGCGTCCCCGCTTGGATGGTCTTCGGACTTTCCCTTCTGATCGTTTTTCTGATTCTCGCTGCGCTTTACGAGAGTTGGACATTGCCGTTCAGCGTTCTACTGAGCACACCCGTCGCGATTCTCGGCGCATATCTGGCACTCACCCTCCGGTCGTTTGAAAACGACATATTTGCGACGATCGGACTGATCATGCTGATTGGCCTTTCCGCGAAGAACGCCATCCTGATTGTCCAATTCGCTGTCGCGAATTACGGGAAGGGGCTAAGCATTTCCGAATCTGCCGTAGAAGCTGCCCGTCTGCGATTCAGACCGATCATCATGACGGCGCTTGCCTTTATTTTTGGGTGCCTGCCGCTCTGGACAGCGACCGGTTCTGGAGCGGTCTCGCGGCGCATTCTTGGCACGGTTGTCATCGGAGGGATGACGCTCGCATCCATCTTGGGAATTCTCGTCGTTCCGGTCACGTTTGCGGTGGTCGAGTATCTTTCCCATCGGTTTGAGGCTGGTGGAAATAAGTTCGCGATGGACTCGCCCCAGGTGACGCATGGTGATCCGGAAGTGCAAGGAGGTACTGCATGAGAATAGCCCAGTCGAAGCGGGCACGCTTGTTCGAACTGGCATGCGCGGGATCGCTGCCCATATTGATGATTGGCTGCACTGTCGGACCTAAGTATGAGCGTCCAAACGTAACGCCACCCGCGATGTATCGCGGTCCGGACGACAAGCCCATCTCCAGCGCGGACCAAAATTCGCTGGGCGATCAGCAATGGGCACAGGTATTTCGGGAGCCAGAGCTGCAGGATCTGATTCGCGTGGCTCTGGAAAACAACTACGACGTGCGCATCGCAGCTCAACGGGTGCTTGAAGAGCAAGCGCAATTGAGAATCACTAGCTCGCAGCAATTCTCAAATATCAACGTTGGGGGGACCGGAATTGGCGCAAATCTTGGCGACTCCGTCGGTAATGGCCTTCCGAGCGGGACCGTCGCCGCAGGAACGTTTAACCTGTCCGCGGCATGGACTCCTGATTTCTGGGGCCTCTACCGGCGTCAGACCGAGGCGGAGAAAGCGCAAATGCTTGGGCAGATTTGGGCGCAGCGGGCAGTTCGGTTAACCGTTGTTCAACGGGTCGCTTCGGCCTATCTGCACTTGCGATCGCTCGATGAGCAACTCTTCGTTGCCAAACAGACTTTAAAAGCGAGACACGAATCCGCAGAGCTTACGCGGACGCTCGAATCTGGTGGTTCGGTCCCTTTAGCTGATCTGCGTCAGGCCGAAGAGCTCGAATACACAGCGTCGGTGCAGATTCCTCTGTTCGAACAGGGGACTCAGCAGCAGGAGAATGCGCTGCGCTTGCTGCTGGGACAAAATCCAGGGCCGATTGGCCGCACAGATCCGAACGCGCTGGGGCCGGCACCCCGGGAGTTGCCCGAAGGTCTGCCCTCCCGGTTGCTGGAGCGGCGCCCAGATATTCTCCAAGCCGAGCAGCAACTTATTGCGGCCAACGCACGCGTTGGAGTAGCTCGAGCGCAGTTCTTCCCCCAGCTTTCCCTCACTGCGTCAGGAGGCGTTGCCGGAAGCGATTTCTCGAACATCTTCGCCCCCGACGGCCGGCTGATTTACGGCATCGGCTCACTTACTCAGCCCATCTTCCAGGGAGGCAGGCTGCGCGGACAACTCCAGCTTTCGGAAGAGACCAAGAAAGAGATGGTGCTCAACTATCAGAGGACCATTGTCGCCGCCTTCCGTGACGTGTCCAATGCATTGATTGCGGTAGATAAACAGCGCGCCGCCCGCGAACAACAAGAGAAACTCGTCGCCACGGCAGAAGACGCGGCCCGCCTCGCCCAAATGCGATATCAGGCCGGAGCAACCAGCTATCTCGAAGTACTGACTACAGATTCACACCTTCTTTCTGCACAACTGGATTTCGTAAACTCACGGGAAGGGGAAGCGCAGTCGCTCGTTCAGCTCTACGAAGCTTTAGGAGGAGGATGGGAGCAATGATTGGTACGTCTACAGAACTACAAACTCCGAGCCACCGTCAAACGAATTCAGCCCTCCACGAAGAGATGCAAGTTCTCCGTTTCTGGAGCGGAGTCGATCGACAGGCAAGGGAGATGAATCTAAATAGTCTTGCAGCGAAAGAGAACGGGCCCCGCATGTGCGATAAACGGAATCTCGCGAGAGTAAGAACTCGCGAGTTAGCCCTGGCCTTTCTGTGCCTGGTTGCGTTTTGCACTTTTCCGTCAGTAAACCGCGCTCAAGTTCCGGTCTACGAAGTTACGCCGGTGGAGAGCACCATTAAATTTGGGGTCGACTCTTCGGTTCCTATAAAAGGTACCTTCGACAAATGGAACGCAAGCATGAAGTTTTCTTCCACGGATGTGAAGAGCGGCGTTTTAGAGATCGAGATTCAAGCGGACAGTGTGGACACCGGCAGCGGCCTAAAAAACGACAAATTGAAAGGCAAGGATTTCTTTGATGTGAAAGACTCTCCCACCATTGCCTTCAAATCAACAAAAGTCGTTCAGACCGGTCCCAACACGTTCGACCTCGAAGGGGACTTTACGATTCGCGGGGTCACGAAGACCGAAAAACTCACCCTTACAGATAACGGCAAGGGATCAACCTCCGGGAGCATCGACGGCACGATGGCTTTCGATCGCAAGTACTATGGTATGAACAAAGGCATCCCCTTCATCAAGATTGCCAACCGTGTCGAAGTAAACGTCAGCCTAAAATGGAGGCGGATTAGCGGACCTCCTCCGGTTTTCGAGCAATAACTCGAATAGGTATAGGTTCCTTACCAGATATGGTTGCGCTTATCCGATCCGATAGCAACCGCCGTCTACGTGAATCCATCGCCCCATGATGTACAACATCAACCAGGAGACTTGCTCATGAGCAAACACTTCACTATCTCGCCCGAAGAAGCAGCCGATCGCGTCGCTATTCGTGAACTCGTCGAAGATTACGCACACTGCGCTGATCGCCGCGATGCCAAGGGTCAAATGGCGCTCTTTACCCCAGACACTCACTTCGTTGTCTACATGGACGAAGCGCTCGCTCCCGTCTTCGCCGATCTGAACCAGTACGCCACGACCATGCACTTCCTTGGGCAGACGACAATCCTCACCCTGACCCGCGACCGAAGCACGGGCGAGACTTATTGCATGCCCCATCACCTCACGATCATAGATGGAAAGCGGCGGCTGATGATTGCCGCTCTCCGCTATGCGGACCAGTTCGTGAAGATGGAAGGCGTGTGGCTGTTTGCGGAACGCCGCCTCTACGTACACTGGATCGAGGAGCGCCCACTTTCATGACAGCGGCGGATCAGGAGAGGTCTGTGGGCCCAAAGCGACTTGTCATTGTAGGCGCGTCGGGAATGGTCGGCGGATACGCCCTTCGCAACGCGCTGGATAACTCCGCCGTCGAAAGCGTGACATCCATCGGGCGCAAGAAGATCGAAATCTCGCATCCCAAGCTGAAGGAGGTTGTGCATCGAGACTTCGCCGACTGCTCTCCACTCGCGGAAACGCTCGCGGACCAGGACGCAGCGGTCTTTTGTCTGGGTGTATATACCGGAGCGGTTTCGGATGCGGAGATGCGCACGATAACCGTGGACTATACAGTCGAGTTCTCGCGGATTCTCCACGGGAATAGTCCCCGAGCAGCGTTCTCATTCTTGAGTGGGAACGGTGCAGATCCGACTGGACGAAGCCGGATGCCTTTTGCTCGTTATAAAGGAGAGGCTGAGAACGCGCTGCTGGCGGCCGGATTTCCTCACGTTTATATCTTCCGGCCCGCATACATCTACCCCGTGGAGCCACGGAGGGAACCGAATTTCAGCTACCGAATGCTGCGCGCGATCTACCCAGCGTTTCGGATACTGTTTCCCAACTATGTGATTCGGGCCGACAACTTGGCGCAGGTGATGGTAGATACCGTCGTAAGCGGAACGGGCCAGCGCGGGGGTCCGGTTTTCGAGAACCGTGAGATCCGCGCGAGGGTCGAATCGCTTCAAGCTCTACGACGGTAATTCAACGAGAAAGCGCGGGTTCGAGCGGCAGATCCGCACTCTTCGCTCCGACAGCGATTCCTTTTCGAATCAGGTTGAACCTGCGGTTCCCGCCGCGGTGCTGCTGCCTCCCGTGACCCAGGAATACCGGCACATTAAGAACAGGCAGAGCGGCTGTCATGCCATCGGCTCTGTATATCCGAGCTACAGCGTCATCCTGAATGCCCGAGGTTTCTCGGGACTCCAGTCGATGACCGATCCCGTGATCTTGCCCACGAGGAAACGGCTCAATCTCGTCGCTGTGACTTATTACAATTTTCTTTGTAGCTGCTTGACCCAGGCGACCTTAAGCGCGAGTCCGAGCCACTTTGCCTCGAATTCTTCAAATCTATGGCTCACTGGTGAATGGCAAATGCATTGCTCTGGATCAAGCTCACCACCTGATCATCGGTAAGCTCCAACGTCGCATCCAAGCGATCTCCCGAGGGCGAAACCCTCGCTTGGTCCAAAAGGGCGGTTACGTCCTGATCGGACTTGCCGGGCCGAGAGGCTTGGTAGCGCAGGTCGGCCTGCAGAAGAGCGGCGAAGATACTCGCATCATCGGAGGAGGTGCACACCGCCTCGAAGCGGGCTTGAATGCCGGTACCGACATCAATCTCAAGCGTGAATGCGAACAGTTTGGAGAGCAGCTGTTGGGACTGCGGGAATTCGTGAATCAATGGAACAAGTTCCTGCATTTCCAGCCGCGCTTGGCGCGCGCTCAGCGCCCCCCAAACCACGCTGCGACCGTTTGACTGTGAGATGAGCGGCGCAAGGTCGGTATTGCTTAGAAGGCTTTGTTCCTCGCCATAGCGTATGCCAATCACTCTTTCCAGTTCTTTGCGATCTCCGAGTACCGCCACGGTCGAATCCATGAAGCAAAAGAAAAGACCTTTGTCTCCGTAGCCGCCGCTTAAGGGGTAGAGAAGATAGTCGCGCACATTTACGACGGTGCGTTTCTGAGCCTTGAAGTAGGCGTCGGTTGATTCCGGCGAGAACTGGCCAAGGGCGACGATAACCGTTTCCTCGCCGGCTGGCGCGCCGCTACCCTGTGAGGGTTGAGGCTGCGATCCAGAGGATACCACCGCCCAAGCCAGTTCTTCGACTAGCGAATCGCGATCCATTCCAGGTGACGCAAGAAGCTGCTCGAACTGCCGCCACTGATCAGGTAGCACTTGCCTCTGGAGTTCCGGGAACCAGGCGAGAGAGCGCGCTTGCCGCAGATCGGCAAAGGCGAACTCAGCTGCATCTCGAGGGAAAATGCCTACGATCTCAGTGGTGAGCGATCCGGCGCGGGCCACCGGTGACAACGCAGAGACCAGGAGAAGAGCCACCGTCAAAAGCATTTTTAGATTCATTGTTATTTTTCCCTCTCAATGAGGCTGCTTGTACCTTATGCTTGCATTCTTCAGTGGTCATGTTCAGAATCAACGAAACTGAGTTGATGATAGTGCCGACTCCGCCTGATGTCTTTTGCGATCTAGTGAATACATTTCGAATACAGGCGTTGAGCGAAGGCGCACCTGAGCGCGCCTTCGCCAACGAATGTTTTAGTTGATAGTGACCGTGACAGGCGTGGACTGAGTTATTGCCCCGGATGTACCCGTCACTGTCAGGGTGACCTGAGACGCCGGTGTTGATGCGGGTGTTTGGGTGTTTGAACTGCCAGTGCTACCGCATCCGGCCGCGAATAATGAGAACAGTGAGACACAAAGCAGCAACCCCAATATCCTCATCGACAGAATGCTCTTGCGTGCAAGCGGTTTCCGTTTGCGAGTCGTGAGAACGATTCCGAATAGCCCCAGACCGGGCACAATGTAGCCGTAGCCGTTAACTGGCGGGGTCGAACTAGCAGAGATCGCCAATGTGGCTGTCGTGCTCGCCCCGGGCGTGATCGTCGAAGGATTGAAGGCACAGGTCAGACCGGCGCTCGTGGAGCAGCTTAGCGAAATCGGACTGTCGAAACCTCCAACCCCGGCGGCGGTGACCATAAGGTTGGCCGAACCGCCCGGCGCGATTGATACACTTTGGGTCGAAAGGTTCAGAGAGAAATTTTGGCTAGTGACCGTGGCCGCTGGGACGAGGCTAGCGAACACGCTGCTTGAGCTGCCTCCAGCCGGGAAATTGGGTTGGTTGCCGCCGCCAGCTGTGAGATAAAGAGTGCCTGGATTACCAGAGGGGCCGCCTCCGCCAAACACCATATCCCACAAGCCGGGATTCACAAGCACCGTGTTTGAAGAGTTGGTGATCTGGCCGAGAAACTTCCCGGTTGTGTCGAATGCGTTGATCGTGCCGTCACCAAAATTTCCCACCAAGATGGCGTTCGGGAACGTTCCGAAGGTAGCTGGAGTCGTCACAACGCCCCAAGGCGCGTTGAGTTGGCCGCCAGCAGCGACGAAGGTGCTCACGAAATTCCCGTTCATGTCGAAGATATCCACCTGCCCGAGGCCAGCGCCGGGCATCGCATCGTGCTTGGCGGAGTCCTGCATGGCATAGGCGACGTAGATCTGGTTATTGATGACGTGGATGCCGTGGGGCGCGTACCCCGCGGGAAGTTTTGGATCGGTGAACGAACCGCTCAACGGGGTCAACTGGAAGTTGTTGTTGAGGACGTCGATTTTGCCGGTATTGAAGTTCGCTGCCAACAGGGAAGTACCGTTAAGCAAAGCTAGACCTTTGTAAACCGCACCGCTGGTGGAGTTATCGAAGGCCACTGTTGCTGTGTTGCTGGCGCCGGTCCAGATGGCGACGAGACCATCTTCGGTATCGAAAATAAACTGTGCACCGCCGAAGCTGGAGCCGTTGCCGTTTGACACATTTCCTGTAGGGCAGCCAGGATTACAGTTACCGTTCGGATTTTTTGTGGCCCCGGGTATGGTCACGACCAACGCAGTATCCTTATTGCCATTTTCGTCATAGAGCGTGGAGGTGCCGCTGTTATTGTTGGCGATCCAAAAGTCCTGCCCTGGAAGAATGGAGATTCCCCAGGGGTTCAAAAGCTGAGGGTCTGTAGTTGTGGCTACTCCGGCAGTATTGGAGACCAGATTGGTCTGGAAATAGCCGGACTGCTGGGCCCAGAGACCCGAGGGAATCGCCAACGTCATGAGTAGCGCTAATAGCCAGATTCCTCTTTTCATGCTGTCCTCCTCACTTATCTTGTGATTTGTACGATGTTGAACTCGGCTTAGATCCTTCTCCTCCGCGACGCCTTCCGCTGCTGGATGATGTTGTCGGTTAAAAGGCTCCTTGCGGTGGGTTCGTATGTCTAGACTGCCCATGCCCGACAGATATTCCCGGCAGTCGCGACTTTTTGACGACCGACGATCGCGAGCAGCTGACAGGAATAAAGTTGCTTGATATCCAGTCTGGAAGATTGAGAACAGCACTGGGAAAAGAGAAGAGCGGGTCGGGCCAAGCTGGGATTTTGTGAGCAGGTTGTGCTGCTCTACCACTTGAATGCAGCCGGCAATTTAGTGTGCTCGCTCGTTCGCAACAACACGATGCCGAGGATTCCTTCAGGAAGCGCATCTTCCCGCGCTCACATTCTTAGGCGGCTACCAGGAGGGCGACGCCCGCGCCCGGATCTTGAAATCGGGCGCAACACCAGATGTTTCCTTTTCAAGAAGAATCGTCCTGCTGAGGTTGCCCGGTGGCGGACGAGTTTTTGAACGGCACGACTGACACAATCTCCAAAGTGAAATGGATGGCTTTGCCTACAGCGTTCATAAAGCATCAACTGGTCGGCGGTGAGATTGAAGCGCCGCCGGCCGAGTTGGCGCTAACGGCCTCGGAGCAGAGGAGGGTTCTATCACGCTATTTGCTGTTGACAAGTTAAAGACACTAGCTCCCACTGCCGCACACCTAGTCCAATCCCATGCCTGTCTTAGAGCTGTAGCCACCTCGGGGGAAGTAGGCAGTTGCATTGAAACCGCTTCCTTCTAACTACGATGACTGCCAGCCTGCGAGTTTATTCCGGGTTTATCTGTTACAGAATAACAATTGCGCCTTAGTAGGAGGGAAGGCCCGGGGGGCGCCGGGCCTTTGGGGTGAGCAATGGGCTATCGGGGATTTAATTCAGCGGATTCATATCGACGATTATTTTTATGTCGACACGGGCATGATTGATGCGCCGTGGCAATTCGACGCGCATTCCTCTGATCCAACCAGGCCAATATAGCGGTAATCATTTTCCACCTCCACAGAATCACCTTCGCCCTACACTTAGCTAGACTTGATCTATGGTCGTTTTATTCCACGGTTCTCTAGTCTAGTAACTTTGTTAGCTTATGAAAATCAAACGGGCGCCGTGAACTGTTCAGGGGCGGGGTCTGGAGTGAATAGCAGCGTCGCCAGGCGTGAGCCTTTCTTTATCGCCCTGGCCAAATGCGACCTATGTGAGGTAGTCGGGTCCAGATCAAGGTTCGGCCGAGAAGGATACGTGTATTAGCCTACGGTTGCGAAATGTCTGGGCAAGAGTGCGCGCAGCCGCTGACGGGCCTTGTGAAGCTGAGATTTGGAATTCCCAACGGAGCAGCCCATAATGCGCGAGATCTCATTGTGTCGATATCCTTCAATGTCGTGCAGAATCAGCATCTTCTTGTACCCGCGGGGCAATCGATCGATGGCTTTCTCGAGATTCACGCGGTCGATCACGCCGTTCAGGTTCAGATCAAAAACGCCCACTTCCACAGAGGGCTTAGGTGACTCGTCGCTTGGTTGGCGAGTCTCGTCTAGTGATATTTCAGCACGCTTCCTCTTTCGGAGGTGCATCAGCACGACGTTCACCGTCACTCGGTGCAGCCAAGTAGAAAAACGCGAGTCACCTCGGAAAGTATGAATTGTCCGGAATGTCTGCAAGAAGGCGTCTTGGGTTAAATCTTCGGCTTCCGTAGGATTCTTCATCATGCGCAGGCATAGACCGTATACCCGCCGGCCGTGCAACTGATAGAGGCGCTCGAAGCCTTCGGAATCTCCCTCCTGGGCCAGGCGAACGGCTTCGTTCTCAGATAGGTCGCCGGTGGTCGACGCTTTTAAACTGTTTAAGTTGGGCTTCATACTTGACCTTCCCTTTATAAGCCGACTCGCGAAGCATATGAACGTCTGGAGCGCCTTCATCTCATCAGACTTGACTCGATGTGGTTTTATTCCCGCCCTTGGCCAAAACCTCAAGGAGGCTCTATAGCAGTATTTGTGGGTAAAAGGGCGGTGGAAAAACCCGCTCCCTGGGAAAGTCCAAAGGCGGGACTTTCCCACTACGCTTGGAAATCCTGCAATGACGGCAGGATTCCCAGTTTTTCCACCGCCCCGACTGCGGCGATTCCATTTCCTCTAGTTTCACCCCAGAAACAAGAATAGCTGACCTCCATCGGATTCGATTAATCTGCAGTTGCGAGAAAGAGATTCATCGACCGAGGAGATCAGCCATTCAGCTCAAGGTTAAGACCATCTTGAATCAGGTGCAACATTTCGT
>JBEKBP010000069.1:0-17929 GCA_050015335.1 Candidatus Acidiferrales bacterium | reverse complement strand
CCGACGCCGCCGGTGATGAGCCGGTAGTCATACTTGCCGGAGAACTTGTTGCGATAGGCTGTGCTGGGCGCGTGGATTGCCCCGTTGGAGTCGCCTTCCATAGTGATGGCCGGCACGGTGACGACAGGAAGCGCGGCCAGCCGCTTTTCGAGGTCGTCATATTTCCGCTCACCATCCGCTAGGCCGAGCCGCCAGCGATAATCGTGCATCACGATGTCAACATGGTCCGGGTTGTTGAAGGAAGCTGCTGTGCGGTTGTACGTGGCATCATCGAAATTCCACTTCGGCGAAGCCTGGTGCCAGATGAATTTATTGAACTCGTCGAGGTATTTCGCATAGCCGGCCTTGCCGACTTCAGTGGAGAAATAGTATTGGTACCAAAATGCGAATGCAGCCTGGGGCGGAAACGGTGTCTGGTTGCCCGCAGGGCTGCTAATCAGATAGCCGCTGACGGAAACGATTGCCTTGCACCGTTCCGGCCATAGTACTGCCATGGCGTCCGCTGTGCGCGCGCCCCAATCAAAACCGCCGATGATCGCCTTCTGGATATTGAGAGCATCCATGAGAGCGATAATGTCGAGGCCGACGGCCGACTGCTGGGCGTTGCGCATGGTTGCGCTGGAGAGAAAGCTGGTGGTGCCATAGCCACGCAGGTACGGGATGATCACTCTGTAGCCCGCCGATGCCAAGATAGGGGCGACATCGACAAAGCTGTAAATGTCGTAGGGCCAGCCGTGGAGAAGAATTACGGCAGGACCAGTGGCGGGGCCGGCTTCAGCATATCCAACATTCAGGAGACCGGCATTGATCTGCTTCAGCGGGGCAAAAGGCGTGGACGAGCCCGGCTTACTCGCTGTTGCACCCAGCGACTTCAACTCATTGGCATATGCGTCTTTAGAGCCGAAAATGCCGAGCTGGGTGGCGGCAGCGGCGATGACGGCTGTCCCCAAAAAATGACGGCGATTATTGTTGATTTCTTCTTCCATTTTTCCATCTCCTTTTGAATTTCGCTTAATGCTTCGGCTTAGCTTGGGCAGGCGGCGCGCACAGCCGGCACGCCGCCTGCCTTTCTGCTATCAGCGCAACGATTTGAATGACAGTCGGAGCTCTTCAGAGAACACCTGCGGCTGTTCCCAGGCCGCGAAGTGGCCGCCTTTGGGGGGCCGATTGTAGTAAATCAGTTTGGGATAGGCTTTCTCTGACCAGCTCTTCGGCGCTTGGTAGATCTCGTCTGGAAAGGCGCTGACGGCAACCGGAATGGTGATGCCCCTGACGTCGAAAAAACCACCCTTATATTCCCAATAGAGACGAGCCGAGGAGATCGCTGTGTTTGTCAACCAGTAGAGCGTGATGTTGTCGAGGATGTCATCGCGCGTGAGGCCCTCGGACTGACCGTTGAAGACGCGTGTGATGAGCTCATAGCTGCGCACGTCGTGATCAATGATCCACGCCGCGAGACCGATCGGCGAATCCGCGATTCCGTATAGCGTCTGCGGGTGGTTGGCCATTTCGATGGCGTAGCCAAGACCATGCTTATAGAAAAAGGCCAGCTGGTTGTACGCGCGCAGTTCGTCGGCTGAGAGATCGGACGGCGGCGGAGCCCCGGCAAGCGCAGCCTTGTCAATGTCGGCTGGAACAGTGGCCGCCATGTTGGTGTGAATGCCGAGTAATTCCGGAGGCGCCTGCAGAGCCATCAGCTCCGTGACACAATTTCCCCAATCGCCGCCTTGGGCCACAAATTTCGTGTATCCGAGGCGCTTCATAAGCACGATCCAGGCGCTGGCGATGCGGGTGGGGTCCCAGCCGGTCGCTGTCGGTTTGCCGGAAAACCCGTAACCGGGCAGCGACGGAATGACAACGTCGAAAGAGTCCGACGCGCTCCCGCCATGTGCCGTTGGATCCGTCAGCAGATCGATCACCTTCATCTGTTCGATGATCGAGCCGGGCCATCCGTGAGTAATGATCACCGGAAGAGCGTTCGGATTCTTCGAACGCACATGGATAAAATGAATGTCCAGGCCGTCGATGTTCGTGATGAATTGCGGTACGGCGCTCAGTTTCGCCTGGCACTTGCTCCAATCGTAATCGGTTCCCCAATAGTGCGCGAGTTGCTGCATCGTCGCGAACTGCACGCCTTGCGATTCATCAGTGACCGTTTCCTTGTCGGGCCAGCGGGTCGCGGTTATGCGTTTGCGTAAATCAGTAATGTCGCTCGCCGGAAAAGTCTTATGAAATGGACGGATCGCAGTGTTGTCAGTTGTCTGCTCACCGGCACGTTTTGTAGCACTGGATTCGGTCATGGGGTCCTCCTTTGGAGAAGTTTTGGATTTTGAATCTACAAATACCTCGCCGATCGTAGCTGGGCTGAACGCTGCTGCCAGACCCAACATCGAGCTTGCCTTGAGAAAGAAACGGCGCGATCTGTCGTCTGGTCGTTGCATTGTGAGCTCCTCTCGAGCAGTTCTTGGTATTTCGATTGTCTGATCTTCGTGCCGTCTCTTGGTTTTCCGCTTCCAGGATCAAGGTGAGTAACGAGTGAAGACGAAGTCGCGATCTTTGATAGCCTGATGGCAGGGAAAACAGGTTTTGAGCGGCGCCTCGTCGGCAGATTTGCCGTCCTTATCAAATTGGGCATACCCCCAGCCTCCCGTCGCGGGGTACTTTTTTGAGTCCTTAACCATGAACTGGAGGTACCAAGCTGGCGCGGACCCGGCCACGAAGGATTGTTGACGGCCAAAGATCTTGTTGTTCTCCTCAGACGGGACGTAGTTCCAAGCGATTCGCGCAATGATCGTGCCTTCCGGGAACGGAAGGTTCCCTTCACGATAGGCCTTGATCCCTATGTCATTGGCCAGAATGGCGCGGATATCGTTGAGGTTGCCTGCTTCGTGAGCCACGGAGACCAACTTCCAGTCGCGGTATCCGGAGGGAATTTTGGTTACGAAGATCGCGGCGGCCTCTCCATCGGCGTGTCCAGACGCAGGGATCGCGGAGGCGGCAATGCCGGCCACCGTTACAACTCCAACCAGCAAGAAAGTAATCCGTGTCATGCGGTACCGCTTAGGTGTCTTCGATATCACCGGACGCTCCTGGTGCTTTGTTCACAGTACCCGCAGCCATACGTTGGCGTTCTTTAGTAACCCACTCACGTAAGAAAGCTGGACAATTCCTGAGTTCAATATTCTTGAGCGTGCACATTGCGATCAGGTTTACCGCCTCGCGATCGACGAGCGTCACTTCGGTAAGGTCAAGGACCACCACACCCTCCTCCTGCCGAATCAATTCTCTTACTGTGCTCACGTGTTCCACTTGAATCCGTCCGCACACACGTATCACAACCGAGTTCTCGTCGCGGAGGAGCCGTTCAATCTTGCAGGTCATACATGCCGCTCTTCCTGACTACTGGTTTTGCGGCTGCTAATATCTTTTCAGGCGTGCGACATCACTGAATGCACGACGACGGCCACTCGTAAGTCTTTGAAAAGAAATAAGAGAAAGATGTGGGCGCTATTGTGGATTTCGTGAGATTCGAGAGAATCGTGATTTCACGATGATTGAGGAGGTCCTGCGTTATCCGAGTTTGAAGTGGCTCTTGCTGATCTGCAAACGCTTGATCTTGGAATCGAGGGTCGAGGGTGGGATTCGAAGCTTGGCCGCAGCCCCATCGGGGCCGGAGATCCGGCCTCTGCATTCGGCCAGTGCGGCCTCAATAATCTGCCGCTCACGGCTCAAATCTTCGTCAGGGGATTGAGATTCTGGCTCTCGCGCGGGTACTTGGCTGGTACTCCTGGACAGCCATGCCTCATCCACGCAAAACACGTCATCCGAACTCACGATGACCGATCTTTCTACAACGTTTTGCAACTCACGTATATTCCCCGGCCAATCATAAAACTCCAGCAATTCCAGGGTTCGCTTGTCGATCTTGCCAAAACGCTTGCCGATCTTTCTGGCAAATCGCTCGACAAAATATTCAAGCAGCGTCACGACGTCTTCTTTACGCTCCCGAAGAGGCGGAACTTCGATCGGGAAGACGCTGAGCCGGTAAAAGAGATCGGAGCGAAATATTCCGTTTGCCATCGCCGTTTCCAAGTTGCGGTTTGTTGCGGCGATCACTCGGACATCTACCCGGATCGGTTCCTTGCCTCCGACCCGCTCGAATTCGCGCTCTTGCAGCACTCGCAGGAGTGCAACCTGGGTATCTGCCGGCAATTCACCGATTTCGTCCAGGAAAATAGTTCCGCTATTGGCCAACTCAAACCGGCCCAGTCGACGCTGCATTGCGCCTGTGAACGCGCCCTTTTCATGGCCAAACAACTCCGAGGAAACCAGCGATGGCGCTAGGGCTGCGCAGTTCACGCTGACGAAGGCCCTCTGTGATCTCGGTGATCGCCTGTGGATCGCCCGAGCGACGAGTTCCTTGCCCGTCCCCGTTTCGCCAGTGATCAAAACTGTGGAATCGGTGGGCGCAACCTTAGAAACGCGACTGAGTACTACTTGTAGCGCGGGAGACGTCCCGACGATTTCCTCGAACATCGATACCTTATCGATTTCTTCACGCAAGGCGACGTTCTCGTGCTGCAATCTCTGTTCAGCCTGCTTGCGATCCTCAATATCGGTTGCCGAGGAATACCAGCGCGTAATATGTCCCTGTCCATCTCGAAGCGGGTTGCGCCGAAAAAGGAACCAGCGATACTTCCCGTCATTTCTCAGCAAACGGGCTTCGACCTCGTACGGGGAGTCGCTCAGGAATTTAATTTGGCCTTCGCTCGTCATGCGTTCCCGATCATCGTGGTGAAAGAGCCTGCGGGGATCGCACCCCCGCCATTCCTCCAGAGTAAGCCCGTAATAGCTTAGCCCGGCCGGGTTAAGGTAAAGTCGACTTCCATCGGGGCCCAGCACGGTGATGTGCTGGGGCGCGAGTTCCAATACCTGCCGCAACTCTACTTCCTGCTCGCGGATTTTTCCTTCTGCCTGCTTTCGTTCGGTGATGTCGCGAATGAACCCCGTAAACACGTGACGGCCGTTTTTTAGGCCTTCGCCGAACGAGACCTCGACCGGGAATTCCTCCCCGTTCTTCCGAAGGCCGATAAGCTGGACTCCCTGCCAATCGAAGTGGCGTCGGTTCGTTTTTTGGTAGCGCTGAAATCCGGCCTTATGAAGCTTACGCATGTATTCAGGCATGAGCATCGTCAGAGGCTGTCCGATCATTTCGGGAATGTAATACCCGAAAGTTTTAGTTGTCGCCGGATTCGCAAAAATAATTTGGCCTGTCTGATCGACGCTGACAACAGAATCAGTTGCGGTTTCGAGTACGCTTCGGTAGCGCTCCTCGCTGTGCTGGAGCGCTTCGCTCGATCGTTTGCGCTCATCAATGTCCGTGAGCAGGACATACCAGCGGACAATCTGGCCTGCAGCGTCAAGCAGCGGAAGACCGCGCGCGCGGAACCAACGGTATGCGCCGTCGGCACGGCGCAGACGGTGTTCAACATCGTAGGGAGTTACCGTCTCGAAGGAATGCCTCCAAGCGGCAGTCACGCCAGGTAGGTCATCAGGGTGAACGGCTTCGCTGGTTGACCAGCCTTTCAATTGTTCGATGCTTTTGCCGAAATATTCCGAGGCTTGACGGTTGACGCCTTCGACTTCACCTGTTGATGTCATGATGGCTACCAAACCAGCAATGCCGTCAACGATTAGACGAAAACTCTGTTCGCTATCGCGGAGGGCGTCCTCCGCTCGCTTTCGCTCTTCGAGATCGGTATTCGTTCCGTACCATTTGACAACTTTTCCTGATCCATCCAGCAAAGGATTGCCGCGAAACAGAAACCAGCGAAATTCTCCGTCCCAGCGGCGAAAGCGACCTTCGACTTCGAATGACCGTCCCAAACTCAGAGCTTCGTTAAATGTTTCCAGTATGCGAGGGAGGTCGTCAGGATGTATCGCGACCTTCCATCCCCAATCAAGCGCTTGTTCCGCCGAGAAGCCGGTATATTCGAGCCAGCGCTGATTGAAGAATTCAGCAGAGCCATCTGGTCGAGTCGACCATACCAACCCCGGAATGGTGTCAACCATGAGGCGCATGTCTTCCGCCTTTTCACGTTGACGGGAGCTATGGCCTGTGGCTGCCATCCGCGGATTATAGTCCCTTTGCTAGCTTCCCAGCGTATATAGACTGTGAATATACGCATCCCCTTTGGTGCGTCGCGGCGAACATAGAGAACACGCTGAGAGAGAGCAGCGAAGGCACACTGGTAATCGGATCGGGTTGGACGCAGAAAGCTCGCAGTTGTGATTACGGCGGTCTTCCAAACCGCCGCCGACCCGGATGGGCCTCACGGATTACATTTCAGTGCGACCTGCTGCTATCTGCGTGAGATTGCCGTGACAGCGGCACAGCGAACAATCTACATATGAGCCGAGTAGACTGCGCCCCTTCGGCTTCACCGGAGGGTTGGCGATTATGAAAAAAACCGAAACCGGTCGAAGCACTTTCGCTGTTATTTCGCTATGGGGAAAATTCGGGGGACTCCATACATGCGGAGCCACATTTCGGTACATCGTGGCACTGCAAAATATTTTTCTAACTCGTTTGTTTTCAAAACTGAGATTGGAAAGGAAGGACTTCCAGGAGATATTACGCCTGTCTTGGGCGCAGGAGGTCTGGAGTTCAAATCTCCACGCCCCGACCAAATCCTTCTCCATCACTAATTTACAGAAGCCCAATTTCGGCATTGCTGCATTGTGGTGCAACTTGGGAACAATCAGAACAATTCCTAAGGCAAAACAGCGCGGAAACTTCGCCTAAACAGTTGGAAACATTGAGAGCTGCAACAGGCCCCTGCGTGCCAAGTAGGCGTGCAGTCACGACAGCCGGAACTAGCGCACCTGCCTCTTGACCGACAGCTATTTACTTACTCCTAGCTGGCGTGTCGGCCGCAGGCTTCATTCTCTGTTTGTCACGCGCTCAGTCTTCCACGATTGACAGCATAGGCTTGCCGTTCTAGCTCTGCGGTAAAGCCACATTAATTTTCAAATACTGTGCTAAGCGGGACTGCCTTGCTCGATGCCAGACCGTGATGATAGGTGGGTAAAGCAATACAGCTTGAGCGCAGAACGGAGGGTAAATGACCACCCAAAAGCCGAAGGTTCTATTCCTGTCCACAGGCGACGCCACACGCGGCCTGATCGCCGAGGGTTTTCTACGCACACTCACGGGTGACCGGTTTGATGTCGTGAGTGCTGGCGTCAAAACAGGCGCTTTGGATCCTCTCGCAGGTCAAGTGATGAAGGAAGCGGGCATCGATATCTCCGGTCAGAAGTCGAAGAGCATCTCTTATTCATTGAAACAACGTTTCGGCCACGTGATCGCCATTTGTGACTTGGCTAAGGAAAGAAGTCCGATCTTTCCCTTCTCGCTCGGCATTGTTCACTGGAATATCGTCGACCCAAATTCCGCCACCGGTCTGCCAGAACAGAAAACAGAAGTTTTCCGCCACGTGCGAGACGAGATCAAGGACAAAGTTAAACAATTCGTTGCCGACACCACGAAAACGGTGGCAAGTGAACTCTCCATCGCCTGAGGAGTGCAGGCCTGCAGGTGCATCCCACTTCCCATGAGGAGAATCTCTTGATTTCTAACTCAGCAGCAGCTGTCGCCAAAGAAATCGGCCCGGAGTTGCCCAAGAAGGCCCCTTTCACGACCCAGAACGCCAATCCGGCACGGTTCGAGGAACTGATTCAGAATGTGAATCTTCTTCTTTCGGAGATGAATGAGTTGGAAGGTTCCAGCTTGGCCGGTTTGCCAGAACTTCTTCCCGAGCATCGGGTAAGCGCTCGAAATCTCATCGATTACCTGGCCCTTCGCCGCCATGACATACGCCAATTGCAGGGAAAACTTGCGGAGTTGGGACTCTCATCGCTTGGTCGAACGGAGCCTCATGTACTGAGCTCTTTGCACGCCGTGTTGAATGTTCTCCATAAGCTTGCCGGCTCCGATCTGATCTCCTTGGCCCCCAATACGACTCCTCAACTTGGGCAGGGCACAGCGCTTCTTGCCAGGAACGCCGAAGCCCTGCTAGGCCCTGCGCCAGCATCCCGCCAGGTTCGCATCATGGTTACCATGCCACCGGAAGCCACAACGAAGTACGAGCTAGTTCGTAACCTTCTGGCCCAAGGGATGGATCGCATGCGTATTAATTGTGCGCACGATGGTCCGGCAGCCTGGTTAGGAATGATCCAGAATCTTCGTCGCGCGGAAACGGAAACCAACAAACACTGCAAAGTTGCAATGGATTTGGCCGGTCCCAAACTGCGTACTGGGTCTATCGAACCAGGGCCCGCGGTGTTGAAGTATCACCCCAAGCGGGACACAACCGGCCGCGTCATTTCTCCGGCGCGGATCTGGTTGACATCAGCTTCCTGTCCAGAAGCTCCCCCTGAGCCGGCGGACGCTGTCGTGCCTGTGTCGCAGCACAATGAGCATCTCTGGAGTCCAGGGAAATGGTCGCTGGGCCGATGCCGTGCGGACGGCTTATCTCTTCAAAGGAATGATCCTGGAGGCTCGTTGGCCCACGTTAAATGGCAAATCAAGGCGCATTCAGAGGGCCCGCGTTGGCGCAATCCCGGCGAAACAACAGATACTTCTGCTGAAGCTTGGCGATACCTTGATTCTAACCAGATCGCTCGATCCGGGTCGCACCCCATTACGTGACGGCGAAGAGAACCTGATCACTCCGGCTCAAATCGGCGTGTCACTACCAGAGTTCTTCGACGGAGTGAAAGTGGGTGAACCCATCTGGCTTGACGACGGAAGAATTGGCGGAGTGATCCGAAAAGTCGCTCCCGACAAAGTCAGCGTCGAAATTACCCAAGCACGCCCTGCTGGGGAAAAGCTGGGTGCCAAAAGAGGGATCAACGTGCCCGAAAGTCATATGCGCTTATCCTCGCTTACCAAGGAGGACTTGGAAGCTTTACCGTTTGTGGTCAAGAACGCGGACATCGTTGAAATGTCATTCGTGCGGACGGAGGCCGACGTTTTGGACTTGCAATCGCACCTGGCCAAGCTCGGTGGTGAAAAACTCGGGCTTATTCTGAAGATCGAAACTCGCGAAGGATTTGACCAATTGCCGCGACTGTTGCTGGCGGCCATGCGGACACGCGCGGTGGGCGTAATGATTGCCCGCGGCGATTTGGCGGTCGAGTGTGGCTATCAGAGACTCGCTGAGGTGCAGGAAGAAATCCTGTGGGTATGCGAGGCAGCGCATATGCCGGTGATCTGGGCGACTCAGGTGCTCGAATCGCTCGCGAAAAATGGAATTCCTTCGCGGTCGGAGATCACCGACGCCGCGATGGGCGAACGCGCGGAGTGCGTCATGCTGAACAAGGGCCCCTATATCGTTACGGCTGTGCGCGTCCTCGGCGACATTTTGGGCCGCATGCAGCCTCACCACGAGAAGAAGAATTCGATGTTACGAAAACTTCATCTGGCCGTCGCTTTTCACGCTGGCGTATGATCGTTCGAAACCCTGCGTCTGATAAGGCCTAGGGAGCGTACATCTTGACTACCGACGGGCCAGCAGCTTCGGTCAGTGACACAAAAACGGCAGTTTCTGAGCCGGCTGGACCTGCATCTCCCCCCATCCGCACGCCCACTCCCACGAAAAAGAAGAACCAAGAAATTCATGTTTCGCGTGCGGTCCTCGACGCCGCACGGAAAGACAGCGAAGAACTGCTTAAGGACTTGCGAACGTCGCCGCAAGGGCTAACGGAAGCCGAGGCCCAAGAGCGGGCGCGCACCACAGGCCCGAATGAGGTGGCACAAGAGCGGAAGAAAGGCTGGTTCATCCGACTCTTAAAAATCACGCGCAACCCTTTGGTGATTCTACTTTCGGTTTTGTCGGCAATTTCCTTTCTTACCGGTGACGCGCGTGCCGGGATCGTAATGGCCATCATGGTGGCATTGAGTGTGGGCCTGCGCTTCTGGCAGGAAGCCCGCGCGGATGCCGCCGCTGAGAAACTCAAAGCCATGATTCACGTGACCGCCACGGTTGTGCGGGACGGCGCGGCTCGCGAGATTCCTCTGCGCGACCTGGTGCCCGGGGATATCGTCAAGCTGGCCGCCGGCGACATGATTCCTGGCGATGTGCGGCTGCTGACCTCGAAAGACACTTTCGTGAGTCAGGGCAGCCTGACTGGCGAATCGCTCCCTGTCGAGAAACTCCACGACCCGCAAACGAAAGAGGAAAGTTCGCCTACCGAACTCAAAAATGTTTGCTTCATGGGCACAAGCGTCGAAAGTGGAACGGCCACGGCAGTCGTGGTCACGACCGGCGTTCAAACGTACCTGGGCAGCATGGCCACGTCCATCACCGGCGAACGTGTGCAGACGAGCTTCGATCAGGGCCTCAATCGCTTCACGTGGCTAATGATGAAATTTATGGCCGTGATGGTGCCTTTGGTTTTCCTCATCAACGGTTTCACCAAGCATGATTGGAAGGGGGCTTTTTTCTTTGCACTGGCCGTGGCCGTGGGACTCACTCCCGAGATGCTGCCCATGATTGTTTCCGTATGTCTGTCTAACGGCGCGCTCGCCATGAGCCGTAAGAAGGTCATCGTCAAGCGGCTGAACTCGATTCAGAACTTCGGAGGGATGGACGTGCTGTGCACCGACAAGACGGGGACACTCACGGAGGATCGCGTCGTCCTGATGCGGCATTGCAACGTAGCCGGCGGTGAATCGGATGACGTGCTTCTGGACGGATACTTGATCAGCTACTTCCAGACCGGCCTGAAAAACCTGCTCGACCGCGCGATTCTGGACACGCCGGATTTCCACGCGAAACCAACTCTTGAAAAATACAGGAAGCTGGATGAGATTCCGTTCGACTTCACCCGGCGCATGATGTCGGTCCTGGTCCAGGACCCCGATGGAAAGTCAATCTTGCTTACCAAGGGTGCTCCGGAAGAGGTTTTTCTCCACTGCGCCCAATTCGAACTTGATGGAAAGTTGTCCGCAATGGATCCGGGACATGCCGCCGGCCTGAAGCAGGAATACGACGACCTTAGCAATGACGGCTTCCGTGTGCTGGCCGTGGCAACCAAGGAAATCCTCGGGAAGCAAATCTGCGCCAAAGAGGATGAACGCGATCTTATTCTCCGAGGGTACGTCGCATTCCTCGACCCCCCAAAGGACACTGCGGCCCGCGCTCTGGCGGCCCTGAATAGAAATGGCGTCACGGTAAAAATCCTCACTGGGGATAACGCCCTGGTAAGCCGCAAGGTTTGCAAAGATGTGGGCCTGACGGCCGACCCCATGCTTCTGGGTGGCGACGTCGAGAAAATGTCCGACGTTGAACTGGCCGAGGCAGCCGATAAGTCAGCACTGTTCGCCCGCCTCTCTCCCGCGCATAAGGAGCGTGTCATCCGCGCCCTCCGAGGCAAGGGCCACGTCGTCGGATTCATGGGTGATGGAATCAACGACGCTCCTGCCTTGCGTGCAGCGGACGTCGGAATTTCTGTGGACACCGCGACCGACATCGCCAAGGAGTCGGCCGATCTGATTTTGCTTGAGAAGGATTTAATGGTGCTGGAGGAGGGTGTGATCGAAGGGCGCAAAGTCTTCGCGAATATCGTGAAGTACATCCGAATGGGGGCGAGTTCCAATTTTGGAAACATGTTCAGCGTTCTGGGCGCCAGCGCTTTCCTGCCGTTTCTTCCAATGGCTCCGATTCAAGTATTAACGAATAACCTCCTGTACGATTTCTCGCAGGTGCCGATCCCAGCCGATTCCGTGGACGAAGAGCAGGTGACACGGCCGCGGCCTTGGAACATCGACGAAATCAGGCGTTTCATTCTCTTTATTGGCCCGATCAGCTCGATCTTTGACTATACGACCTTCTTCGTCATGCTCTATATTTTCCATTGTTGGGAGCCCTCGCGCGCGTCGTTGTTTCAGACGGGGTGGTTTGTCGAGTCCTTGATGACGCAGACGCTCATCATCCACGTCATTCGTACAAATAAGATCCCATTCCTACAGAGCCGTGCGAGTTGGGCGCTGACGGCGACGACGTTATCCATCATGGTGTTTGGCATTTGGCTTCCGTATTCCCCAATGGCCTCTGCTGTGGGTTTTGCACGACTGCCGGGATTGTACTGGCCCATTTTGCTGGTCACACTGCTTGGCTACATGGGCCTTACGCAGATTATCAAGGTGTTCCTGCTGCGCAAGCGCTGGATCTAAATGGACATTTCCGTTGACGGCACCGGGAACAAGGAGGCCTCTTGAATGCCTGTGAGTAATAAGGAACGCCACCGCACAGACCGCATCGGCTGGCTGCGTGCAGCGGTCCTCGGTGCGAACGACGGGATACTTTCCACATCGAGTTTGGTTCTGGGTGTCGCAGCCGCGCATGCAACCCATGGAAACATTTTGATTGCGGGAGTCGCCGGACTGGTGGCGGGGGCCATGTCTATGGCTGCTGGCGAGTACGTTTCAGTCCACTCGCAGGCCGACACAGAACGCGCGGAACTGGTTCTGGAGCGATCGGAACTTAATTCAGACGATAAGGGCGAGCACAGGGAACTGGCGGCTATTTACGTCGCGCGCGGGTTGGATATTGCGCTCGCGAAAAAAGTCGCAGAGGAGTTGATGGCACACGATGCACTGGGCGCTCATGCCCGCGACGAACTTGGAATCAACGAAACTTTTCGTGCGCGTCCGATTCAAGCCGCATTGGCATCGGCTGCCAGCTTTGCCGTCGGAGCGGCCATGCCCATTCTTGTCACGACCATGTCCCCGGCGGCGGCCTTGATTCCGCTTGTTTCTCTAACTTCACTGGCATTCCTTGCGCTTCTAGGTGGGTTGGCTGCACGGGTTGGCGGGGCAGGCGTTGCCGTCGGTGCAATCCGGGTCACTTTTTGGGGTGCGCTGGCCATGGCCGTGACTGCGGGTGTCGGGTGGCTGTTCGGAACAGTAGTGTAAGCGGGACTAATAAAAGGTCTTTGCCACGCGACTCCGAAGATCAAAACACGATTTCTTCCCCCTTCCTTACATTGTGTCGGATTGACTGATATTCCCACCAACTTCTTAAAGTAACATCCACTAATAGTTTCGATACTTCACCGCACTGCGCGCGAGATCGTGACCAGGCCCAGCATCAGTCAAGAATCCTGACCTCCTCGTTTGGGTACAGAATTGGGTACAAGGAAAAGCACGAAAGCCGAGCAGGTACCTTCAGACGAAACACCACCCCGCAACCATCCGAATTTGCAGCTAACTCAGAATTGGATCGGCAAGAGCTTCGTTCACGCCATATTTGGCCCATATCTGCAAAGATGAGGCAACAAGTTGTGAATCCTCGTTTGCATCGATATCGAACACCTTGCCCCAACGCATGCGAATAATGTGAACGCCGTGGTTGTTATAGGGTGAGCCATCCGGAAGATCCTGTACTGCGGACCACCGGATGATCACAGTCGTATTCCATGGGCCGCCTTTCACCCATACATCATGAACTGTGAGCTGCAACGTGGGAGCCAGCCTGCCCAGCCTCTCGAACCACCGTCTCAGCGCTTCACGATCGTGCCGCTCGCCGCCGAGTGCGTGATGCCCGCCAAACCGATGATGAATATCTGGGGAACAGCCCTTCAGGATCGAAGTGTAGTCCTTCTGATTCACTCGCAGAAAGTTTTGTAGCGCAATTCGTTTGACAATCGCGTGATACACGCACGCCTCCGTCCAAACCTTGCAGAGCCTGAATCTTTCAACCACAAGAAGTATGGCCCTTTCTACAGGTCGAGTCACTCATTGAGCCGCAATATGGGGCCTTTTCTGCGTTCTGGGTAGATTGTCGGCAAAGCGGAAATTGACCGATTACTTCAGGGTAGCCAGTCATTCATTCTCAATCGCCAGCAAGCTCCAACCGGACCTTGCACCTTCCTACAACCGGATTTCTGGAGAGTGGAGAGAGACCGCACTTGTCCGAGGGGCCGTGCGCCCGCGGCACCGTCGCCGGACCTAGGAATAGAGCCGATGCGGGGTGCCGGGCTCGAGGAGCGTCAGCAAATCGAAGTACTCCCTGATCTTGACGAGCTTTCCTTGGCAAATGTCGCACATCAGGATGATGGGCAAGTCGAATTTTGTACCCGGGCTTACTTTGTTGGATGACGCCGGCCACTTATCGGTGACCACTCCCGTATGCACATATTCCCAGCAGAGTTTCGTCCCTTCGTCATTGGTGAAGACGTTTGTGGGTTTGATGCCCAACCCCGCAGTGTGATCCCGCGCGGCTACCGACCGCGTCGCCAGTTGCCTGATCTGGTCGTGACCGCGGAACGTTTCGCCGGTGGCCATGATCACCCACTCGCCGTCCTCAGCAAAGACGTTGACCATACTTTCGATGTCGTCGGAGGTCATTGCGTTCGTGACCGCCTGGACAAGGTCGGCTCCTGGGGCTGGATTTGGCTTCGTATTTGTTGTTTCTTTTGTTATTTCAGCGACGGGATTCATTTCAGTCTTCTCCTTTTTATTCTTTTTTGAAGACGTCGTCCAACCAGTCGAATATGATCTGGTGCTCAAGGCTCTCGTTGTTGACTCCGCAATGAGCCTCGCCGCCCTCCTTAGCCGCGATGATGTGCTGCCCTTTGGGACAGGTCAGCTTCTCGTAGAACTTCTGACCGTAGACAGCCAACGGTCCCTCGCCATCTCCGCCGATATTGAAATACGGGCAGGAGATCTTGTCCTCCAAACCCCACAGGTTGTACTTGCTCAGCCCG
The DNA here is from genome assembly GCA_050015335.1 of Candidatus Acidiferrales bacterium. Taxonomy (GTDB): domain Bacteria; phylum Acidobacteriota; class Terriglobia; order Acidiferrales; family UBA7541; genus Palsa-295. The sequence goes on along the minus strand of JBEKBP010000069.1, from coordinate 3,157 downwards.
TCGACGAACTCCGCGATCGTTCCGCCGCCCGCGCCATGTCGATAACGTATGTCTCCCTGGGCGATAAACCTGCTCCCCACGCTCGACAGATCGATTTTGCTCTCAAGATCTCTGGGGTAAGGCCGATCCGCCGGTAACCCGAACATTTCCAGAACCACATTTTGCCAGTTCGGCAAGGTCGTGCTCGCAATGCAGGCCTTTATCCGCTTCTCGAAAGCGGCTGCCCTCGGCGCAAAGTACCCGCCCAGGCTCCAGCCCGCTAAGGCAAGGCGCTCCGGATCGACATCGGCACGACCGAGCGCCCAATCGCAAGCATATTTCAGTGGAACTTCAGTATCCGGTCGGAAGAACAGCTCCGCACCGGGATTCGAATACATCGCGCCACGCTGCCCCGGAATCTCGAACAGCAAGGCGTTGTATCCCCGGCGAAGCGCCGCCGCGCCTCCGCCCCAGAAATAGAGTTCCTCCGCCAGCGAGTCGGCGCCGCCCACGCTCATCAACGTCGGTCGCGGCTTATTGCCCGCATCAGCCTTCAGGAAATAGCCGGGAAGCGACTTCCCGTTCTCATACGGAATGCTGACGACCTCGAACGGCAGGTCCATCAGTTTTCCGGCTTGCATAAAGCAATCCCGTTGGCGCTCCCAACCCGCGCGACACTTGGGATCCGTTGTGCTTTGGTAAAAACCCATCTCGCGCCAGTACGACGACGCCCGCAGGAACGCCTCTCGCGCACTCACCAGATGCCTGCCCGCAAGCGACTTCCGGGCGATCGCCTCTACCCGCTCCGCCGTGACACGCCATGCCTCCGTATAGCTATCTTCCTTTTCGTCCTTGATGCGCGAGGCAGTCTCGTAGCACTCGCCGATCTCAGACCCGCCGTACGTAGTGCAGCCCATCGTTCGCACGAACTGGTAATCGAAGTTGCCCTTGAAGCGCCTCGGCATCCCGGCAGTCGCGCCAAACATTTGTGTGGCGCCCTTTTGAGTGGCGGGTGCAGTTGATCTGTTGGAATTCGTATCGCGTGTTTTTCCGCCATTAGCACTTCCCGATTCAGGAGCTGCATTTGGATTTGTCTTCATTTCAGTCTCGGGATTCATTTCAGTCTTCTCCCTTACTCTTTAAATCTTGCTACTCGCCGGAGTGGCTCTCACGAGCTCGCGCTCGTAGAGCTGCGGCAGAAAGTTCTCCAGCGAGCCCATCTCTTCGATGGCGTGCTTAAGCCAAGCCTGTCCCTTGAGATTAGGGAACATGAACGCGCTGATCGGCTTCGAGAGCAATCAAAGTTTCATGTTTCCGGGCGTGATCAAACGATGTTCAAAGCGCGTTCCGCTCTCCGTCTCATGGAAGTCGTGCTCCATCCGCACAATCGTCAGGCCAGCGACTACGACGTTGTTGATGAAACCGGATTCGTCGAGCTTCTCTATTGTGGCGGTGACTTCGGTCTTGTAGCGGGGGTTCCGGGCGATGAACTCGCAAATTCGGATCTTCGCACCGGGACCTATTGAACCGTCCGGCATGCGTCGCACGTAACGCGCCCAACAGTGATCAAAGGGGTGGAAGACCCGATACCGGCTCAGAAGACGATCCTCGATCTCCACTTCACCCCCAAGATGGCTGAACCACCAGACGAGCATCTTGGAAGTGACGCCTTTGAGGAATTCGTCAACCCAGAAACACCTGCGACCGTCTTCGAGAGTCTTCAGTCCGGACCGCGCCGAGGAAAATACCTTGAGTTGCCACGGGAGCGAGAGCGGCTCGGGTAGTGTTGTCCCCCATTTTGCCTCCCCCTTGTCGTTAGAGGTCGCTGACACCGCAAAATCGCGCACTTCAGCCACTGGATTCATTTTCTGTCCCCCGCGTTCCGGAAACTATGGCACGGCGCTAACCAGTAAACTGTCCCCAATTGGACAGCGAAGTCCAAGGACAATTAGCCTGGCGCCTGAAATCCAAATCGTTTCAAAGGAGGCAAACGGATGAAACGATTCCATTACTGTCTAGAAATGGGGTTGTAGGAAGTGAAGATTGCGTTTCGGCTGAATCGTCAGCGAGCGGTACTCATGCTCCAACTTTCTTGCGCATCTCTTTGCCTTTTACCAGAGGAATGTAGAAAGCCAGAAAAGTCGCAGCAATCAATCCGATGAGCGCCGCGAGCCACACTGTCCGCGGCGCGATGGGTTCCGCGACTGGGTGGTACCGCACGATGAAGTAGGAGTCCATCCAGATAAGAATGCTGCTCAGCAGTCCCGGAGAATACTCGCGAAAGTGCACGGACCACCAGACATGCCAAAAACCATTGCATAGCCTTTCTGTCGCCCACGCAAGCGGAAGAATGACCCATTCCCCGCCACGCTGGTCATAGAGAACCACGCTGGCAATCATGACAGCAAAGTAGCCTGCATTAAACCAGAAGAACTTTGTCCAAGAGTATTCCGGCCACCAATGTTGCTGAACCTTCTCGACAAAGCTGCCACCTAGGAGGGATTCATCAAGCACGTGGATAACGTACGCGACGACCATAAACCAGAAAGAGAAGATCAGCGGAACTTCCATATCGTCGTATCTCCGCATGACGTTTTGCTCGATCGCCGTCGAACCGTTGAAGGTGAGTAGTTTACCCTAAAGGACCGCAGATATTACCGCCCGTAACCCGCTGTGCTTCATTCCGGCGGCCATGTGTGTAGAATCGCTTTAGGCTCGTCGACAAATCGGAAACTGGCGAGAAACGGAGTTCTGGGAAGTGAAACAGTCAAGCGTCTACTGACAAGGTGAATTTCGATCTATCGCCAGTACAATTCAAGGGCGAGATAAATGACGCGCTTCCCCGTAAGCGACACGAGCAGCGGCACTTAGAATTTTGTATTGCGTGACTTCTAAGCTGATGATCGCGCCTGCTCCTGTGGCCCCGCGCGAGCGCAAAATGTGATTCTCAGGTGCCCGTTAAGTGCCCCGAATACCCGGTTTTTGGGAGGCTCTTGCGGTCGAGAAGAAAGGCTAAGTCGTTTGAATCCGGCAGAGCCGGTTGGCGTTTGGCGCGCTATGAGCCCGACGAGCTACCAGGCTGCTCCACCCCGCGTCTTAAATACTACGCGACTTGCCGCTCTTCCGCAACCGCACTCGCGTCAGGTGCCCGAAAAGCGGCCGAATTTGGGCACGCTAA
>JBEKBP010000068.1:0-18488 GCA_050015335.1 Candidatus Acidiferrales bacterium | reverse complement strand
GCGTCGGATCGACGAGATCTTCATGGCGCAGCGTAGCGCGGAAGAAATTCCCGCGGGATGTCGTTGAGGTTGCACAGGCGCGAATCTTTTTCAGATACGAGCGGGTTCGCAAGGCCCCACGAAATGCCAAGCTGCGGATCGTTCCATTGGATGCCGCGCTCATCGGCAGGATCGTAGAAATCGCCGCACTTGTAACAAAACTGCACATGGCCGGTCAAGGCCAGGAATCCATGGGCGAAACCGATCAGGATATAGATCTGGTTCTGATCACTTGCGGAGAGAAGGACGCTTGTCCATTTTCCAAAATCGGGTGAGTCGACGCCGATATCGACCGCCACATCTAAGGCCTCACCTCCCACGACCCGACACAGCTTTGCTTGCGGACGATTCAATTGATAGTGGAGTCCTCGCAAGGTCCCCTTGGCAGAGAGCGAGAAGTCATCAAGGAGCATGACCGATTCCAATCCCGGCGAACTCGCGATGGTTGTATCTTTCCAAGAAGAAGCCGCGAGAATCACGAAAAATCCTAGGCCGCAGTTCCCACACACCTGGAAGGGCGCTGGCGGAGACGTTAGATGGTCGGTGTTTCGCGTCGTTGCAAGAAGTCCGTCCCTCAAGAGTGATTCGCGTAACGCTCAATACTACCAGCCACCGTCACACAACAATCGCTTGGTCTGTTGCCGCTAGGTGGAGAGTTTTGAAGGAGAAGACGTTAACGCATGAAGCGATGAATCGCGATTTTCGTAATACCTTTCGTAATACGAACGGTAGTCGCCCCCTCGAACTCCCGCTAACCACTCCTGATTGGTTTGATACCAACGGATCGTTTGCTGCAAACCCTTCTCGAGCGTGATTTCGGGTTTCCAACCAAGATCGCGTTCCATCTTTTCGCAATTCAACGCGTAACGGCGGTCATGGCCGGGGCGGTCTTTGACGTAAGACAGTAAATTCTCAGACTTGCCCATCAAACGGAGCAGTCTTTGAGCCATTGTGAGATTCTCTACGACATCGGAACCTCCAATGTTGTAAACCTCACCGATGCGTCCGCGCTCCAATACCGATAGGAGTCCCCGGCAGTTGTCCTCCACGTGAAGCCAATCCCGCTCTTGCTTTCCATCGCCGTAAATTGGCAGGCTCTTATCGTCGAGCGCGTTGGTGATCATCAAGGGGAGAAATTTTTCGGGGAACTGGTAAGGGCCGTAGTTGTTCGAAGAGCGCGTGATGAGCCCCGGGAACGCATAGGTTCTGACATAAGACCGCACCAAGAGATCAGCGCTCGCCTTGGATGCCGAATACGGACTGCTTGGATTCAGCGGAAATTCCTCATCGGCGAAGGCTCCGGCCGAAATATCCCCGTAGACTTCATCGGTAGACACTTGGAGGAAACGCTCGATCCTGAGTTTCCGAGCCACCTGGAGAAGGATAAACGTGCCGGTCACGTTTGTTGCAACGACGGGAGCGGGCTCGTAGATGCTCCGGTCGACGTGCGATTCAGCCGCAAAATGTAACACCGCGGTGCAGCCATTCATCGCGGCTTCGACCGCAGCCGCGTCGCAAATGTCACCCTTCACAAAGCGATAGGCACGGTCCTGTGAGACGGATTCGAGATTGGCGAGATTTCCAGCATACGTGAGCTTGTCGAAGTTGACGATCGAATGGTTTTTCTTGAGCGAGAGAACATGCCGGATGAAATTAGAGCCGATGAAGCCTGCCCCACCGGTCACGAAAATCTTCACAGAGTTACCACCTGACGGGACACGTTCTCTTTGACCGCCAATTTGTTCGCCCCCGTCTCTGCCACCAATTTGTTAGCGTGGAGGAGAGAGTCGAATGTTCCCGCATCCGTCCACCAACCGGCAAGGACGTCATAGCCCAGCCTGCCCTCGTCGATGTAGAAGTTATTCACATCGGTGATTTCAAGTTCACCTCTTCCGGATGGTTTCAGGCGCCGAATTTTCTGAAAAACCGTCGAGTCGTACAGGTACACGCCGATCACCGCGTAATTCGATTTGGGGAATTTGGGTTTCTCTTCAATCCCCAAAACGCGTTTCCCCTGAACCTCCGCCACCCCGAATCTCTGTGCATCGGTCACCTCTTTTAAAATGATCCTCGCACCATCCTTTTGCGTTCGGAAGTTCTCTACGGCTTGGCAAATATTGTTTTCGATGATGTTGTCTCCCAAGATGACGCAGACCGGCTCGCCGCCGGCGAAAAACTCCGCAAGACTCAGGGCTTCCGCAATTCCACCTTCGCCTTCCTGATAGGTATAGTTGAGGTGCTTCAGTCCAAAATCGCGGCCATTGCCAAGTAGGCGAAGAAAATCGCCCGCATTCTTGCCTCCCGTTACCAGCAGAATTTCCTCGATTCCTGCGTTCACCAGCGTCTGGATCGGGTAATAGACCATGGGCTTGTCGAAGATGGGAAGCAGATGCTTGTTGGTGACGCGCGTAAGCGGATTTAACCGACTACCTGTTCCACCCGCCAGGACTACTCCCTTCATAACTCCTCCAGCATGCTATTCGCTGTCCCGGTATTCAGCCGGCGACTCAGATTTTCGATTGTCGCAATAACGGCAACGCATCGCAATAGTTTGTCCCATCGCGCCCATCGCGCCCATCGCGCGTGTCTCTCGGTTACTGGGTACAGACGGGAACGCGCATGGATCTGGAGACGGCGAGCGCTAGGAGAAACCTGATGCGGTCATCGCAGATCGCGGCGATAGACTATAGATAAGTAGAGCTCCGGCGCGTGAGCCTGGCACTTATCCGCAGGCTCCGATGCCGTATCGAACCAGGCCTGAGCCGAGCAATGCCATGGTGATCTGGCAAGCGCCTTTGCTGGGCTAACTAACGCCAGCAGCTGCTATCCAAACTTCGACCTTTCCTACATGCATAGTCCAGCCTGGCTAGATGTGTAAAAGGTGGCAGTCTTGTTCCCTTTTGATGTGCAGAATGGCCATAAAACGTCCCGATTCTCCAGGTTTCGTGCCTTTTTCAGTCAAGAAAAGACCGCCCAAGAGACATGATTTTGCCGTTTGGTGGAACTCGATTGGACTGTTGCGCAATTAGATAGGGGCCTGATCTGAAGGTAACATGCTGATTCTAATTATATTAGAGCACCGACATACCAGTGGCACTTATTTGACCAGTCCCTGGCATCACGCTTGCATACTGAGCATGGATGCCACTAGGGCAATTTTGAGGTAAATACGGGTTTGGATATGCAGGAAGCCTTAAGGCGCAAAGAGACGGGCGAGCGGGCTATGGAGGGCCGTGATTTTGTCAGCGGGCTGAGCCCCGCCATGCTTACACTGGAAGCCATCGTCGAAGAGATCGCGCCGACTCGCATCCCCGTCCTGCTCATTGGCGAAAGTGGCACGGGCAAGCAGATGCTTGCGCACCGTATTCACGCTCTCTCGGCATCCTCCCAGGAAGCGCTCCTCAAGATCACTTGCTCTTCGATCACCCCAGAAGCACTGTCGGCCCAAATGGGTGGCTGCACAGCGGATGGGGAAAAAAAGAGCAAAAATTCCGTGGGCACGGTACTATTTGATGAGATCGGTGAGCTCGATTCGGCATGCCAGCGGATTCTTATGCAAGCCTTGCCAGACGGCGACGCGAAACCTTCCGCAGGAGTCCTGACGGCACGTATCATTTCAACAACCAGCCGGAACCTCGAACACGAGATGCAGGCACAGCGCTTTCGGAGTGAGCTCTACTACCGTATAGGCGGCGTGTGCCTGCAGTTGCCGCCGCTCCGGGAGCACAAGGAAGACATACCACTTCTGGCCGATCTATTCTTAGCAAAACACGCCGCTAGGTTGGATCGACCACGTCCTTCCTTGAGCCCCAGGACTCTGCGCCTGTTTCTGCGTCACAATTGGCCTGGGAACGTCCGGGAACTCGACAACGTGGCACAGAGTATCGTGGCCCTTGGCGACGAGCAACTCGCGGTATCAAATCTAGCGGTAGAGCCGACTCAGCCGCAGCCCGTGCTGGCAGGGGACGGGTTCAAGCAGTCTCTAAAGGCAGCGTCTCAGGCTGCATCGCGGGAGGCCGAGCGCGAATTGATTCTAAAGGCCTTGGCACGAACCCGGTGGAACAGGAAACGTGCCGCCCAGGACTTACAGATTAGCTACAAATCCCTGCTGTCCAAGTTGAAACAGATTGGATTGAAGGATTCTGAAATTGAGAGAGGTGGATGACACAGTGAGATTTAAGAATCGCAGGCTTTGGATGTTGATAGCCATGCTCGCGGTAGCAACATCGGCGCGGGCTCAACAGAACAGCAGCACGAGCTCGACGCCGAGCGGCGCTGCGACGCATGCGAACGGCTCGGTTCAAGGTCCTGCAACCAACGATCCAAACTACATAATTGGGGCGCAAGATGTCCTGGATATTGACGTATGGAAGGAAACTGAGCTGACGCGAACGGTTCCGGTTCGCCCGGACGGCAAGATCTCGCTGCCGCTATTGAATGATGTGCAGGCAGCTGGCTTGACCCCCACGCAGTTGGCCACTCAAGTCACCATCGGCTTGAAGAAATTCGTGGCTGATCCCGAGGTGACGATTATCGTTCGAGAAATCAACAGCCAGCGAATATACATTCTTGGAGAAGTGATTCGTGCGGGCGCCTATCCGCTCTTGCCCAACATGACGGTGCTTCAGGGGCTATCCAGCGCGGGCGGATTCACGCCATACGCCAGCCTGAAGAAAATATACGTTCTCCGCGTTGAAAATGGAAAACAGTCGAAATACCCCTTCGATTACAAGAAGGCTCTCAAGGAAGCGGGCCAGAACATATTGCTCAGAGCCGGTGACACCATTGTTGTTCCGTAGGAGGAGCAGAATGCGCTATTTGCGTTACAGCTTAAGTGCGGCTTTGGGGATCGTGCTCGTGAACGTGTGTGCTGTTGGTGCACAGCAGCAACCATCGGCACAGCAGCCTGCAGATCAGTCGTCTGCACCTATCCCGGCGTATGATTCGTCGGTGGCGAATCCGGCAGGCTACGGCGATTCGGGCACGAGCGATTTTGCGCCGGATACCCGTCCGCTGGCAGGAGCGCAATACCTCTCCTTGGGTGCCCCGGCAATTTCGCATAGCTATTGGCAACCCCACTTTTCTGCGAGTGCGACAGCGGACTCAAACCCTGTCGGTGCGACAGCAAGCAACATCGGATGGACCGCTTGGACCTCGTTGTACGGTGGAATCGACCTCCACCGGATAGCAGGCAACTCGGATATGGCGTTGAGCTATACGGGCGGCGGGATGATTTCTAACGAGAGTAGTGTCTCCGACGAAGTTGTGCAGGGGCTGAGTTTTAGAGACACCTATTCCTTCCACAGGGTAAAGATCTCATTTTTAGACCAACTCGATTATTTGCCCGAGTCTAGTTACGGGTTCGGCGGAGTACCTGGAGTGACGGTGCCCGGCACAGGAACTCTAAGTAATGGATCTCTTGGATTGGGTACAGCTTATGTTCCCGGGCAGTCGATCCTTACCGGTGAAGGCCAAAGCTTGACGAATTCCTTTGTGACCCAGATCAATACACTTCTGACGCCTCGTTCTTCGTTCACCCTTGTGGGTGGATACTCGCTTTTGGATTACTTCGACGAGAATTTGCTGAATGCCGGAATCGTGACTGCTTCTGCCGGGTATAGTTATCAGTGGACCCGGAAAGACACCGTCGCAGTTTCCTATTCGTTTAGTGCAATCCGTTATAGCAACTTCGACCAGCCGATCAACACCAACATCGTGGAGGTGTCCTACGGGCGGCGAGTCACTGGCAAGTTGGCTTTTCAAATCTCGGGAGGTCCTGAATTCGTCACCTCGCTCATTGCGATTCCGACCAGCGCCGGATCCGCTGTAACAACCACTGCTACCAGCAACACGACCCAGCTTTATTGGACACTCAATACAGGTCTTCAATACCAGATGCGGCGAGCAGCGTTGAGTGCTTTCTACAGCCATTGGGTGACGGAAGGGTCGGGAGTACTGGCCGGAGCGGTGACCGACAACGTTACCGGATCGGTCCATCGTCAATTGACGCGTACCACGGGAGGCGGAATCAATTTCGGATATTCACGCAACACTGGACTCGACGTTGTAACACTCGATGGGGGAGGGACCGTTCCTTCCTCTCAGACCTACGATTATTGGTTTGCGGGTGCGAACATCAACCGTCCGTTGAGCAGAACGTTGAGCGTAAACCTGTCCTATCAGGCTCAATTTCAGAACTCAACCTCGAGCTTTTGTATAGGACCTACGTGCGGCACCAGCTATTTAGAGAACCAGATTTCGGTCGGATTGGGCTGGAACAGCCGCTTAATTCCATTTTGATTTAGGCGCGTGTTTTGAAAACGGCAGAAAGAGGTTTGAATGGCTCAGCGTGAACTGACTCCCTCAGAATATTTGGCAATGCTTCGCCGACATTGGATTTTGATTGTCACACTGACCCTCATCGGGCCCATTGCCGGTTACGGCGTCTCACTCGTGTTGCCAAACCGTTATGAATCAACCACGTTGGTGCTTGTCGAACAGCCGACCGTGCCGTCGGATTTCGTCAAGCCCATCGACACCACGGGTGTAAACGAACGTTTGGCCAGCATGCAGCAACAAATCCTGAGCCGCACGCGCCTGGAGCCGCTCATCCACCAGTTTGGCTTGTATCCTTCCGACATCGGACGGGTATCGATGGACACATTGATTGACCGTCTGGGTGACGCGATCGATGTGACGCCCGTGGTTCCCATGGCTGAAACCGGCTCTGGCAGTTTGCCCGGCTTCTACGTGAAAGTAACGATGGATAATCCGCGAAACGCCCAGGCGGTATCGGCTGCGGTTACCTCGATGTTCATCGAAGAAAATATTCGACTTCGCCAACAGCACTCCGAGACGACCACCCAATTTATGTCTCAGCAGCTGACCGAAGCAAAGACGAAGCTCGACGCGCAGGATGCCAAGCTAGCCGCATTCGAAAGCCGGTACCTGGGAGCGCTTCCGGACGAAGAGGCGACGAATCTGAATCTTCTGACCGGCATGACTTCGCAGTTGGACGCTGCAACGCAGGCGCTCTACCGCGCGCAGCAGGACAAAAGTTATGCCGAATCGATGCTGGCGCAGCAGCTGGCAAATTGGAAAGCTGCCCAGAGCGGTCATGATCCCGAGGCAATTGACCAACAGCTGGTTACGTTGCAAAACCAACTCGCGAGCCTTCAATCGAGATACACCGACAATTACCCGGACGTAGTCAAGGCGAGGAAGGATTTGGAGAACTTTCAAAAACAGATGGCGGAAAATAACGCCCGGAAGCCCCCCACCGACACCGAGAAGCCCGCCAAGGCATCCATAGAACCCGAACAAATCACACAGTTGCGAGCGGAAATCCATTCACATGACCAGGTGATTGCTGAGAAAACAAAGGAACAGGAGAAGATTAAACAGCAAATCGCACTTTATCAGAGCCGTGTCCAATCGAGTCCCGATATTGAGCAACAATACAAGGCTCTCACCCGCGGCTATCAGGCAGCACTTGAGTCATACAACGACTTGCAGAAGAAACGCGACGACTCTCAGATGGCATCTGAACTCGAGCGCAAACAGGAAAGCGAGCGATTTCGCGTACTCGATCCGGCCAATCTACCAGACAAGCCTTCGTCTCCGAAGCGCCCTCTATTTGCCTTAGGAGGATTGGGTGGCGGACTTGCACTGGGGGTCGGTCTGGCTTTATTCCAGGAGTTGTATAGAACTACGACTCGGATGCGAAACGAGAAGGATGTGGAGTTTGCTCTTCGCTTGCCGGTGCTCGCAATCCTTCCCGACATACAACCTCTAACAGAGAGAACGTCCAAGCCTTCGCAGACTCAGATATTAACTGGCGGCAAACTCACTGAAAGCGTGAGGGCCTAGGCAGATTATGTATCAACAATTCTTCGGGTTGCGAGAGAGCCCGTTCAACGTCAATCCGGATCCGCGCTATCTTTTTCGGACCAAGTCGACCCGAGAAGCTCTGGCAGGGCTGACCTACGGCATTCAAAACCGGAAGGGATTTATCCTTCTGACGGGCGAAGTGGGTACGGGAAAGACCACGCTGGTCAACCACGTACTTGACTGGCTGCGCGGGCAACGCGTGGCAACCGCCTATATCTTCAACTCCCGCTTGGATGTCGACCAGCTTTTTGATTTTATCATGGCCGATTTCGAGATTCCCTGTCAGACGCGCGAGAAGAGTCTGGTTCTGCTGCGGCTGAATCAGTGGCTTCTGGACCGCTATCGTGCAGGCGGTACGGCGGTTCTCATCGTGGACGAGGCCCAAAACCTTTCTCTCGAGGTACTGGAAGAAATCCGGCTGTTGACGAATCTGGAGACGACGACGGAGAAACTGATTCAGATTGTACTGGCGGGCCAGCCGGAATTGGAAGACAAGCTGAAAATGCCGCAGTTACGCCAGCTGCGTCAACGAATCACCCTTCGTTGCAAGACGGCTCCGCTCTCCTTTGAGGAGACCTCGGGTTATATCGCCGAGCGGCTGCGCATTGCCGGCGCCAACGGGGAGCCGATTTTCTCGAAAGAAGCGATCGAATCGGTGTACCTATATTCACGCGGCATTCCCCGAGTCGTTAACTTGCTCTGCGAGCATTCGCTCATCAACTCCTATGTCGATGGCGTGCGCCCCGTCCCCTATCACCTGGTGGAGGAGGTAGCACATGAATTTCAGCTCGATGAGAGCGCTCCCATTGCATCTTCGGGATCCTCTATCGAAGACCGGCAGTCGGTGGACACAAGGACACTGATCGAAAACTTGGATGAGTTGCTTGGGCGCTTGCGTCACGTAAGCCCTGTGTCAACCCGCGAAAGGAAGCCATGAGTCGGATTCACGAAGCTCTGAAGAAGGCCAAGCAGGAGAAGGACACGGTTGAAACAACCGGCGTTGAGCCGGTGTCCCTGGGAGGAGCGGTCCCATCCCTTGATTGGAAGAGCGGCCCGCCCTCAGACGTTGCCGACCTGAGCTCTAGCGCCTTTTCTGCAGGCCCTTCTGCTGCCGATTATCTGCGCTTTGATGACTTACGCACCCGTTGTGCGCATCCGGAGTGGCACCTGGACCCCAATGTCAACGTGTTCTTCAATCCGGAGTTGAGCGAGCATTGTGCTGAGCAGTTCCGCACTCTGCGGTCGCGGCTCTATCAGATCAGGGCCCATCAATCGCTCCGCACGCTGTTGGTGACCAGCGCGCTGCCGGGCGATGGCAAGACATTTGTGACCTCGAACCTCGCTCAGGCCATCGTCCGCCAGCCTGATCGCCGCGTATTGATGATCGACGGCGATCTTCGACGCGCGCGGCTGCACGTGCCGTTTGGCGCCCCCAGTTCTCCGGGATTGGCGGAATACCTTCGTGGTGAGGCTGACGAGATCGTCGCCATACAAAACGGCCCCGACGAGAATCTTTGTTTAATCGCTGGCGGGGGCGAGGTTGCCGATCCAAGCGAGTTACTTTCAAACGGCCGGTTGAAATTGCTGCTGGACCGAATGGCACCGATCTTCGACTGGGTCATCATTGATTCTCCACCTTGCCTTCCGGTGGCCGACGCCAGCATATTGGCCGATCTCTGCGACGGTATTCTGATGGTTGTGAAGGCTGGCGTGACGCCGACAGAAGCCGCTCAACGAGCGCGCCGGGAAATCGAGAAAAGAGCGATCGTCGGGGTCGTGCTCAACTCCGTTGCCGAGTCTCACCTGCAGGATTCGCATTATTATGGTGCTTACGGTTACGGAAATGGCTACGGCGAGTCAAAGAACGGACGAAACTGAGTCGACAGCTTGGAAACCTTCCGTTATTGACAAGTCTGTCACCTCTGTCAGGCTCGGGCGCACGCAAAGTCCAGCACCCTGGCTCTTCGGGCGGACCGGATTGTTAACGGACTGATTCCATGGGAGTAAGGAGCCTTTTCTGTTTCGATCCATGCCCTGTAGTTCGATCCATGCCCTGTAGATGCGGCGCTCACGTGGATTTTTTGTGCAATATGCGTGGCCGAGGAAACGGCCAAGTGCGTGGCAACGGGCAATCTGAATCGAATGGGTCCGAGCAATCCTCTAGCATGTGCCACAGTCGTCGCTCAGCGATTGGGTCTTAGCTCGGGAAACCTACCCCCCGCACCCACATCAGGCCGCCCCACTATTCCAAGGGCTTTTTCCCGCGAGTCCGGCTAACCAGCGCACAGCCTGACCCGAGGCCTAGGTTTTTTCACAGCCGCCGCCCGGCAGAGCGAAGTATTTCGATAGCCCCGATGTATTTGCGCCTGGCAGCGTGTGCAAAAGCATACGCCATTGCCCCGGTGCAAGCCTCCTGGGGTTTTGGAAGCCCCTTGAGAGCCGCCAAACAGGTTGTTCGAGCAGGTTTCCGACGTAGAATGTCGCCAAATTGCGCCCTCGCCTGATACTCACAATGAGATTGGGGATCAAGTCTTCGACGCTGGAAGTGGCTCTAACACGCTGTGCGGATTCCAAATAGCGTGTCAGTCAGGCATCCATTGCGAGACTACTTGATGGAACTTACATGGACAAATGGTGGCAAGAGTTTTCACCTTTTGAGACGGAAGTTTGCTTATCGTCCCAATTTTTCCAGCGGAGCATAACCGACCGCAGACTATTAACCTCCTTGTTGTGAACGCAGTGCGGGGACGTTACCGGAATTGACCCCACCTTATTCTGACAGGACGTCTGGCAGTCAAGTTGCGATGGTTTATAGCGACCGGTTCGACGGTCTCAATGGCGGTAGTTTAGGCGGGGGTGGCGGATCAAGGATGGAACTACAAGGTCTTCAACAATTAATCATGAGCCCTGGAGCAGAGAGTCAGAGATGGTATGCACTCCAGGTCAGGACTCGGTGGGAGAGCTCGACGGCTGCAATACTTTCGGGCAAAGGTTATCAGACCATTCTTCCCACTTATAAGGTGAGAAAGCGCAGGATGGCGAAACCGAGAGAGCTAAGCGCTCCTCTGTTTCCTGGGTACGTTTTTTGCCAGTTCGATGCGGCCAAGCGCCTGCCAATCTTGATTACTCCGGGGGTAATTGCTGTAGTCGGGCGGGGAAGAATTCCCCTTCCCGTGGACGACAGCGAAATTGCTGCCATTCAAAAAGTCGTTTCATCGGGTTTCCATGCCGAACCTTGGCCCTACCTTGAGCTCGGCCAGAAAATTCGGATCGAGAGTGACATTCTACGGGGACTGGAAGGCATTCTCATTAGTTTCAAAGGAAATCATCGCATCGTCGTGTCGGTTTCTCTGCTTCGGCGATCGGTTGCTTTAGAGATCGACCGATCCTGCGTGAGACCCCTCGGCCTTGCTCAACCGGCGGTTGCCGAATCGATGACGTCCTACGCGTTACCGGAAGGAGTGGTTGCCTAGGATGTCCCATCTGGAGAGGTTCTCGGCGTCACGGTGGCCTCAGCGAGCCGGTTTCGGAGGCTTCCGGGATGTTGGTTGGAGTCTAAGACCACGGAGATTATATGGCGCCTAGCAGATTAGCCCCTCCCCCTCGCGGGGGCCGGGGTGCACAGCAAAAGGGCGATGGGAGGATGTCCTCGCGTTTCAGCGAGGCGCCGACGGGGCGAAAAGACATTCTGACAGAGGAAGTTTTTCACGCCATTCTGACCCTCGAGCGCCGGCGGGCAGAGCGTTCGAAGAACCCTTTTGTTCTCATGCTGCTCGATTTACGCGCGATGCACAAAAATGGCGCCGAGGCGCCTTTTGTCAAGAGACTCACCTCGATCGTCTCTGATGCCGCTCGAGAGAGCGACATTATCGGCTGGTACGAGGAGCAGTCGATTCTGGCCCTGATCTTCACGGAGATCAACCTGGAAGAAAAAGGCCCTGTTGTTACCGAGGTCTTGCATTCCAAGGTTTCGGCGGCCTTGCACGATAATTTCGATCACAAGTCCGCGGCGAATATTCGCATTAGCGTGCACTTTTTCCCAGAGAGTTGGGATAAAGGCCAATCGGTTCGGGAGGCTGACATCAAGCTCTATCCGGATCTTTCCCGGGAAAGGTCCGGAAAGCGTCTCCCCAGGATCGTCAAGCGCGGCATGGACATCGTAGGCGGCGCCGCATTGCTGCTGATTCTCTCACCCGTTCTGGCGATAATCGCTCTGGCAATCAAGCTCAATTCAAAAGGGCCGGTCATTTTCGAGCAGGAACGGCTCGGACAGTTTGGAAAGCGTTTCAAGTGCCTTAAATTCCGCACGATGTATGCGAACAATGACCCCAAGATCCATCGCGAATATGTCCAGCGTTTCATCGGGGGCCAAGTAGCCGGGCAGCAAAACAATAACGGTGCCGAGCCTGTTGTTTACAAGATTACCAATGATCCGCGGGTTACGCCGATCGGGAGATTCTTGCGCAAGACGAGTCTCGACGAATGTCCTCAATTCTGGAATGTCCTGCGCGGTGAAATGTCTCTGGTGGGCCCGCGTCCCCCGGTGCCCTACGAATTTGAAGTGTATGATTTTTGGCACCGGCGCCGGGTTCTTGAGATCAAGCCGGGCGTCACGGGACTGTGGCAAGTGAGTGGCAGAAGCCGCACCTGTTTTGACGATATGGTCCGCCTGGATTTGCGGTATTCCCAGAGCTGGTCGCTTTGGCTCGACCTTAAGATCCTTCTGGCCACTCCGTTGGCGATTTTCACCGGTGACGGTGCTTTCTGAAGGGCGCGCGGAAGGCGGATTCAAGATTTCCCGACCTCGACTGCCTGGTGCTGGAAGCAATCCCAATTGTTGTCCGGGTTTTTCTTCGGTCGCTCGAGCCGGTTGACACAGTGCGAGTGTCGACATTACGTCCTTTAGGCTTCTAGCGTTTTCCCCCCGTGTCTTGGAGGATCTAAATGATTAGGGTGGGTGTGATCGGTTACGGCTATTGGGGGCCCAATATCGTCCGCAATTTGCAGGGACTAGACTGCACGCGAACCGAAATGGTGTGTGACATGAGTCCGGCAGCGCGGGCCCGTGCCCAGAAGGCTTGGCCGGGCGTCAAGACGGTATCGGATCCTGGTGAACTTCTTCGATCCACCGAAATCGATGCTGTGGCCGTGATTACGCCCGTCTGGACTCACTACGAGCTGGCCAAACTGGCTCTCGAAAATGGGAAGCACGTCTTCATTGAGAAGCCGTTTACTTCGAGTGCCGTCCAAGCAGAAGAGCTTATCGAACTGGCTGCTCGCAAGAAACTGACGATCATGGTGGATCACACATTCTTGTTTACCGGAGCGGTCCGCAAGATTCGGGAATTGACCGAAAGCGGTACGCTGGGAGATCTGTATTACTATGATTCACTGCGCGTGAACCTGGGGTTGTTCCAGCACGACGTCAGCGTGATCTGGGACCTCGCGCCGCATGACCTGGCCATCATGGATCACATCATTAAGGGTGAACCGGAGGCCATCGTGGCAACCGGTGAAAGGCACCTGAACGGAGTCGAGGACGTTGCGTTCATGACGATCTACTTTCCGCGGAATGTTATCGCGCACATCAACGTCAATTGGCTCTCACCGGTAAAGATCCGGACCACGTTGATCGGCGGACAGAAGCGGATGGTCGTTTGGAACGATCTGGTAGCGGATGAAAAGATACGCGTGTACGACAAGGGCGTTCAAATCGATTCGGGAGAAGGACTGCGCAATCTGCTGGTGAGCTACCGCACCGGCGATATGTGGGCCCCTCAGGTGGAACAGTTAGAAGCGCTACAAGTAGAACTGAAATATTTTGCCGATTGCATCATGAAGAGCCAGGTTCCCTTCAACGACGGCCACTCGGGGTTGCGAGTCGTGCGTATGCTGGAAGCTGCCGAGGCATCGATCCAAAAGAGAGGGGAGCTGGTCCGCCTGTGAACGAATTCCGCTCCATCGCGCCGGATGTCAAACTAGGCCAATCCGTTAAACTCTCCCAATTCATTAACCTGTACGGCTGTCAAATCGGTGATGAAACAAAGATAGGGGCTTTCGTTGAGATTCAGAAAAATGCCTCTGTCGGGCGGCGCTGCAAAATATCCAGCCATACTTTTATATGTGAGGGCGTCACCATCGAGGACAACGTTTTTATTGGCCACGGTGTGACATTCATCAACGACTCGCACCCTCGCGCGACTACGGCCGGCGGCCAGTTGCAGACGGAAGCGGATTGGAAGGTTGAAAAGACCTTCGTAAAGAAGGGCGCTTCGATCGGATCAGGGTCAACGATTCTGGCCAACGTCACGATCGGAGAGGACGCTATTGTGGGCGCCGGGAGCGTGGTTACCAAGGACGTGCCCGCGAACACGATCGTTGCCGGAAACCCCGCGAGGATCCTGCGCCAAATCCCTCCGCGGAATCCCAACGCATTGCCGAAGTGACGAGCATCGGTTTTTGGCTCATGCCTTCTTGTCGAACTGCGGTTTCTCTTTGCCGGTGTTTCGTTCCGACGTGACGGGAGCCCGGTACGATTTTGAGTTTTCGAGTGAGACTCCACCAAATTTAAGGAGGGACTGTGAAACTCCTCATCGCCGGCGGTGCTGGGTATGTTGGCTCCGCCCTGATCCCCAAACTGCTTGATCGGGGGTACAAAGTTGACGTCGTTGATCTGTTCTGGTTTGGCAATCACTTGCCTCGGCAAGTCGGGATCCTAAACAAGGACATCTTTCAGCTTACCGAAGAGGATCTGGAGCCCTATGACCAAGTCGTCTTCCTGGCGGGTCTTTCCAACGACCCCATGGCGGAATATTCACCCAGCAAGAACTTCGTGTTCAACGCCGCCGCTCCGGCCTATCTGGCTTACACGGCCAAGAGGGCCAAGGTAAAAAGATATGTGTACGCGAGTTCCTGCTCCGTGTACGGGTACACGGAAAACGAGTTATACGACGAGACGCGCTCGGTGAGCTCTAGCTATCCTTACGGCATTTCCAAGCTGCAGGGTGAGCAGGCTGCTCTGCAACTGGTCGACGACAATTTCTCGGTCATCTCGCTGCGAAAAGGAACGATTTCGGGCTACAGCCCGCGCATGCGTTTGGATCTGATCATCAATACCATGTTTAAGAACGCCATGAAAGACCGCACGATCACCATCAACAATCCCTCCATCTGGAGGCCCATTCTGAGCATACGGGATGCTGTGACGGCCTACATCCGTGCCATCGAAGCAAACCACAAGATTTCGGGGGTCTTTAACGTCGCGTCGGGCAACTACACGGTCGGAGAAGTCGGCGACCTGGTCAAAGGAGCGATTGAGGAGCGGATGGGCTCGTCGATCCACCTCGTCATCAAGCATATTCAGGACTTTCGCAATTACAAAGTCAGTATCGAGAAAGCAAAGAACGTCCTAAGTTTCCACCCGGCAGACAATCTGAAATCCATCGTGCTGAACCTGATCGAGAATATGGACAAGTTTGAAGACTGGGACAACCCGCTCTATTCCAACATGGGAACATTCAAGGCGATCGACAACGGCATCGAAATTCACGCCATGGAGAGCACGCTCTAAAAAGGGTAGCCGTAATTGGCGCGAACGGTCAGCTCGGCAGCGATCTGGTTGCCGCGTTCTCCCAGGATGGCAATCCCCTCTGTGGGCTGACACATTCGGGCGCAGAGATTTCCGATCCATTCGGTCCCGCAGTCGCTCGGATGACCTTGGGCTCCCCATGCCGCCAGATTTCCTGGCGCTTGGTTTCTTGTTTTCCGGTCTGCGAATTGAGTAGGACGCAACTTAGACGTCGCAAAGCATCGAGCAGTTCTTTTCTGTCGTGGGTGTCCTGGGGGAGAAGGATGTGGCCGCGATAAACCATGAATCAAGCTCTCTTAGCTCATATTCCCAATTTGAGCCCTATCGAATATCCAGGCCGGTTTGAGGAAGGGCGGCATTCTCGTTTGTCTATCATGGGTGTCACTGCATTGTGGAGGGGGCACTTCCGCCGGTTAAGGTACTCGATACCGTGTGCGGTACTTGCAGCACTGATTCTGGTTCTCACCGGCTGCGGTGGTGGCAGCACCACTAGCAGCACCGGGCTGCCGGTGATTACCAGCAGCAGCACGGTCGGCGGAACAGTGGGGACGGTTTTCTCCTATCAAATTGCGGCTACTAACTCACCCACCAGTTTCGGTGCGTCGGGATTGCCTGCAGGTCTCACGGTGAATACGGTTTCAGGCTTGATCTCTGGGACTCCTACGGCTGCGGGGACCTCTAGCGTCACGCTGAGTGCCACCAACAGCGCGGGTACAGGGAGCGCGCCCCTGACCCTGACGGTAACCCTGACGTTGGCGCCGCCGGTGATCACCAGCAGTGGCACGGTTGGCGGAACGGTCGGGATAGCTTTCTCCTATCAAATCACCGCTACCAACTCACCCACCAGTTTCGGTGCGTCGGGATTGCCCGCAGGTCTCACGGTCAATACCGTCTCGGGTCTGATCTCTGGGACTCCTACGGCTGCGGGAACCTCTAGCGTCACGCTGAGTGCTACCAACAGTGCGGGCACAGGCAGCGCGCCTCTGAGCCTGACGGTAAACTTGCCTCCCCCGGTTGTCACCAGCAGTGGCACGGCTGTCGGCACGGTAGGAACAGCTTTCTCCTATCAGATTACGGCTACCAACTCAGCCACCGGTTTCGGTGCGTCGGGATTGCCTGCAGGTCTTACGGTGAATACCGTCTCGGGTCTGATCTCCGGGATTCCTACGGCTGCGGGAACCTCTAGCGTCACGCTGAGTGCCACCAACAGCGGAGGCACAGGCAACGCGCCTCTGAGCCTGACGGTAAACTTGCCTCCCCCGGTTATCACCAGCAGTGGCACGGCTGTCGGCACGGTGGGAACAGCTTTCTCCTATCAGATTACGGCTACCAACTCACCCACCAGTTTCGGTGCGTCGGGATTGCCCGCAGGTCTTACGGTGAATACAGTTTCAGGTTTAATCTCCGGGACTCCCACAGGTACGGGAACCTCTAGCGTCACGCTGAGTGCTACCAACAGCGGGGGCACAGGCAACGCACCCCTGGCCCTAACAGTAAACTTGCCTCCCCCGGTTGTCACCAGCAGCGGCACGGCCAGCGGAGTGGTAGGAACGGCTTTCTCCTATCAGATTACGGCCACTAACACGCCTACGAGTTTCGGTGCGTCAGGATTGCCTGCAGGGCTTACGGTGAATACCGCTTCAGGTTTAATCTCCGGGACTCCTACGGGTGCGGGAACCTCTAACGTCACGCTGAGCGCTACCAACAGCGGGGGCACAGGCAGCGGGCCTCTGACCCTGACGGTGACCGTGGCCTTGGTGATCACCAGCAGCGGCACGGCCAACGGA
Organism: Candidatus Acidiferrales bacterium; assembly: GCA_050015335.1. Lineage (GTDB taxonomy): Bacteria > Acidobacteriota > Terriglobia > Acidiferrales > UBA7541 > Palsa-295. The sequence continues at coordinate 1,184 of JBEKBP010000068.1, read as the reverse complement.
ACGGTAGGAACCGCTTTCTCTTATCAGATTACGGCTACCAACTCCCCGACCAGTTTCGGTGCGTCGGGATTGCCCGCAGGACTTACGGTCGATACCGGCTCGGGTTTGATCTCCGGGACTCCCACGGGTGCGTCGGGAACCTACAGCGTGACGCTGAGCGCTACCAACAACGTGGGCACAGGGACTGCTCCCCTGACGCTAACTCTCGGTGGCGGCGGCACAGGCTCTCTGGTCTCTCACACGATTCAGATTTCTAATAACGCCGACGATGGTTACTACAACAGCCAAAATGGCACCGGGTGGCATAGCACTCCAGAAGGCGGTGGAGCCGATCTGGTGGGGAGTTGGAGTGGTTTGACGACTGCCTGGGTTACTGGCTACCGATTTCCGTCTGTCGGCGCCAATTCGGGTGACACGATCCAATCGGCGTACCTGCAACTGGTGAGCAGCAATGGCGATGCAACCAATGCCATTTGTGGATTAGCACCCTGCAGCAGCAATATCTACACTTACCGCGTATACGGAGTTGCTCAAGACGACGGAGCTGCCTTCAGTGGCACGGCAGATGACAATGGCAGTTGCCAAGGGGAAAACTGGGGACAAAACACCTGCACCCACACGATAGATGTCACGAATATAGTCAGGGAAATCACTTCACGGCCAGGGTGGACAAGCTCGTCCGCAATGCGGTTTGTCATGTTGAGCACCGATGGCACGGCACCTAATGTGTATGCGGGCTATGAGGATTCCTCGGCCAATGCCAGCAAAGCAGCCACACTGGTAGTGAATCCTCCGGTGCCCACGATCGTGTCATCGGGTGCATGGGGAACAAACGCAGACCCAACCTATCCAACGACGTACGACGTAGGACCGTTCGTCTATCCGAACGCCTCCACGCTGCTGCTATTCCTTGGAGACTATTACAACTTCTACTCCGTGCCGATACCGCAACCTACGGTTTCGGATAATTGCGGGAACACCTGGAACATTTTGGCAGGACCCACGAACTGGGTGGGTATTTCCTACTACATGAGGAGCACGGTCTATTATGTCCAGAATCCGGCGTCATGCCCTGCCGGTGCTACGATCACGATCTCAACGAGCGTTCAGGAGCCCATATTCCTGCATTTCTTAGCCGTGGCGGGATCAACGACGGCGAACGCACCGATCGTTTCAGCGATTAC
>JBEKBP010000067.1:0-18174 GCA_050015335.1 Candidatus Acidiferrales bacterium | reverse complement strand
CAGAGGCTTGTGCGTCAACCGGCGCGCCGCACGTAACAACTCGAGGCCGACAACCGGGTCGGGATTCTCTTTCGTATCCGTCGGGAAGATCGGTCCTACAGCAATATAATCCGCCGAAGTTGCCTCCGCTTCCTTGAATTGCTTGAGGTCATGTGTCGAAACACCCACCCAGAGCGGCGGCTTGCAAATCTTGCGAGCTTCCTCCGCCGGGAGATCGTCTTGGCCCACGTGGACTCCGGAAGCACCCGCCATCGCCGCGATATCGGGACGATCATTGACGATGATGCGGACACCGCGCGTCTGCAGACTGGTCAACTCCCGCGCTTGTTCGTACATTCTTCGCGAGGAACCGCGCTTGTCCCGAAGCTGCAGCAGTTGTACGCCTGCTTCCACGAGCTTCCGAGCGAATCCGGCAGGTTCAGGCGTCAAGATCGGATCGAGAACGGCGTAAAGGGCAGGAAACAATCCATGGCTCCGCTATTTTGCTTCCACACTCAGCTGCCGTTCGAGAAAATGCGTGTCGAACTTACCGGCTACGAAATCGGGAGAAGCAATGATGCGCTTGTGCAAGGGGATCGTGGTCTTGATCCCTTCGACCACAAAGCCGTCGAGCGCGCCGTGCATGCGCGCGATGGCCTCGGCGCGATCGTGGCCGTGCGCGATCAGCTTGGCGATGAGCGAGTCATAGTAGGGCGGTATCACGGCGTCGGCGTGTGCTGCGGTGTCAACGCGGATTCCCGGACCGCCCGGCACGCGGAACGTCGTGATACGTCCTGGACTCGGAACAAAAGTCTCGGCGTCTTCCGCATTGATCCGGCATTCGATCGCATGGCCTCGGAATTCCACACGCCCGACCACGTCGGCAAGCGTTTCGCCGGCGGCCAAGCGTATCTGCGATTTTACAAGGTCGACTCCCGTGACCATCTCCGTCACGGGATGCTCCACCTGAATCCTGGCATTCATCTCGATGAAGTAGAGCTTTCCCGTCGCGTCCCGAAGGAACTCGACCGTGCCCGCGCTCGAATAGCGGACTCGCTCCAGCGCCTTCACCACTTGCCGGCCAATTTCCCAGCGGGCTTCCGGGTCCAAGACCGGTGAAGGAGATTCCTCGAGCACTTTTTGATGCCGCCGCTGGATCGAACAGTCGCGTTCTCCGAGGTGCAGCACGTTACCGTACTTGTCGCCCAGCACCTGAAATTCAATATGACGCGGGCTCTCGATCAACTTCTCCAAATATACGTGGGGGCTGCCGAAAGCCTGCTCCGCCTCGGCACGCGCGGTCTGAAAGGCTCCGCTGAATTCACTCTGCTTGCGCACCACCCGCATTCCCCGCCCGCCACCGCCCTCGGCGGCCTTGATCATCACCGGAAGCCCGATCTCGGCCGCGACTTGTTTGGCCGCTTGCTCGTCGGCGACCACTCCAGGACTTCCCGGAATGATCGGAAGTCCGGCCGCCGACATCTCGGCGCGCGCCCGGTCCTTCTCACCCATCATGCGGATTACATTGGGCGAAGGCCCGATAAAGGTGATGTGCGACGCCTCGCAAACCTCGGCAAAATTGGCATTCTCGGAGAGGAAACCATAGCCTGGATGGATCGCGTCGACGTTCGCAATCTCCGCCGCGCTGATTACCTGAGGAATGTTCAGATAGCTCTCACTGCTCCGCGGAGGCCCGATACAAATCGCCTCATCGGCAAACCGCACATGCAGCGAGTGGCGGTCCGCCTCGGAATATACGGCGACCGTCGCAATGCCCAATTCCTTGCAGGCGCTCAGGACACGCAGCGCGATTTCTCCGCGATTGGCGATGAGGATTTTTCGGAACATTCGATTGCGAGTATACCCTGAAAAAAATCCGCGGTGATTTACAAAGCGAAAGAGCGATAAATTGTCCCGTAGGGAAGGGCCCGAAACTAGTTCTTGCGATTCAGCCGGATGCCAAACAAAGGCTGGCCATATTCCACCGGGCTGCCGTTGTCCGGGAAAATCTTGGCCACTTCCCCTGCAACATCCGATTCGATTTCGTTCATCAGCTTCATCGCTTCGATGATGCAAAGCACCTGGCCCGGCTCGACGCCGGCCCCGACCGTAACAAATGGTTCCGCGCCAGGACTTGCGGCCCAATAAAATGTGCCCACAATCGGAGACTTGATCACGTGGAGGTCTTCCATCTTCTCGGCCGCCGACCGAACTCCAGTCGACGAGGGTGAGTAGGCAGAGGCAACGGCGGCCGCCATCGCCGCCTCGGCGCTGGGGTGTTCTGCGAGCACCGGGCGCCGACTATCAGGCGGCGATGGCACAGGCAATAGGGCGGACGCTTTCTTAAGCAGAACTCGAAAACCGTCTCGTTCGTATTCAAATTGCTCAAGATGGTGCGCCTCCATGAAATCGAGCAGGCGCTCAACTTCCGCGAGGTCCACACCGCGCCCGGATAGGGGACTCGCCGCTTGATTTGTTTTCTTGGCCATTAGAGTTCGAGAAACTCTCTTGAAGCGGTCGTCAAGTCCAATGATCCAGTCTCGGTCACCACGACGTCGTCCTCGATGCGTATCCCGCCTAACCCTTCGAGGTAAACACCAGGTTCAACCGTCAAGACCATTCCCTTCTGGATTATAAATTTTTCGCCCCGGCCAATTCGAGGCATTTCGTGAACTTCGAGGCCAAGCCCGTGGCCAGTGCTATGGGTGAAGTACTTGGCTAGGCCATACTGTTTCAAAACCCCTCGGGCCGCTGCGTCCACAGCTCCCGCCGTTACACCGGGTCGGATTGCCTTCTTGGCTGCTTCCTGGGCCTCTAGAACGGCGCGATAGAGGCGACGAACCTTCTGGGGAGCATGTCCGAGGAAGACCGTACGGGTCATATCGCTGCAGTAGCCGTGCAGTATAGCACCCTGATCCATCACGACCAACTCGCCTTTCCGCAGCGGCTTAGGCGTCGGGTGCGCGTGCGCCCAGGCCGAGCGTGCCCCGGAGGCTACGATCGTCTCAAACGACGGACCCGAGGCGCCCAGCCGCTTCATGGTGAGTTCCAGTTGGCCTGCCAGCTCAAGCTCGCTGATGCCCGGCTCGATGGAGGGCAGAGTACTCTCAAAGACCTTGCTAATCAGTATCGCGGCCTCGCGCATGGTGGCTACCTCTTGATCGTCTTTGGCGGCGCGAAGCTTCTCGACAGTATTCGCATCGGTTGCCCAGCGTACTCGGCCACCCGATGCGCTCCGAAGCACAGCCATTTGAGCTACGGTCAGGTGGCTGCTGGAAAATCCGACAGATAAACGCCCCTTTCGCGACTGGAGAGTTCCGCCGGCGGCCCGCAGCAGTCCCTTCTTGGCTATGTGGATTCGAGCGCCGGAAACCTCCTCCCGCGCCTGGAACGTGTAGCGGCTGTCGGTAAACAGCACGCTTCCGGACGCTTCGACCAGCAGCAACCCCGCGCTGCCGGAAAATCCGCAGAGATAGCGGATGTTCGCGGGATGGGATATCAGCAGCGCGTCGGCGCGAAGTTCGGAAAAGAAAAGCCGGAGCCGATCAATCCGGCTCCGGCGGGAATTTGAACTGTCAGACTCCACGACCAACTATGTTACATCGGAAGGATTCTGGGAGTAAGGAAGAAGAGCAGCTCTTGCGACGTCGAGCTTACCGTCGTGTGCTTGAACAGGTTCCCAAGCACCGGGATGCTGCCGACAAGCGGCACCTGTGAGATGGCGGTCTGTTGCTGGGTGACGATAATTCCGCCGATTACGACGGTCGCCCCGTCGGTGACCGTAACCTTGGTTTCCGCCGATTGCGTATCGATTGCCGGAATGCCCTGCACGCGGGGAATAGCCTGATCGATCTGGTCGTTCTGCACGGTCACATCCATGTATACGGTGCCGTCGGCCGTAATCTGCGGCGTCACATCGAGTTCCAATACCGCATCGACGAATTGGACCGAAACGGTGTTGTTTACCACCGTCTGCACGGGAATCTTGGTCCCCTGCTTGACGGTTGCCTTCTCGTTATTCTGCGTAATGACCTTGGGCTTCGAGAGCAGCTTGCCGACGCCTCTCTGCTCCGCCGCATCAATCACGAAATCCAACGCGAAATTAGGCGACGCAAACAAATACTGGATGCCGCTCGTGGGTACTGTCGTCTCCAGGCTGGTCAGAAGGGGTATCTGACCACCGGTTGTGCTGGTTCCGCCCGTCCCGACGACCACCGGCGGCGACGGCGTAAAGGTTGTCGGGCTGGCGCCTACGGCATTGTCTCCGGCCACGGCATTATTTCCGGCCCTCGTCGAAATGCCCAGTTCGGTCCCCAACTCGCGAGAAAACGAACGGTTGGCGGCCACGACGCGCGCCTCGATTTCCACCTGCTGAGACCGCCGGTCAAGCTGGCGCAACAAGTTGTCCAATACGGGAAACGTCGATGGGATATCCCGGATGATCAAGGTATTCGAGCGATCGTCGGCCAGGATGTCGCCTCGGGCTGAAAGAAATTTCTTCATGGTGATGGCGATCGACGTGGCCTTGGCGTAACTGAGCCGCCGCGTCGTCGTTACGATGTCGGCTGCTTCCGCTTGCGCTCGCGCCAAATCCCGGCTTTCCTCGGCTTCCTTTCGAAGGGTATCTTTGGTGGCAATTCGCAGAACGTTGCCTTCGAGCTGCTTATCGAGGTCATTGTTGTGCAGCACGATATCGAGGGCCTGGTCCCACGGGACATCATCGAGCACGATGGTCAGTGCACCCTTGACGCTCGGGTCCACCACGACGTTGAGGCCGCTGATTTCGTGGATCAACCGGAAGAAGTCCCGCAGATCAACATCCTTCAAATTCACCGAAATAGGTTCACCCGAATATTTGCCATTCGCCGCCGGCGCCGGAGTCTGCGCTTGCTGTGCCGACGTGCTCCTTGGCTCAATGGAAACCGCTGGCGCCGGAGCCGGCGATTCAGCTGCTGCCGGACCCGCCGGCTGCGATGCCGGAGCTGGCTTCGCCAGGGTCGCTGCTACCGCGGCTGCTTCCATGGGTGACTGCGGAGCTGCCGGAACGCGGGTGGCGAGCGCCGAGGAATTTTGCGTCAAGCCCTCCGGCAGAGCGGCAGCCGGCAACGGTACCTCTCCGGCCTTCACCGGCGTGAGCTGCTCTGGAGCTCGCGACTCAATCTTGGATTTCGTCCTCATCAAATTCGATGTTTCCGGCGAGGTCGCGGAATTCGCAGCCGCTCCTCCCGACGGGCTCGGCTCGAATACCACCGTAACCGCATTTCCCGCCGTATTGATGTTGTACCGCGCTGGCTGCCGCAGATCGATTACCACCCGCGAAATCTCCGGGGTAAACTGCGCCAGGCGAATCTCGCGTACCGGGTCCAGATTGCTGGCAATGTGCCGTACGGATGTATTCAGGGACGAACCCGAGAAATCGAGCACGATCCGGTCGGGATTCTGAAGATGGCTTGCGCGGTAGTTCAGCGGCCCCGAGCCGAGAACGTTCACGTTGGTTTGGTCGCCATTCTCCGCAAGGTTCACTTGCTGAATCGAGCCAAAGCTCGGTTCCGCACTCTTGCCTTCCGCAGTCTTGATCGCCACCGGAATCGCGGCAGGCTTCTCCGCGGGGATCACCGGGTGTGTCACGGCTCCCGCCTCAGCGCTCGCGTCCCGCGAAACCAGAATGTCTAAGTCTTGGGCATCGGTGCGTTCCAGCTTCGGCTGCACGCCTGAGTTGAGCAGCACTTCCAGCCGCACAACCGGTTTGCCCCCCGCGGTGTAGGCCGACAGCCGGTAGCTTTTCAGAAGATCCGATGGAACCACGCGAACACCCGCCGCATCCCCCGCCGATACACCTGCCAGGTCGATCACATAGAGGCTCTCGCTGGCGCGATAGGTGGTGTATTCAAATGGCACATCCGCCTTCACTTCCAAGCGCACCATGCCGTCGCTGGCCTGAGCCTTCACACGCACCGCCGCGCCGTCGTTTGCCGACAACGTCCCGTTCGACAATATTAGGCCGAGCACGACCAGCGCTCCCAGCCCCCATGCTCGCCCAATCATCATTGCTGCTCTCCTGCACTCGCGTAGATTCGCTTCGTCACGACCCGCTCAACCGGCTTTCCGAACGCGTCTTTCGAGTTCTGTCGAAACGTGACCCCGTCCAAACCGATCTTGTCCACATCTCCGTCGTACAATTGATCGCCTTCGCGGACGAAATACACGTGCTGCTCGGCATTCGACAGTACAGCGATCATGCCTTCCTGCGAACGCACCGTGCCGTCCACCCTTACCGTCGTGATCACCAGTCCCGCCTTGCCGGGCGGCAAATGCTCCATGTTGCCGCCTTCCTTCCTCTCGCTGATCAAGGGCGAGAATGGATCGCGCCTGCCAGCCGACGGCGCTTTCTCCGCGGAAGGAGCGGAGTCAGCACCCGCCGGGGTGTCCTTGGCCGGCGGCGCGCTCGGTGCGGCTGCTTTGGCTATCGACTTGTGGGCGGGGCTTGCCGGCTTGCTCTGCCCTGCAAGACCGGCGGCTAAACACATGCAAATGGCCACGCACGGTGTGAGTTTCGCGGATATGTTTGCGAGTTTCATCGTAATCGCCCTATCGCCGTGCCGCGGCGGGCCCGGAAACCGGGGTCGCCTGTGCAGCTGCTGGTTGCGTGTAGAACGTGGTAATGGTGAACGTTCCGTTTACCGACGTTCCCGGAGTCATCCGGAACTTGTTCGTGCTGCCCTTTGCAACGGCGGTGAGCTTCAAATCACCGACGTTGATGATGCGAGACAAGCGTCCCAGCCGCGCAAAAAAGTCCAGTACGGAATAATAAGGGCCATCTGCGTCAATACCGAAAGGCATCTCGAAGTAATACGGCTTGTTCCCAATCGGCATCGCCGTCAATTTTCGTATGCTGACGCCCGAGCTGACCGCGGCGCTCTGAATCATGAGGATGAACTGGTCGGTCTGTTTCTCCTCGGGGACGATTGTTTGCAGGGTGGCCAGCTGCTTTTGCAGCGCATCCATTTCCGACTGCAGCTCGGCCCGGCGCTGCCTGTAAACGCGCAGGTTCTGGACGTCCATTTCCAGCGGTTTCATTTCAGCCTGGGCATTCTGAAGCTGCATGCGGACGTTGCTGAGCGGCAATCCCGGAACGTAGAAACCTACCAGAATTAGGACGATGGCAAGGCCAAGGTAGAACAGAGCCTGCAGGGGCCAGGGCCAATCTCGAAAACTGGTCGCCATGATTAGCTCCTTCCTCCCTTGGCCGGCGGCGGAGTTTGGATCGCGCCGGTCGGCTGTGTCTTGGCAGGGTTTTGCTGGCTGATGGCGGCGCTCATGGAGAAGCCATAGGTCTCCACCGACTGGACGATGTCGTCCTCGGTGGCTTGTTTGATTTCCACGTTGTCGAAGTAACCGGACCTCTTAAGCTGTGTAATGAAATTCGCCACGGCATTGATCGAGCCCGCCTCGCCTTGCAGTTCGATGGAATTGCCGCTGCGATTGAGCGACGTGAGCCAGACGTTATCGACACGCACGACGGTGGTGGCGACCATTTGCAGCAGGTCCTGGCCGCCGCTGCGATTCTTCTGCAGAGTCTCGATCACATCAATCCGCTGCTGAAGAACGCTTTTCTGGCTTTCGAAGCGGTCCACGTCCTGCTTGATCTGCTCCAGGCTCGCCCTTTCAGCTCGCAGGGCGGCAATCTTGGCGTTCGTCCGGTCGAGCTCGGTTTTCTGTTGGTAATACGTGATGCCCAAGACCGCGAGCGCGACACCGATAGCCAGCAAAGCAAATACGATCTGCATGGTCGCCTCGAGCGGTACTGTGCTCTTGGCGGCTTTGGGGCGCGCCTGGCCTAATAGGTTGATCCGAATCATGGCGTGTCAAAACTCCTCAGCGCCAGGCCTACGGCGATGGCCAGGCGCGGCGCCAGTTCCCGGAGTTCATTTTCATCGTGACGCCCGGGAACGATGGAAACCTTTCGAAAGGGATACAGTTCCTCGACCGGCATGGCAAATTCTTCCTTCAGCAGGTCGAGCAACCCGGGAACGCGCGCCGTTCCGCCGGCCACGTAAATCCGGCGAATATTTTCGCCGCTGGCCGTCGCGCGGAAGAAGTCGAAGGTCTTCTGAATTTCCAGGATCAAAATGTCGGAAACCGAGCGCAGAATGGCCGTGCGCTGCTCCTCGTTCACGCCCGGCAGGCTTCCGCCCATTTTCAATTTTTCGGCGTCTTCAAAGCTCAGATCGAGCTCTTTTTGAAGCGCGTCAGTATATTGGTTCCCGCCCACGGAAACGTCGCGCGTGAAAAGAGGTGTCCAGCCGCGGATGATGTTGATATTCATCACGCTCGCACCCACATTGAGCAGCGCGACCACCTGCGAAGCATCGGGCTCGTAGTTGAGCTCAAAGCTGTTCTGCAAAGCAAAGGCGTCGATGTCGACCACCACAGGCGTCTTCCCCGCCTGCGCCAGCACGTTTGTATGGTTCAGAATCTTGTCTTTCTTGACCGCCACTAGAAGCACATCCATCTGGTTTTCCGTGCTTTCGAGAAGCTGGTAGCTTAAATTCACGTCGGCAATGTCAAACGGGATGTGCTGGCTGGCCTCGGCTTGAATGCGGTCGTAGAGCTCTTCTTCGGTCATCAGCGGCATGCTGACCCGCTTGACGATGACGGAATGGCCCGAGACAGACGTGGCGACATCTTTGGACTTGATCTTCTGGTTGTCGAAGATTGATACGATCTTTTCGGCGACTGAGGGCGCATCCATGATCGCGCCGTCCACTACAGTGTCCTGCGCGAGAGGCTCGAGGCCGAAGCTCACGAGCTCGTATCCCCCCTTGGCCTTCTTCAGTTCGACCGCTTTCACCGAACTCGAGCCAATATCCAGGCCAACTAGCGACCTCGTTTTCCCCAGATTGAACATCGTGCAGCCTCTCGCTCCTTCGCGCGTGCAAGCCCGCAGTAACCCCCGCCGGAAGCCCTGCTATTTCAGAAAGCGCATGTGACTCACCGATTTGCTTCCCCAGATACCCGAAAAAGCCGACCCCAAATTCTGACGGTTGGCAGTACTATGAATCCCGGTACTGCTCGTCCTTGAACTGTTTATTGCATCTGCAATAGAACCTGTCAAGAAAACGTACCGGGTGCGTGTGCTATTGATAAAACCTGGCCGGGAAGCAACAGGGGCTTCCGATGGATAAGCGGCGTGCGGCCGGCACTTCCAATCGGCGGCGCAAAGCCTTTATTCTGAGTCCCTGCGGAGAATTGAGTCGCCGCGGGGTTTGGGTTGGGACCTTAGTGAAGCGTTTCACTCTTCTCTTCACGTCTACTATTTGTCGCTTACGAATTTTAGTTTCGCCCACAGTGCGTCCATACGTTTCTTGGTATTCTCGTCCATCTTTATTTCGTCAGGCCAGCGTCCCGTGTATCCCTCTTCCGGCCACTTCCTGGTCGCGTCGATGCCCATCTTTGAGCCAAAATCCTGACGGCGTGCGGCGTGGTCGAGCGTATCGACCGGTCCAAGCACAAATTGAATATCGCGCTCTGGATCAATTGCGCACAACGCCTTCCAGACGACTTCGCCCGGATTTTGCACGTTCACGTCATGATCCACCACTACGATCACCTTGGTGAACATGGCTTGCCCCAGCGACCAGATCGCGTTCATCGTCTTACGGGCGTGCCCCGGATAGCTTTTGCGAATCGAGACGATCATCAAATTCTGGAAGATTCCTTCGGCGGGCATTGCCACGTCCTCGATTTCCGGATGCTGCATCTTCATCACGGGGAGGAAGACGCGCTCGATGGCGTGGCCGATGAAATAGTCTTCCTGCGGCGGAGGCCCCACGATAGTCGTCAGATAGAGCGGGTCTTTGCGATGCGTTATGCAGGTCACATGGAAAACCGGGTATTCACCCTCAAGCGAATAGAATCCGGTGTGGTCGCCAAACGGTCCTTCGGTGCGAAGTTCGCCAAGGCTCACGTATCCCTCTAGCACGATCTCTGCGTTGGCCGGGACCTCGAGATCAACCGTCTTGCAACCTACCAGCTCCACCGGCTCACGCCGCAAGAACCCTGAGAACAGAAATTCGTCCATGTCCGGCGGTACGGGAAGAATTCCGGCGAGGCACGTGGCCGGATCGGCGCCGATAGCCACGGCGACATCGATTTTCCCTTCCCGATTCTTCGCGCGGGCGCTGCGAAAATGCTCAGCCCCGTGCTTTTGTGTTTGCCAGTGCATTCCGGTGGTGCGTTGGTCAAAGACCTGCATGCGATAGCAACCGGTGTTTCGCTTCCCCGTCTCTGGATTCTTCGTGATTACCATGGGCCAGGTGATGTAGCGCCCGCCGTCCTGCGGCCAGCACTGCAAAATGGGAAAATCGAGGAGCGAGAAGCGCTCCGTGTGAACCACCTCCTGGCAATCGCCGCTGCGCACGATTTTGGGGAAAAACGAACCAATTTCGGCCAGCTTCGGCAGCATCTTCACCTTTTCGAGGATTCCCTGCGGGGACTGCATTTCAAGGAAGACGGAGATGCGATCGGCGATCTCATCCAGCGAGTCCACTTCCAGCGCGAGGTTTATACGGCGTTCTGTTCCCACAAGATTCGTGACGACGGGGACCTTCGAACCCTTCGGCCGCTCGAACAAAAGGGCGGGGCCACGAGCCTTTAGGGTGCGGTCGGTGATCTCCGTGATTTCGAGGACGGGATCAACCTCAGCCGAAATCCGCCTCAACTCCCCCTTCTTTTCCAGCGTACGCACAAAATCGCGCAAATCTCGATAAGCCACTTGGCCTCCCTGTGAGGATCACCCGTGCATGAGCTTGATCGCCCACTCTACCATGAGTCCGCCGCAGCCCATGCGGTCGCCGATGAGGGAAGATGAGGGGTGGGCGACGTCGCCTACTTCGAGTTGGAAAAGGACACCGGCGATACACCAGGCGACTGCAATTCTGGGTGGAACGCGATCATCTCGATCGGGTCATTGACGTCCCTGCAATGAGCCGTCCGGTCGGGGCAAATCTCGACGGCTCAGAAAAGCGCCGTGGCCGTGGGACCGGAGAATATCCGCCCAGGCGTAAATCTGACGACGCCGAGGATGAGTGCCCAATTCGACTTGAGCAAAGGCCACTGGCTGCTGGATGGAATTGCGGGCATCTCGCCCGAGGATGGAAATCGCCCATTCTCCGGCAGCGGAGCAGTTCGCCATTCGTGCGGATTTTCTGTTGCGAACAGCGAGCAACTTCGACCAGCCCCGCCGGGCACGACGGCCGCGGAGAACCTCGCCAGCGAGAAGAACGAGGTCTACCCTGCTTACCTGCCTTCGTTGGAAGCGGCTATGCAGTGGGGCATCGGGTTGTGGCCGAATGGACGAAATATGAGGCACACCTGGGAGACTCGCTCAATGAGCCGCGCTCAGGCCTAGGGCGGTGTAGTCGTCGAGGCCGACGATCCAGCCCACCTTGCCGTCGACGGAGACTTGGAGCCACGTATCACTGGCTGAGGAATGCTCCTCGGAAGGGCTTCCGCGGAAGATGGCGCGCAAGACTTGCACGCTTGATTGCGGAGTTACGGACAGGCCAGCCTGCGACGCATTTTGGTCCGGCGACGCATACAGGTGAATGTAGCCATCCGCTTCGATATCGGGCTTGCGACTGTAAGGCGACTGTTGGGCCACTTCGAATTCACCCGTTTCCTGCGGCTCCAGTCGAAAATCCTTCCAGTTCACGCGCACCCGCTGCTCGATATAGAAATAGTTGGTGAGCAAGAAGATGGGCAACGCGTCGCCGTCAAGCAGACGCCGGGAATCTTTTGACGATCCCATGGGAAGATCGCCGAGCCCACCATAGAATTCGAAGGGATCGTCGTTGAACGCCTGCAGCGTGCCATCGCGCACGCCAAACAGTTGGATCGATATCCCCGTGTTCGCGTGTGAAGGCAATTTCTCGAACTGGAGTTCGAGGGCCTGATGGTCGTGCCCTTCGAGCCGTGCCACCGCGACAACGTGCCGCTCCACCTGGTGCGCGAACGCCACGGGGAACGACGTGTGGAAGCAGGTCTTGCCAGCTTCGTCTTCGATCTTCATCGACTTCACGGTTTCTTCATCGTCTTCGTTGCATGGTCCCGCGTGGCGCGTCCCCTTGTAGCAAATGACGCTGAGTTTCACGGTGAAGCTCGCGCCGTCAATTGAATAAGGGCCGAGCGTGCGCGAGTAACTCGTGGGCGCGGGAGACCGGGCGTCTTCGTTCTGTGGCGCGGCTGGGATCGGTGCCGCGCTCGCGCAGAGAAGCACCGCGACCACTCCTGACGAAATCAGCCGAATTTTTTTCAGCCGGACGGTCAACGACATTCTCTCGCAGCTACAGATTCTCTATTCCTGGGAACTCTGCTGAACCGAGTTTCTACACCGCCAATCAGAAGATTGGCGGTCCCGAGATAGCTGGAGCTAGGCTCCCGCACCATTGTATCCAAATTGAAAAGAACCGCAGCCGGACGGATCGGTGGATGCAACGGAAGCGAGTAACGCGAGGAATTCAGGCCCGAGAGCAAGACTTCGGAATATTCTCTCAGCGGGGAGACGACTTCACGCCGAGCGGGCTCTTTTCCAGACCAGCGGCGGGAGCTCGACGTTGGCGCGCCGCAGGTGAACTTTCGCGTATTCGGTGGCTTTCTCTTTCCCTTCTTCGATGTCGTCGACCGGCTCGGAAGGAACGATCCATTTCTTTGCGTTCACGTCGAACACGGAGGTCTGCACGCCCTGCGCGTTGTGCTCAGAGAAAAGCCTCAAGTGCTCGCCAGCCACCTTGATTTCCGCCCAGACACCTTCATCCAGCATTCAAGTCCTCCGAAAATCGGCCATCGACTAACCTCATTTTGCCTGACAATTCCGCGAATAGGAAGCTACCGCGCGTCTCGGCAGACTCCTGATGGGCGCGGATGAAAATCTGCCGGGCATCGAGCAGGGCAGTATCGATCGTCAATGTTGCGCTTTGATGAACCAGCATCCCTTGCGGCAAGGGAGTGTCTGTCTTGTCTCTGTGTCGCAGCTTGGTCCGCGTAGCACGCCGCCTCGGGACTTGAGACCGAGCGGTGGCGGAATCCTTAATAACTCCGCCCTCTGCAAGTAGTGTCGATGTCTCCGGCTGTGCGCGGAATCCCGTAATATCAAAAAGAAGCGCAAAACCTCCGATGCAGCGGATTTCAAGTGGCTTTTTCTGATGTCTTGTCGATCTCGCCCAGCGGCGAAGGGAGTCGTCGCGTAGGACGTTTCACCGGCCATAGGAAGGCTGTTCCAACCGCCTGTCCGCCAGCAGATTCCAGTGTGCCGCGTCGACGGTGCGATTCTTTCTTTAAAGCCACTCCGGTTCTCTCTCGGTCACGGAAGGACGTTAGTCCGTTTCGATGTGTGAATGTGTTTCAGGCTTAAGAGTGCCGCTCATGAGCAACCCCGTTCCACTCCCCATTGACGGGTCTCATCCCGAACGCCCCCGGCTTCTCGGGACTCCAGTCGATGACCGATCCCGTAATCTTGCCAGCGATCAGCACGTCGTGCTGCACGATGAAGAATGCGACAAGTACGATGAGATAGATCACCGAAGTGATTGCCAGCAGGCAACCCTCCTCCGTCCTGACCCGGACAACTCGGCCTTGCCTTTCTTCCGCAGTATTTCCAGTTCCCGATAGCACGTAATTCGTTCGGTTGCACCTTCATAGCCAGAGCAATAAGCGCACCATGGGCATTTACTACCCAAAAGGTGGGGCTCAGCTCTGACATGAAACATCGCCGTCCGTCCCCGCACCTGTACCCGGATTCGGGTCACCACCCGCTGGCTGCGCCTCTTGTTAATCAAGGCTTCCCGCTGCGTAGTTCGAGATTCAGACATCGTTTTACGAAAATGGCAGCTGTTTCCTTCTCACTAAAACATAAGACATCTCTGCCTTTCGGAGCCTTGGCATCGGAACGGAACGATAAAGTGTGAGTTCTCGCAATCGAGAATGAAGTAGTCGGCGGGAAACATCAGCGTTAGCTCGTTCAGGCGGTTCATTGCATCTTCCAGACTTGTTGCCGTCTCCACCCACGTGGCCTGTTTACAGGGAAGCTTCTGGAAGATTTCATAGCGTTGCACTGAACTCATGTGCCCGATCCTTCAAGAAAACTCGGCGACGACGGCGACATGAACTTAGGTTTCCAACGGATACTGTAATCATCCGTCAAGTGCTATCAAGCATATTCTCCTCCCTCGCCCGAAAGTTCGACATGTTGCCAGCCCCAACGGTTAATACAGGGATCGCTGTAGATGCCCGCGTGTTGGCTAGACCATTGACCAAATTAAAAGCCCCGCAGGACTCGGGACCGGCGGGGCTCAGTGCGTTGCGATATGTGTCTAGCGGGAGGGAGTCTATCATGGCCACGTCCCGGCAAATCCAGACTAGGGTCAGATAGCAAGAAGGAACTCCCACCCCCTACGAAGTGCGGAAAGCGGTACGCGATTCATCCGGTGTGACCAGGACGCTTGAAGTCGTGGCGGTCATGAAAGATGTGGCAGAAGACACCATGGATGAATGGCCAGCTGACTCAGGCTGAAAAGGCGATCGAATACACACTTATGCGCGTGGAATCCCTCCACGGACAAAATCCGAATCTACCCACCGGCGCTCAACGCCACCCGATCGCCAGGGAAGCGGAGCTGAAAACGTTGGAGCAATTCGGGCACGCTCTCAGGCATCATCTCAAGGGCGTACCGTGCGCACAAACTAGCCAACGCGGACGGCTCGACGTTGGTGACACCGCCCAAATCGGAAAGCTCACTGAAGAAGCGCTCGAACCCGGCTGGAGAAATGATCTCTAGAATACTTGCCGGTTCGTCGCTGGCGTTCCAGAACGTGTGCCATTGGTGGCGAGGCTGCGAGTTCCTGGGAATCAGATCCCCGGTGGTTTCCCTGTGCGAAGTGATGACTGATCGTGGGGACCAACGATCTGCGCCAGTGCGAGTAATCTGGAATTGATTCGGATTCTCGCTTTTGACGCTGCCGAGGGGTTGATCTTGAATTTTATTCGATTCTCCTCCATCACCAGCTGAATGATTCCGCCCTCTGCTGCGAACTGTTCAGTTTCTCCCACCGTCAGCACGCTCGCGTTTCGCACAGAACCCAGAATTTGGGGTATGTATTTTCCCTCCGACCGGCTGATGTAGAGAATCTGACAATCGGCAATCGGTTCGCCACGCCGAACACTCCGCAGCACCAGAGAGGGGGCATTGGAAGGATGATCCGCAATCATTCGCGAGAGCGTCCCGCCCAGCGGATCCTGGCCAAGGATGCAAACTCGCATGGGCGCATGCAAGTTTGCGCTGTCCAATTCAAGCCACTCCACAAAGTTCGAAAACTGGAACAAGTACGCCGCCTTAATGTCATACTCGTTTGCTTGATAGTCTTGCGCGCCCGCCGCAGTCTTCAAGTTCACGATCGGCGCCACCAGCAGGAAAAAGAAAAATGGAACGACAACATAACCGCGGGGCCAACCCAGTGCGTCTCGCCTTCGCGTCCCGCGAATCCCTTTCATAGTCCTCATTTCACGCAGACCTGTTCGTGCTTACCGGGAAGAAAATCGGTACATCAGCTTCAATCGAAAGCTTCGCCCATCCTGCGGAATGGAGACTTCTTTAAGTTCGAGGCCTCCCGATTCGGTGTAACGCTTGTCGAGAATGTTATCGACGTTCGCGGAGACATCGAAGTTTCTCCCGAGATGCCGGGCTAGCAGCGTCGCATTTGCCACCGCAAAACTTCCGAGGACAGGCCCCGAAACCGTCGTCCTTCGACCGGTGTACTGTCCTTCGACACTGGTGAAAAATTTGCTCCTCCACAAAGGGATACTCAGATTTGCCTTCCCCAGTTGATGCGGCGAGTTTGCAACAAATGGGGTTCCCAGCGCTCGGGAGTTTTGAAGGGAAAGCGACGCACTCCCCTCCAAGCCACCAGCCAACCGTCCGTCCAATTCGAGCTCAAGTCCCCTGGTATGCAGAATGGATTCGTTTGTGTATTCCAGACGGCCGGTCGCAGGGTTGAAGTCCGGGGCGATCAGATTGTCCATCCGATTCACAAAGGCCGAGCCGGTGAAATGCAGATCTCTGACAAGGTTCCGGTCCACTTCCAATTCGTAGCTACTGACCCTTTCCGGCCGCAGGGAGGGATTCGCAGTACTGTTGCTGCTGCTCACATAGTATTCTTCGTAGCGATTGGGAGCCCGGAAAGCCTGATTGAACATCGCTTTGAAGCGTGTCTTATCGTTGGGCGCGTAAATGAGACCCAGCCGCGGACTGAAGGTGTTCCCAAATTGCTGATACCAGTCGCTCCGCAACGCTCCAACCAGGATTAGATTCTTTCGGACCGAAAAATCGTCTTGAAAGTAGTACGCGACGTCCTTCGAAGTATTGTGATTATCCAAATAGAGAAGGTATGGCTTTAAATCGTAGTTCGACTGGTTCTGTTTGAAATCGTCGCGGAATTCGGCCCCGAGCACCACTCGGTGACGGTTGTAGAGTACTCGGGAGGCATCAAACTCGAAATCCGACCACATCCCGGTCGCCCGATCAATATTCTGCGTAAATGGCGGAATGCCCGTACCCGCATAGTCGTAAATGTATAGTCCGCTATACCCATACCAATCGATTGAGGCGCGGCCCAGAATGTCCCACTTGCTCCCGAGGGTGTGCATGTATTGAAGGTCGACGTATCGCCGGGCATCGGTGGTTTCTGTTCGCGGATCGTTGAATACTGTGCCGAACGACGCCGTAGGAATGTGCTTCGTGCGCGAATTCAGTACCGCATGAATGTCGAAATCGCCTCGAATCACGTCCGCAAACACGCTATATGACTCATCGCCGTCCGCATCGACGGCGATGCCATTGTTGGTTGCCGGAGAATCAAACTCTGGGAAGAACAGGCGCTTCTGGCCGACGCTCTTATAGAAAGTCCCGGAGAGCAGCGTCTCCGCGTCGTTGAACCGGTGTCCGTAGCTAACGCGCCCTTCATAAGTGTTCCAGCTTCCTCCTTGGCCAGAGATTTCCCACCCATTTATGTCGCGACCACGTTTCGTAATCACGTTGATTACGGCAACAAATGCCCCGGTTCCGTAAACCGCTGATCCGGGCCCACGGATAAATTCGACGTGATCGATCAAATCGATGTCGACCGGAAATTCCGTGCCGACGTAGGCTCCATCGAAGATGTTGTCATTCTCACGATGGCCATCCACCAGAAAAAGAATGCGCGCGTTGTAATCTCCCGGCTGCGAAAAACCCCGAACCCCCACGTAAGTGTAGTTGCGGTCGTAGATCACATAGAATCCGCGAACGCTTTTAATTACATCCGCCAGGGTTCGGTATCCATATTTCCGGATTTCCTCGGCAGTTACAACCGTTACAGACGCGGGCGCGTCGGCGACCTTCTCAAGGAATTTGGAAGCACCATAAACGGTCTCGACCTTCACATTCCCGAGATCTTCAATGCTCAATTGGCTCACGTCCGTCTGCGGTTGCTGCTGGCCCAAGGCTGTATTGACACACAAGACCCCAACCATGATTGATAGAATCATCCTCAGCGTCAAAATCGGCAGTCTGTCGTGTCGACTTGACAATTGTTGCTCCGTTTCGATCCGCGTAACCGCGCGCTCGAAAGACCAATGCGCAAAAACAGCTACCTCAGGGTCTCTGTTCCCTCTGGCATGAAAATGCCCTTTATCGCGCTTGGTTCCGGTTTGAGGGGACTTTAAGCATTTATGGCCGATCTTCACGTGCAGTAAACTTCTCCTCGAGGCTATAGCATGGCGGGGAGACGACATGTGCACTTTGGTACAGGTTCTTATGGGTTACCTATTTTCCCCCAATTACGTCAAACAACACTTCTCCATCGAGTTGAAACCTGCTTATTGATGTCGCACTGTTGCGCTCGGCTTCTGAGTGATCCGGCCCACATCGAAGTTTGCCAAGCACTATCTCGTGATGGATTTCAAGTGTTCCCGCCAAATCGGAAATCTGCGGTGGAATTCCCGAACGCGCTTACCGCAGATGGGAGCCCAGCGTCCCCGTTCGATGGAGTGCACCTTGGCGACAGCCCCGCACCGAACCTCGGATCGTCGCGGTCGTGACAACCCAACAAGCTAGTCTTGGTATTTTTGGCGAAGTCGGGGTGTGAGCCGGAGCATCAATTGCA
>JBEKBP010000066.1:0-18330 GCA_050015335.1 Candidatus Acidiferrales bacterium | reverse complement strand
GCTTGGAAATCACAAGTCGATTTCCACTTTCGCACAGCCACGGCGACGGCGAATCTTCGGTTACATTTCAAATGTCTCGACGACCATAGCTAGGGTTACATTCTTAGATGGCTTGACACGTATTGCTGATAGTTTCCGCGGCAGTGGACTTCAGACGCCGCACGTGCACCTCTGCCTACGGCAGAGTCGACCTTCCGGCTGGCAACAGCCCAACATTCCTGAATCGCTGAATCGAAGCCAAGCTTCTTCCCGCTTCTCGAAAGTTGTATGATGCCATCCCGAGACAGTCCTGAATCCAATGATGATGATCTCCGGTACTTTCCGCTTCCTTCAAGGCCGCCGAGGCGCTGCAGGCTTCTGCCTTCTCGTTGCCGGCCTGATCATGGCGGGTTCGGCGGACGCGCGCATTACCAAGATTGTGATCGCTCGCAGGGAGTCACCGACGTTCGGAGGAACATCGTTCGGGGCCGCAGGACCATACGAGAAGCTCGTCGGCCGAGCCTATGGCGAGGTGGATCCATCGGACCCGCGCAACGCGGTGATCACCGATATTGGCTTGGCGCCACGGAACGCGCGAGCCATGGTCGAGTATGCGACCGACATATACATCCTTCGCCCAGTCGACCGATCCAAGGGAAACCACAAGCTGTTCTTCGAAAGCAATAACCGCGGCAACATCCGCTCCTTCTCGGTAATGAATGACGCGCGATCAGGCGGGAACGACCCCACAACGCCGGCCGACGCGGGCAACGGTTACCTGATGCGCCAGGGCTATACGATTGTCCTGAGCGGCTGGGACATCACGGTTGCCCCAGGCCGGGGACGTCTCACGATAACGGTTCCGGTAGCGAAGAATCCGGACGGCTCCCCAGTTACGGGGCCCGCGCTCGAAGAATTCGTCATCGACGACACCACGACGATGACAGGAGAACTCACCTATCCCGCGGCCACGCTGGACAAGACCTTGGGCAAGCTTACCGTGCGGGTGCTCTATTCGGATCGACCCGTGCCCGTGGCACTGGAAAAGTGGGAATACGTCGACGCGCGCACGATTCGGCTCCTGCCTGCGGGAACGCCCTTTGAGAACGGCCGACTCTATGAATTCACCTACACTGCGAAAGATCCTCTGGTCGCAGGCCTTGCCTTCGCCGCTCTGCGCGACCTGATTGCATTCTTGCACCATGGGGCGGTCGACAACTTCGGCACACCCAACCCGCTTGCCGACGACGTGCGATTCGTCTACTCCTTCACGGCCTCACAGCCGTCCCGCTTCATCCACGACTTCCTATATTTTGGATTCAATCAGGATGAACAAGGCGCGCCGGTGTTTGACGCCGTCTTGAGCTGGCTGGGAGGGGCCAGTGGAGGCTTCTTCAACTATCGATTTGCCCAGCCGGGCCGGACCCATCGCCAGCATATCGCCCGCTGGTATCCCGAGCGGCAGTTTCCCTTCGCTGATCAGATCACGTTCGATCCCGTGACCGGCAAGAGGGACGGACGGCTTGGT
This sequence comes from Candidatus Acidiferrales bacterium, assembly GCA_050015335.1. Lineage (GTDB taxonomy): Bacteria > Acidobacteriota > Terriglobia > Acidiferrales > UBA7541 > Palsa-295. The sequence continues at coordinate 16,823 of JBEKBP010000066.1, read as the reverse complement.
AGCTGCCTTGCGACGCACACGTGCCCCAAGATTTTCGAAGTGAACTCCGAAAATGAATATTGGGCTAAGGCTGGGTCGCTTTTGCACACGGACACGCGGGGCAGGGATCTTGCCGATCCCCCGAACGTCCGTTTCTATCTTCTTTCGAGTCTTCCGCACGGAGGCGCAAGCGGGCCGGGCATCTGCCAGCAGCCGCGTAACCCGCTAGTTCCAGGCCCGAGTTTGCGGGCGCTCCTCGCCGCGATGGACGAGTGGGTGGTAGCGGGAACCAAGCCGCCCGACAGCCGCATCCCTCGCCGCCGCGATGGAACTTTGGTCGCTTCGCTGCCGCAATCTGCCGCCGGATTCCCAGTGATTGAAGGAGTCACCTACAACGGGCGTCTTCATGAGGGCGAACTGTTCGACTACGGTTCCTCTTTGGACCGCGGCATTTTTGCGCTCACCCCGCCGAGGCTTCTGGGGTCGCCTTATCCGGCTCTGGTTCCTGAGACGGATCAGGATGGAAACGATATCGCGGGAATTCGAATGGTGGAGGTTGCCGCTCCAACGGCGACCTACACGGGGTGGGCGTTACGGGCAGGCCCGGCAGCTGGCGACGGGTGCGACGCCGCCGGGCAGAAAATCGACTTTGCACAAACAAAAGCCGAACGAACCACGAAAGGAGATCCGCGACTGTCGATCGAGGAGCGGTACCCCACACACGATGTTTACGTGAAACGCGTTATAGACGCCGCGCAAGAACTCCTTCAGCAGCGTTTGCTTTTGGAAGAAGACGTCGAGCGATACATCGAACGCGCGCAGGCAAGCAATATCGCCAAGTAGCGTTGAAAATGGCGCCGCAAGCGCTACAACGTCACAAGCGATAGCGACATTGGCGAGGCTGCCAAGAAGCTCGGCCGCTTCCATGAAACACAGAATGTTGGGGACGGCTGTTCAACGACGAGAGGGTCGGTCAGTGGCAAGCGAGAGAAAGCGTGGCGCGACGCAAGCTCAACATACTGCACGCGGCAACGAAATTGGACGATCTGAAGGTGCCTCCCGGCAACAGACTTCACAAGCTGGAGGCGAACCGCGCAGGTCAGCATGCCATACGGATCAACGATCAGCTGGCGCCCACTCCCAGGCCTTCGCGGATCTTCCATCACTTTGACGTGGGCCGCGAAACCCAGGTCGCGCTGCTGTGTGGCCGTAGGGCTGGGAAAGTTCGAGCCTGCGGTGGACCGCGTGACGGGGAAGGCGTTGTTCGACCCTCCGCGTGGACCCCGCTCGAAGCCGAAGAGGACGATGGTGTACCGAGGAATGTCTTGCACGATCTCAGGCGCATCGGAGTTCGGAACCTGGTTCGCAGCGGTGTGCCGCAGTCGGTCGCGATGGCGATCAGCGGACACAAGACCGCGAGCGTTTTCCGACGGTGCGACGTCGGCGGCGAGCAGGATATTCGGGACACGGCCGAGAAGCTCTCGCGCTACCACGACGCCCAAAATGTCGGGGCCGTTTCGGGACCTTTTTCGGAAGAGGCGCCTGCCGCAAGCAAGCTAGTCAATTGATTGTAAGCACGGTAGGGGCGTAGCTCAGTGGTAGAGCAGCGGCCTCTTAAGCCATTTTTCCGCCAGCGTCACGACTTGCCTCGGCACGCCGAGACTCGTCAAATCAAGCCATTTCAATTGCATCCTAGCTAGGTCGGCACGATGCCCGCGTGCGTCAGCGCATGCCCCATTTGGTCAATCGAACTGACACCAGAACTGACACCGGATTAATTTCCCAGGTATCGCCCAAAGCGACCTTAAAGCATCCGAGCCAGATCAAACGAGAAAGGCAATGGCCCGATTATGAGCGCTGCCTCCTCGAAGCGCCGCGGTCGAGCACTGGCGACAGTCCCGATCGCAGCCTCGCGGATTATTTCTTTTGCAAGATGGCGGCACAGCATGGCTGGAGCGTCGAGGAAACCGAACAGAAACTGCTGGAAGTCAGCGAGAAAGCCAGGGAGCGCGCAAGGTGCGGCGACGAAGGCTACGCACACGTCACGGCCCTCAACGCGGCCGCGGAAGGCCGCAGGCGGGGCAGGGGAGGCTAATTCGCCGTAATACTATTGACTCTACCCCTACCGAACTGTACATTTCATGCAAGCGAAATGGAGAGTTCATGGCAAGCCTTACCACCGACAAAAATGGCACGATCGTGGTCTCGGCCCTGAAGGCCCGCACCAACTTTGGCAAGCTTCTGCGCCGCGTCGAAGACGAGCGCCGGTCTCTTGTCATCGAAAAGCGTGGGACGCCTAAGGCGGTGCTGCTCAGCATTCGCGACTACGTGAAGCTCGCCGCGCCCGAACCCGAAGTTTTGAAAATCCTCGGTGAGGAATCCGAGCGCAAAGGGACAAGCAAGCTGACCGCGCGTCAGATCGATCAGGCCATCAAGGCCGCACGCGCCGCTAAACCGAAGCGCTGATGCTTCCGCTGCGGCTTGTCATTGACACGAACGTGCTGGTTGCGGCCGCGCTCAAGCCCGAAGGGTTGCGACGCACCACCTTTCTTCTAGCGATTACGAAGCCCGCTCGCCTCTATGTGTCACAGCCCATCATCGATGAGTACGAAGACGTGCTCGCCCGCCCCGAATTGAAAATCCGCAAGGGCCTTCGCCTGCGATTGCTCCAGCTCGTGCATAATCGCAGCAGACTGGTTGTGCCTTCGCGGCCGATCGAGACTGCAGGCGATCCTGATGACAATAGGTTCCTGGAGTGCGCCGACGCGGCGCGCGCCGATTATCTGGTGACCGGCAATCAGCGCCATTTTCCAAGATTCTGGAAGAAAACCAAGATCATAACGCCGCGCGAGTTCATCGGGCTTGTAGCGCCGCACCTGGTTATTTGAGGCGAGCATGCCGCGCGTAAGCTTGCGGATGGCTTCGGCTGTCAGGCCGTCAACGAATAGCACGTGCCGCCGACAATGAAAGAGGCAATAAAGCCCGCGTTGTCGAGGAGAGTAGTTGCAGTTTGTCGAGTACGCTGAAACGCGCCAAGGAGGCTGTGGCGAAGTTTGGCGATCCGCGCAAGAAGAACACCGTTCCAAACCAGCTTAACGACGTGGATCATCGACTCCCAACACTGGGCTCGGCGGCCGTCGACACCGTGGACCGCATAGAGAGGCTCTTCGCGGATGTGGCTGTTATCGAGATTTCTTCTGATTCGGTGAAACTGCGTGCCGCGCAGCGAGCCATCGACAAGCGTGCTCCGTTTCACAGGCTGCGGAACGGCATTGATGATGCGGTTTTAATCGAAGTGTATGCAGATGCGGTTGCTGCCAAAGCGGCGCCTGGGAGTCGCTTTGCTTTCATTACGCATAACGTCAAGTATTTCAGCCACCCGAATGCGAATAACAAACTTCCGCACCGGGATATCGCGGCATGTTTCTCCGCGTGCGGTCGTTGCACTTTATCACCATGGGCGAAGCGTTGCGCCGTGTCAGGCCGGAGCAATTTGCCGACCTCATGATCGAACAGGAATGGATTGAAGAACCGAGAAGGCTCCCGGAGATTCTCAACTCCATTGATGAACTGACGACCAAGGTTTGGTATAACCGGCACAAAAATCTTGCGTGGAGTATTCAGCGAGGCCACCGCAAGCTCGTTACACGCGTGGAGTAGGACGCGAAGTGGAGGCGGTTTAAAGGATATGGACAGACCCATACCATCGATACGGTCTGGGAGGGTGCGCTCAAGGCAGCGAAGAGAGCCGAACGCAAGCTCGGCAAAAACGACTGCGGCCCTTGGGATGATTTTGAGTGGGGGATGATCAACGGAAAGCTCTCCGCTCTTCGCTGGGTGCTTGGTGACGAATGGGACGTGCTGGACACATGAGCGCCGCCTTCATCGGACTCGGTCCGCAGTATTCTCGAGGAAGGCCAGAAACATATGAAAACTAAGAATCGCGAGTTTAAGAGCTGCTTCATCAGTGCTCCGTTCGGCATAAATCTTGGGTCGCTGACTCGCGTACTTGATCGAGCAGAGATTCATTGGGAGTGGGCCAGATCCAACTTGGACCTTTCAGATCGGCTGCCAGGAGACCTTCGAAAGATAATCAGGGGCGTGGATTTTGAGGTAGGACTTGCCGTCGGAATGGGCAAACCAGTCCTACTTATCGTAGCTGACCGAGCAAAAATTCCCTCGGACCTTGCAGGTATCCCCACAGTGCAGCACGCTGACGTAAGGCTCAAGATAACGCTTCGCCTGGTCCACGGTAATCGGCTGTTCAAGCTTTGCCGTGACTGTCGTTCCCACCTCTCTCGGTGTTGAGAAACGCTCCAGCGTGATGCATTCCGTTGCAATCTGTAGCGAATCACGATCTGCGACGCTTCGCAGCCATTCGGGGCTGCCCTCGGTCTTTGTTTCAACCGTTAGTCGCGTGCATACTCCAAAATTTGCCATTGCACCTATACCAAATGTGCCAACAACTCCCGCTTTCCGCGCCGTTTCGGAATGCCTGCCGCTAGAGCCCGCCAGTCAACTGGCCGACGATGCCTTGGCTTACTCAAAGAGGAACAAGCGTTCTTACCGAATGGACGTCCCACGCTTTGCCGGCTTGAAGGAATGGTTTGGTGCGGAGCCGGCCGAGGAACTGACGCCTAGGGAGATTGAATACAAACTTGCAAAGGCAGCGGAAAAGGACAAGTGGGCATCTTCAACATTCAATCATTATCGCTCACTGATGTCCCTCAGCTATCGTCTGGGAATTCTGAATCGGAAAGTTGCCACAAATCCCGCGCGCTCGGTGACCCATCGTCGCGAAGACAATAACCGTGTGCGATTCCTCACCGAAGATGAGGAAAAGAAGCTGCGAAAGATTGTCCAAGCCAAATGGCGCTCGCACATTCCCGAATTCGATCTCGCAATCAATACCGGATTACGGAAGGGAAGCCAATACGGCCTGACTTGGGACATGGTAAACTGGAAATCTCGGATGCTGAACATCTCACGGACGAAGAATGACGAAGCCGTGCATGTGCCGCTAAACGATGCGGCGCTGGCGGCTTTGAAAACAGTCTTCGAGCGTGGCAGTGGACGAGGGCGCGTTTTTCGGCCTAGCAAGACGGGCGAAGCGCTCGAAAATGTGAGGCATTGGTTTGATGACGCGGTCGTTGAGGCGAGCCTCAAAAACTTTCATTGACATGACTTGCGGCATACGTTTGCCAGCCGGCTGCGGATGAAAGGGGCGCCGCTTGAAGACATTGCGGATCTTCTCGGGCACAAGAGGACGATGACGAGGCGTTACGCGCATTTGGGACCGAATCGGCTGCATGAGGTGGTGTCACTTCTAAAGGCAACTGACACCATAAGTGACACCGAGCAAACGGCGGTTTCACCGACCGTCGTTCAAGTATCTGTAAAATAACCACTTTAGGGGCGTAGCTCAGTGGTAGAGCAGCGGCCTTTTAAGCCGAAGGTCGTGGGTTCGATCCCCACCGCCCCTACCAAAGCTTGCTGTTTTCAACGTGTTAGCTCGTCGCCGTCTCGCTAATGGGAACACAGTTTCTGACCAACATTCCGCTCTGCCGTAGAGAAGCACGGTGATTTCAACGATTTGCAGTATTGCGAACGATTCTCACCGGTGCCAACGAGCACGAGAATCCCCACCGCCTTCGCTAATACTCCGTGAGATCGGAACTCAAGGGTGGGTGCCAGCGTGAGTTTGATCCGTCGCGGTCGGGCAACGCGGCTGACTCGTGAGCAGGAGTGCCACGGCGAGAGAATGCTGTGAATGAAGAGACTCTTTTCAGTTCGTTAGAAAGATTGAACCAGCTCTACCGCGGACGCGGCCATTGATGTTTCGTTCCTGTTGACATCCTCTTAGCGTCCGGTCTAAATGAATCTTCCGAGGACGTGCTGTGGTGGCTACAAGAATCTCACCCTTCCCGTGGCCCTCGGGGTACGTACTCGTGCCCCTGCGGGAAAGCGCGGACTTTACCCTTTACCGCGGCCGAAAGAACGACGACCCCTCGCCAGTCCTCGCGATCGCGCTCTCTACAGAACAGCCGTCGCCTCAAAGTATCAGGCGGCTTGACCACGAATACTCGTTCGCAGCCGAACTCGATCCCGCGTGGGCGGCCAAGCCTCTGGCTATTACTCGTCACGAAGGGCGGACGATCCTCATACTCAAGGACCCTGGCGGTGAGCCGCTGGATCGGGTTCTTGAACGGGACCAGCGCCAACCGCTCGACCTGACTCGCTTCCTGCGCACTGCCATTGGGTTGACAAAAACACTCGGTCAAGTCCATCAGCGCGGCCTCATACATAAAGATATCAAGCCTGCGAATGTCTTCATCGACGATATAGGCAACGCGTGGCTCACCGGATTCGGGATTGCGTCTCAACTGCCGCGCGAGCGCCAACCGCCCGAGGCTCCCGAATTCATTGCGGGAACACTCGCTTACATGGCACCGGAACAAACTGGACGAATGAACCGCTCCATCGATTCTCGCAGCGATCTTTACTCTCTGGGTGTCACGCTGTACGAAATGTTGACTGGCAGTCTCCCTTTCACCGCTTCCGATCCGATGGAATGGGTGCACTGTCACATCGCGAGACAACCGACCGCACCCCGCGAGCGATTGGGAACTGTGCCGACCCCGGTCTCCGCAATCATCATGAAGTTGCTCTCGAAGACGGCTGAGGAGCGGTATCAGACAGCGGCCGGAGTTGAGGGCGATCTTCGGCGCTGCCTGTCGCAATGGGAGTCTCAGGGATGCATCGACGACTTCATTCCCGGCGCCCATGACACTCCGGATCACCTGATGATCCCCGAGAAGCTGTACGGGAGGGACCGTGAGGTTGACACCCTGCTTACCGCCTTCGACCGCATCGTCGGCGGTGGCCGACCGGAACTGGTTCTGGTCTCCGGATACTCTGGCATCGGCAAATCCGCTGTCGTCAATGAGCTCCACAAATCACTCGTTCCGCCACGCGGTTTGTTTGCGTCAGGCAAGTTCGACCAGTACAAGCGTGACATCCCGTATGCCACGCTGGCCCAAGCGTTCCAGAGCCTTGTCCGGCCGCTCCTCAGTAAGGGCGAAGAGGAGTTACGCAAGTGGCGTGACGCACTTCGCGAAGCTCTGGAGCCAAACGGACTGCTGATGGTCGATCTCGTCCCTGAATTGAAGCATGTCATTGGCGAACAACCGCCCGTTCCTGAGCTTCCACCATCGGAATCGCAGCGACGTTTTCAGCTAGTCTTCCGACGATTCATCGGCGTATTCGCACGGCCGGAGCATCCGCTGGCGCTCTTTCTCGACGACCTGCAATGGCTGGATGACGCCACACTCGACTTACTCGAAGACCTGTTGACCGGCGAAGATCTTCGCTACTTATGCCTCATCGGCGCCTATCGGGACAACGAGGTCAGCGCCACGCATCCATTGGTACGCAAACTCGATGCGATCCGTCAGGCCGGAGCGGCAGTGGAGGACATTCTTCTGGCACCGCTCGGTCAAGACGACCTGCGTCAATTGCTAGCGGACTCTCTGCATTGCGAGCAGGGACGCGCTGCTCCGCTCGCGAAACTGATTCATGAGAAGACTACGGGCAATCCCTTCTTCGCCATTCAGTTCATTTCCACTCTGGCTGAGGAAGGCTTGCTCGCCTTCGGCTACGGTGAAGGCCGCTGGGTGTGGGACCTGAATCGCATTCACGCCAAAGGCTACACCGACAATGTCGTGGAACTCATGGTCGGGAAATTGAACCGCCTGCCGGTTGAGACACAGGAGGCGCTGAAGCAGTTCGCCTCAATGGGAAACAGTGCCGAGTTCGACATGCTGGCGATGGCTTACGAGAAGTCAGCCGACGAACTTCACGAACACCTTTGGGAAGCAATACGGACAGGACTTATTTTCCGCTCGGAAAATTCCTATCGATTTCTTCACGATCGCGTGCAGGAAGCAGCCTATTCCATGATTCCGCAAGAGCTGCGTCCGGCGGCACATTTGCGCATTGGGATGCTTCTGGCAGAACACACTGCTGCAGCGAAACGCGAGGAGGCAATATTCGAGATAGTTAACCAACTCAACCGCGGCTCTCACCTGCTCACCTCGGTGGAAGAGCGCGAGACAGTCGCAGAGCTAAATCTCATTGCGGGGCGGCGCGCCAAGGTCTCAACCGCGTACGCTTCGGCACTGAAATATCTCGGGGCAGGTCGAGCGCTTCTGCCAGAGGAAACGTGGGGGCGAAACTATCCCCTTATCTTCTCGATCGAGTATCTGATGGCCGAGTGCGAGCTTCAGACCGCAGACAAGATTGCTGCCGAGAATCGACTCTCCCTGTTGCCGCAGCGTGCGAACAATCGGCACGACTACTGTGTAGCTACGCGCTTGCGACTCACCCTATACACCACTTTGGATCGGTGCGACCGCGCCGTGGAGGTGTTTCTGGAGTGGCTCCTCAATCAAGGCACGGCGTGGTCGAACCGTCCGTCACGTGATGACGTATTGCGGGAATACGAGCGGATCTGGGCTCTGCTCGGCAGCCGACAGATCGAAGATCTTATGGACCTTCCACTCGTTGTGGATTCGGAGGTACTCGACACACTCGATGTCTTCACGGAGATCGTCACGCCGTCGATTCTGTTTGACGAGCACCTATCAACGTTGGTCGTCTGTCGCTTGGTGACACTCAGTCTCGAGCACGGCAACAGCGACGCGGCGTGCTTCGCATACGTTTGGCTTGCGATGTTTGCCGGCCCGCGTCTTGGCAACTACAAAGATGGATTCCGCTTCGGTCAACTGGGCTACGATTTGGTCGAGAAACGCGGCCTGACACGCTACCAAGCGCGAACCTACATGTCTTTGGGTGCCATGGTCATGCCGTGGGCCCAGCACGTCGCCAACGGACGTGAACTGGTGCGCCGCGCGTTCGATGCGGCATATCGTATTGGCGATCTCACTTTTGCATCCTATAGCTGGGACCAACTCATTACGATTTGCCTCGCAGTCGGGGATTCGCTTGCAGAAGTGCAGACGGAATGCGAAAACGGCTTGGCTTTTGCGAAAAGGGTGCGCTTCGGCTTGGTCATTCACCTCTGCGGGGCGCAGCTCGGCCTAATTCGGACACTACGCGGAGCGACACCGACGATTGGGTGCTTGGATCACGACGATTATCGCGAGCCGGAGGTCGAGCGCGATCTGGCCAGCAATCCTAATTTGGTGTTTGCCGAGTTCTACTATTGGACTCGCAAGGTGGAAGCTCGTGTTTTTGCCGGAGACTATGCGTCAGCGGCTGAGGCTGCGTTCAGGGGCCAGCGCTTGTACTGGACATCAGCGGCGATGTTCGAAACTGCAGAATTTCGTGTCTATGCTGCCCTTGCTCACGCGGGTGCCTGGAGTACTGCGTCGCCTGAAGACCAACCGAAACACTTCGAGGCCTTGACGGAGCATCACAAGCAGCTCGAAGTGTGGGCCGAGCACTCGCCTCAGACGTTTGAAAACCGCGCCGCGTTGGTTGCGGCGGAGATCGCGCGGATCGAGGGACGCATTCTGGACGCGCAGGAACTCTACGAGAAGGCGATCCGATCCGCGCGCGTGCACGGCTTTGTTCACAATGAAGCTTTATCTAATGAACTGGCGGGACAGTTCTACGCGGCACGTGGGTACGAGAAAATTGCGACGACCTACGTGCGGGACGCACGCTACTGCTATTTGCGTTGGGGGGCGGATGCCAAGGTTCGCCAACTTGACCAGCTTTACCCGCAGATCAGGGCCGAGAAGGCAATCTCGGATGCGACCGCGACGATACACACGCCAGTCGGTCAACTCGAACTGGCCACTGTGATCAAGGTGTCCGAAGCCGTGTCGAGTGAGATCGTACTGGAAAGACTCGTCGACACGATCATGCGCACAGCCCTCGAGCATGCAGGCGCCGAGAGAGGTCTGCTTATTCTTGGTCGGGGAGATGACTATCGAATCGAAGCGGAGGCCCAAACCAGCAGCGATCAGGTGATAGTCACCCTTCGACAGGCAAGTGTCTCCGCCGCGGATCTACCCAATTCGGTTCTTCATTATGTCCTGCGAACCAAAGAAGTCGTTCTCTTACACGACGCATCCGGTCAGAATCAATTCGCTGCCGATGAGTATATTCGAGGGTATCACGCACGGTCTGTGCTCTGTCTCCCGCTGCTGAAACAGAATCGGCTGCTCGGGGCTCTGTACCTCGAAAACAGTCTCACACCTCACGCGTTTACCCCTGCGCGAATGGCCGTCCTTAAGTTGCTTGCCTCTGAGGCGGCGATCTCCATGGAGAACACCCGCCTCTATAGCGACCTCGAAGATCGTGAAGCGAAGATCCGGCGCTTGGTGGATGCCAACATTCTGGGAATCGTAACCTGGAATATCGATGGTGCCATCCTAGCGTCTAATGAAGCCTTTCTTCGCATGGTGCAATACGATCATGAAGATGTCGCTGCGGGTCGCGTGCGATGGCGGGACATGACGCCGGCCGACTGGCGCGAGCGCGCTGAACTCGCTTTGGCAGAAGTAATCCAGACCGGGACGGTCCAACCTTTTGAGTCAGAGTTTTTCCGGAAAGATGGCACTCGCGTGCCCGTGCTGATTGGCGCCACCCTGTTCCAGAAAGGCGGGAACGACGGCGTTGCCTTCGCCCTCGATTTGAGCAAACAGAAACAGGCTGAAGCAGAGATCAGGGCGCTTAAGGATCAACTTTATCGGGAAAATCTGGCGTTGCGGGACGAGGTCGACCGGGTGTTGATGTTCGAGGAAATCGTCGGTTCATCAAAGGCGTTGAAGACTGCTCTGTCGCGAGTTGCCAAAGTGGCTCCCACAGACTCCACCGTGTTCATCACGGGAGAGACTGGCACCGGCAAGGAACTCATCGCCCGCGCCGTCCACAAACGATCCCAGAGGGCGCAGCGTGCCTTCGTCAGTGTGAACTGTGCCGCACTGGCGCCTACTCTGATCTCATCAGAGTTGTTCGGGCACGAAAAAGGAGCTTTTACAGGAGCCACACAGCGGCGGCTCGGCCGCTTTGAACAAGCTAACGGCGGCACGATTTTCTTGGATGAAGTAGGTGAGCTTCCGTCCGACACTCAGGTCTCGCTCTTGAGAGTCCTTCAGGAGCGGGAGTTTGAGCGAGTCGGGGGAGCACAGACCATCCGAGTCGACGTTCGTGTCATCACGGCTACGAATCGTGATTTGTCATCTGCTGTGGCCACCGGGAATTTCCGCCAAGACCTTTTCTATCGCCTTAACGTATTTCCGATTGAGGTGCCGCCGCTCCGAGAACGGACAGACGATGTATTGATGCTCGTCGAGTACTTCGTACAACGTTACGCCACCCGGGCGGGCAAGAACTTTCGCACGATCGAGAAGAAAACGCTGGATCTTTTGCAGGCCTACGACTGGCCGGGCAATATCCGTGAGTTGCAGAACGTGGTCGAACGGTCCGTGATTCTAAACTCCAGTGAGGTCTTTTCCGTCGACGAATCGTGGTTGTCGAAACAACTAACTCAAGCACGACCTCCGGTTGCGTCGCGCGCACCGTTACAAAAGAGCGAACCGCGAAGTGAGCGGGAGATCATCGAAGCTGCGCTCGCCGAGTGCCGGGGTCGTATCTCCGGGCGGTCAGGTGCGGCCGCGAAGCTCGGAGTTCCGCCATCCACGCTGGAACATCGCATTCAGGCGCTGGGCATCAATAAGACGCAATTCAAATTTCGTTGACGCACCGCCATATTCACCATATTCACCATATTCACCACAATCCCCACATCAAGCACTCCACCGTTGACTGAATCGCGCGCACTTTCAGCGACTTACGATTGGCGCGCCGTTTGCTATTCGTGTCATTGAACGACGGGCCTTGCGAGGCTGACGTGACGTGCAGAATCGACCGAGTTTCGACTGGCCAGGGCCTGGTGCTGCACATCAGCGGGCGGATTACACGAGAAGATCTGGACGTACTTCGCACCGCGCTCAACGACAGTAGTGTCGTCGCCGTCGAACTCACTGAACTCGCGTTGATCGAACGTGATGCCTTGAAGCTCTTGGCGGTCTACGAAGCAAACGGCATCGAACTCAGACACTGTCCGGCCTACATCCGCGAGTGGATCAGGAGCGAGCGAGACAGCAGCTAGCGCCCGTATTGGCGGGACCATGATTTGCAATTCAGCGGCTTACCGGCCGCTCAGGAGGCAATGATGACAAAGATGACAACTGCAAAAGATGTGTTGCAGGCAGCGGCCATTCGGCCGTTTCCTGTGGCGAGTGTTCCGGAAGCAGAGCTTGCAGATTTGCGCAAGCGTATCAACGCGACCAGGTGGCCTGAACGAGAAACGGTCACAGATGCAACCCAGGGCGTACAGCTTGCGACGACTCAAGCACTCGCGCGCTATTGGGGGACGGATTACGATTGGCGAAAGTGCGAGGCAAAACTACAGTCGCTGCCGAACTTCCTCACGGAGATCGATGGCCTCGATATTCATTTCATTCACGTCCGGTCAAAACACGAAAATGCCTTGCCTCTCATCGTGACGCACGGATGGCCCGGCTCGATCACCGAACAGTTGAAGATCATCGATCCGTTAACCAATCCTACCGCACACGGCGGAAATGCATCCGACGCGTTCCATATCGTGGTCCCGTCCATGCCCGGCTATGGTTTTTCCGGCAGACCGGCCACGACCGGGTGGGACCCCGCCCACATTGCGCGTGCCTGGACCGCGCTGATGAAGCGCCTCGGCTACAACAAGTTCGTAGCGCAAGGCGGCGATTGGGGTGCAGCCATCACCGAGCTGATGGGCGTGCAAGCGCCTCCGGAGTTGCTCGGCATTCACACCAACATGCCAGGCGTCTTCCCGGCCGAGGTCGACAAGGCTGCTTTTTCAGGAGCGCCGGCGCCATCGGGTCTCTCCGCCGACGAAAAGGTCGCTTACGAGAGAGTGCAGTTCGTCTATCAAAAGGGAATCGCCTACGGGTACCAGATGGGGCTGCGCCCTCAGACGCTTTACGGAATCGCTGATTCCCCTGTCGGCCTTGCGGGTTATTTCCTTGATCACGACGCGCGCAGCTACGAGATGATCGCGCGTGTCTTTGCCGGAGGCAGCGAAGGCCTCACACGAGATGACGTCCTCGACAACATCACGCTCACTTGGTTGACGAATACGGCACTCTCGGGGGCTCGTCTCTATTGGGAAAACAACGGTTATTCGTTCTTCGGCGTCAGAGGCGTCGTTGTCCCGACCGCCGTGAGCGTTTTTCCCGACGAACTCTATCCTGCTCCACGAAGCTGGACGGAGCAGGCGTTTCCCAAGCTGATCCATTACAACAAGCTCAACAAAGGCGGGCACTTTGCGGCGTGGGAACAGCCGAAGCTCTTTTCTGAAGAGGTTCGCGCGGGTTTCCGATCGCTGCGGTAGGGTTCTTCAAAAAGGAGGCATTATGAAGCTCACAGGGAAAAGGGCTCTTATCACCGGCGGTAACAGTGGCATCGGTCTGGCCACAGCCCGACTTTTCATTGCTGAAGGCGCACTGGTCGCCATTACCGGTCGCGACCAGAAGACGCTCGATGAAGCGATCGCTGAACTTGGATCTAGCGCGCGTTGCTACCGCGTTGACGTCACCATCGCGGAAGATCGCAAGCGGCTGTTCGCAGCCCTGGCCAAAGATTTCGGGAAGCTCGACATTGTCTTCGCCAATGCCGGCATCTCCGGCCGGACTCCTACCGGCTCGACCGACGAGGCCATTTTTGAGAGCGTGATCCGCACCAACCTTAATGCCGCTTTCTTTACGGTGAATTCAGCGGCGCCTCTGCTGAACGACAACGGCAGCATCATCTTTAGTGGGTCCGTACAGAACTATCTCGGCCAACCTGGCGTCGCCGCATATGCAGCCACCAAGGGGGGTCTCGTCTCGATGGCGCGTTGCATCGCCGCCGACCTTGCACCGCGCAACATTCGCGTGAACGTTGTCGCACCAGGCGCGATCAAAACTCCCATTTGGAAGCGCGGTCCCGGCGCCTCTGCTTCCGCAGAGGATTCCGCTAAGTTGGCGAAGTTCTTTTCTTCTGCGGTTCCGCAGGGCCGCTGGGGCGAGCCGGAAGAAATTGCCAAAGCCGTGCTCTTCCTTGCGTCGGACGATTCCTCCTACGTCAACGCGGTCGAGCTGATAGTGGATGGCGGATTCACGGGTGCCCCGTTTGGAGCTCCCATTTTTCAGGACGTATTTAGGCCGCTTGGTAGCGAGGCGAAGTTGGCAAAAGCTCATGCGGATTGAACCGCTAATTGAACTTCGGCCGGTACCTCCCTGCGTTCGGGCGGGCGAACGTCGATCACACGGATACGCAGCCCGGCTGATCGTTGCCATGGATTTCTGAACTCGGTACCGATGTTCGACATCCGCCGGCTCCCCATTAGGATTTTTGAGTCGCAGCGAGTCGCTTATATTGAGCAGAATTCCAAGTCCTGGTAAGTCGTGCCGGCTCGGGACAGGAAGGTAGACATGAAACCTTGGAAAGCAGTTTCACTGATTCTGTTTGCGCTGGTGGCTGCAGCCGCGGTTTACGGAATCATTCTCGTGCGACGAGGCTTCAGCGCACTTGGGACACCATCAGCGCTTGAGGTGTTCGCGGCCACCACGGCACGCAAAATAGCCGTGCCATCTTCGTATCGTCAACTTCGCAATCCCATCGTGGCTTCCACGGAGAACATTCGGGGAGGCATGGAACATTTCTCCTATCATTGCTCGGAGTGCCATGGGAATGACGGAGCGGGCCAGACGGTATTCGGCAAGGGCCTCTATCCGAAACCGCCCGACTTGCGCGCCGCCGAGACCCAGAACAAGAGCGATGGTGAGCTCTACTACACCATTGAAAATGGCGTTCGTTTGAGCGGCATGCCCGCCTTCCACGGAACGCACACTGTGCCGCAAACCTGGCGCCTGGTTTTGTTCATCCGGCACTTGCCTCAGATCACGCCCGACGAACTCAATGACATGAAGGGGTGGGACCCCAAGAATCAGGCCGATCCAGCGCATTTCTGAAGGGCTGATACCGAGGTGCGCGCCGCCTTCCCGTAGAGCACACGGCAACGACTGAAAGCTCAAAGAAGTACGTCGAAGTGAAAGTCGGAACTATTGGTTAGGTCCTGATTACGAAGGTCCTGGTCCAAGGTCCTGACAAACCCGCTTGTGTTGTTCGAAATCTGATCGGGACTTACCGCGTGGTTCTGGCAATCAGGAGCGGTTTAAAGCGGAACTCAGCGAGGAACCACAGGGATTCTTGCTGAATACTTACTGAACATAGACTGCAAATGGGCGCTTGTGGTGCAACTGAGGGGCTTGTAACGCTAACAAAACAATCGAAAATCGGTCCGTGCGAACAGGTCAGGGTGAATTAGCAAACCGCCGCCTCAAATAAACTCTTCCGCACAGACGACCTGTGTCAAAACTGTACCAGAATCCCACGCTTGGCGTACGCCCAAGGCGGATTCACCCGACGCCTGTTCCGTTTGTTCCAGTTGAAGAGCGGCGGTGGATGCAACGCATTGAGGGCACAAGCCTTATTTAGTAGCTTGTCCTTTCGATCCCCACCGCCCCTACCAAAGCTCCTTATTGTCAAGCGATTACAAGTAACGCGGCACCATTTCATCGGGTTGGCACCAATTCAATTTCCCAACACACGATGTGAAAGGGAATCGACAGCTTTCCGCTGCGCATCACCAATGATGTGGCTGTAACGCCCGAGGGTGATTCTGGGGTCACTGTGCCTCATCTGACGTTGCACCACTGACGGTGCTGCGCCTCCCTCTAGCAGCTCAGAAGCTGCCATGTGCCGAAACGCGTGGAGTGCGGCCTTTTCAATTCCTAGCTCTTTCAGAGTAGTCTGCAGTTTGATTGCAACCTTGCTTCGCTGCATCGGTTTCCCCTTGGAATTGCAGAAGACCAACCCAGCTTCGTTTTCCAGCCAGCCATCGGCAAGGAATTTGCGAAGGTGGTTTGCGAGACGGTCTGGCATCGGAAGGTCAGCAGATGAAGATTTCGACTTTGGTGCATGCATCTGGCGGGTTGAGTCGTCCAACGTCCGACGGATGCGGATCAATTGCTTGTCGAAATCCAAATCAGTGCACTTCAGTCCCAGAATCTCCCCAGCGCGGCAACCTGTTATACCCAGAATTGCCCACAGAGTCGCGTACGGTTCTTCACTCGCTGCGATGATTCTCTTCACTTCGTCAGCCGTAAAGAAACGTTCTTCCGTCTTCTCGCTTTCACGCGGTAGAGACAATGCGGTCCGATCAAACACTTCAGGAACATAGCGCCAAGCCTTCGCGGTTTTGACCAAACTGGAAAGAGTCTGCAAAACATTCTCGCATGTCTTCCTAGTGAGTCCTCTTGCCGCCATCGTAGAAATAAACGCTTGAACGTTCCTTGTGGTGATGTCCGTAAGGGATAGGCCACCCATCGCGGGGATGATGTGAGTGCGCAAGTGGCTCTTAGCTGCCCGCACAGTTCCGGGTTTCAGTGTCGGAGCAACATTGGCTTCCCACTCTTCCACAAAATTCTTGAGTGTCCTTCCTGCCCTCGGTTTCGAAAGCGCAACAAGGTTTACCGCGTCAAGATACGTCTGCAAAGCACGAATGGCCTCAAGCTTCGTCATATGCTTAACCAAGCCGAGAACCACTTTGCGTCTGACGCGGCGGATCGTTCCATCCGGCTGTAAGCGACGAACCGGTAGGCGCGACCCCAACCCTCCGGCTGATAGCGGAACTCGCATTCCTCGTCTGCATCGGTGTTTAGCGAACGTTTCCAGGTGGCCTGCTGCAACTGTTCGACCAAGCGGCTGGT
>JBEKBP010000065.1:0-18622 GCA_050015335.1 Candidatus Acidiferrales bacterium | reverse complement strand
CCAGCCGCCACAAGCGAGTTCAGCAGGTTTAGAAGCAAGGACGACCGAAACTTCGCAACCGGATTCGGGTTCAACCCAGGTTGCATCTGTTTCTCAGCCCAACCCACTAGGGTATGACAATGCCTTTGGAAAACATGTGTTTAAGGACTTTGCTCAAGACCAGAAAACAATATGGACCAGCCCATTGCGCGTCCGTCTGATTGATGCGGATTGGCTCGTTCCTTTGGGGGTTGCCGCGGGGGCAATGTTTGCTACTGATACACAGGTGAGCAGGCACCTTTCGAATTCGCCGAGCCGGATATCGACCAGCAATAGCTTGTCGAACTATGGGATTGCCTCGCTGGCAGCGGCCGCCGGCGGAATGTATCTGTGGGGGCACTTTACGCATAACGATCACATGCGTGAAACGGGATTTTTGGCAGGTGAAGCAGCCGCCGACAGCCTTGCGGCTACCTATGCGCTTAAATATGCACTCGGGCGGGAGCGCCCTCTGCAAGATAACTTCCAAGGTCAGTTCTGGCGTGGCGGTGATTCGTTCCCGTCGGAACATTCGAGCGCGGCTTGGTCGATTGCCAGCGTGATAGCTCATGAATACCCCGGCCCCCTCACATCAGTGGTTTCTTATGGGTTGGCGGCAGCGATCGGCGCTGCACGCGTCAGCGGCAAAGATCATTTTCCCTCCGACGTTTTGGTCGGCAGCGCCCTCGGGTGGTTTATCGGCCAGGAAGTTTACAGCCACCACCATGATCCCAGCCTGGGAGGTGGGGACTGGGAAACCTATGCCGAAGCCAACCAAGACAGCCCGACTCAGGCTTCTACTGCAAGCAAGGGGTCTCCCTATGTTGAGTTGGACAGTTGGATATATCCGGCCATCGAGAAGCTTGCGGCACTTGGCTACATTCATTCGGAGTATCTCGATATGCGGCCTTGGACGCGCATTGAATGCGCCAATTTAGTGGAAGAGGCCGGCGACCAGATTCGATCGGAAGGTTCTGTTCCCGATGGCGTGGAAGACCTGTATGGCGATCTCGAGAACGAATTCCGGCCGGATCTCGATGCGATTGCCGGTGGTAGCGACCGAACACTCCGTCTTGAGTCTGCATATACTGACGTGACCGGTATCACTGGAAAGCCGCTTGCCGACAGCTATCATTTCGGTCAAACGATCATCAACAACTATGGCCGTCCCTACCAGGAAGGGTTCAATACCGACGACGGGTTTTCCGGGTACGGCACGACAGGCCGCTTCACCCTTTACGTCCGCGGTGAATATCAATATGCTCCCTCTGCGCCGGCCTATTCGCTTTCGGTTAGGACTGCAATCGCAGCGGCCGACGAAAACCCGCTGCAGCCGGCCATTCCTGTCGCCACCACCAATCAGTTCACTCTTCTTGACACGTATGCCGCCGCGAATGTGGGTGGCTGGGATCTCTCCTTTGGGAAGCAAAGTCTCTGGTGGGGGCCAGGAGATGGCGGTTCTCTGCTCTTTAGCGACAATGCAGAGCCGATCTACATGTTTCGCGCAAACCCGATTGAACCCTTTACCCTTCCGATTATTTCTCGGGTTCTCGGGCCTATCAAACTGGACTTCTTCTTCGGAAAGCTCTCGGGAAATGAGTTTCCTCCTCGACCGCTCATTCATGGCGAGAAAATTAGTTTTAAGATGACCCGAGATTTGGAAATGAGTTTCAGTCGTTTGGTGGAATTCGGCGGCGTGGGTCGAGCAATGACGGCTGGGGCTATCTGGAATAGTTACGTCAGCGTTAAATCATCTGGAAATTATCGCGCCTCAGCCAATCCCGGCAAACGGACGCCGGGGTTTGACTTCTCCTACAAGCCCCATTTCATACACAATGGCCTGACGCTGTATGGCGAATTTATTTCTGGCGATGATGTCGTTGCTTTGGAAGCCCTGCCTCGAGATGCCATTGTTTCCGGCATTTATCTACCCCGCCTGCCTCGCCTGTCGAAGCTTGACCTCCGAGTGGAGGGAGGATACACAGATCCAGTCACTCCCCGAAGCAACCACGGCGACTTTATTTATTGGGATGCGTTGTCCTACCACGATTTATCGATGAACAAGAACAACATCATTGGCAGTTGGATTGGACGTGAAGGCAAAGGCATTCAAGCTTGGACGACTTACTCATTTAGCTCCAGGAACAATATTCAGTTCGGGTATCGGCAGGCCAAGGTTGCCAAAGACTTCATTCCCGACGGAGAAACTGTGCAGAACGGTTCAGTCAAGCTGAACTGGCTGGCCACTGGTAATGTCACCCTATCTGCCTATGTTCAATATGAAAGGTGGTTGGCTCCTATTTTGGCTCCAGGACCGCAAACAAACTGGGCCTCGTCAGTCGAAATGACGTTTTCTCCAAAGGCGTGGGTTTGGTGAGGGGATACAACTTGAAACGAGACTCGATATCTCTAGAAGAGGATGTGTTCGAGCGTTGACTCCGAAGCCGTCCAATCCGGGAGCCGTACGGGGTGCGCAGCCGAATCATTCGAGCACCCTGAGCCTTGTGATGTCCATTTGTTCTCTGCATGATGAGCTTTTCCACCATCTGGCCACAAATGTCGCGGCGAGTCCGTTTCTGATCGGGGGGCGATCATGAAACTCTCGGAAGTTACTCCAGTTCGCCAGCCTGTTTCCGAGTTACCTGAGAAGGCATTTCCCAGCTCCTCCCGGGAACCACAGGCTCGGGAATCAAGCCAGAAAGTCCTCGCGTCGCTGATGCTGCTTTGGGAGCGGCGTCGGCTGTTTTTCTGGGTCGCGCTCTATGCGCTGCTCGCCAGCACGGCCGTCGCTTTTCTTATCCCCGAACGATATCAGTCCACGACGCGTTTGATGCCACCTGATGATCAATCGGGTTCGGGTCTGGCAATGGCGGCGGCCGCGATGTCGGGTGCCGCTGCTGGCGGGCTTGCCGGCGTCGCCAGCGATTTCCTGGGTCTCAAGAGCACGAGCGATGTCTTCGTGGGCATCCTGTCCAGCCGCACGGTGCAGGACACACTGATCCAACAGTTTGAGTTGAAAAAACTCTATGGGGACCGGCGCATGGAAGACGCGCGGAAGGATTTGGCGGAGCACACCGGTATCTCCGTGGATCGAAAGAGTCAAATCATCGCGATTACGGTGACCGACAAGAGCCCACAGCGGGCGGCCGCGATCGCGCAGGCGTATGTCGTAGAACTCAACCGGCTGGTGGCCCAACTGAGCACATCCTCTGCACGCCGCGAACGCGTGTTCCTTGAAGGGCGGTTGCAGGCTGTCAGCCAGGACTTGGAAGTTGCGGAAAAGAACTTCAGCGAGTTTGCCAGCAAAAACGCGGCAATCGACGTCAAGGAACAAGGCAAGGCCATGCTTGAAGCCGCAGCGACACTGCAAGGTCAGCTCATCGCCGCGGAATCCGAGCTCCAAGGCCTCAAGCAGATCTATACTGACAGCAATGCGCGTGTGCGTTCGGTGAACGCCCGCGTTGATGAGTTGCAGCACCAGCTCGATAAGTTGGGCGGCAAAGGCGAGAGCATGACGGAGGTCTCCCCTGGCCGGCCCGGCGACTCCCTCTATCCTTCTATCAGGAAACTCCCTTTGCTTGGCGTGATGTATGCCGATCTCTACCGCCGCACGATGATTCAAGAAGCTGTTCTTGAAACACTCACCAAAGAGTACGAAATGGCGAAAGTCCAGGAAGCGAAAGAGATTCCGACGGTCAAGGTCCTTGATTCTGCCGATGTTCCCGATAAGAGGTCGTTCCCTCCGCGGCTTTTGATCATGGTCTTGGGAACGTTTTTCGCTTGCTGCTTCGCCGCGCTGTACGTTCTGGGATCAGCGAGCTGGGATGCCATCGATCCAGAGGATCCGGGGAAACGGTTTGCAAACGAAGTCTGGGTCGATCTGAAAACTCATGCGCCATGGGCCTTGAGCAACGGCGCGGGAACCGCGAAAGAGGACGTTCGGATTTTGAACGAAGTGAACCAGAAGAACGAGCGCGGCGACGAACAGGCATAAATTACCAATTTTGTTGTAACCTATTGTAGATGAATGAGTTAGTTCACAGGTTGCCCTGTAAGTCGCAGGGCGGAGCCGTGCCACCATCCGAGAGATTGTTACTGGGATTTTTTCGATCATTACCTGCCGCTAAGCGATCGTTCGCTGACCAAGGCTCTGCAACTCGCTGGATTCTAAGTGGAGCAAGCCATTCCTCGCTTCTTGCCGTTCACGATGAGGGGCAAGCGGCCGCCGCACTCGAGCTTAATTCGGCTTTACCTGTCCCTTCCGATATTCTGGAGAATAATGGGCAAGCAGTTTCTCATTGTTGCACGCAAGCCGACAGATGGGCTATGTAGGGTTGCCATTGGGAATTGTATTTTCCGGCCCTGGTGTCGCCTTCGCCCGAAGAAAATTCGAACGATGGCCGAGCGGAGCTGTGCTCGTGGTTGAGATGGATCGATTCGCGCACAACTTAGAGGCGGGCTGGGCCGATTTTCTGAAGGTCTTGGTTTTTTCAGGGCTGACCATCTTCGTTCTCGTGATTTCCATCTTCAACTCCTATGTGGGTCTCAGCGCTCTCATTCTACTGTTGCTCGGACTCGTCTTAGGGATAGACTTGCGATGGGGAGCACTGGCGTTTGTTTTTCTAGTTCCATTTGACCCACAGATAGAAGTGCCCCCCGGTATCTTCCTCTACCTCGATCTCTCGTTTGTCGCTTTGCTTTGGCCGTTTGCTTGGGGCGTTCAGTCTAAGAGATATTGCGTTAACCCCGCTTCATTGTGGCTTGCCCCCTACGTGGTCTACGCAATAGCGACAACATTCTGGCGAGCTGAGGCACCCTACTGGTTCTGGGGGGTCAGTGTTCGTTGGGTCATTTCTCTTATTTTCGCGGTTGTCGTTTCCAACGTTGCAGATGGCGAAGACGCCATTCTCGCGTTAGGGATGTCACTTGTGCCGGTATGTCTATATGGATACTATCAACTTCTGATCCAGGGACCTGGCTGGCTGTACACCGCGCTGAACCAGCATTTCCCGGATTTGGCGTGGGATGGGCGCGCTCTTTCCCTATTCCAAAGCTGGAATGGTTATGGCAATTTCTGCGCGGTCGTTGCAGTCATGGTTCTTGCCTTGGCGATAAGGTGCGAGAACCGATTTCGCCGAACCCTCTGTATGACATTGGCGGGACTCGGTTTCTTCGGGTTGTTGTCGTCTGGTAGCCGAGGCGGGCTGCTCGGCGTTGGCGTGGCGTTGCTCTTGCTGCTGGTTATCGGTAGGCCAAATCGGCTTATCCAGTCCAGCTTGATGATTGCGTTTCTGTGCGGCGTTCTTGCTATATTTACGTTGAATTTGCTTCCGCTACAGCGGATGGGACTTCTTGACGACTATACGATCCAAGGTCGCTTAACTTTGTACGGGGCAGCAATTCTCCTTTTCTGGCAACACCCGGTGATTGGAGTGGGTCTGACAAATTTTGGGGAATTGCTGCCGCGTGTTATCGACTGGAACTACGAGAACCTGGCTGCACACAATACATACCTCCAGGTGCTCGCCGAGGGCGGCGTCATTGGTTTTCTTTTGTTTTTTATCCCGCTCTTCTATTTGCTGTACCTGAACTTTCGAGCGGCGCGGAAATCCATCGTCGCGCTGGCTTGTACACTGGGGCTTACCGTAATTCTAGTGCATGGATTGACTGACTATCTTCTTGGTGGCACGCAAAACACGGCGATGTTCGCGGTGGTAGTCGGTCTCGCGAGCAAGTGTGTGCTCACGCGTCCCTCCGTTCGGGTCACACCACGATGAACACTCGGATTGCTTTCACACTGGGCTCGGCAGATTTCAGTAGAAGGGTCCTGCTGGCAACGACAGTCCTCCTCTGTGCGCGGTTCCTGTTGCCGGAGACGTTTGACGAGCGCAGCGTTAGTAGGTGTCCTAGTGGCAAATGCTCGAATATGCCGCATTGGTGAGGGTGCAGAAGCCGGACGTCGATGTATCTGGCCGCAGTACTCCTTTTTATTTATGCAACACCCGCTGATCGGCGTGGGGCTGACCAATTATCAGGTGTTTGTGTCCTCGGTTGTAACCTAGATTTATGACGCTAAGAAATGTTGCCCACAAAACCTATCTGCAAATGTTGTCGGAGAATGGCATCATCGGCTTTGTGTTTTTTTCCGGACCCATTTTCTACTTCTTCTACCGGAACTCGAAGAGAGCAAGAGAGCACACCGCGGCACTGCTGAGTTGCACGGGACTGGCGGTGTTTTTTGTTCACGGCTTATTCGATTTCCAGTTTACGACGGCGCCGCAGTATCTGTTGTTGTTCGCGATCTTGTTCGCCCTTTCTAGCCAAACCGCGTTCGAGCCCGAAGCCGCCTCGTGCGCGACATCATGAAAGCCACAATATTTAAAGGTGTCTCTGCTTGTAGCGTAGGAATTACTCCGGCGCATACGGGCGCACCGTCGACTCAATGTTGCTCGAGTCAACGACACCTCTCTCGAGAGACTACGGGCGGGCGATCTATCCCCCAATCAAAATACTAAATAGAAAAGAGTGAGCCTCATGGACGAACCTCAAAAACTTGTCATCGTGGGCGGGTGTGGTCATGTTGGCCTGCCTTTGGGAATCGTGTTTGCCGACTGCGGACTCAACGTGGTTCTGCTCGACATCGACGAGCGCAAGATCGCTTCGGTCAACAGCGGCACGATGCCTTTTATGGAGAAATCCGCGGAAGAACTGCTCCGGGCCGTTGTTGGAAAGAAGCTCGTGGCGACCTCGGACAGTTCCTGCCTGCGAGATGCCGACGTTGCCGTTGCCGTTGTTGGTACCCCGGTTGATGAGCACCTGAATCCCACGGTGACGGAACTCTACCGCAGCATCGATTCGATCATCGAGAAGCTTCCGTCGGGCGCCCTGCTGGTTCTTCGCAGCACGGTTTATCCGGGGGTCACAAAACTGGTTTATGACCGCGTAGAACGCATCGGGGCGAAGATTCATGTGGCTTTTTGTCCGGAGCGAATTGCGGAAGGTAAGGCGATGGAGGAGATCCGCGTCTTACCGCAAATCATCTCGGCATTTGAACCCGAGGCCTTCCAGCGCGCGCATCAGCTTTTCCGTACTATCAATGACGACCTGATAGAACTGACACCGCTTGAGGCCGAGCTCGCCAAACTATTCACGAACAGTTGGCGATACCTAAACTTTGCAATTTCTAATCAGTTCTATCTGCTTGCCGAGAGTTACGGCCTCAACTTTTATCGCATCTACAATGCCGTAACGCACCGCTATCCCCGCATGAAAAGCTTTGCTCGAGCTGGTTTCGCCGCCGGTCCGTGCCTTTTGAAGGATACGCTTCAGCTATCCGCCTTCTCCGGCAACAACTTCTTTCTTGGGCATGCGGCCATGCTGGTGAATGAGGGGCTGCCAACCTTTGTCGCATCCCAGCTGCGAAAGCAAGGAGTAGGCGACAGGACGGTGGCGATCCTCGGAATGGCCTTCAAGGGCGATTCCGACGATAAGCGGGAGAGCCTCTCGTATAAGCTGCGAAAGATGCTCGTCCTGGAAGCCAAAGAGGTGCTCTGTACGGACCCCTATGTTTCTGGAGAGGATTTCGTTCCACTCGATGAAGCCATTTTGCGAGCCGACATCATTGTCCTTGGTGCACCTCATTCGGTGTATCGCGACTTAGAAATTCCTCCGCACAAAGAGGTCGTGGACGTATGGGGGTTCTGGCAGAAACCGCAATCCGCCGGACTTGTCGAGGCGCGCGCGGTTGCCGCGGGTGAGGCCCATTTAACAATATGAAAACCTTGGTCACCGGCGCTGCCGGCTTCATCTGTGGCTATCTCATCCAAGAGTTGCTCAATGCAGGGCATGAGGTGATCGGAGTCGACAACTTTAGCAAGTATGGTCGCACCGATAAATCCTACTCTGCCGATCCTCGATACCAGCTGATCGAAGGTGACGTTAAAGACACCGAGCTGCTGAAGAAACTGGTGGTCGATTGCGATCATTTCGTCGCTGCCGCCGCGATGATCGGGGGTATTAGTTACTTTCACGAGTTTGCCTACGACTTGCTGGCGGAAAACGAGCGCATCATGGCGGCTTCGTTCGACGCGGCCATCTGGGCACATCAAAACCGCAAGCTCCAGAAGATCACGGTTCTTTCCTCCAGCATGGTGTTTGAGAGCACGGCTGAGTATCCCACTCCGGAGGGGGCCGAGCGGCGTTGTCCGCCTCCACGATCGACATACGGATTTCAAAAATTGGCGGCGGAGTTCTTCGTGCAGGGTGCCTTTGAACAATATAAGCTTCCCTATACGATCGCCCGACCGTTCAACTGCGTAGGAATTGGCGAGCGGCGGGCTCTCTCTGATCGCGAGATCATGAGCGGAAACGTCCGGCTGGCTATGTCGCACGTGCTGCCCGATCTTGTCCAGAAAGTGCTTAAAGGGCAGGATCCGCTCCATATCCTAGGCAGCGGCAATCAAGTTCGCCATTACACCTACGGCGGTGACCTTGCCCACGGCATTCGGTTGTGCGTCGAGCATCCTGCATCCATCAATCAGGATTTCAATCTGTCGACGCCCGTCCGCACGACGGTTCTGGAGTTAGCGGAGCTAGTCTGGCGCAAGGTCCATGGATCGCATAAACCTTTTCGCTATGTAAGTGATGAGGCCTACGAATATGACGTTCGAGAGCGATCACCGGCTACCGAAAAGGCGACGCGACTGCTCGGTTTCCGTGCGACGACTCCGCTTTCCGACATCCTGAATGAAGTCATTCCCTGGATTGCCGAGCAGATTGAACTGGGAACAATCTAGGAGTTTCGATGAGCGAATTGAATATCGTGATACCGGTATACAACGAGGGTGCGAATTTTCCTGGTCTTTGGAATGAGCTTTCCAGTCTGGTCAAAGCCAAATTCATCGCCTATGTGGTTTATGATTTCGATCAGGACAATACAGTCCCGATTGTCAATCAGATCATTGCGGAAGGCGAGCCACGGCTGCGGTTGGTCAAAAACGGGCGCGGACGAGGTGTTGTTTCTGCGATCATGACCGGATTTGACGTCGTTCCGAGCGGGCCCGTGCTGGTGGTGATGGCTGATCTTTCCGATGATCTGGCGCAGGTAGATGGCATGCTAGCCCTCTATTCCGATGGTTATGACGTAGTTGCGGGGAGCCGCTACATGAAGGGCGGCCGGCTGATTGGCGGCCCTTTCTTCAAACAGTTGCTCTCGCGGCTGGCCGGAATCTCCTTGTGGTGGCTACGAAGAATTCCAACGCATGATGCCAGCAACGCCTTCAAAATCTATGATAGCGGCATGGTGAAATCCTTTACGGTGGAGAGCCGCGGAGGTTTCGAACTTAACTTAGAGCTTACGGTAAAGGCTTTTTTAGCCGGATACTGCATTGCAGAAGTTCCGTCCACGTGGCGTGACCGAACCAACGGACAGTCACGGTTTCGTTTGTGGAAATGGTTGCCACTCTATCTGCACTGGTACCTTTATGCTTTTCGGCGCAAGTCTGGCTCGCAAGTTCGTGCTCGGCGTCCAGCAGTTGTCTAACGCGAGTTAACAAACACACCTTGCAAACATTCTGTGCAGCCATTTTTGAGCCCGCTCTAGCGGTGGATTCCTAGACACATTTTATGGATGCGAAAACTCTGACTTCTTCGGTCCTGGATGCTGGCCCCCTAACTAGCCCTATACTGGCCAGCGACGAACGCTACTCGAAAGGGAGCGCCAAGCTACTTCGGGCAGATCGACTGCTATCCTATGTGATTCTGGCATGCGGGCTCTGGACGGTGGGCGTCGGTGCAAGGCAGATCATTGCCTCCCATTCTCTAGTGCCTCTGTGGGATGAGTGGCAGGAAATCGACGCCATTGCAACGGCGCCTCATCACCAGCCATCACTGAGTTGGCTGTGGGCTTTGCACAACGAGCACCGCGTAGTGTTCTATCGCATACTGCTTCTAGCCGATATACATGTGTTTCACGGTAATCACTGGATTTCCTTCTGGTGCATGCTTGCGGTCCAGCTCCTATTCCTGGTGTCCCTTGGTTGGATGGTGCGGTTTGCTGGCATAAGGGGAACGCTCTGGCGCGCCGTCGTAGGACTCGGGGCCTTCTCTCTGTTTTGTCCCTCGCAGTGGGAAAACTTCGGTTGGGCATTTCAGATATCATTCCTGCTGCCCGGCTTTCTTGTCACACTTGCGCTGTTGGCGCTCTTGAAATACGAGCGTTCTGTCCGGCAGCTTCGCCCAAGATGGATTTTTCTAGGATTATCAATTTTAGCTGCTTCCGCGGCGACCTACTCGAGCGCAATGGGAGTGGTTGTCTGGCCATTGCTGCTCTTGGTTGCCATTGTTTTGGTCCCTCGCCCTGAGGTTATCGTGGCGTACATCGGTTTCGGATTGGCGCTGATTGGATCCTATCTCTACCATTACGCGGGACCGCCCCAGCATTCATCGCCTCTGGATTCGATCCGTCACCCCCTACGGGTGCTGGAATACACGGTCGGATACCTGGGCGTTATTTTTCCAGCCTGGGTGGGGATCCGTAATTTGTTGGCTGTTTCCTCCGGTGTCGTTGGGGTACTCCTAGCACTGGCAGTCACCGTACGGGTGTTGAGGCGTCAACGGCGTGAACCGCTGCAAATGGCACTGCTCGGTTTGATTTTTTTTGCCGTATCGACAGCGTTTATAACTGCCCTGGGCCGTATCGGTTTCGGATTGTCACAAGCCTTCTCATCGCGATATCAAACGTTTAACCTGCTTTTTTGGTTTGCGACGGTTAGCTTACTGTTGCTCTTAGCTGATGAGACCGGCTCGTCTTTAAGAACAGTGATACTTGCGGCCATGGCTGTCGCAATGCTACTTGCCTTTGCCGTGTTTCCGCTTGGGCTAAAGGCCTCCCGTACCAGGACTCAGCAGGCCGAAGCTGCCGCGACCGCGCTGTTGACTGGTGTTTCGGACAAAGGGGCACTGGGAGTGCTGTTCGAGGACCCTTCTCTGGTTTGGCGAGATGCCGATTATTTTCGCCAGCAGCATCTATTTATGTTTTCCGACTTAAAAAATGACCAAATGGGGCAGTTACTTTCGTCCAGTTACCGGGTCGGGTCTTCGCGGCTATGTCAAGGGCAAGCGACCAGGGTGGAACGGGTGGCCCCGGAAGAACTGCTGTTTGACAACGACACCAGCGCACTGCGGATTTCTGGACGTGCCTTCGCTAGGTCCTCCCCAGCGCCCGTCCGGAGGTTCATCATCGGCGCAGACGGCAGAGTGATTGGCTTTGGAGCTTCCATGGTGGGGTCGTTTACCGCAAAGCACAGCGAACTCGTTCGAAAACCAGAGTCGGGCGAGTGGCTTGGGTTCGCTCGGCGCCCTCACGATGCGACTGTCATCGATGTTTATGGTGTTGACGATAGCGCGAACACACTTTGCCCTCTTGCGACCGTCGAAGTTCCGCGGCGGTAAAATGAAACATTTGACTGATTCTTGTATTTGCGGGCCACGGTGACAGCAGAAATGAATTCCCACGCTGACCGTCGATGCCTCAGGGCGTGGGAATGCCTAATGCGGCTCGCGACTAAGGCGGACGGGAAATAATGAATACTGCGGTGCTGAAAGGTTCGTTCACGCTGGGGGCGGCAGACTTCAGCCGGAAATCGTTGCTCGCCGCAACGGTTCTTCTCTGTGTGCGGTTCCTACCACCGAGGACCTTCGGCGACTACATGTTTCTGCTAACGTTTTACCAGATCTTCTCAGTTCTCGCAGGGGCCGGATTGCCAAGTAGTTTGCTGCGCGCGGTCGCGCGCAATGGGAGTAGTGGGATAACTGTCGCCTTCGCCAGCGTGCTCGCGCGCTTGGTTTACATCGTACCGGCGTCGGCGCTGATGTATTTGGTGATGTGGTTGATGGGTTTTTCCAAACAGTATTTTCCAGCGTTGGGTCTGATGGCCTTGATGATGGTGACGCGCGGGGCCGCAGAAAATGTTTCGTTCATTTTTCAGGGAAGTGAAGATCAACTTAGCTGCGCCAAAGTGGGAGTGAGCCAGTCCGCGGTCACGTTGCTCGCCACCCTTGTGGTCTGCCTAACTTCGAAGGGCCTGCTATTGCTGGTCGGTGCTCATGTGCTGGGTGGCTTCGCATCTGCGATATACGGCTTCACCCTCTTACGGCTCAAGCGCGCCCAAAACGGGAAATCCGGGACTCTTTTCGGTGAGACATGGTCTCTCCTTGGAGGGAGTCATTGGCTCAACGCCGGGACCTTCGTCGCGTCCGTCTACAACCGCCTCGACGTCTTGTTGCTCCGCCGTCTCCTCACCTCCGAAGCGGTAGCGATCTATGCTGCTCCTTACCGGATACTGGACCTAACACAAATCGTGCCCTCCAGTCTGATCGCGACTATTCTGCCGAGCCTCTGCCGGGCCGGGCAGCCGAATTCAGGAATTATGCATCCGCGAACAGCCATGCGATTCCTGTTAGTGATCGCCTTTTGCCTAGTGTTGATGGTGACAGTAGCCGCTCCGTGGATCACGCTTTTGCTCTTTGGGCGGAACTATAGTGGTTCAATTTCCGTGCTCCAGATTCTGATTTGGGCAACAGTTCCGATGTATTGGAATTTCGTCTTGAATGCCCAACTCATCGCCAAGTCATTTGACCGGGCAATTCTTTATACGGCGAGTATCGCGCTGGTGGTGAACGTTTGCCTCAACCTCCTGCTGATTCCGAAATTCGGTTACTTGGCCTGTGCGGCTGTCACCCTAGCCACCGAATTCGCTCTCCTGGCAGCGAACCTCCATTTCGTATCAGCTGTAGGTGCGACTGTCTGGCCTGAGAATCCTGGCCGACTGACAATCACGACAGTCCTCGTTGCCGGTTTCTGTTTTTGTTGGACGCGAGCCGGTGCCAGCTACGGTTTGACCGGCGCAGTCCTCCTCGTTTGCGCGATTTTGTCATTACCGTTGTTTCGGAGCGACTTCTCGATTCAGGTACTGCGATCCGGAAGTACAACGCCAGTGACGCGTATCGTTGGTTAGATTCAAGTCCAAGACGGTGTCGACGGCTCCGCGAAAGGCTCCAACAATAAC
Source organism: Candidatus Acidiferrales bacterium (assembly GCA_050015335.1). GTDB lineage: Bacteria > Acidobacteriota > Terriglobia > Acidiferrales > UBA7541 > Palsa-295. Next base: position 5,537 of record JBEKBP010000065.1, on the reverse strand, counting down.
TCATGACCGGTCCGAAAAAGAGGAAGCGTATCGGCGTCGATCTCCTGGTTCTGTCACAATTTAGCTTCACGGGAATCGTCACTTATGCCGACTGCATTGTTCCGTGTCTTATTGAAAGCATGCCGGAATACGATTGGGTTCTCTTTACAAAGTCAGAGGATCTCATCAGGTTCGACTATCGTAAGTTTCCGCAAGTCGAGATCAGGGTAACTTCATGGATGAAGTCGCCGTGGCTCTGGAAACTGGCGGGTGTGAACATCGAACCCTGGCGCCAAGACTTGGATTTGCTTTTCATTCCCGTTTCACGTGCTCCGCTGTTGAAGACGTGCCCTGTAATCGCCTACGTGCATGATCTCGGGTTTTTGACGCACCCCGATGCGCACCTCAAAGGAAACGCTTTGCAGACACGAATCGCTGTAAAGCATGCCGCCCTGACCGCGGATGTGGTGCTTACAAATTCGGAATTCACCAAGAATGAGATTTGTTCCGCCTATCATGTTCCTCCGGAAAGAGTCCCGATCACATATATCGGGTACTGGCCGGACCAGTTCCACCCAAAAACCTCTGACCAGTCTGATATTGAAAAGGTTTTGGCTAAAAACGGCGTTCGCGCTCCTTATGTTCTTTACCTCGGTATGATTCAGGGGCGAAAAAACCTGGTTCGGTTGATCCAGGCAGCCGAGCACTGGAGGGAGACAGAGCCGAATCTGCAGCTCGTGCTTGCTGGGAAGAGGGGTTGGAATTGCGATGAGATTTACGCCGCAGCTGGGAGATTTTGTCAGGATCAGGTGGTCCTGCCGGGGCCCATCGATCCCGACGATTTGCGGGTTTTGTACCAGATGGCGGAATGCTTTGTGCTTCCCTCGATCTACGAGGGATTTGGCATCGTAGTCATCGAAGCCATGGCTTGCGGCGCTCCCGTGATCTTGTCTCGCGCCACGGTTCTCCCGGAAGTCGGTAGAGATGCCGCGCTCTACTTCGATCCGGAAAGCCCACAGGAAATTGCGGGGAAGATTCTTGAACTGAGGGCTTCGAAGGACTTGCGAGGAAAGATGATCGCGGCCGGCCTCGCCCGCGCCAAGGAGTTTACCTGGGATGCTTGTACCCGGCGCACAGTCAGTGCTATCGAAGCCGTCCTGCATGAGCCGCGGAAGTAGCCTCAGGCAGATTCCTTTGGCGAACTATCTCATCGTGGGCGGGGCGGGTTTCATCGGCGTAAACGCGGCGGAGCATTACGCTGAGGCCGGACACAACTTAAGCATGGTCCGGGCGTGAATGAAATATTGTGCCACTGCGCACAGGTTATTGCTGGCAACCGTACATTGGCAGACCACGCGCTAAATTTTAATTCGCAGGTAATCATTATCCCGACGGTAGTTGACCTAGACCAATACACCTATCGGCCACCCCAGACCTCAAGCGAGATGCTCACGATAGGATGGGTAGGCAGCCGCTCCAGGAGCGCTTATCTATTGGAGATTGAGCCCGCATTGCGAAAGCTCAGCGAGGCCCATCCGGGCAAGCCTCGATTCCGGTTATACGGCCACCCGGAACGAAAATTGAACCTACCGAATTGTGAGTCACTGCCCTTTTCCCTAGACTCCGAGATAGAGGATCTCCGGACCATCAACATTGGTATTATGCCAGTACCCGATAACGAGTGGACGTGAGGGAAGTGCGCGTTCAAGGCGATTCAATATATGGCGGCGGGAATTCCCACGGTAGTTTCGCCTGTCGGCATGGCAACGGAGCTCGTCGAGCATAACGTGAATGGATTCTGGGCACGAACGCCGGAGGAATGGTTGGAAGCGCCAGACGGCCCGGTGAGCCACGTCGAAGATCGCAGGAGGTTCTCGGAAGAGACGCGTAAGACAAGAGAGTCGCGCTATTCGCTGCAAATCTGAGAACCACAGCTGACGAAATTAATACAAGAAGTTATTGAAAATCCGTCAACAGTTCCATCGCTGGTTACTGCTATGAGCGCGCGGAGTTAATACGATATGCGGATCGCCTTTGTATGTGGTTTTGCGTGGGAACCGAAGGGGACGGTACGCCTGCGCTCCTATCCCCTTGCGGTGGAGCTCGTGAACCGGGGGCATGAGGTTACGATGTTCTTGACTCCCTATGACAATCCAGCAGAATCGGGAAAGGTGTACACACGCGAGGGCGTACACATCCAAAATCTGGCAGTGGGAAATATCCCGGGCCTCGGCTATGCAGCTTTACTGATCAGGTTGTGCAGGGCGATCGACCACCTTTCCCCCGATGTGGTCCACATCGTCAAACCCAAAGGGTTTGCTGGAGCTGCCTGTTCCTACCTCCTACTGAAAGGCTTTCGCTCAATCGCTCTCGATTGTGACGACTGGGAGGGTTGGGGAGGTTGGAACGACATCAAGGACTACCCGTGGATCATCAAGAAGTATATCGATCTGCAAGAGAAGTCGCTGATCCGGCGTGTTCCCGTTGTGACCGTCGCTAGTCGTGCCTTGGAGTCACGAGCTGCGGAGCTTCGCAAGTCATCTAAGGGTGTGTTTTATATTCCCAATTGCGGTGTTTCGGCCAAGGATATTGAAGCACAAGAGCGGGCGCGGGGCTTGGGAAAAGATGGCATAAGGCGCTCCTTTAACCTACCGGACCAGCCCATCATTTTTTACAACGGTCACTTCGAGCCGGGGGATGACATAATGTTCTTCTGCCGTGCGGCCGCCCCCGTTGCCCGCCGCACCGGATCGACAATTGTGTTTGTCGGAGATGGTCCGGATCTTCCAGCAGTGCAGAGATACTTCTCGTGTCAGCAAGGCGTTGCTGTCCGATTTTTTCCGCGCCTCCCTTACGAGCAATTCATCCAGCTAGTAGCAGCGTGCGATGTAGCGGCGTTCCCCTATCCGGACAATCCTCTCCATCGCTCAAAATGTTCGACACGGATTATCGATTACATGACCATGGCCAGGGCTGTGTTGACGACCGCGGTCGGCCAGAATGCAGAATACATCGTCAACGGAGAAAGCGGCATCTTGGCGCCTCCGGACGACGAAGTGAGGTTTGGGAAGGAGCTGCAAATCCTGCTCTGCGATCCCGAACTCCGTGCACGACTGGGCCGGAACGCCGAGCGGCGCGTAAAGCGGGAGTTCTCCTGGAATCGAGGCCCGGTTGAAACTTGCCTCGATGCCTATCGGTGCCTCTTGAGAGTGGATGTGCCGATTTCCGCTGCTGCGATCAAATCCAGCTAATAAGCTGTGCGAAAGAATGAGCCTTGCCACGTTAATTGCAAAGGTCGTGGGCAAGGAGTGCCGGGTCGTGCACTTAGAGGAACGTAAGGAAGTGCAAGTGGCGTTCTCTGATCACAGCAAGGCCACCGCGGTATTTGGAAACCGGGACGAGACACCCCAGGAGACCGGTCTTCGGGCAATGGCAAAATGGGTCGAGAAACACCTGGCCGAGACAGCGGTGTATTTCGGGGGAAATTGAAATCGCGAACGACTTGCCTCGAAGTTGGACTTTGGCTCTAGAGGCTAACGAAGAGGGCATTCTCCATTCCATCGCGATCTTTATTTCTCTAACCGAGTTTTGTAGCGGATTGTGACCGGATGGCTGCGTGATGCTGAGATGACGAAGATCCTATTCATCACTCCCTACCCAATTGAAAGTGCGAGTGAGCGTTACCGACTCTATCAGTTCCTGCCCGATCTGGAACGTGCAGGATTCGTTTGTGAAGTGCGACCTTTCGCGACCCCTCGCCTGTTTCGGGCCGTGCAGGCCGAAGAATTCCCCGCCCAAATACTCTACAGTCCATTTTGCGTGATCCGCCGAGCGGTCGATTTGATGAAACTTTCGGGCTACGATCTAGTTGTTATACATCGCGAGGCTTTCCCTTTTGGTTCCCCCATCGCCGAAAACATCGTGCTGCGGCACCACCCGAGGGTTATTTTCAGTTTCGATGACGCGATACATATTGGTCACCGTGAGGCCGGAAAGACAAAGTATCCTGGGATCTATCGATTCAAATACGGCCCAGGTGTAAATGAGATTCTGCGCGGATGTGCGCATGTGATTGCCGGCAATCGCATTCTTGCCGAGCACGCATCGCAATTTAATTCGCATGTCACCGTCATCCCCACTGTTGTCGATACCAAAAAATATCCATTTAAGCCTCCTCGAAGTGAAAACGATGTGCTCACGATTGGATGGGTGGGCAGCCGATCCACGAGCCCCTATCTGCTTGAGATCGAGCCGGCCTTGCGCCGGCTCAGCGAGGAGCACCCCTGGAAAATCCGGTTTCGTCTCTACGGCCATCCACAGAGAAGATTGAATTTGGTGAATTGCGAATCACTGCCTTTTTCGCTCGAGACAGAGATAGAAGACATCAGCAGTTTGGATATTGGTATCATGCCTATGCCCGATAACGCTTGGACAAGAGCCAAGTGTGCTTTTAAGGCCATCCAATACATGGCGTTGGGGATACCCACAGTCACTTCCCCGGTCGGCATGGCCCAAGAAGTTGTTCGACCTAACAGCAGCGGGTTTTGGGCGAGGACGCCGAACGATTGGTTCGATGCCCTGAATCGGTTGGTGTGTGATGCAATGCTTCGTCGGCAATTCGCTGAAGAGGGGCGCAAGCTGGTCGAAGCTCATTACTCGGTGCAGACCTGGGCTCCCCGGTACACCAGCTTGCTGGCTGAAATCGCTCTGGGAGACTCAGCAAAGCTCAGTCACGCAGAGACGAGGCAGATTGAGGGATGGTTTTGAAGTTACTTAGGGAAAGACTGGGTTGCGGAAAGTGTGAGATGTGCTGCAAAATTGTTGAAGATTTTGCAAAGACTCAATGAAGAGCGGGCCCCTACAAGGCCTGAAGCCCTTGAGAAGGTACGTGCAAACCGCACCGGCATACCCTTTGGGTTTAAACACGTGAACCAAGTCGGGCGAATAGCGACGGGCCGCATTGCAGATGTGCTTGACAATGATAAGGATCATGGCGAAGCCCAATTGGGTTGGTGCGGCGGTTCGCTACCAATTCAAAAATAGGAGGTAACGATGCAAATCTTTCTGGATTCGGCCGACGTCAAACAGATCGAGAAGTGGTTGCACCAGGGCGTAGTAGATGGTGTAACGACGAATCCTTCGATCATGTTTAAAGACGGCATCACCGACCTTCGCTTCGGAGCGCAGCGAATATGCAAGCTTCTGGGGAACCGTCCGCTCAGTGTCGAGGTGACGACGAATGATCATGAATTGATGCTGACGCAAGCAAGAGAGTTTGCGACATGGGGTGCGAATATCGTTGTGAAAATCCCTGTCGTCAATGAGAGCGGCGAATCTTGCCTAGGGGTAATCCATTCACTCAATAGTGAAGGAATTTCCATCAACGCAACGGCCATACTGTCGTTTAACCAAGCTATTTTGGCTGCCAAGGCCGGAGCAACCTACGTAAGTATTTTCGCCGGCCGTGTTGCCGACGAGGGGAATGATCCTGTGGTTGTGATTCGCAACGTCCGTCAATGGCTCGATGGCTGGGAGTCTTCAGCCCGGATAATCGTGGG
>JBEKBP010000064.1:0-19179 GCA_050015335.1 Candidatus Acidiferrales bacterium | reverse complement strand
TAAAAAAACTGCCTTTGATCCGGCGTGGCGAGTGTTTTTTTCCAAAAATCTGAAGTGAAATGAAAAGTTCTACAGTTGTTCTCAGGGGCTCGGCCGCCCGCGGGCGATCTGCCCGGAAATTTAGCCAACTTGACTTTGGAGAAGTAGACGACTCACCATCCCCACTCGACTCTCCGGAGGCGTTTCACCACCTCTTCTTTGTCGTCGACAATCGATTTCGGCTTCTCTTTTAAAGGGTCAAGACGATCCGCCTGAAGTTCCGCCCACGTCAGCCACTCCGCGTCTTTCGCGCCGCTCTCGCGAACCGCAGCGATGTATTTTCGAATGCGTTCGGCACGATGCCATGCACCCGCATCTCTTCGCAAGAGCTTCATGCGCTTCTCCTCGGCGCGAATCTTCTCCAGTTCCGCTGCGACTTCGCCGACTCTTTTCTGATGCGCGCGCTCTCGTTCCTGCCGCGCCCGATCATCCGCCGCTCGTTCCTTGAGCGCAATGCGGATCATCCCGGCAACGCATTTCGGAATCTGCATTTCGAGCTTGCTGTTCTCCCTGCCGTGCGTCACGGACTTCGACATAGATTGGGTCCGCCGATTCCGCGCCTCTTGGAACAACAAGAATATTTCGGCGGCAAAAAACTCGAAGCCTTCCGTGCTTTCTTTCGATTCGTGCATGAGAGCGGTTGGATTCCGACGAATCCAGCAAGTCATCTGAAGCCGCCAGGGATCACCGAGCCGCCGACAGCTCCGTTTACTAGGGAGGAGGTTACAAACATCTTGGCGGCTTGCGATATTTATCCAGACAAACCGAACGCGGTGCGTTTGCGTGCGTTGGTGTTCCTCCTCCGTTACGGTGGCTACGAATCCGCGACGCGATCACGCTCAGCCGTAATCGTATTCAGGACGATAAGCTTTTCTTGTATACGGCGAAGACGGGCACTGCCGTTTATTGCCCGCTCCCTCCATTCGTTGTGAAGGCTCTCGACTTGATTCCAGCGAGCACTTATTTCTTCTGGACCGGGTTATCGAAACCGAAGAACGCGGTGGGAGATTGGCAGCGCAGTTTGAAGCGACTCCTCATCTTGGCTGGCGTCCCGGATGGGCACGCTCATCGCTTCCGCGACACATTCTCTGTGGAACTCCTGCTAGCGGGTGTGCCGATTGAGCGTGTTTCCATTCTCTTGGGTCATCAAAGCGTGCGCATTACCGAGAAGCATTACGCACCGTGGGTCCGTGCACGGCAGGAACAGTTGGAAGCCGATCTTCGGCGCACCTGGCAGACCCACGAACCGCAACAAGGGGTACACGGCGGGTACACGGAAAAGGACGCGCGTGTAATTCCTTTCAAATCAAGGCCAAAGAATCGTGGAGGCGGGGGGAGTCGAACCCCCGTCCGAGAAGCCTTGCAACTCGAAGACTACATGCTTATCCCGTTCCGTTGGTTTCGCCGGAAGCGCTCAGAGCGGGCAAGACGCGCCGCCGGCTAGTCCGATGATCTCGCTGACGCGTTACGGACCGAAACGCGCCAGCCAGCCTACTGTGTGACGCCTCATCTCAAGCGCGCAGGCGACGCTTGAGGAGACGCGCTACTTAGGTTTAATTAAGCAGCGAGAGGCAACTGCGTATTGGCAGTTGTATTGTTCCACCCGATTGCGGGCAGGTGGCGCCCGGCATGCCTTCGGAGCCGCTACAGTTTCCGTCGAGACCGTTTCGCCCCCGCTGGATGCTACTAGGATACCACCCCCATGGCACACAGCCTAATGGTGTGGGCTGCGAAGCTGCGCGAATGGCGTCTGAATCTGAGCGGAATCAGGAATTGAAGGCTCGACCGAAAGGCACGGCGAGAGGAAGGCGCTGGCTCCTGTCGGAGCGGGGGCTCCAAACCCCTGAAAATCGAATCCACCAGGAAGCTATTTTGCCGGGGCCGAGGCGAGGTGGACTACGGCCCGAACGTCGAGTTCAACAGTGTCGTTGACCCGCAGAATGAAGGTGTTGGGGTTCTTCAGACCCCACGTCTGGTAGGGAACCACGAAGTGAGTGCTGGCGGTGCGCTGCGAACCTGCCAATCGGACGGCGATGGGAAGCGTGAGCTCGTGGTCCTGGCCGTGAAGGCCCAATGTGCCAGAAACTTCTACCTGCGAAAGCCCCTGCGGGTTAAAGGTGCCTTTGACCTGCACAGGTGCGAAAACAATTTCAGGGTACTTCTGGCTCTCCAGAATTTCGCGGTGCATTCTCGAATCGCGTCCTTCGTTGTCGCTGTTCCCGCTGGTGGCATCGACCACGATGGCTCCGCTGGCCTTGCCTGTTGATGGATTAAAACGGACGGTGCCGCTCTTCAGGCGGAATTTTCCGTGAACCGTGTGCAAGGTCGCGCCGAGCGTGTATTCGATTTGGGTTTGCGCCGGTTCCAGCGTGATGACTGTTTCTTGCGCGCGCAAAGAGCGCGAAAAGAGCAGAGCGGTGAAGAAGGCGATTGCCAGCAGTGGTCGGTAGTGCCCTGATTTGACCGGGTGCGCAGAGTGGAAGGCTCGCCAAACAGGGATCACGAGAGGAAAGCTCACCGCGTCGGCCTCTATGCCGGAGCCGCAGCTCTGACTCCCTGAAAACGTTCCAAGGATTGTGACGTATCGCTTGGCTGAAGAACCAAGACCCACCCTTGAAAGCGGTACGGGTGGGTCACCCGCTGGCGATGTTGCCAGACGGATACTCACGCTCTTCCCCCCAAGAACCGCATGCTGTAGATGGCCGAAACACAAATTCGGATCAACCGGCGGTGCGCGGCGATACACACCCTCGGTCTGATCTGCGTGCTCCCTGCAGAGTCTGTGGCATGGAGCGTTCGATGGACCTGTTCGGTCAGATGCCCGCATGTCGGCCGAAGTTGTCGCTCGGGCGTCATCGCGTGAGCGAAGCGATCAATTCGGAGTGTTCGGGATAGAGTTGCACGAGGCTTTGGCGAATTCCCGATTCATAATCTTGGTAGTCAAAGCCGGGAGACATTGTGGTGCCCAGCAACGCGTAGCGTCCGCCAGCGCGCAGACGAGAACCCTGCCAGACACCTCCCGGCACGACATGCTGAGGGTGCATGCCTGCGGCGATGTCGTGTCCCAAAACGACGACTTCTCCGCCACCGTGTGGCTTGAGTTGCAGCATTTCGACCGGGTCGCCCAGGTAGAAGTGAAAGATTTCGTCGCCGGGAAGCTTGTGGAGCGCGGAAAACGTCTCAGGCGTGAGCAGGTAGTAGATGGCGGTGCCCGCCACCCGGTCAGCGGCGTAGGGCTCAGGCAAGGACGCTTTCGGGATGCGCAGCGCGGAGTGATAAGTCTCGACGAAGTATCCACCCTCGATCGGGTGGGGTTCCAGCTTGAGAAGGGCGCGAATCTGATCCGCCGTCAACACAGGGGAATAGTTCTCCGGATGGCTCATCGAGGCATATTAGCCGATCCGGGCTCGCCAGAGCCACGAGGCGAGGCCCCTATCCAAATGGGAACGTGTTTCTGAATGTCAGTTGACACCTATCTATGCGGTTTCCATAATCCAGAAGAGGCTAAAAAACCGTGAGAGACGGTGGGGAATCACTCGAGCGGGACCTGGAAGAAGCGATTTCCCGGGCTCTGTGCGACAATCTGACTCCGCTGCAGCGGACGTCGGACGATTTGCACCAAGCGTGCGCCGATTTCGTAGCCGCATGCGGGTCCGCAAAGCCGAGCAACGCGCTTCCCGCACTGCTCCGCGCGCAGACAGCGGCATCTTCGCTGGCTTCAGCGCTTTCGGTTCTTACCAATTTTGTGGTGCTTTCGATGAAGCCCCTCGAACGGCAAGTTCCTGTTGCGGCCGGTAGAGCCAGAGCAGAAGCGGACGGAACGGTTCGGGCCGTGTCGCAGCCAGCGGGCCGCCAGGCTGTGAGTATCGATCAGGAATCTCAGCGGGCCGAAGAAGTTCGGCAGGTTTCTGTCGAACACCCAGAACTGCGTGCGGAGAACAGGGCAGTTCCGTCCTATACCGAGGAGCTTCCGCTCGAGCCGGAGCACATCGAACCATCGGCGACGCACGAGGCGATGGATGGGGCTGCTTCCTTCGACTCTGCCGTTTCCCACAATGCGGCGGCCTCCGAGCCGGCATTTGACGTGACGAGCTTTTCTGCCGACATTCAAGATCTGCACCGCCGCGCGAACCGAGTAGCCAAAGTGGCGATGCAAGACATCAAACTATTGAGGCCCCAGGAAGTCCAATTAGGCCGTGAGAACAAAGACATTTGCGAACGGTTGCGCAGTGAGCTCGATAAGGCACGCAAAGAATACGACCGCCGCTTTCGCGCGATTCAGGATCATCCGGTGGATTACTTCCATCGCTGGGTGGTGGAAATCCTCGCCGAGGGGAATGTGGAAGCCCTCGGAGAATATCCGTACCCCTCGCCTGTTCTGCGTCACTAAGAAAGCTGCGATGAAGACACCGGCCTGGCTGCTTTGGACAGCTAGCACGCTTCTGGTGTTGTGCCCGCAGATATCCCTGGCGCAGAAGAAATCCCATCGCGCTTCGGCAGCCAAGGCGGCAGCGGATGCCCCCGCCGCGCCGACCCCGCCCGCGGTGAAGCAGCTTGAAAAACTCTGCGACCAACTGAAAACGAAAAACTCTTCGGCCGCCTATTCCGCGCTGAGCAATATCGCTAACCAGGAATCTTCGCCGCTGGCGACGCGCGCCGCGCTCGCTCTCGGATTCTATGACTATTCGCGAACGCGATATGCCGAAGCGGAGAGGCGGCTCGAACGCGCGAAGAAGGATCCTCTGCTTGGCGACTACGCGCTCTATTGGGCCGCGGAAACAGACCTGGCCCAGCATCAAGACGCGAAGGCTCTGGCTGAGCTGAAGCAGATTCGCCAGGATTATCCGGATACGGTGATTGCCGAGCAGGTGTTGCAGTCCGTTTCTGTGGCGGCGGTTGCGCTAAACCAGCCTACCGAGGCGGTAAGCGCACTCGATGCCTACCCCATGACGGCGCAGCGGCCCGGGCTGCTACTGCTGCGCGGCGAGGCGCACGAGAAAGCCGGGCAAGTTCTCGATGCAGCGGCCGATTACCAAACCCTCTATACGCGCTTTCCATTGAGCGAACAGGCGCGCGAGGCTGCCACCAGGAGTGATTTCCTGCGCAGCAGTGCGGCCGGACAAATACCAGCGATTCCGCTCAACCAAAGGCTCGCCCATGCGGACATTCTGTTCAATGCGAAGGAGTGGGGCGCCACTCGCAGTGAATATGCCGCGATTCTTCCGGAGCTTTCGGGCCCGGACATGGAGCGCGCGCAACTGCGTATCCTGGAATGCGGAATGGCCTTGGGGTCGCCGCCATCGCAGGTGATCGCATTGAAGGTGACCGACGCCGACGTGGACGCAGAGCGCTCCTACACGCTGGCTGATTACTATCGCGGGCATCAGCTGGAGACCGACATGGCGGGGGCAGTGGAGAACGCGGCTTCCCGCGCGCCCTCGAGCCGGTGGGCTGCATCCGCTCTTTTCCTCGCGGGGAATTATTATTGGGTGCGTCTTGATCGCGACCGCGCCGCGGGCTACTACAAGCGTCTCGCCGATCAATTTCCGACGGCCCCGGATGCGACCCATGCGCAGTGGCGCGTGACCTGGACCGCCGTGCTCAAACGCGCGCCGGAAGGGGCGGCACTGCTGCAGGAGCATCTCCGGCGATTTCCTGGATCGCCTTACACGCCCGATGCGCTCTACTGGCTAGGGCGGCTTGCCGAGGAAGCCGGAGTTCCCGGACTGGCGCGTAGTTACTACGACAAGCTGATCGAACGCTTCCCACAAAATTATTTCGAGAACCTGGCGCTTGTGCGCGATCGTGGTCTCGATCCCGCGCCAAAGCAGATTCCGGACGTGCTCGCGACGATTCCTCCGGTGCCACCATCTCAGAAGATGGGCGACACGATTCCTCCCGCCGCGGGACAGAGAAAGGCTCGCGCGGACGCGTTGCGCTCCATTGCGTTCGATGCGTCCGCCGAACTGGAACTGCGCGCCGCTTACGGGGCAACTGGAGAACCGCGCCTTTTGTTGGAATCCGCCCAGGCGGCGGTCGCTGCGGGACACTGCGGGGCGGCGATCGTGACGGTCCGGCAGATGTTTCCCCAGCTGGAGGCGCACCCGCTGCTCGAAGTGCCGCGTCCGGTCTGGCTAGCGGCGTATGCGTTGCCGTTCCAATCGTCGATTCGCCAGTGGTCGGCGCATGCATCCATCGATCCGATGCTGGTTGCCGGCCTTATTCGCCAGGAATCGGCTTTCGAACCCCAGGCACATTCTTCGGCGAATGCGTTCGGGTTGATGCAACTGCTTCCGACGACGGCCCGGCGTCTGGCGAAACAAGCCAAGATCGGCTACGCGCACGCAAGGCTGGTCGATCCGGACTACAACGTAAGACTCGGCACGCTGTATGTCGCAGGGCTGCAAAAGCAGTTTGGGAATGTGGAATCGGCGCTGGCTGCGTATAATGCGGGCGAAGATCGTGTGGCGTCGTGGACAGCGGGGCAGAACTATCGCGAACCCGCGGAGTTTGTGGAATCGATTCCGTTCACCGAGACGCGCCAATACGTTCAAATCGTGACGCGAAACGCGGACATCTACCGCAGACTGTATGGTGCCGAGAATGAATCCCGCAAAGACCGGGCGCGGGGCGCCCGTTAGCTCGAAACTCTCCCTTAAGGCTGAGCAATTCACCGAATCCGTGATCCGTGAAATGACGCGCCTGGCCTTGCAACATGGCGCTGTCAATCTCTCGCAGGGCTTCCCCGATTTTCCCGCCCCCCCCGAAATCAAGCGCGCCGCCCAGGAAGCCATCGCCGCCGACATCAATCAATACGCGGTCACCTGGGGAGCGAAGCCGTTTCGCGATGCCATCGCCGAAAAATTCGAGCGCACCCAAGGAGTGGCCGTTGATCCGGAGCGCGAGATCACCGTTTGCTGCGGCGCGACCGAGGCGATGATGGCGTCACTCATGGCGATGATCAATCCGGGCGATGAAGTGGTGGTGTTCGAGCCGTTCTATGAGAATTACGGTCCCGATTCGATTTTGTCCGGCGCGACGCCCAAGTTCGTGAGGCTGCACCCGCCGGATTGGACGTTCGACCCGAAAGAGCTCGCTGCGGCGTTCAACAGTTCCACAAAAGCCATCATCCTCAACTCGCCCAACAATCCCACCGGAAAGGTGTTCACGCGCGCGGAACTTGAATGCATCCGCGACCTGTGCGTTCGCTGGGACACTTTCTCGATTTCCGACGAAATCTACGAGCACATGCTCTACGACGGCGCCGAGCACATTTCGATTGCGTCACTCGAGGGAATGCGCGCGCGCGCGATTACGATCAACGCGCTTTCGAAGACCTATAGCGTCACGGGATGGCGCGTCGGGTGGGCTATCGCGCCACCGGAAGTCACCAGCCCGATCCGCAAAGTGCACGATTTTCTGACGGTGGGGGCGGCCGCGCCGCTCCAGGCAGCGGGAGCGGTGGCGCTTCGGTTTCCGCAAGGCTACTACGAGACGATGGCCCGCGAGTATGCCCAACGCCGGGAGCGCATGCTCGGAATGCTGTCAGAGGCTGGATTCCGCTGCAGCCGGCCGAAGGGCGCCTATTACATCATGGCGGACATTTCCGCGTTTGGCTTTCCGGATGACGTTTCTTTCGCGAAACATCTTGTGAAGGATATTGGCGTAGCGGGCGTGCCCGGATCGAGTTTCTACCGGGACCCGGCCGACGGCCGCACGCAGTTGCGCTTCACGTTCTGCAAGACGGAGAAGACGATGCAGCTTGCGGCGGAGCGGCTGGCAAAACTTAAAGGCCTGTGAGAACGGACAACCAGTGTGCAACCAAAGTTACGACCACCCGGAGTCTCGATGGCTGGGCAGGTTCAGGAAAACGTCAAAGCCTTTCCCCAGAGGCTACAGCCGACAGCACAGGTGTTATGTCGGAGCTGAAGCTCCGACCCCCTAGAGTTTTGCCAAATTTCCGCAGCTGGGGGAGTCTTGTGGCGGCGGAGAGAATCCAACAAATCCGAAGATCCGCCCTTGGAAACCACAAGGGTGAGGCACCTTGCAAGAGCGATTGCCACACAGACCTTTGGCATGCGCTGATGGACGACGACCTGCGCGTTGGCGCTGCGCCTACAAGTTCAGTTCGAATAATTGGCGGTAGGCTGGAATCGTGACTGGCCAGTGAAACTGGCTCGTGATCGCGGCACGCAGCGCGTCTAGGGCGACGGGCTCGCCGTGCACCAAAAACGTCTGCCGCGGCGGGGCTTGGAAGCCGGAAAGCCATCGCAGCAATTCGCTTTTCCCGGCATGAGCGGAAAGCTGGCCAATCGTGACTACTTCGGCCCGCACCGGCACGTCTTCTCCGTGAATGCGAACATACTTCGCTCCGTCCTGTAGGGCGCGCCCGCGCGAGGCCTCCGCCTGATAGCCCACCAGCAGAACCGCACAGCGGGAGTCCGGCAGGCGGCGCGCGAGATGATGGAGGATGCGTCCGCCGGTGGCCATACCACTTGCCGAGAGGATGATGCAGGGGGAAACCACATTGTTGATTTTCTTGGAGTCCTCGACGGTGCGGGTCATGTGCACCTCCCGCATGTTCAGCGGATCATGATTTCCCGCGAGTTCTTCCTTGGTGAATTCCAGGTCGTGGTCCTCGCGGTGGCTCGCGTATAGGCCGGTCACGTTGATCGCCATGGGACTGTCCACGAATACCGGAAGATGGGGGATGCGTTGCTGATCCTCGAGTTCGCGCAGGTAGTACATGAGCTGTTGCGTGCGGCCGACGGCGAAGGCGGGTATCACCACCGCGCCGCCGCGCTTCGCGACGCGGTTGATTACGTCGGCGAGCTCGTCGGTGACGGAGTTGCTGGGATGGTCGCGGTCGCCATAGGTGGATTCGCAGAGTAGGAAATCGGCGCGCGTCGGCGGTTGGGGATCTTTCAGGATAGGCTCTCCGTAGCGGCCGATATCCCCGGAGAAAACGACCAGCATCTGCTTGTCATTTTCGGTGATGGTTAGCTCGATCCACGAAGAGCCGAGAATGTGGCCGGCGTCGTGTCCCCGGACCGTGAATTGGGGGCTGATGGTGAAGGAATCGGCGCGGGGGATATCCTGGAATTGCCGAAGGGCGTCTTGCGCTTCGGGTACCGTATAGAGCGGCAGCGGCGGCTTGTGGCTGGCGTAGCCTTTTTTTGCGGCGAATTGTGCGTCTTCCTCCTGAAGATGAGCCGAATCCGGAAGAAGCAGGCCGCAAAGCTCGCGCGTGGCAGGATTCGCATAAATGGGTCCGTGATATCCGGAGCGAACCAACCTCGGGAGATAGCCGGTGTGGTCAATGTGGGCGTGGGTGAGCACAACCCAGTCGATTGTGGCGGGATCGACCGGCAAGCGATCCCAATTGCGCTGCCTGAGTTCCTTGGAACCTTCGAAAAGGCCGCAATCAACCAATAGCCGCCTTCCGCCTGCTTCCACCAGATACTTCGAGCCGGTTACCGTGCCTGCCGCACCTAGAAAAGTGATCTTTGCCATCGGGGGAGTATTCTAGGATGAATCCGCGCAAACCTCGCTGCTATTTTCGCTGCGGCGCCCGTACCAAGTACGATCCGCAATCCTTAAAAATGGCATGGCTATTGACACCCGAAGGGCAATACGTTCATCCTAATTGGCTTTCGTTGCGGGTACATTGCGATGTGTGGCCGAGAAAGAAGCGGGAGAATCAAGTGACGGTTCGGATCTGCTTTCATGACAAATGCTTCGACGGAGCCTCTTCGGCCGCGATTTTTTCGCGCTTCTACCGGGAGCGCATCGATCCGAACGCGGAATTTCTTTATACCGGCATGACCCACAAGGCCTCGGCGCCGTTTGAAGACGGGATTTTCGACGGCGATGAAAACGCGATCGTCGATTTCAAGTATTCTAGCTCGCCGCTGCTGACCTGGTGGTTCGACCATCACCAGAGCGCCTTCCTGAAGCCGGAGGACGCCGAGAACTTCAAGCACGACCATTCCGGGAAAAAATTCTACGATCCGACGTACAAATCCTGCACGAAGTTCCTCGCGACGGTCGCTTCGGAAAGATTCGGATTTGACGCGCGGCCGATCGCGGACCTCATCAAATGGGGCGATATCATCGATGGCGCGCAGTTCGCCTCCCCGCAGGAGGCCGTGGGCCTGGCCGAGCCGGCCATGCAATTGGCGCTGGTGATCGAAGCGGCACCGGAGGCGAATCTCGTGCAGCGGCTGATTCCAGAGCTGGCGGAAATACCGCTCAGCGAGATGATCGATCTGCCGATCGTAAAAAAGCACCTTGGGCCGCTGCTCGAGCGGCACCGGCACTCCGTGGAAATATTGCGGGAGCGCGCAGATTGCCGCGGTGGCGTGGTTTATTTCGATGTGAGCGACCTTGATCTGGAAGGGTACAACAAGTTCATCCCGTATTATTTGTATCCCGATGCCCTGTACACGGTAGGCGTGAGCGCATCGCCCACGCGGGCGAAAGTTTCGGTGGGAACGAATCCGTGGAAGGAAGCCTCCGCCGAGGTGAATCTCGCATCTCTTTGCGAGAAATACGGCGGCGGCGGGCATGCGCGCGTCGCAGCGATTTCGCTGGGGCCGGGGGATCTGGTGCGCGCGCGCAAGGTTGCCAAGGAAATCGCAAGCACTCTCCGTCAGTGAACATCCGGGGCTCGCGAGACGATTCGCCGGGCTCGCTGAACGACCGCATTGCTGCAAGGCGTGCTTCAAGCAGTGGATGCTTCTGATTGTTCTCTTTCTTTCCCGAATCTAAGGACTGCGGCAACCAGGGCGTCAAGATCGCAAGATTGCGTGCGGTGATTGACAATTGCGGCTCGGATGGCGAGGCGTCCGTCAATCATCGTGGCCGATGGAACCGCGATTCCGGACTCCTGAATATCTGCAACGAGCGCGGCATTCACTGCCTCGCTTTCCTCGCAGCGGTATCGAAAACACACGATGTTGAGCGGCACGGGCGCGGCGAGCTCGAGTTGATCTGTTTGTTCCACTTTGTGCTTGAGATACTGGGCGAGCGCACAGGTGCGCGAGATCACGGCGCCCAATTGTGCGGTGCCGTAAACCTTCAGAGTGAACCACGTCTTCAACGCGCGGAAGCCGCGGGATAAATCGGGGCCGAAATCGCAGGGCCACGGCGACCCTGCCGCGAGCCCGCGCGATTCTCGCCGGAGGTACGCGGTCGGCGAAGAGAAAGTGTCGAAATGCTGTTTGCCGTCACGCACCAGCACGAATCCGGCGTCGTAGGGCACTTGCGCCCACTTATGAAAGTCGAAGGCAATCGAGTCCGCGCGTTCGATTCCCCAAAGCAGCGGTGCCAGATCCGGAGCGAGAATCGCCAGGGCGCCCAGTGCGCCGTCGACGTGCAACCACAGATTTTCTTCCGATGCCAGATCCGCTAAACCGCCGAGGTCGTCGATGGCGCCGGTATCCACGGTCCCTGCGGTTCCCACGACTAGAAACGGAGTGAGACCGGCATTTCTGTCGGCTGCGATGGCGCGGCGCAGCTCGGAGACTTGAACGCGATGGGTCGCATCGACCGGAATACACCGCAGTGCAGCCACCCCAAGGCCTGCCATATCCATCGCCTTGGCGATGCAGCCGTGTGCGGCGCTGGAGGCGTAGGCCACCAGCCGCTGGTCGGAGGCGGTACCCCGCGGAGTCATACCGCGACGGCGGGCTGCGTTTCGCGCGACAAGCAGCGCAATAAAATTGGCGATCGACGAACCGGTTACGAACAGACCGGACGCGCCTTCGGGAAAGCCGAACATTTGACGCACCCACTCGGTAACCTGGCGTTCGACCTCAATGGGGATATGATCGCGCCCCCCGAGGTTGGCGTTGAGTCCTCCGGCCAGCATTTCGGCGAGCATTCCCACTACCGAGCCGCCGCCATGCACCCAACCCATGAAACCCGGATGCACATTGCCGGTGGAGAAAGGCAGGATCAGCTGCGTAAAGTCGCGATAAACACAGGTGGCGTCGGTCGGACTGTTTGGCAACGCATCGCGGAACCGCGCGCGGACCTCGGGCGGTATCGGTTGCCAGATTGGCCGCTCGCGAACGTCCTGCAAATAGTCGAACATATCGTCGAGCATCCGATGGCCCAGCGCCCGGGTGTCGGACCAATCGACCGGATCGAGAGTTGGCCCGTCTAGACCCGACTCGTTGCGTTCTGGCTCATTGACCGTTGGCGGACCAACAACTGGCTCATCCAGGCGTTCGGAGAGGTACCGATCGGAGCTTTGCATATTCGACTTCATGCAGCGACCGAATCTCTCACGCTCTTGCATTTCAACATATCGCGAAAAGCCGCGAACAATCGCTGCATGTGCGCGCTCTTGTAGGGGTACACATCTGGCCGGTCCATGTCGTGAGCGACCAAATCAACTCCGCCCTCGAATACGAGAAGCTTTCCATCGGGCATTTCCGCGCAGTCAATTCCGAAATACTCCAGCCCGAACTGCCCGGCAATTCCCGCCAGAGCGGCGGCGTGGCGGTGCGCGAAGTCGGCATCAAATCTCGCCATGAATCGCGCTTCCTCCTCCCGCTTGGCTGGGCTCATCGCCATGCCCGCATTGTAGTACCAGACCTTCCAGTCATCAGAGATTGCCATGTGGCAGGGATATGGCCGGCGGTCGACCCAAATGATGCGGTACTTGCGAAACAAGCCATCGGAACTGCGATAGTCGACGAAGCGGGAGATGACGAATTCCGCTTCTGGTTGACTCGCGAGGTAGGCTGCAATCGACCAAGGCCCGTCGAGCTTTGCCAGAGACCGGCCGGCATGGGAGTCCACCGGCCGGGCGATCAGTGGAAACGTTGCCTCACGGAGAAACTCGCCAGCCAACTTGGAATCGCGCCCCATCTGTTCTAGGGCAGCACGGCTGACTCGAATGGTTGCGGGCATCGTCAACCCTTCAACCGTCTGAAGCAAGGAGTGCATTTGTTCTCGCGATGAGCGGCAGACTCCGACAGGATGATTGAGCACCGGGCACGGCCAGCCGGGGATCAGGCTTTCGATCTCCCGCAATACGGGCCGATTCTGGTCTGAGTCACAAGGGGTTACGATCGCGACATCGTGGTGGGGGAGACAGTTCGGGGCCGGCTGGCCGGGAACGACATAGAACGTGTGGAGCACTACGTCAGAGTCGTCCAGAAGGAACTCGATCGGCGTGTTGGTGCCGACGTCTCCGGGCGCTTTGAAAGCCAGCACGTGCAATGCCTGCGACGAGGCTGGCCAGCAAGACCGGTAGAGACGCTCCATGCGGAGTGCCTGGGCCTGGCGTTGCAGCCCCTCCGCCCGGTTGCCGAGCAGCTGTTCGATGAGGCAAAGGTCCATCAGGGCTGCGGCGTCCTGCGGGTCAGATTCAGCGCGCGCGGTGATCTGCGCCCGCAACGGTTTCAAATCGCAGCCATCGAAGGCCATCTTGAACAACTTGGCCAAGGAGATCGGTGACGCGGTGCGAGAGTCGGCCGTAGGTTGAGTCATGACTTACTCCTGACGTAGCGCCTCGTAGCGCAACTTTTCGAAGATATTGGGGCCCCGTTCCATCCCCGCCAGGGTTGCACTCCGTGAGGACAGGCGAACTGGATCGGCTTCGCGCCTCGAGGTTCGCTTGGTTGATTCGTCGATATCGGCCAGTGCGTCGAGGTTCTGCACGAGCAAGTCGATCTTGTCCAGGATTGTGCGCACTTGCTCAAATTCCTGGGCGAGCTTCCGGCAAGACGCGGCCTCTCCGGCTGCGCGCCAGGTCTCCGACACGACGCGCGCACCCGCGCTGATGCGCAAAGTTCCGGCATCTCGGTTCGCCGGGTCCGGCATGCTGACCGGCTGGCCAACGTGGCACAAACGCGCCGCCACCTTGCGTTGACGGGCGGTCGCCCGGCCGGGAAGCAAATTTGAAACGTCGCGGTTCAACGCCCGATAGATCCGGGCACAGACCTCGAGCGACTGCGGTTTTCCGTGGTCGCAGACGAAGAAAGGGAAGATCGTGGGCGTGGCCATCTCTTCGTCGCCAAGTTCGTCAGCCTCAGCTTTCTCAAACTCGAGCAGCAATTGCAGGTTTGGCCTTTCGGCAATCATGCGCGGGACCATGCGCGCAAATTCCTGAAGCGCCAAAATTCGATAGGATTCAGGAACGGCGAAATACGCGCCCATTTCTTCCACCGCGGCGACCCATCGGAGCAGTTGCCCCGTGTTCGGACGCACCGGCAGTTTTGAGCGAATGCCCTGCCAATGGATCGGCCAATCGTTTCGATTGGTATAGAGCTCCAGCCCCGCGGGAACGCTGCTGGCTCGGCTCATGACTGCCGAGGCACCGGCCGGGACGAGCAGGGCGCCGCTCAGGGGCGGTCCGGTGAAAAATTTCGAACCGGTGATGAGAACCATGAATTCCTGGTCCAAATAGTGCCGGAGGCGACGGCGACCAAGCCGCATCTGGCAGGCATCGACAACGACTTGAACCGATCGCGGCCAAGTGGAGGTAACCCGACGCACACAGCCCAGGGTCGGGCAGCGCGAGCCAAATTTTGACCGGTCCATTACGTGCAAAACGACGGCCTTGCCCGCCGCGACCGATTGGCCTACGGCGGCAAGCACGTCCTGGTCGACCGTATCGCTTGAGCGCAGCCTGCCGAACTGATCCCGCAGGGGTATCTGGATTCGCACTGTATCGCCGGGGAATCCGGCTATTCGCTGGCCCTCTACTACGGCAGCGCCCTGTGCGGTGCGCGAGCTGAAATGGCAGCCGGTCATCGCAGGGGCGGTTCCACTACCCGTTTCGTCAGAGCCCACGATTACCGATACCAACGGACCTTCACCCTCCAGCGCCATTTGAGCGACGCAGAGTGCATGAATCTGTGAATCGGTTCCCGATGGCGAGAAAACGATCTGAGTTCCGGAGGCGCCTAACGTCAAGAAGGCTCGTATCTGCTCCCGCAGGCATTCGGCATCGCGATCGTAGGCGTCTCCCAGACTCCCCTCACGGGCAGAGTCGATGAGCCGCTGCTGCGCCTCGGCAGCGGCCGCGAAGCCCCGCTCTGAGATAGAAGTTGCGGTGGAGGAGGCAAATGTGAAGGCTTCGGGGCGCGGCCAAGGCTGGCAGCCGTATCCGTTGAGTAATTGGACTGGGTCGAGGCCAAGGCGTGGATCGCCCCCCGACGTCAACAGGGATTCCAGCGGAGATGTTAATCCGCGCAGCTCCTGGCTGGCCACGTCGGCGAGGAACATGGTCTTTGGCGAATTCATCGTGACGGTGTGTGCTAGTTCGCTGCTCACCGGCCCAGTTTCTCCCAAAGACGGGCGAGGGGTGGCACCTACCACTCAGATTCACCCTGTTTGTGGCACGCTGGCTGCCACCTGGCGCAGTCCAGACGTTAGAAAGTGCTAACTTTCTTCGCTGCCGTTCACTTCGTTTTGGGAGCACTTGCGGACAGGGGAGGGCGGGGGCAATTCAGGAGGTGTGACGATTGTTGCAACCTACTGGAAAGAATTGAATTATGCGACATTCGCGCGCCACATGGCCTGCGGCTTTTCATTTTCGAGCCGATCGCGGCGGCTCTAAATTCCTCGAATGCCGATTCCAGTCCTTAAAGCTGGGCGAATAAACAGACCCCCGCTAAAAGCGCAGTCCGCGAAGGTCTCCCGCAGTTCATCTAGGCCCAGCTGTACCCGTGCTTCGCGATGGGAAGCGAGCGGATGCGCTCGCCATTAACGGCGAAAATCGCGTTGCAGACCGCGGGAATGACCGGAGGCAAGGCGGGCTCGCCCAGTCCTGTCGGCGAGTTTTCTGTCCGCAGAAAATGGACTTCGATTTCAGGAGGCGCCTGCCGCATGCGGGTTGGCTGGTAGGCGTCAAAATTTCCCTGGACCGCATGGCCGCGGTCGATGGTGATCTCCCAATTCATCAGGTGACTCAGGCCTTCGATTACCGCCCCCTGAACCACATTCATGGCGTTGCTGGGATTGACGACCTGATTGCCAACATCGCCGGCTACCCATACTTTGTTGACGCGGATCTTCTTGTTTGCGTCGACGCTGACTTCGGCCGCTTCGGCAAAATATCCGCGAAGGGCGAACTGGAAGGCCACACCCATCGCAGTGCCCTTGGGAAGAACACGCTTTCCCCAATTGGATTTCTCCGCCAGTAGCAGAAGCAAATTCCGCATGCGCGCCGCATCGATCTCGGGCTCGTTTGGAAGTGGGGGATTGGCCAGTTTCACCCTCGGCTGCGCGAGAAGCTCGAGCCGGAAATGCAGGGGATCTTTGCCGGCGGCGTGCGCCAGTTCATCGACGAACGATTGGACGACAAAGCAAAAAGCGTTCGTGCCCGGCGCGCGCAGCGAATGCATGGGGACACCGGACGGTATCAGTGAGGCCTGGAAGTCAAAGTTCGGCAAGAACGTGGCCGGAAATTGATTGGATTCCATTCCCGCCGGCGGCGTCTGAAACTTCTTGTTTTCGCCGAAGCTGACGAAGCGGTTCCACCAAGCAGTCAAATTTCCCGAGCCATCGATTGCGCCTTTCATGTATTGAAAACCCGCGGGGCGGTAGTGCCCGTGGCGCATATCGTCTTCGCGCGTCCAGATGAGCTTTACCGGTGCGCCAACCACTCTGGAAATCCAGGCGGACTCGAGCATGTAATCGTTCGTCAGGCGGCGTCCGAACCCACCCCCAGACCGCAGCATGTGCACCGTGATGTTTTCTTCCGGGATTCCCATGACCTGAGAGACTTCCTGACGTCCCGCCTCGGGCGTCTGGGTGGGCGACCAGAATACCAGCTTGCCATTGTCGTAATGGGCCAGACAGTTCTGCGGTTCCATTGTCGCGTGCGACAGGAAAGGATAGGAATAGGCCGCCTCCACGATGTTTGCCGCAGAGCCAAAGGCCGCAACTGAGTCGCCGTCCACACGAAAGGGGAAATCGGCCGGCTGCTTGGAAAGCTCATCGGCACGTCGCTGGTAGCCTTCGCTGCTTTGCTGCGCGGTGGGGCCTTCGTCCCAAACGACCTTGAGCTTTTGGCGCGCCGACTGTGCCTGCCACCAGCTATCGGCAACAATCGCGACGCCGCTGTGCAGGCCGGTGTAATCCTTGGTTCCCTCGATGATGAAGGCGTGCCGCACTCCAGGGAGGGCTTTGATCTCATCGAGGTTCGCGCTGACGGCTTTACCCATGAATACGGGGCATTTTTCATGTACTGCCCAGAGCATGTTGGCGACGGTGAAGTCGATGCTGTAGATGGGCTTGCCGCGAACGATGGAGGGTACGTCCACTCCGGGAAGAGGCTGGCCGATGATCTTGTAGTCCTTGGGATCCTTGAGCTTTACCTTGTCGAGTTCCGGGGGCGTCACCACAGCAACCTTGGATGCTAGTTCGCCGTACGATGCTGAGCGATTGGTCCGCTGATGCATCACGCGGCCGGAGGCGGCAGAGCATTCCACCTCTTCCACGTTCCATTCCTGCGCGGCGGCGGCAATGAACATCGACCGGCAGGCCGCGCCCACTTGCCGAAGCGGGTCCCAGTTGAAGGGGGTCGAACCGCTGCCGCCAGCGCGTTGCCGGCCGTATTTCGCTTCATCCAGGTCGGCTTGCTGGACCGTTACATTCTTCCACTCGACGTCGAGCTCTTCGGCAATGATCATGGGGAGTTCGGTCTTCACACCCTGGCCGATCTCCGGGTTTTTGGACATGATCGTCACGCTCCCATCGGGCATGATCTTGACGAAGGCTGTGGGCACGAAAGCCAGTTTCGGCCCGCCCGTCGCGTGATCCTGCGCGAACACCGACGCAAAAGGCTCGGCATAGGCGGCCAGCAGGACGCCTCCTCCGGCAATGGCGGAGACGCGAAGAAAAGAGCGACGATTCAGGGCGGGAGATTTCACGGGTTCGAGAAGGACAGTTTTCACAGGGCCTCCTTGCTTTCGTGAGAGCCGTTCCGGGCTGGCGGAATGCGCCGGGCAGTGGGCGCTGGATTCGACGCATACGACGCCGCCTTGTGAATTGCCTGGCGAATGCGTAGGTAAGTGCCGCAACGGCAAATGTTACCGGTCATTGCCGCGTCAATTTCCTGGTCGCTGGGATGGGGCGTGCGGGCAAGCAAGGCCGAGGCAGACATCATCTGTCCTGCCTGGCAGTAACCGCATTGGGGGACGTCGATTTCCTGCCACGCGAGCTGGACTGGATGCCTGCCGTCCACTGATAAACCTTCCAGCGTAACGATCGGCGCGTCTGCCGCAGCCGCAACCGGGGTCAGGCACGAGCGCACCGCCCTTCCACGCAGGTGGACCGTGCAGGCGCCGCATTGGCCGATCCCGCAACCAAACTTCGTACCCTTGAGATTGAGTACGTCACGAATCACCCAGAGCAGCGGCATGTCCGCGGGAACATCGACGGTCATGGTCTGTCCATTTACATTCAATTTATAAGCCATGTTGTGAACTCCGGAAGGAGAAGGTTCGATTGCCGGCCTTCGGCGCCAGCCAGACAGAATTCGTTCGTAGCTGCTGAGCGTCGTTCATTAAACTCCGATAGGCATCTGGAGCAAGTAGCGCGCACGTCGCAGTACGGGCTTCCACGAATCGTTAGGTTAGCACAGGCCGGAGCGGCCCGGCAATCGGGTGCTTCTCCGCTTGCGGCTCCCCCGTTGTTCAACGTTGTAACGAAAAAGAGTCCGGCATCGTCTATCCATGTGTGGAACCAGGTGATTTTGGCCCGTGCACTGACCTGAAGGTCAGAATAGCTATCGAGTTGGCATATACTCCGCCCGAATGGGAAGTGATTTCACGAAACAACAGAGTCCTCTAAGGGAGTTGGGTAAATGAGATTGTCTCAAAGCAAAGCAGTCATTTGTTCGTTTTTGGCCGTCGCGGCACTCGGGATGATCACTTTCGCACAGCAGGAGCAGAGCCAGAGCGCGGCAAAGCCCAAACTGTATAACACCGCCAAACAAAAACTTCTGGATGGCAAGCAGGTTTTCAGCTTCACGCAGTACAAAGCGGACGTCGATGACTATTGCGAGAGAGCCAAGCACTATGACTATGCATGGTTTGAGATGCAGCACAGCACGCTGGAATTCCGGGACATCGAAAAAATGATCGCCGCGTGCCCTCATGCGGGCGCGACGCCCAT
>JBEKBP010000063.1:0-19945 GCA_050015335.1 Candidatus Acidiferrales bacterium | reverse complement strand
TTCAGCCCTCGCTGGATGAGCGGCAGATGCGGGAGTTGCGATCGCTGCGGTTTATCCACGAAGCCAGCAACGTGATTTTGCTGGGACCGCCCGGGGTCGGGAAGACGCATTTGAGCGTGGCCCTGGCGG
The DNA here is from genome assembly GCA_050015335.1 of Candidatus Acidiferrales bacterium. Lineage (GTDB taxonomy): Bacteria > Acidobacteriota > Terriglobia > Acidiferrales > UBA7541 > Palsa-295. The sequence goes on along the minus strand of JBEKBP010000063.1, from coordinate 19,816 downwards.
AAGAGGCGATCCGCTCGGGATTAGGCGCATATTTCATCACCGCGCACGATCTGGCAGCGGACTTGGGGCGCGCGTATCGGGAAGGCCGGTTGGATCGGCGTATGCCCGTGTACCTGGCGCCCAAAGTTCTGGTGATCGACGAGGTGGGGTATCTGCCGCTGGACGATCTGGGAGCTACGATTTTCTTTCAGCTGGTGAGCGCGCGATATGAACGCGGGAGCATCATCCTGACCTCGAACAAGAGTTATGGGGACTGGGGATCGATCTTCGGCGATTCGATCATCGCCACGGCGATCCTGGATCGGTTCCTGCATCACTCGACGACCATCAACATACGTGGGGAAAGCTACCGGCTGAACGATCGCCGGAAGGCCGGCTTGGTACCAGGTCGAGGGCAGGACGGGACCGCCACCTCCTTGGCCTCGGACTCCGTTACGCCCAAAACGCGCCAAAAGACGGCGCAGGGCTCCACTCCGTCCGAGGCCAAGGAGGCCCATCAATGAAGCTCAGGGGTGGGGAATCTTCGACCGGTACAGCGGGGAATTCTCAACCGGAATTGACAAGATCAATCGTAAGCTTCCGGAAAACCAGCAAATGGCATCCGGCCTGAGTTTTGCGCTCGCGTTTCCCCGCTCAAGCCGCCAAATTCTCCGATGCGTCCGCGACTCCCCTAAGCCAGGGCTGCGTAAACGCGGTGCAGTAGGTTTTGGATGCTGCAAGTGCAATTTCCACATTTCCGAAATTTCCACCCAAAACCTCTGCGGGTGATTAACCCCGCATCGGGTTGGGGCCATAAACGCGCTGTCGAGGCACCCCCAAACGAACTGATCCTGGGCGGCACGGCAAACGAAAACTCGACGAGCGGCGCTGGACGCAAGCGGACGGACGCGGTGTTGGCGTTGCGGAGTCTGGTCAGGCCAAAAGCTTGGCGGGAAGCGCAACGCGAACCACGGAATGACCAGGCGATGTTTTGTCGCATTAGGCTTCTCGCCGTAAAAAGGGGAGAACGCTCGGCAGCCCGTTTGCTTTCGTGACTGAGGAGAGGGGCGAGCAATCGCCTCTTTTTTTTACGACTAGACTCCTTTCCCACCCGCTGAACCGCAGAGACTCGGACTCTAACCGATTGCACGGGCCGCCCCCGCCCTTTGGGCTCTTTGACCCTTAATACAAGGTGAGCGTCGGAACGTACGCGGATCAAGCTCAAGATGAATGATGGAAGTTTAAAATTAAAGTCCTTTAGTCACGAAGAACAACACGCAATAGCGAGCTGTTAATATGGAGGCCGCCGTTATACTTGATGTAGCCCAGCTTCCGGAATTTGTTCATGAAGAAGCTTACGCGACCTCGCGTTGTACCAATCATTTCTGCTAACGTTTCCTGAGAGAGCTTGGCAACGATTTTCTCCGGCTGTTCTTCCTTTCCGTATCTAGCGACCAACAAGAGGGCTCGTGCCAAACGCTTCTCGCTCGGATTGAAAAGCTGGTCCGTCAGGTCTTCTTCGATACGAATATTTCGCCTCAGCATGTGAGCAACAAAGCGGTCAGCGAATTCGTGTTCTTCATGAATCACCCGAATCATCTCCCGCTTCGATATAATTACTACGGACGTAGCATTCATCGCAGTAGCGGTCGCAACGCGCAACGGCTGACCTGCTATGCATCCCTCGCCGAAGAAGTCTCCGGCGTATAGTAGGGCGGTGACCGCTTCTTTCCCGGCAGAGGAAGTAACCGTGAGTTTCACTTCACCCCGTTGAAGATAGAAAACAGACCGGCTTGGCTCGCCTTGCGAGAAAATAACTTTTCCCTTCAGGTAATGGGCAATCTCTCTCTCCACCCCTGCTGTGTGCAGGTACCTCTCGACGTCGAATGGAACCCTTGGCCGGGATTTGGTTTTGACCATGATCTTCCTCCTCGCGCTCTTGCAATGCTCCCAAGGCAGTCAAGGGGCCAAACATTAGCTTACATACTATTCCAAGGAAAGGTATCAGAACAGTGGTTAAGAGTGGGCAGCATTTCCGAAGTCACCGTCTATGATCATTCGACACCAGTGGACAGTCGGGACGACCCGGTAGCGGGAGATGCCAGTGTGGGGCCCACTTTTTCATGATGCAAAGGCGCCTGTGGGCCTCGGGCCGGTGAGGCTGGATAATTTGGTGAAATATTTGGAGTCAATCCAGGTTGAGCGCGAGGACGTGATGCCCTGGTGAACGCGACTGCTGGACAGATGGAGTACTGGGCCGCTATCTCTCCGGTAAGCCCATCCAGTGCGGATGTACGGTCAGTTCGACGCGGATTGTGTTGAAGCGGCTCTTTGCGTGGCGGGCCGGGCTGCCCAAGTGATTGCGATGTCGAGTTCATCATATCCAAAACTCTTCACCTCAGCCTGAATGAAAAGTCCGGCGATCTCAGGCGCGAGGCTGGCCAGCTTGCTGTCCGCTGCAAACGCAATCCTCTTTACCTCTCGATGATGATTGCGGACGAAGCGCACGTGCCGAAGGAAGCTCCCAAAATTCTCCCAGCCGGGAAATTCGCGGACGTGGATCACCATCCCTTGCAGATAACCATGCGTTTCGATCCAGTTATCGGCGGTGAACGCCAGCGCGTCGAAATCCTGAGCGCGCAGGGCTTGCTTGACTTCGACTACAACCACGCCCGAGTCGGGAAGGACACGATGAGAAATAGCGGCGCCTTCGGAAAGCGAGCTCAGCCAGCCGACGGCCTTGTCGAGCTCTTGATTACCGAATATCCGCACAGGACACGGCATGAAGAACCCGACCACGCGCATGGACTCCCGGATCCATGCCGCATCCGTGACGACCGCGCAGCCATCGAAGAGCCGCAGGGAATGGAGGCCGATTTTTGCATCTTCCCATGCGGCGCCCGGAGTGAAACCCTCGAACTCCGGCCCAAGCTGATACAGAAGTCGAATACGACGTCCCTCTCGCCGCGCCTCGTCGAGAAGCGGTACGAACACCTTCTCGTAGTCTTCCTTCGATATTTTTCCGATTGCCTGCACGCCATCAATCCCAACGGGAAGATTCTTCAGTTTCTCGATCATTGGGTCCCCCTTTTCAATTCAGTCCTATGTGGAATAAGCGTTGCATGGACTACAGGCGGTATCGGTCACCTGCTTTTTCCCTACTCCGAAGCAGCTTCGACCTCACGGCTTTTCGAAGATTCTTTGTACCTGACCAAGCTTCTTTTGGACATTCCCGGCTATCCGTTCGCTAATGCCTTTACCTTCTAAGTCGGGATCGTTCGTCAGTTCGCCCGCCTTCTCTTTGATTTTGCCCTTCACTTCGTGAGCCTTACCTGCGATCTCATTCTGAGTGCTAGGTTTCATGTTGTGCTCTCCTAAAAGATTTCAGCTCCTAAACTGCCTGTCGCGGAGCCAATCAAGACATTCGCGCAGAAGTGATCATCACTCACATCAAATGGCGTATCTGTCCGGTTCAGCACACGCGCAGAATATTGTTCGGGTGGTGATTGTTCGCGGGGAGAATTAGGGCCCGAACTCCAAATAAAGTAATACTTGAGCAACGGTTCAGCAAAAGCTCCATCTCGGGTGCTTTATGGCAGTAGCTACGGCAGCCAGAAATTGCATCTGTTCAGTAGCGCCCCCTCCCATCCATCAGTAAGGCAGCAGCGACTGGCGTCGACGTTCTGAAATCTGGCTGGTGGCAGGCAGAGTGCATTGGCCGAACTTTGCAATTTAGATTGAGCCAGGCGAACCGTTGAGCCAGATCGGTCGGGAACCGAGCGGGCGACAGCTTTTCCCCGACAGGCCATCCAAAAAGGCCTCTGCAAATCCGTCGATAAGTTCTCGCTCCTCTGTTTGCCTTAGCCTTCGAAGCGGGTTGGAATCGCAGGGCTTCCAGCCACAGCACGATCTCTTCGGTCTCGCTGGCCAGCCGCAAGCTGTACTGTCGAGTGGTGATGCACCAGCCGACCCGCCGCATAGAAGATCCGAAATCGCAGTCGCTTCGAGCGTGCCCTCAATGAAATCTGCGGCCCCCCCAACCGCTTCAGGGCCGCCACCACGTTGTAGGAGACCACCGCAAGCCGCAACCAAGCGGCGTTGGCCCCCAATTTCGATGGCCGCCGCTAAGACGATCTCTGTTTTTTGGGCCATGGTGTTCCTGATAGTGTGTCGTACGAGACAGATTCATAATACGCCCTACAAATAGAATTGTTGCGCGAAGACAGAAATACGGGAGTACACAATGTATGTTTTGGTGGCGTGGTTTCTTGCTGTGATTGCACTGATCGGGCTTGAGCGGAGGAGCGCGAGGGCAAGACACAAAGCTGGTTTATCTGGGTTCTGAAGACACTATAATAATAACCAGTGCTTCCCCCTTAGGCTGACCTTAAACCGGCAACCATGTTGGATTATTATTGTGAAAGGCTGGGTATTACGGGCGGAATGTTTTCAGATTTGCCTGCCGCTCTGTTTCCAGGCCGTCGGCCGCCTTATTTGTACAAGGTTCTTCTCTTTGCCGTGCATCTGCTTTGTGCCTGCTTCGCGGATTCAATTGCCGACGCCTCCGCTTGAGCGCGCTCCGGTTGACAGTCTGGCACCCGAGGATGGTAGCGGAATTGCCGTCTAGACTCCCTCTTGTGGCGAGAGGACAGAACGTCGTTCACAAATAAGGAGGCAACAATGTTTGGATACGGACTGTTGGGCACCATAGCATTTGTCTGTTTAATCGTGTGGCTCGTAAGAGCGCTATAAGTCGGAAGCGCTTGTAGCAACCATCGAAAGTTGCAAAAAGCTCGAAATGGAGAATCGGAAGCTACGTCTCAAATATGCTAATCCATCTTGGATATGACATCATTTTTGACACTCCCCTTCCTGTACCATTTGTAACGCTGCTGAAGGTGCATGGTTCGCGAGTGAAGGACTTACGGAAGCTAGACGAATTGCGGATTAATTCCGCGACACATTTTGAGTGTTACTTCGACAGTTTCGGAAACAGCTGCTGTCGCTTTCTTGCTTCTGCGGGACAGATTCGGTTAAGCAATTCGACTCTGATACACGACACGGGCGAGCCGGATCCGGTCGCGCCGTGGGCTCGCGAGATACCAGTGCAGCATTTACCGAAGGATGCGCTCCAGTACTTGCTGAACAGTCGGTACTGCGAAGTCGACCGGATGTTGAACATTGCGACGGAGCTTTTTGGCGGGGTAGCACCCGGATGGAACCGCGTGCAGGCTGTGTGCCAGTGGGTTCATGAGAAAGTGACATTCGGATACCAATACGCAAACGCTAAGAAGACGGCACTCGATGTTTTTACGAATCGCTTTGGCGTTTGTCGGGATTTTCAGCACCTGGCAGTAACGATGTGCCGGGCGTTGAACATCCCTGCTCGGTACGCGACGGGATATCTGGGTGACATCGGAGTGCCTGCTTCGCCCGTTCCCATGGATTTCAGCGCGTGGTTTGAAGTGTATCTGGAAGACCGGTGGTGGACCTTCGATGCCCGTCACAACCAGCCCCGCATCGGACGCGTGTTGATGGCGGTGGGGCGCGACGCATCCGATGTGGCGCTCACGACATCGTTCGGTACTGCGAATTTGAGGCAATTCACGGTGATCACCGATGAACTGCGGCAGCACGAAGCGGCACACGCCTGACAGCGTTGGCTATCACCGATGAAAGTCGCGCATTGCAACCGCAGCGGTAGAAGGCTTTAGGTCCGGAAAGCTATCAACGACAAAAACGTGACCGGGTATGCTCCACACGAGGGGGGTGTGCGCTAGATAAAGACCTGTCCGGAAAAGGACAGATACGTCCACACGGCTGCGTGTAGCATTTAGTTTGCAACTGAGATGAGAAAGCGCTTTAACAAAGGAGATTTTCAATGCTGCTACTAATTATCCTTTTGGTGCTGTTGTTCGGCGGAGGCGGCGGATATTACGGCTATTCCAGATGGGGAAGGGGCGGCGGACTTGGAGTCGTCGGGACGGTCCTGCTGATTGTGTTAGTCGTGTACCTGATCGGGGGCTTGCGGTGACCTTTGGTTAGCACCGATCGGAGGCCGAACTGGAGTTCTTAACCGTGCAGCAGGGGCGACCGATGGGGCCCCAACTCGCAGCCGCGATATTCGGTATAGGGACGAACGTTCTCATCAAGAGGAGTAAGAAGCGTGAAGCGAAACCAGATAGCGCGTGTGTCGATCCTAATCATCGGATTCGCAATATCGTCGCCGAAGATCATGGCCCAGTTGGTGCCTGCTGCGGAGCTTACTCATGCGGATGCCGCCGAGTCGTCCTCAGAACCACTCCATCAGAGCGCAATCTCGGCTTATTCACCCCCTACCGAGAAGGAAAAAGTGCGGCTTTTTGAATTCGATCTGTTTGGGCCGTACGCGCTTGTGGAAGCTGCTTTGGCCGGTGGATTTGGACAAGCAACTAAATCGCCGCCGGAATGGGGCAGCGGAGGGGAAGCCTTCGGCGAACGGGTAGCAAGCAACTTCGGCATCCAGCTTGTAACCACGACGACGCGTTACGGAATGGCGGAGATTCTTCGTGAGGACGCAGCCTATTATCGGTGCGAGTGCAGAGGGTTCTTTCCCCGCGTAGGCCATGCGCTCGTTTCCACGGTAACGGCACGCCATGGCGAAGACGGTCAGACAGCCTTTTCCGTCTCGGGACTAGCTTCACCCTACGCCGGCACCATGGCGGCGCTCGCCTGGTATCCAGATCGCTACGGCGTAAAAGACGGCTTTCGGATGGGTAACTACAACCTTGCGTGGCAAGCGGTCGGTAACCTAGCTCTGGAATTTATCTATGGGGGACCACACACGCTCTTCAGCCACCTGGGCGGCTCCGGTTCCCAGGGTGGAATTACGACTGCCCAAAATCCGTAGTTTAGAATTGACCCACTGCTCGGGCCGGATGAAACGAGTGCCTTCTCGAAGGCTCGCTCAAGCCGGGTTATACAGGTCGCCACCTATGGAAGCAATTTCTACGTCAAGCGGCACAACCATCAATCGCTCACTCGAGTGGTTTGGGGATCTAGGGAGCTTTTCCTGCAAGCTGATCCGTGCAGCAGTCACGAAACCGTTTGAATTGCGAGAGATCATCCGGCAACTTGACGAAATAGGATCAAAATCGGTTCCCTTGGTGGCTCTCGCTGGCGCCGCTGTCGGTACCGTCCTCTCGCTTGAAAGCCGCAGCAGTCTGGTGCGCTTCGGTGCGAAATCCATGCTTCCGGCTGCCATCGTGTTCTCGATCATCCACGAGATGGGGCCCATTGTCACCGGATTGGTGGTCAGCGGACGAATCGGTGCCGGCATCGGCGCTGAACTTGGGTCGATGAAAGTAACCGAGCAAATCGATGCCATGGAGGCTTCTGCCGTAAATCCTTACAAGCTGCTGGCCCTCACCCGCGTCCTGGCCTGCATCGTGGTGCTTCCCCTGCTGACACTCGTGGCTGATTTCTGCGGTGTATTAGGAGGGTGGATCGCAGAAACACTGGCCGACCCTATTTCCTTGCATCGCTTCTTGGACAAAGGCCTTTCACGCGTGAGCTTTAGCGATCTTCTGGCGCCGACACTCAGAACCTGTGTCTTCGGTCTGATCATCGGCTTGGTGGCCTGTTTTCAGGGAATGCGTACGCAAGGTGGCACCGAGGGCGTCGGGCGTTCGGCGACGAGTTCAGTCGTTTTGTCTTCCCTATTCGTCATTTTGGCAGACGTGATCTTGGTCAAGTTGATTCTCATTTTCTTTCCATGAGCAACTATATTGCAGAAGCCAATTGCGATGCCCAGCAAGCGGGGAGCACTGCCGGCGAGCACGCGTTGGCACTTCGAGACGTCTGCAAGTCGTTTGGCAGACAGCATATTTTGAACGGAATTAGCTTGGAGGTGGCTCGCGGTGAAACACTCGCCGTGCTCGGCCGGAGCGGCACCGGAAAGAGTGTTTTGTTGAAGCTAATCATCGGGCTCGAGAATCCGGATACCGGTTCGATTTGCATTCAAGGGCAAGAGGTTGTGGGTCTGGGCCTCAACGAGATGAACCGGTTGAGGATCAAGATGGGCTTCTTGTTTCAGCATGCGGCACTCTATGACTCGCTGACCGTCGCTCAGAATGTTGCATTCCCCTTGGAGCGGCATACAAGGATGCCGGAAGCTGAACGGAGCGATCGCGTCAGAGAATTGTTGAGCAGCGTTGGCATGGAGCAAGATATGGACAAGATGCCAGATGACATTTCAGGAGGCATGCAGAAGCGAGTGGGCCTGGCGCGGGCGTTAGCTCTGAAGCCAGAACTCTTGCTTCTGGATGAACCCACTGCCGGCCTCGATCCGATTACGTCCGCCGAAATCGACCATTTAATTCTTAAGCTGCAAAAGGAACACGACCTCACGTCCATTGTGGTCACGCACGACCTTTATAGCGCCAAGACCATCGCAGACCGGTTGGTGCTACTGCGCCAGGGGAAAGTGGCGAAGGAAGGCAGTTTCGAAGAACTCGCTGAGAGCAATGATGATTTTGTCCGGGAATTCTTCAAACGGGATTTGTAGGGAGGAAATATGTCAAGAGCGGCGCGACTGGGAGCCTTTATTATTGCGGCGCTGGCAATCTTAATGGCGGGAATCTTCATCATTGGGGGGAAGCAGTATCTGTTTACTTCGACGTATCGATTAAACACACAGTTCGCCAGCGTCGTGGGTTTAGATTCCGGGGCGGACGTTCGGGTGGGCGGCGTGCACAGCGGATCGGTTCGCAGCGTGGAGCTGCCAAGTAAACCGACGGATAAGATTACGGTCTGGATGGACCTTGACCGATCGACTCGCAACATCATAAAGCAAGACTCGATAGCCACCATTGAAACAGAGGGGCTCCTTGGCAACGAGTATATTGCGATCTCGTTTGGATCTGACAAAGGGGCGAACGTCGCGGACGGAGACACCATTGAGAGTGAACCGCCGATCGAGATGTCCGACCTCATCAAGAAGACGGACGGCATCCTGGACAGCAGCCAGGAAGCCATCAAGAATGTCACGCACGCGACGGCCAATCTTAGTTCGATCAGCGCTAAGATTGACGACGGACAAGGCACGGTGGGAGCGCTCATCAACGACAAGAAGATCTACACCCAACTGGACCAGACAACGGGTGGATTGCGCGACACGGTAATCAAGGCTCAAGCCGGAGTCACCGACTTTCAGGAAAACATGGAGGCGTTGAAGAAGAGCTTCCTGCTGCGAGGGTATTACAAGAATCGTGGTTATGAAGACTCTTCCGACCTGGTAAAAAACGAAATTCCGCGCCTTCCGCAGGCGGAGCCTCTGAAAACATTCTCCTACGAACCACGGATGCTCTTCGACAAGATGGATACCGCGAAGCCCAAGAATCAGAAGTCATTGCGCGCTGCGGGCCAGTTTCTTGCAGACAATGAGTTTGGAGTCGCGGTCATCCTGGTGTCGACAAGCATGACTGGAGACGCGGAAAAAGACTTGGTTTTGACACAGGCACGGGCCTCGGTTGTGCGCGACTATCTCATCGACAATTTCGGCTTCGATGATGCGCAACTGAAAACCTTCGGGGTCGGCAAGAAGGACGGGGTGAATGCCGCCGACAGCTGGGGGATGGTTCAACTGATCGTGTATCCTCCCGGAACCGATGTTCCCACCAATTAGCTTTTGAGCCACCATGAGGGACTGCATTGTGCAGGCCCGCAACGCAAATCCGATGCGGGCGGCCCAAGAAGTCTGTACCGATTAGTGCGCGCCCAAGTGGCCAGTAAAGAACAGGATCAGAAGAATCAGGATGACCGCACTGACGCCACCGATGGGGTAATATCCCCAGTTCTTGCTGTGTGGCCAAGTGGGAAGACTCCCCACAAGAGCTACGATTAGAACAATAGCGATAACAAACAGAAGGGTCATATCCTGGTGGCTCCTTTGAGCTTTGCCGTGCATCGTTTTTGTAGCTCTACCTTGGCGGATTGGGCAACGCGAGGCTTTGCCATTTCTTTCTTAACCGTGACCAGGACTGCTTGGTAGGACTGTTTCTCTGCTCTTCTATTAGACATACGCAGCAGACTCATCCCCCCCGAATCGGGAAACCCATTGATTCGAGTCGCTTCTCTCATCGTCGCCGTGAAGAATTTACGATGTCGCCAGATAGCCCCTTGCTGGCTTTCGCAGGAATGGCCATCTGGCAACCTTTCCTGAACCGGCAGCAGAGAAAGGACTAAAGGATGTTGATGGAGATCCGCAAGCCGGGATGGACATGGTCGTACATGTAATAGCCGCCGTCGGTGTACACCACGTAAACATCATCTGAGTAGCCCCAACCGATGGGCCATGGATCGACGAATCCGAACGAGTAGCCGCCGTACTCGAAGCGCCTGCTATCGTATTGGCCTCGGTTGACGTGGAAACTGTGTCTACTGCCAAAATTGGAAGCGTACTGCGCGTTGGAAATGCGGCCGTGCTGGGAACCACCTCTGTTTTCAACCGCAGCGTGTGTCTGCTGCACCTGTGCCTGGCTCCGTGCAGTATTATCTTGCTGTGCGTGATTCACGGCATGTGTCTGTGCTGGCGGTGGCTGTTGCGTATGCGCGGCTTGCAGTGTGTGCGGTTGCTCTGCCGGCTTCTTCGCATTCTGCGCCGGTTGGTGCTGTGCGGGCTGGGCTGGACGTCGCTGCTGTTGTGCCGGCTTCTGTTCGGCGGGTTTAGCCTTCTGCTCCTGCCCATGCTCTTCCTGACCCTTTTCTTGGCGTGCGTAGGACGACGCAGTGGTTCCAAGAAGCATAAGAAATGCTGCGGTAACGATTGGGAATTTCATGTGTGTCACCTCAATTTGGATGCATTCACAGTGTAGAGGCTCGAAACTTGATCTTCTGTCCGGAATGGCACAGGTTCTCACTATGCTTTGAGAGCGTCGGCCGAGTTAACAAACCCCTTGGGCAAAAAACTGAATCTTGAGTGTTGGGAAAATGCGGGAAGGGGAAGGCGTCGCAGTTGGACTTCTTCAAGCACTCACACCAACGCTCACGCGTAATATCTGGCCGCACCACTGATGGGAGGGAAGCCTCGATTCGGTTTCTCGGCCGTAACCGCAATCTCGTTTTTGTGTGATTGAATTCTGCTATACCTGAGGTTCATTGTGGTCCGCGTTCAGGGATGGCCTATTTTCCCGTAGGTGTGCTGCCAACGAGCGTCCGAGATTAACATCGCTGTATACAGTGCAATCACAAAGACCAGTAACGCGGTGTCGAGTACCGTCACGGTTGCCCCTCCCAAGTCATGCAAAGCATCTGCGCGTTACCGGGACGCGACTGCCGTGCAACAGCGGCTTCTCTCCGACCCGTTTGATACGAGAACAGTTCATTGGCATTCACCTCATTTTCTGTACAGCTCGGAAAAGCACCGGGACAATGACAATGGCGACGGCTAAAAGAAGCAAGAGGTGAATGCTCCCATGTAGGGTGTAGGGCATCGTGACGCCGATAAACCATAAACTCAGAACGATAATTGAGATTGTCCACGCCATCAGTGCTCCTCGCTTGTTTCCGTCTCAAAACAAGTGTCCAGTTTAGTCACAGCACAACGCGCAGAGCGAACTGCTCGCGTGGAGCCCGCCGTTGTTGGGGATCAAGCCCGGATTCTTGAATGTGTTCATGAAAGAAGTGACGGGCAGCCGTGTCGTTCCAAGAAGGGCGGCACTGTCGAGAGTACCTAACTTCATGGAACTAAAACTGTGCTAAACGGGACACCAACGAGTGGCGCCTATTTTTGTTCGCACTCTTGTCCTTGGTGTTCCTGGAGCGATGTGTCGTTTCAGACATCTTCCAGCCTCGCGGCCGAGCAGAATGCCTCTGGTGCAATCGATGTGCGGAGGGAGAAACCATGAACTGGCTGTATGACATTTACCAGATGCTTCCGGGCGGTGGTCGCCTCTGGGTAGAAAGTGCGGCGACCCTAGAGCACGCTAAAGAACGCCTGCTCAGCTTGTGCTCGACCAATCCGGCCACGTACCTGATATACCATTTCAGTTCGGGGAAGCTGATTGAGCCGATCAGCTGAAGCGGGGAACGGGTAACGCCGCTGAATGGTTCCCGGCAAAGCTCTCGGCCCACTAACGGTGGAGGACAGCACCTAGAAGGCGGCTGTTGATCTGCAGGTCGCCGGTGCATTCTATGAAGCCATTTTCTTGAACCTATTCGTGAGGCGTTTCACCGGTGAACGCGTCGTCCCAATGGTTTCCACCAGCGTTTCTTGCAATATTTTGGGAAGGACCGCTTGAGGGCGGTCTTGCTTTCCATATCGGGGGGGGCAACAGAAGCGTGCGAGCCAGCCGTTTCTCGGTAGAGTTGGGCAGCTGATCGACTGGGATCCGTTTATTTTGCCTTCGGACGACTTTGGCCGGTAGCCCCGGCAACCGAAGCATAGTGAACATCCAAAATGAAAACGGATAGTGTCCGCAACGGGACAGATATCGGTCGCGGCCTCTCATAGAATGCGTCCCGTTGGCAAAGCACTAAAGAACGTTTCTGCTCGCCAAAAGAAGGAGGTAAACGGATCATGCCTTTGTTGCAAGTGTTGATGGTTCTAATCGTAGTGGGTGTTCTGCTCTGGCTGGTGAACGGCTTTGTCCCGATGGCGGGGTCGATCAAATCGATCCTGAATGCCGTGGTTGTCATCGCCGTGGTTCTCTGGCTCATGAATATTTTCGGGCTTCTGCATTCTCTTTCCCGGATCCACATCGGCGTTTAAACACACTGAACTGGAAGCCATCGATTTAAGCTGCGGGCGAAATCTGTGGGAACAGATCCGATTCGGTCGTCGTTCCCACCAACGGAGCAATACCTGAGAACGTGGGGGAAGAAATGAACTGGGATCAACTGCAAGGTTCTTGGAAGGAATATAGGGGAAAAATCAGAGAACAATGGGGAAAGCTTACCGATGATGACTTAGACATAATCAACGGGAAGCGTGAACAGCTGGTCGGCCGGATTCAGCACCACTACGGCGTTGCCAAAGACATGGCCGAGGAACAGACCGACCAATTCCTGAAAGGTTTCACCGGGGCTAAGCCACGGCAGCACAAATGAGTTCGCGCGATCTCCTGGCTGCAACGGATGTGGTTGTAACCCCCACCCAGCGCATACGGCAACAAATTCAAATGTGTCCGTAAGCGCACAGATCCAGAGATCCCACTCTGTTGGAGTGCTGTCACTTCTTAAGGAGCAATAGAAATGCCGACTCCTGCTCGACTGGCGGCGGCAGCAGACGAAGTTAATTGGGCAACAGTTTGGGACCGATCAGGCGACCGGTGAGCCCATACTGACGTGCGATTGGAGTAAATCCGGAGTCGTATGCAGCTTACCAAAGATGCATGCATCCTCCCGAAAAGACGCGAGCCCAGCGTCTAGCTGTGAAAAAACAGGGACTTACTCATTATAGCCCTGGCTCCGGCAAAACCACGTTGCTTGAGGGAACTCTCACTCTGCTCCAGCCTCAATACCCGTGTTGCCGCCCTCGTCGGCGATCTTGCGACGAGAATGATGCCGTCCGGCTCGCTCGGCAGCCACGCCCCCGTGAAGCAAATCACCAACCGGCACTTTCTGTCATCTCGAGGCCGCCATGGTGCAGGCCGGCCTCGAAGGCTGGAACCTTGCCGACCTCGATTTCCTGTTCATCGAAAACGTCGGCAATCTCGCCTGCCCATCCGCCTACGATCTGGGAGAAGATGTCCGCCTCGTCCTCCAGTCGGTCACCGAAGGCGATGACAAACCACTGAAGTATCCGACCCTCTTCCACAGCGGCGATGTCGCGATTCTCACGAAGATGGATCTTGCCGCCGCCGTCGAGCTTGACTGGGAAGGCGCAACACAGAATCGAATCGGTCCGCCCCGGCATGGCAATTCTGAGCGTGTCCGCGAAACCCGGTCGGGGCATGGGAGTACCGCGCATTTGTCCGCAAGCGCCGCGTTTGCTTGGTGTCCTGCAGCCGAGGTTCCTGTGAAGGCCGCTCCGCCGGTTTAGAATAGCAATCGCCACCAAGCACTGCTTGGTAGGTTCGGTGCAATCTTTACGCTGAGCGGAGGTTTGGCGGCATCGCTCGCCGATACCGATCGGAGGCAGGACGCGGAACCTTCTGAAAGGGCAAGGCGTGAGACAGAATTAGGCGGCCAGCGCGGAAAAACCGGAGTCACCGCGTTGGCCGCCTAGTAGAAGGTTAATCGTTGTCACGGTGTCAGGCGGCGGCCAAACCCTTTGCGGCTGGGTTTAGGTTGTTCCACGCGCCCTTACCTGGTTTCCCGATCGTCTCCACCGAAAGGATGTTTCCGTCGAGACGCCCGGTAATCGTCGCTTTGTCGGCGATGTACTTCAGGATTTCGTCCTTGTTACCCTGAAGCTTGTAGATCTTGTCGCCGACCACCATGACGATGTCGTCTCCCTGATGATTTACCGATTCCAGCGCCCACGTCCAGGGTGTGTATCCCTTGTGCATCGGCTGGTTGCCAACGCAATGCGCGCAGGTGACCAATCCGGTGAAAGTGACAGTGTTGACTGGGTGTGCGAAAGACGGAATCGCCGCCAGCAGAGACAACACGAGAAGGCTTACGACGGTAAAAGCTTGAACCTTTGTTGAGCGGGTCATGGGTGTTTCCTCCATGACCAGTAAGATAAAATGGGGAAGGTACGGAATGCATAAAATTACCGTAAGTTCTTCGTAATTGTACCCCGTTACTAACCGGGAGAAAGGCCATGTTCGAAGCGGTGGGGACTACCTGAAAAACATATTACATCCATACCATTCGTACCATAAATCAAAATTATATACTTATCCTTCGCTTATGCACTCTGAATTCTCCATTACGCTGTGCGCCCGGCGCCTTCGACTGCCTTCCACATAGGGGGGTAATGTAGAACGCCCACCAATGTACCGACTCGCCCTCTGAGCTCAGCGGCGGAAATTGCGTACGGGATGCCATTTGAATCGGGAACGAACTTGAGCTTGCTGAATAGTCCCGTCGAGATCACAATGCGCGCGACGTCTTCACCGACTTCGAATAGAAGCAAATCATCGCAAGGAGACTGCACTCCCCTTGCAAAACCATGCGTCCAGATATTACTTCGAGCGTGTTTAGCGCCATAGGAAAAGAGATCAAAGAAGCCATAGCGAAACACAGCTACGAAGTCTCGACCGAAGGCAGGGTAAAATGCTGAGGCTTATTTGTAGGGTTGATTACGCAGCGCCTGTGTTGTTCCTATCGGAAATGGAAACCATTCCCTACGGCGCAGACCGCCTGAACCCCCAAGAGGCTATGGAGCGCTCGTACTACCATTTCCCTGAGTAGGTTCCGATAGGACCCGCCGATTGGAAGCGCGGAAGAAGGTGAACAGCGACCCGCTGGAGCGCGCGACGATGTCCCAGGCTCCCTTAAACACAGAGGTATAGACAAGGGCCGCGAGAGCTTTGTTGTGCGGATCCTCCAAGTGCCAATGCTCGTGGCCGCGCCGGTTGATGTCACCCGGGGAACCATTGCCTTGAATCTTGGCTATGATTTTCTTCGAAACCCCTTCTACTGGCATGCCCACCTCCTTGGAGGTTACGAGCTTGATTATTGGTGCGGCAGGTCCGGAAACCATAAAGAACCCATAGAAGGTTTCTATGGGTTTCATCCATCTCCCTCATGCGTACCCACGGCGCTCCCTTACGACTTCTTTATCCGCGCCTGGCTATAGTTTTGAAGAGCGCGGGTGCCGCATAGCCTGCTCCACAATAAGACGTGACTGCCATGCCAAAGTTAACGCGCCTTCTAGCAATTCTTTTCTCCGCACTGGCATTGGTCCCAGTGACGCTTGCAAAAAAAACCGAACATCCTGCCTTGCCCGCGAAGATCTTGCAGGCAGATTCCGTCTACGTTGACTGCGTATGCCCGCGGGCATTGGCCGCAGCGCAGGAAACCGCTCAAAATGAACTCCAGAGCTGGGGCCGCTTCAAGACGTCGCCGGATCGCCGGCACACCGATCTAATCTTTCTCTTTTCCGGGAACCCATATCTCGGCGACTACCTCACTCGGGATGGCCCGGACAAAAGGCCCGTCAAAATTGAATCAACGATTTTGACCGTCATTGATCCGAACACGGGTGCCACTCTCTGGACCGACTCGAGACGCTGGGGTAGTTGGCGTGTAAAAGGCGCTACAAAAGACTTAGTCGGAGAGCTCCGAGAGCAAATGGAAGGCCAGCTAAAGAGGTGGAGCCTCAACGACGTGCTCGTGTGCAGCGTGACTCCCGTATACGCAGGCTTTGCGCATCTCAAACCGGAGGAGGCGCTCGCACAATCGGGTTCCGGGAACGGGGTTGTCTCCGGCACATCGGATCGTTTGCTTTTGGCGTCACCCGACGCTCCCGACTTTTGTAAGCACGCCCAGTTCGTATTCAATTCCCTGCGACGTATCGTCGGTTTTGAAGTAGTTGCCACCCGGTCGGATACTCTGGATATCGGCGAAGTACTTCAACGCGCCGACCGCTTCGATTTTTCCGGCGGGAAGTATGCCAATGGCGATCAGGTCTTCTTCAGTGCTCAAAGCAAAGACAAAAAAGTGCTGATACAGTTCGATGCGGAAGGCCATAGGTCGATCCTATCGCGGGTCACCTTTTTTTACTGAACCATAAAACAGGTCTCCATACATATTGGCGGGTGAGGCGACCCGTGGCCTACACCGGAATGACTTCTGAATCCAGATGCTGCGGAGCTGTGTGCGATGGTTACGTCGTATGTCTTACACAAGGCTTTGATGAGGGAAAGGGAGAGGATACTTCCGCGCAGACGCAAGCAACTCTAGTTCACCAGTGCTCTGGGACTGACAGCTATTCTAACCTTCCGCAAATTCGCTTGAACCCTAGCGAATACTTCATCGACTCCAAAGGGTTTGGGTATGTAGGCATCGGCACCTGCAAGAATTGCGTGCGCCTTTTTTTCCTCGGAGTTGTCCCCGCTCATGACGATAATGGCCATGTCGGAGCAAGCCCGAATTTCCCGGCAAGCATCCAGGGTTGACGCAGACGAAGTGTCGTTATCCAGAAGCACCAAGTCATATTTCCAGGCATCGCGCTGCCGGACTACGTCGTCAACGCTCTCCAGGTTCGTTACTTGATAGCCTTTCGCGGCTAGCGTGATGCGCAACGCGCGACTGATGCTCGGTTCCTTGGATACAACAAGTATGCAGCCTTCACTCATGCCGCGCCTCCCAGGAAATATATCTGCTTCATCTCCGTCCGTCTTCGCCACAGTTCTTCGTTGCAGCTGAGAATTTAGAGGGGATGCTATATGGAAGGCATAAAATGCTTGTAAGATGTTCGTATGTCATTCATAAGGATATGTAACAGCATGATTTGCTAATGTTTCATTTATGAATGGAGGAATCCTCTGCCATCCCTTCATATCCTTTGTCTGTGTGGCACCCAAGCGGGCCGGCTTGTTTGACCCATTAGAGTTCCCTGCCGCCGGAGCCTTTCTAACCAGGCGAGCTCGATGGCGCGCCGCTTCGGAATCGGGGCACGCCAATAGAGGTTTTCGATGACTCCTCGTTTGGTGCAACCGTATTCGCCTGTTCGCGCGGTTGACGCGAAGGGGAAGCGTGCAGGAATATTCAATCGCGAATTGGGCATAATATACGCACAAATGCGGGGACTTCGCCGCTGTGTGGAATCTCGACCGGCATAAAAGAGATGATCTGTGCCGGCTTTCTCGCGCGTGCGAATTTGCAAAAGCAAAGTTAGACTCATGCGAAGTTTTGAGAAACCACAGAGATTGCCGACAACCGGCACCTATCGATTATGCAGGTCGCGGATGAATTGCCCTGGGATTTGCTCGCCGGTCAGCGTCTTCAGAAACTCCCGAAGCTGCTCCTTCTGCCGGGACGAGAAATGGAGGGCCCTGATTTCCTTGGGCCCACCGAGAAACGTACCCACGGGGTCGCCGCCACGGTCGTAAAAGTCGATAACATCATCGAGCGTTGCCGCTTGGCCGTCGTGGAAGTACGGTGCGGTCTCAGCTATCTGACGAAGGCCCTCGGTACGCCAGAGTCCTGGCGGAATGGTCTGGCGGCAGAGGTTACCATCGCGGGTTGTATGGGGGGCATCGCTAAAATGTCCATTTACCTTGAAGTCTCCGTCCGCAACTGAGGGATTACAGATGAGCGCCTGGTTGGCTGCACGCCCGGTTTCGGTCGGATCGGCATGCGGCGAGAGGTTTGTGTCGATGTGCAAGCCGATGACGTGGAAATCGTCGTCGGAAAAGAGCGGTGTGTAATGGCAACGGATGCAACCTGCCTTGCCGATAAACAGACTGAGACCCTGTTTAGCCTCATGGCTGATTGCATCGTGATGGCCGGCGACGAAGCGGTCAAACGGCGCATTACGGCTGACGAGGTTTCTAAGATACGCCTCGATGGCTTTGCCATAGTTGACCAGTACACGATTGACTATCTCCTTGTCGGCCGGGCTTAAGCGATTCCAATTCGCGGCGTCGGTGTACGGCGAGCCGGTTGCGGGAAATCTCTTGAAGTCCGCGATCGCCGGATCCAGTGGCCATTCAGGAAACGCAGCGTTGTAATCGTCGCGGTAGTGCCGAAATATTACGTGTGCCAGCTGCAGTCGGCTGCCATTTTGAACGGTCGGGCCCTCCGGCTCGCTTTGCGCGTCGAACCACTCAGAGTCGGAGTAACCGTCATTCTCGCGCCAATGCGCACCGGATGCTGGGCGAACGTAGAAGACGGTATTGACAATGCTGCTCACGTTGCGAGTCATCCAGGCCGAACCCAGCGCGGTGGCGTTCACAATCGCACCGGCGTTGTTGGAGCGAATGTCGAACAGCCACTTCGACTCTGGCATATGGCAATTGCGGCAGGCAATCCTGCCCCTCTCCCCGATGGCGCCGAGTTGTCCTTCTGCAGGCGTGCCCGCTTGAATGGGGCCCGAGAGGCGTGGCTCGAAAAATAGCTTTTGTCCGAGCAGGGCGGCAGCGGGCGAATCACGATACTCATTGGTTGTGTCCACCGGTAGGGCCGGCAGCGGGGAAAGCGTCTTGATAATCGCCCACTCTTCTGAGGAGTAGCCTCCGTCTTTGGTATCAGGGGGAATGCCAAAACCTTCGCTGGTTGTCGCCGCATAACTGGAATATCCCGACGAAAATCCAACCGCCATGCACGCGAGCAATAGGCCGAAGCATTGTGTGGTTTTCCGCACCGTGCACCTCTAAAAGCAGAGCAGCCTTGGGCAAAAACATAGGAATCGAAACTGCGGAAAAACCTTGCATGGTTCCCTGCCTGGTTTCAAACAGTGTGTCATCATGATCCGCAGCCTGTAGTCCGTAGCATCCCGCGTTGGCTATTGCTTGGGCCAGATGCTGTCCTTCCGTGCCGCTGCTTGTACCCGACCGTTATTCACGAAGCTGAGGAACCGACGGGCCAATTCAACGATGCGGTCCGACTGGCGCAGCCGGATGGCTTCCTTAGGAATCAATTCGCGTCCGACCCCGAGAGCAGTCGCACCCGAGAGAATGAAATTCAAGGCCGTCAGTTGATTTACACCGCCCGCGGCAATCAGAGGCACTTGAGGCAACGCAGCCTTGAGAGATCGAATATAGCTGTCGCCTCCCACAGAGGCGCAGGGGACTACTTTGACAAAATCGGAACCGGCCCCCCATGCCTCGATTACCTCGCTCGGCGTGAGAGCTCCCGGGAAGACCACAATGTGTTCCTTGACGGCGAATTTCACAACTTCTAGAACAAGCCCGTCCGTGGTCAGGAATTGAGCCCCGGCATCCACGCAGCGGCGTGCGGTTTC
>JBEKBP010000062.1:0-20621 GCA_050015335.1 Candidatus Acidiferrales bacterium | reverse complement strand
CGGCTCCTTTTTCTCTGTCAAAATGCTATGCGAATTTCCCGGCTCTCGCCCTCCTTGCCCCAAAACGCGTTACCTTGCCCCCAACATACCTTTCTCTCTCACCATCCGCTGCTCGTTGCGGAATCGCTGTTGAAACCATGAAAGGGAAGCCACCCGCCGAGGCCAATGCTATAATCAAGCCTGCGCTCGGGCGCGGCATGCATCCGATATATCGGACGCTTCGCAAAGGATTGGTTTCATGAGCCCATTGGCCAAAAAAACCGTGATCGCGGCATCGGTGGTCGTGCTGGTTTATGTGACCGCCGGATATGTTCTCGGCCGGTCCTCGGACGACAAAGCCTTCCGAGCCCTTACCGCTTATAGCGAAGTGCTCGAGCACATCCAGCGCGACTACGTGGACGATCCCAATCTCCATCAGGTGACCGCCGGGGCCCTGCACGGACTGCTTGATTCCCTCGATCCGCAATCTGGCTACATGAGCCCGCTTGAATACAACGATTACAAAGATAAAAGCTCCAACGAGGCCAAGGGCGCTGCCGGCCTCACCCTCACCAAGCGCTTCGGATACATCGCCGTGATTTCCGCCCTTCCCGACAGCCCCGGCGCGAAAGCCGGCCTGCAGATGGGTGACGTGATCGAGAAAATCGCCGGATTCACCACGGGCCAGATGGCCATTGATCAGGCGCAGGTCCTGCTGACCGGACAGCCGGGCTCGACCGTAAAGCTCTCGGTGATCCGTCGTGGCAAGACAGAGCCTCAGGACGTCGACATCACCCTCGCGAGGCTCGCTGCTTCCAAGATCGTCGAGGATAAGGTCGAGGGCGACATTGCCTACCTGCGAGTTCCCGAATTCGACGCCGGAATGACCAAGCAGATCCGCGACGACCTCGCGCAGCTGGATCATCAGGGAGCGCACAAGCTCATTCTCGACCTGCGCGATTGCTCCTCGGGCGATGACAAAGAAGGAATCGCCACGGCCCAGCTTTTCGTTTCCTCCGGTACGATCACGACCCTGAAGGGGCAGACGATCGCCACCGTCGTGTCCGCCGCCGACCCATCCAAGGTGGTTTGGAAGCAGCCCGTGATGGTGCTCATCGGCAATACAACCGCAGGCCCCGCTGAAATCGTGGCGGGCGCGATTGCCGGGAACCATCGCGGCGAAACGGTGGGTGACCGCACCTACGGCGTGGCGTCCATGCAGAAGCTCATCCAGCTCGATGACGGTTCCGCCATCATCCTCACCGTCGCGAATTACTACACACCGGAAAACAAGGAAATTCCCGTGGATGGCGTGGTGCCCACCGAAGTGGTTCATCCCGCGATGGACGATGCTTCCGCTGCGGCCGCTCCCTTGCCCGCGCCTTCCAGTTCGCTGAGCGACCCGGTCGTCAAGAAGGCCGTGGAAATTCTTCAGAGCGGTGGATCACAGAGGAAAGCCGCCTAGTTTCTCTGTGGCGGCACGCTGCATGACGGCCCCCCAAGGTCTTCACCTCTGCCCGCACTGCATGTTGGGTCTGCACTCAAAAATTCGCTGATGAATCACGCGGACATTCTTGTCGACCGCAAGCATTTGCGTTTCTCCTTCCTCATTGTTCTGATCGTTTTCGCGGGTTGCAGCAAAACATCCCTCAGCAAATCCAAGCAGAGCGCAATCACGCGAGAGATCGTCGCAGCCGCGCAGAAAAGCGCCGATCCCAAGTCCGAAGTTACCGTCCGCGCCGGAGTCACCTCATTCGAAGATGTCTTGCATGACGAGCCAACCGTGGACAACATCTATGTCACCGTGCCCGATCCTTCCAAGGCCGTTGCTTTGGAACATGCGCTCGGCGAAATCGCGCGGCGCCATAAGATGTCCATCGTCGAGCGCGCTTCGACCGATGTCGAGCGCTTCGAGCTAGCCTTCCACGGAACGCACACGCACACGGTGCGCGTGGTCCTGCCGCTGGCGGCGCGCGCCCGCGCTGCCAGGCCGCGTGGCGCAGCGACGCCAAGACTTGCCATCATCATTGATGACCTTGGCAACGATCGGGCCGCCGGGGATGCCGTGATCTCCCTGCCATTTCCGCTGACCGTTTCGGTGTTGCCCAAACTCCCTTATTCCGCCGAGCTTTCCGAAGAAGCCTACCGCCGGGGCGATCAGGTGCTCCTGCACCTTCCCATGCAGGCGCAATCTGCGAGCATGCCGGCCGAGCAAGCCGAGCTGCGCGTCGGCATGAACGCCGAGCAAGTGCGCGCGACGCTCGCCGGCATGCTCGAAACCGTTCCGCACGTGGTTGGCGTGAACAACCACGAAGGTTCCCTCGCCACCTCCGACCCCGCGCTGATGGCAGCTCTGATGCCCGCCTTGCGCGAGCGCGGACTCTTCTTCATCGACAGCCGTACGACGGCGGCGACGGTTGCTTATGACGCCGCGGAGCATGCCGGCATCGCGGCCGCGTCACGAAAAGTTTTTCTCGACGATACGCTCCGGCGTGACGCGATTGGCGCCCAGCTCGAAACAGCCGCAAGCGATGCCGTCCGAGACGGCTCGGCCATCGCCATTGGCCATCCCCATCCCGAGACGATTGGCGCACTAGCCGAAACACTTCCTTCGCTTGAAGCGCGCGGCCTTCGCATGGTGTTCGCCTCCGAACTGGTCCACTGACCCGTGCACTTTCACCTGTCATTCCGAACAGTCCCGGCACTGGTAGAAAAGCTGTCCCTGGGATCCATTTCCCTGTTTCCCTCGCAGCGCTACCGTTTAGCTACCAGCCCTGCTAGCGCCCTTCGGAGCAAACGCAGGCGAGGAGGGATCGTGTCTTACTGGATTGGAAGTTCAGCACCCACCGACGCAGGCATGTCGGACTTTAAGGAATGTCTCAAGCAACTTCGCGACGGACACCCGGATGAGGCGCTTTTGCACGCGCGGCGCGCCCTGGGAATCGCACCGAAGAATCCGTTTTATCTCTCCTACACGGGGCTTCTGGCCGCCTTAGCCGAGCAGCGTTATGCCGACGCCGAGTCGCTCTGCCACGAAGCGATCGACATCCGGCACAACCACGCGCAGCTCTATTTGAACCTGGCGGAGGTGTATCAGAATGCCGGGCGCCCACAGGAGGCCATCGAAGTTCTCGAAAAGGGACTGATCTCGGCCGGCCGGGACTTTCGGATTCGACGCGCACTGGAAAAAATCGGAACCCGGCGCCATCCGGTGTTCTCATTCCTTCATCGCGGCCACCCGCTCAATCGAACCTTCGGTAAATGGCGCCATCGGTTCACCGGGCCACCTCAAGCGGTCTAGTAACACGCCACTTCTCCGGCCGGCTCGCGGAAACGCTCGCGGCAGGTGATTCAGCTTTGGCCCAGCGGAAGGAAATACTGCGTTCCCTTGACGGGCTGGCGGAGACGCCGCAGGAGTTCCTGCAGATCTCCGTTGCGCTCCACGAAATCGATCTCAGAGGTATCCACCACGAGAAGATTCGAAGCGGAATAACGGAAGAAGAAATGTTCGTATGCGGTGGCGACGGCCTCGAGGTATTGCGGCGAAATGTGCGATTCGGTCGGATCGCCTTTCTTCGACACACGCTTTTTGAGCACCTCGGGCTTGGCCTGGAGATAGATCACAAGGTCGGGCGCGGGCACCGACGGAGCGAGCATATCGAAATATTTTTCGTAGAGCGCCAGTTCTTCGTTGTTCAGATTGACGTAGGCAAAAATCTTGTCCTTCTCGAACAGAAAATCTCCCACCGTGGGCGCCGCACCGCCGCCCATTCCAGACTCCATCAAGCGGCGGTGTCGATCGTAGAGGAAGTGCATTTGGGCGGCCAGCGCCGCTCCTGGCTTCTCGTCGTAGAATCCGGGGAGAAAAGGATTATCGTCGCAATCAAAGACGCGGTGGGCGCGAAGGCATTCCGCCAACGCTCGCGCCAGGGTCGATTTGCCCACGCGGATCGGCCCTTCGACGACAATATAGCGCGGCGCTTGAAAGGTCGGTTCGCTCATGGCGCACGATTATATCAAGAATCGACACACCGCCTGGCCGAAGCAAATCGAACCAAATCAACCAATCCCGCAAGGTGGTGTTCCTCTGCGGGAAATGGTATAAGCAAGGCGCAGCGGTTGGTTCGCTGAGGCGAAGTGTTTTCCCCGGCGCCCAGGCCGAGGACTCGACCCAAAGGCAGTCCGCACAACACAAAGGAGTTCCCCAATGAGTCGGGACTACATAGCAGGTCAGCGGCTGGGCGACTACGAAGTGATCGGCGTCCTTGGGGCGGGAGGGATGGGGAAAGTCTACAAGGTGCGGAACACCATTTCCGACCGCATCGAGGCGATGAAGATTCTCCTCCCGAATCTGGCCAATCAGAAAGACCTCGCTGACCGGTTTTTGCGCGAAATCAAACTGCTGGCTAGCCTCGACCACCCCAACATCGCCGCGCTGCGCACCGCTCTCACTCTCGACGATCAGCTTGTGATGATCATGGAGTACGTCGAGGGCGTAACAGTAGCCTCCCGGCTGCAACAGGGCCCCATTCCCCCCGTGGATTCGGTCAACTACGCCGACCAGATACTCGCCGCACTCAGTTATGCACACAAATTGAACGTGATTCACCGCGACATTAAACCCGCGAACATGATGCTGACCCCGCAAGGCATCGTGAAGCTGATGGATTTCGGTATTGCCAGGCCCGGCAATGAGGCGGCGGGCATGACTTCAACCGGCATGACCGCAACCGGCATGACCCTCGGATCGTTGAATTACATGCCGCCAGAGCAGGTGAAGGGTGAAACCGCCGACGCTCGTTCGGATTTGTACTCTCTGGGGGTTTCCCTCTACGAAATGGTGACGGGACAGCTGCCATTCCGCGGAGACAGCGGATACTCTCTGATGACGGCCCACCTGCAGGAAGTACCCAAGCCTCCGATCACCGTTCGGCCCGATTTGCCGAAATCTTTAGACGAAATCATCCTCATCGCTCTTTCCAAGGAACCTGCCAAACGGTTCCAGTCCGCCGACGCCTTCCGGACCGCTCTAAAATCGGTTTTCGGTCCGCTTTCTTTTGCGGCGGCACGACCGGCCGTTCAGTCGACACCCCTGGTTCAGAGCAATCCGGCACAGGCGTCCGCGAGTCAACCCGACATTGCTTTGAGCGCAAATGAAGCGAGGCCATCCGTTGCGGCTGCTGCAGGCAGCGTTGCGCCGCAAGCGCAGTCGAACCCCGGCGGCCATCGGGGTCTCTATATGGCCCTCGGCGCTCTCATAGTCGTCGCAGTCCTTTTCGCCGCGGGTGTCTATGTGCCGCGCCGGATCAAGACACATGCCAGTGCCAACACTACAAACTCAGAGCCAGCGCCGCCGGCGATGGCCCCCGCCCGCATCGAATCTGAGCCCGTCAATTCCTCGGTCGCTCCGTCTGGCGGACAGACAGAGACAACCAACCCGCCTGCCCTCGATACCAACGCAGCCCCTGCGAGCGGCTTCGGGAATAAGCCCGGAGATACCGATTCAAAGAACATTCAGCCTAAGGTCTCCCGTACGAACAGCACTCCACGGCCGGTGGCCTCAAACGCTTCCAGCGTGCGAGATCAAGATGTCCCCGCCCAGCCGCCGCAACAAGAGGTGCAAGAGCAGCCGAACGGCGGCACCGGCGCTCGGTCTGCAACTTCCAGCTCTGGGGAACTGGAAGAAGCACAGCGGCAGTCGGACCAGTTGAACAGCCGGGCCGCGGCGGTTTCGCAAGGTCTGGACGGTCTGCGACGCCAGCAAGCCGCCCAGGGATATGGACTGCGGGGAGATATCGTTGCCTCCGAGCAACGCATGCAAATCAATCTATCCAACGCACAGTCAGCGCTGCAGCAGCAGGATGGAAAACGGGCCCAGAAATACCTGGATCTGGCCGCAGTGGAAGTGGAGAAACTCGAGAAGTTCCTCGGACGGTGAGCGGAGGCCCACCAGTCGGCGAACGGGAGGCCGAGCGGTAAGGGTTGGAGACAGACGCAGTCAACAATGGCTCTTAATCCAGACCGCGGTATTGGAAGTTCCGGAACACGACCTCACCTGTTCCGGCAGCATACAGGAAAAGCCGCCGTCCGTCGGTCACGTAGGTCGATGAGTTGTCAAACGGAATCCATGTTTTCCCGTCAGCGCTGTAGAATGCAGAGATGTCGTAGTTGATGTCACGAAGACGCAGAAAAAGATGTGTTTCTTTGGATTCAACATCGTCCCGATGTTGAGTCCAACTTGTCAAGAAGGTTTCTCCTTTCCGCAAACTGACCATCGCCCAGCTAGACCCAGCTTCTCTGCCGCCTCCGGAGTAAAGTAGCAGGCCTGCTTCCGCGGTTTCCGGGATGGAGACCTCCACTTGGACTTCATAGGCGTGATTGACAGGCATCACGCCAAGCATCATCGCAGACAATGGAATAGCAACTTTGCCGGGCAAGCCACCTGCTGCCTTCATGACCAGCTTCCCATCTCCGACCTTGAAAGACTCTTCCGGTTTCACCGACGCGTCGTACAACCATTGAATCCCCAGAGAGGTGTTTGAAAAATCATCGGACAATGGCATACCATGGCCTACATTCTCTCCGGCCGGCTTTTTGAGCACGTTCGTCGGTGAGACACCGAGCGGAACGCGAGGCCAGCCATCGTCGGTCCACTCGATGGGCAACAACAGGCTCTGCTTGCCGTAGAGCAGGTAGCCATTTTCATAGCCCGTATACAGGAACCACCACTTGCTTCCGCCGTCCTCCACAAGTGTTCCATGTCCCTGGCGCCACCATCTATCGTTGGAGCTTGCGGTGTGCACCAGGGGATTGTAGGGAGAATTCTCCCAGGGACCCTCCACCGACCTCGAACGCGCCACGACCGACATGTGCCCGGTAGTCGGCCCATCCGCACCCCCTTCAGACGACACCATGTAGTAATAGCCGTCGCGATATGTCAGCTTGGGCGCCTCCAGGCATTTACACGACACCACCCAGCTGTTTGGATAGCTCCAGCCGTCATAGACCTTCTTTGGATCTCCCAGCGTGCTCAGACCATCGGGAGCCAAGCGAACCAGCATGCCCTTGTTGAAGTACAGATAGCGATTGCCTTGCTGGTCCGCAACGTGGCCTGGATCGAACAACGTCGGGACGCCCAGATCGATCGGGTCGCTCCACGGACCTTCAATGTGGTCAGACCAGATAACGATATTCTTCTTAAACGGGACGCCCAACTGAATACGCGAGGGGTCTACTTGCGTCGTATAGATATAGTACTTGCCTTTGTAATAGGTCAGGTCGGAGGCCCATGGTCCGAGGTCAAATTTGTGGAGCGCGGGACCGATGGGCTCCCAGTTGACCAAATCGCGCGAATGCCAGATTAACGGATCTGGCCATCCGCCGCCTGCCAGCATATAGTAATCGCTGCCGACTTTAACGACGGTGTTGTCCGCCCCAGGGCCCACCAGAACCGGATTCCGAAAATAGCCGTTGCCCAGATCAGCGTGCGGAGTGCGTTCCCGCTGGGCCTGTTCTGCGCGCCAGTTGCCCTTCTCACTAGCACCGAACATCTCCAACACCAGGATAAGGCCCGCCAAGCCAACTGCCAGAAGAAATAACGATGCCCTCGCCCCAGGCAGCTTCATATTGCCTCCAGATGCGAACTAGGAACCATAGTTAACGAGGCATAGTCTATCGAAGATAGGAATAGCTAAACCTATCGAGGAGGAAGCAACGGTTGTTGTCCTACCTGCAACTGCTGATCGAGCGCAGTCAGCTGCGCTGCAGCAATAGAATAATTGGCCATGAGCCAGACCAAATCCACGGTGCCTTTACGCCCGAATAGGCGGAGAATCTCAGCGAAAGTCTCGGAAGAAACTTTTCTCCGGCCAAACATCTCGCGTCCGAGGGCTATAATGGCAGTTTCCTTTTCGCCCAGACCTACCACTGGTTTCTCGTATTTGATGATGTCGATGGCAGACTGTTCGATATGGCGTGGATCGCTCGGGTTCCGTCCAAACCTTTCCCATTGGGTCCATTCATACTGGCAATCCAACTCGCGCGCCGTCACCAAAATTGCGACCTCAAGCAACTGATCTGGCAATCCAGTTTCATACTTGAGATAGTGACCGACTTCTCCCATGAGCCCGGCGAGTGGGGGGTCCCAAAGCGTGACGCGAGATTCCGATGGGGTCCCGGTAGGGAAAAAACCGCCTCGGACCGCCCCGTTAGCCAAAGGCGCTCCTCGATTTACTTCGTCGTAAGCCTTCTTCCCGTTATCGTCCATGTCTTCGCGTCGCGGCACTGGGAAGCGGTTCCTGGAGTCGGGATAGACGTCGGGAGGCAACGGCGCCCCTGCCGGGTCAGCTGGGTCTTGGTTGCGCACCGGATTCTGCAATGGGGTCCGCGGAGGAAGTAGCGGCTTTTGTCCTACCTGCAGCTGCTGATCAAAAGCAGTCAGCTCCGCTGCAGCTGCGGAATAGCCAGCCATTAGCTCGAGCAAATCCAGGGTGCCCTTGCGACCGAATAAACGCAGAACCTCAGCGAAAGTCTCGGAGGAAACTTTTCTCTGGCCAAACATCTCACGCCCGAAGGAAATGATGGCAGCTTCTTTCTCGCCGAGACCTACAGCCGGCTTGTTATATTTGATGATATCGATGGTGGACTGTTCAATATGGCGTGGATCGCTCGGGTTCCGCCCGAAGCTTTCCCATTGAGTCCATTCATACTGGCAGTTCATCTGGTACGCCGTCACCAAAACTGCGATCTCAAGCAAGCGGTCGGGCAATCCGGTTTCGTACTTGCGATAGTGAGAGACTGCAGCAAGGAGCTTGGCGAGTTTAGGATCCCAGAGACGAACAGAAGGCTGCGAGGTTCCAGTAGGAAGAAAACCGGCCGGGACCGACCCATCAGGCGACGGCTTTCCTCGGGTTAGTTCGTCGTAAGCCTTTTTCCCGTTCTCGTCCATGTCTTCGCGTTTCGGCGCCGGGAGACGGTTCCTCGAGTCGGGATAAATGTCCTTGGGGAGCGGGGCCTCGGCTGAGACTGCTGAGTCGACATTGCGCACCGGACTCTGCGCCTGGATACTCCCGCCGGCGATGCCCGCCAGCAAAACAAATCCGACGCTTTTCAATACGTCCATATCCGCACTCCTCTGTGAACAATCCCCATCCCGGCTGTTTCTTGAAGCTATCCCTCGGGCCGCGCTGATAGTGGCGTAGGCAGTCGGCTGACTCGCTTTGCCGATGATTTGACCATGGCGCAGCCGGCCCACCCCCGAGCGACGATGTCGCCCAACCGCTGCTCGAGCTTCGGCAGAGCTAGGGCCAAGTTGATGACGTCAAGGCTTCAGTCCCAGGGCGAGCGCCGGATTGGTCTTCGCCATGAGGTTGATATCAGCTACCGAGATTCCTTCCTTGTGCAGAGCCTGCATAAAATCGAGCAAGCCTTGGGGATGCAAGGGCACAGGCGGGTCACGGACCGCGCCGAAATTTGTTGCAAGAATACAGGACGCCGGGCCTACCTCACGAATCGCTTCTGCGTACTCGCCCAGGGAATGCCGTGGCGGCGGTCCTATGAACGGACCGTCGGCGTCAAACTCAAGATACGCACCCTCACGAGCAGCCTGCTGCATCTGCGGGATCGTCATGTTCTCCAGGTAGTACATCGCGTGAGTCACGACGATGTGCGTTACTCCCCGCTGATGGGCCTCATGAACTGCGAGCAGTATCTCTTCGGCTGAGATATGGCCGGTCTCAAACACTAATTCGTGATGTTGTGCAATGAAATCGATCAGCTCAAGGACGTTAGCGAGCAGGTGGCCATCTTTCGAGACGGGAACAAACGGACCTTTTGCCTCCCTTTGCTTCCAATCGTTTTCTGCATCCTCCGTCGGCAGCCATATGACTCTTCCCCAACCGCCTTTCATCATTGTCATTTGTTTCACGGCTTCGAGATTGATCCCACCGTTGGATAGATCCATGGTGATACCGCCGAAGATTTCTATTCCGGGAACCTGCTTGCGGACCATGTAGGCGAGCGCGGCCGTCGACTCGTGGTGATTCTTAAGCACCAGCCCCCGCATGCCATTCTCCCTGGCAATCCGTGCTAAGTCATCGGCGTCGACCGAGCGCGGTTGGCTGTCGGGGGAACTATGAACGTGGAAATCGATCGCACCCTTCAGGTTCAAATCCGACTGTCCATACGCGGGAACAACGAGCAGAAATGAACAGATCGCCGACCATTTCAATTGCTTACTGAGGATGCGCAACACTTGTGGAACCCATCCCATTGTCTGCTCAGGTAGGGACCCTTTATGCCAGAACGGAACCAAAGCGGACCGGAGAGACGGGCACCTTTCACTGCTCGACACAGGCAAGGTCTGGGTCGCGGCGCGCCTAAGACGGAATCGTTGTGCAATCACGGCGTTGTTCTTCCTGCTTGTCCTTACTGCCTTGCCCCCCCCCGAAAATCAAGGCGCCATCGGGCGGGGATGCTTCCAAATGGCCCACCTAAGGAGCCGACCTCGCCATCTATGTGATCCTTCCGGTCGAACCTGGTTGCCAAGCCGCCATCCACATCGTGCCGCCCTGTGAGTTGCACCTAGAAGTGACGCGACCTACCACAAGGACGGTGCTCCTTGAAACTCACCCTCACTTTCCAGCCAATGTTTCCCCGGTTCCGACCGGCCGAATCCCTGCGGCCTCGGGCTTTCCCAGCAACAAGATAGAGCAATCCCGATAGCCAGGATGGGGGCGTCCATGAAGGATCAAGGATCAGATCACCCGGCGCGACCTCGCGCATTGACTCATAGAAGGGATAGGGCGCTCCATGAGCGTTGCGCTTGGGCGACCCAAGATACCCGCCCCGAACCTCGTGGCGGCATGTCTGGTTCTTGGTTAACCCACCCATAGCGCATCGATCCGCCTTCTGAAATATCCCCGTCGGTTATGCACGACATCAGTTCTTCTTGGTCAATTCCTGATATGCGGTTTCGGTGAAGGTTGGGCGCGGCGGGCCAGCCAGCTTGAAATTGGTTTCGCCCAGGGCCTGCTTGATTTCGGCCAAGGATTTGCCTTGCGCGACCATCGCTTTGATTTTCTCGTACTTGCCCTCAGTAAGGTCGAGCTTCTTCTGAACGTCGGCCTTGGTCAAAAGATCACCATGGCCGGTCACGTAGATATCGGCGTTAAGGCCGATCATACCCTTCATATTTTCGATCCAGCCGGCAGTGGAGCCATTTTTATCGAGTTTAATCCGGATATCAGGCATGCCAGTGGTCAGCTGATCGCCGCCGAAAACGATCTTCTGGTCGGGGAGATATACGATCGCGTCGCCGCCGGTGTGCCCAGGCGCCCAGTGGTAGAGGCGAATAGCAACGCCATCGATCTTCAATTTATCCGTCTTGTCGAAAGTCTTTGTGGGAAGGCGATCCTGAGGCGCGGGGTCGCGGCTGCCGACTGAGGCCTCCATCTCCCTTTTGCAGCTCTCGGTCGCAATGATGGTTAAGCCTGCCGGGAAAGCGGCCAACCCGTCGACATGATCTCCGTCGCTGTGGGTGATGATGGCCGTATTCACGGCTTTAGGCGTGATTTTGGCAATCTCGGCGATCACTTCCTTTTCCGAATCGAGCGTCGTTTTCGTATCCACGACGATGACACCGGTCTTGCCCACGATGATGCCGTCATTGGACCCCGCGCCACCCTGGGCCCAGTAGACGTTGTCCTTGAGCTTCGCTACCTTCACTGGCGGATCCTGCTGTGCCCTGATCGGCGTGGTAGATGCAAATAGGCCTAGAATTACCGCAACTGCGATCAGAAGATTCTTTCGATCTCGCATATGAACGATCCTCTTTCTGTCGATATCGGCTGGACCTTCAGCAGGAACGCCGTCCTGCTCCCATCGGTCCGTGCTGAGTGGCCTCTTTCTTTTTCCTTGGCAGGATGTGTTCGGCCCAAAACTAGGGCTGAAGCTCCAAGATGCGCGCTGGGTTGGTCTTTGCCATAAGGTTCACGTCATCGACCGAGATGCCTTGTTGGTGCAGCGCCACCATGAAAGCCAGCAGCCCTTCGGGATGAAACGCTTTGTGCCCCGCGGCGCCGAAATCCGTGCCGAGAATGCAGAACTTCGGGCCGACTTTCTGAATGCCGTCAGCGAACTCTTCGATGGAAAGCTGGGGATGCGGCGGGAGCACGCTGTTATATGTGAATTCGATATAGGCGCCTTCGCGGGTAGCCTCCTGCATCTCTGCGACCGTCATGTGGGTGAATGCCATTGGATTGGTGACGACGATGTGCGCAACTCCCCGATCATGTGCTTCCTTAACAAGCATCACCGTGTCTTGCTCCGAGACGTGCCCAGTCTGCAATACCAATTGATGATTTTTGGCGATGAAGTCGATCACTTCCAGCACAGAGGGAAGCAGATGGCCGTCTTTGGAGACAGCAACGGTGGGCCCATTGGTCTTGAAATAATTCACAAAGGCCTCGCCGTCGGCCGCAGGAAACCACACCACCCTGCCGTAGCCGCCCTTCATCATCGACATGCGCTTGACAGCTTCCAGATTGATGCCGCCGACCGACCTGTCGAGCACGATGCCGCCGAATACTTCGAGCCCGGGAACCTCCTTCCGCACCATGTAGGCGAGCGCGGCGGTGGATTCCCAGTGGTTCATGAGCACCACCCCAGCCATGCCGGCCTCCTTGGCTAGTCGGGCCATGTCGTCGGCGTCGATCGAGCGGTCCATGCTGTCAGGAGAAGTGTGGGCGCGGAAGTCGATTGCGCCCTTCAAATTAATGTCCGACTGGCCGTGCGCCGGCGCAACGAGCAAAAACAGAGAAATGGACGCCCACCTCAATTGCCTGATCCGAAAGCACGACAAGATCGAGAACATTTCATTCCCCTTTCTGCTTTGCCTGCCACCATCGGCGACGCAAAAGGCCCTCTAGAAAACATACTTCAGCGCAAATTGAATCAGCCGCGGATTCACCGACGAGGAGGTAATCTGTCCGAAGGTTGACTTGGATACGTCCACCGTGCCTGGATTGTTGAACTGCGGATGGTTGAACAGGTTGAAGAACTCCGAGCGAAACACCAGAGTCCCATCCTCATGGATGCCTCCTACTTTGGTTGTCTTCTGAAGGACCGCATCGAAGTTAAACTGACCCGGGCCGAGAATCACACCCAAACCGGCGTTTCCGTATCCAGTTCCGCCAGTTCCGGCAACGCCCGGGGTGGCGCCAATCACCGGTATGGTACCGAATGCGGCCTTGTTGAACCAACCCGGGCCACCGGTTGCTCCCCCTAACCGTAGCGTATCACTCCCGGAAGTAGCGACGTTGGCATTTCCCATTCCCGCGGCAAACTCGGCCGGAGAGGTTACCGGAGATCCAGAAACACCAAACCCATAGATGGTCGCTCCCCGGCTGTCGGTGACCGTTAGTGGCGTGCCGTCCTGCACAACGGTTACGCCGGAAATGTTCCAGCCGTTGGTAACCTTGCCAACCAAACCATCGTGCCGGCCTAAAGGCAGGTCATAACCGTAATTAATCGCCAATCGCTGCGGACGATAACCGGTGCCCAGTCCATATCTCCCGCCAACGTCAGGGTCACCCGTATTGAAGTAGTCCTGTGTGTCGACCGAACGATCGTAGGTGTATGCCACCTGCAGTTGCAAACCGTGCGAAAACACTTTTCGCACCGTAGCCTGCAAGCTGTTGAAGTGGCTGTCACCATTGCTGTCTGCGCCCGACATGCCATTGGGCGAAAATCCCAGATAAGGCACGCGGACCGAGGCGTTTGCCGTCGTATTTTCGACTAGTCCGTAATACGGATTGCTGGGGCTCACGAGTTGGGCCTCATTGTACTGGCGAAAGCCAGTGTAAGCGAGGCGGGTGCCACGCGACCCGACGTAGGCCACATCCAAAATCCAATGCGACACAAATTCATACTGGGTATCTAAGTTCCACTCATAAACGGTTGGCGTGGTGAAAGTCGGGTCCAGGAAGACCGAAGCCAGGTTGGAGCTCGAGCCCGTCTGCGTCGCGGGGGTGATGGAGACATATCGAGGCGTCCACGACGGGGGGGTATCGGGATAAGGCTGTTGCAACGTCGAGAAATAGTTTGCCGTACCCGACCTCCCCAGAGTGACTGTATAGGGAACTTGTTGAATCAGGCCCGCTAAGTACACACCCGCACCGATGCGGTCGTAGAAATACCCAGCTCCGCCGCGTACCACAAACCGGTCACTTGCAAACGGTTTCCAAGCAATACCTAGGCGCGGGGCAAAGTTGTCACGGGGCGTATTGCCCAGTGTGGTGGTCTTCTTGTTGTTCTGGAAAACTCCGCCTACGGTTGGCGCCGCGTTAAGGGCAGGGTTATAGTTCGAGGGTGTGACAAACCCGGCCAGAGTACCGGTGGCGGCTGTCGCTCCAGGCAGCGGCACCGTATTGATCAAACTTGGCCACAGGTCCACCGCTTGGCCCGAGTTGTCATAGACGAGACTGTCGTACTCCCACCGCAGCCCAAGGTTCAGCGTCAGGCGGCTCGAGACCTTGAAGTCATCCTGCACAAAGGCATCCGCGGCCGGGTTCCGGAAATAGTGAATCAGGCCGCCCGGATATGTGGAACCGGCAGAACTGCCAGAACTCGAGATATTGCTCGTGAAAGTACCATTGGTCTGCCCTGGCAACGGGGCACCCGAAGTGCTGCTCGCCGCAGAGGCCGTGCATTGGGCTGTGGTAAGAGTAGGGGCGCAGCCGGGAAGCCCCAACAGAAAGTCCTGAACGGTTGAAAAGGTCAGATTCCCAATGTTTACGCCCGCCTGGTTGTTTTTTACACGGTCCTGCTCGTACTCGCCGCCGAAGCGAAGGGTGTGCTTCCCATGAGACCATGAGATCTGATCGGCAATTTCCCCCGCGCCGGTGTTTTTTACTGTGGCTAAGGAAAGCGATGACCCAAATTCAAAAAGTCCGCCAACGTTCATGAAGGCAAGAAGGTCGTTCCCGGGAGTGTAAAGATATCCGGGATACAGCGACGCCATTCCTATTTGGTGATTTCTGAATGGAGTCGTGTTGACCGTAGTTGCGTTGGTTTCTTGGAAGGAAATCCGAGCTTCGTTCACCAAGTTATTGGACAAGATGGTCGTAAGCTTCACCGTCGGATACATGTTCAGGTAATTAACCGTCCCGGGCGTATCTGGCAGGCAGGGGAGCTCGCTTGTCCCTATTACTGCCGAAAAGCCGCAATCGAACGCTATGGACTGCGGAACCTGAGTCAGGAACCACCGGACCGACAGCGTGTTCTTACTGCTGATCAGGTAATCGACGTTACCTACGGCCTGGTGCTCCTTGTCGAGGGCGGGACTACTGAACAGGACGTTCTGGTTCACTCCGGTGGTCGAGCTGGGAATATAATAACTGCCATTCGGATTCTTCAACTGTAGCAGTGCCACGGCTACAGGATTGATGTTTGACCCATTACAGGCAACCTTCGTGCCAGCTGCGGGGCCATTGACGCCGGCACCGCCGCCAATTGTGGCGCTGCCGCCTGGACAGAACGCCGCCCCCAAGGCCGCCTGGAAAGCAGATGTGTTCGACCGGTCACCCTGGGGTATCCCAACCAATGTGGGATCCGAGGACCCCAGGATGCTAACCCCGTTCTTCTGCCAGGTCTCCTGATAGGCGGCGAAGAAGAACACCTTGTCTTTCTTAACGGGCCCGCCCAAGCTGCCGCCGTACTGGTTCTGATTTAGCACCTCCCGCCCGTTATTGGCGACGCCCCCGATGGGAGGACTCATCTTCCGAAAGAAATCGTTGGAGTTGAGATCAGTATTGCGGAAGAACTCAAACGCGCTCCCGTGATACTGATTGGTGCCCGACTTGGTCACCACATTCACGCTGGCACCCGGATTGCGACCATAACCTGCGTCGAACAGCGAGGTCTGGATCTTGAACTCCTGGATGGCTTCCGGATTCACAATGCCCATGCCAGGGGTGCCGCCGCCATCGGCCGTGGTTCCACTCCCGGTAGGATTGACGACCGAGACCCCATCCATCGAGTAATCGTTCTGGTTGACGGAGGAGCCATTTACAGCAATCTCCTGCGTCCCTCTGCCCAGAGCGCCAGCGTTGGCCACCGAACTCACGGCGCCTGCCGAAAGACCGAGCAGACTGGTATAGTTGCGCACGGTCAAGGGCAGAGAGGTTATGTTCTGACCGGAAAGCACTGTGCCCTGGGTCGCACTGGTGGTCTGTACCTCTTCGGTTTCAGCGCGAACCTGAACCTCTTGAGCCTGCGCGCCAACCTGCAGGGTCTGATCGAAAACGGCCGTCTCGGTCACCGTGACCGTGACCGACGGTACCTCCGCAGTGGTAAACCCAGAGGCTGTAAATTTGAGGCTGTAGGAGCCCGTGGGCAGCAAGGTAAATTTGTAAGTGCCGTCGGCGCCCGTGGTGGTCGTGCGCGCCTGACTTGTGTCTACACTGGTGGCGATGACCGTCGCGTTGGGTATCACGGCCCCGGAGGGATCCTTTAGAGTCCCCGACAACGCCCCGGTGCTTGCAGTCTGACCTAGCAGTGATGGAGTCGAAAGCATGGAAACAAAAGCCAGCGCAAAACAGCTCAGGGCAAGCGCGCACCTACGATAGGTCCCTACGATTTCTAGTGTCATTTGCACTCCCAATAACATCGAGTTTTACCTTCCCCCGTCTCCGTTACTTGCCGGACTTCCAGACGAACCTCCCCGGGCAAGAAGGCGCAACTTAATGGAAATACGAGATAAAGTCCTGAGGAAAAGCCGAAAGATTGCCGAATTAGCGAAATTACGCCGACATTATTGTGGTGAGATTGACACGGTCCGCCAACAAAGGGTCGTTTCGACCGCTCATGGGCCTGAGACCCCGGCGTAGCTCAACTACAAATTTCAAGCCGCGCATCGCCCAATGATTTTGTGGACCCGATCCAGATCCATGAAGTTTGCTTTTGCGCGATCTGCGCGCCTATGGACCCGACCCCGCGGGCCCCCCTTGCCTCTTAGGCCCAGCTGTAACCGTGCTTGGCGAGCGGGAGAGAACGGATGCGCTCGCCGGTAGCGGCAAAAATCGCGTTGCACACTGCTGAAAGAACCGGCGGCAGGGCTGGCTCGCCAAGGCCGTTGGGCGGATTATCGGTCCGGAGGAAATGCACTTCAATTTCAGCCGGGGCCTGCCTCATGCGAGTCGGCTGGTAGGCGTCAAAGTTCCTCTGGGCTGCGCGACCGCGATCGATCGTGATTTCCCAGTTCATCAAATGACTCAACCCTTCGATGACGGCACCCTGCACCATGCTGACAGCATTGCTTGGATTGATGATTTGGCTGCCGATATCGGCGGCAACCCAAACCTTGTTCACCTTCACTTTTTTGTTGGCGTCGACGCTGACCTCGGCCACTTCGGCGAAGTATGCTTTGAGCGAAAGCTGGAAGGCCATGCCCATCGCCGTGCCTGCCGGCATCGTGCGCTTGCCCCAATTGGATTTCTCCGCCACCAGTTGGACAACGCCGCGCATTCGGTCGGCCTCGACGTCGGGATCGACGGGACTGGGTGGGTTGGCCGGATTTGAGACGCGAGGCAGCAGCGACAGCAATTCAAGCCGGAACTGCACCGGGTCCCGTCCGGCGGCGTATGCGAGCTCATCTATGAAAGACTGAAACACGAACGAGAAACCGTTGCTGCCCGGAGCTCGTAGCGCGCCCATGGGCACACCCGAAGGTATTAACGAGGCCTGGAAGTCGTAATTCTGCAAGAAGGTGGCCGGGAATTCGTTCGGGTAGATTGTAGCCGGCAGAACAATGAATTGCTTGTTTTCGCCGAAGCTCACGAAATGGTTCCGCCATGCCGTGAGGTTGCCGGAACCATCGAGTGCAGCCTTTAAGTAATGGAAGCCCGCGGGGCGGTAGTGATCGTGCTGGAAATCGTCTTCCCGTGTCCACAGCAGCTTTATGGGCGCCCCCGCCATCTTCGAGATCATGGCCGACTCAAGCATGTAGTCATTGCTCAGGCGTCGGCCGAAACCTCCGCCCGCGCGCATGATGTGAACGGTGATGCTTTCCTGTGGAATGCCCATCAACTTTGATACTTGCTGGCGTCCCTGTCCTGGTGTCTGGCTGGGCGACCAGAACTCGACTTTCCCATTGTCGTAATGAGCCAGGCAGTTTTCGGGCTCCATCGGGGCGTGGGAGAGGAAAGGATAGGAGTATGCCGCCTCCACGATCTTGGCGGCTGATGCGAAGGCGCCGGCGGGATCGCCATCCTGCCGCAGGGGAATCTCCGGCTTCTGTTTGGAGAACTCATCGGCGCGGCGCTTGTAGCTTTCGCTGCTCTGCTCCGCCGTGGGGCCTTCGTCCCAGGCAATTTTCAACTGCTGGCGAGCGACACGTGCCTGCCACCAGCTATCGGCCACGATAGCCACGCCGCTGTGCAGGCCGGTGAGCTCCTTCGTTCCCTCGATGATGAAGGCATGGCGCACCCCAGGCATGGCCTTGATCTCATCGAGATTAGCGGTGACGGCCCTGCCGGCAAATATGGGGCACTTCTCATAGACGGCCCATAGCATATTGGGAATGGTGAAGTCGATGCTGTAGATCGGCTTTCCGCGCACGATGGACGGAACATCGACGCCCGGCAAGGGCATCCCGATGATCTTGTAATCTTTGGGGTCTTTCAGCTTCACCGTGCTCAGGTCGGGCGGGTCCATGGCCGCGACTTTAGCCGTGAGCTCACCGTAGGATAGCGAACGATTCGTCCGCTCATGCAGCACGCGCCCCGACGAAGTGGAGCATTCCAGCTCTTCCACATTCCACGTTTGGGCGGCTGCGGCAATAAACATCAACCGGGACGCCGCCCCCACCTGGCGCAGCGGGTCCCAGTTGTATCGCGTGGCGCCACTGCCGCCGGTGCGCTGAGGGCCATATTTCGTTTCGTCAAAGTCGGCTTGCTCGACGCGCACGTTCTTCCAGTCAACGTCAAGCTCTTCGGCGATGATCATGGGGAGTTCGGTCTTAACACCCTGGCCGACCTCGGGGTTCTTGGACATAATCGTCACCATGCCATCGGGCATGATCTTGAGGAAGGCCGTGGCCACAAAGGCTGGTCGGGGTCCGCCTGTGGGGTGGTCTTGCGCGAGCACCAGAGCAAACGGCTCGACATAGGCGGCCACCAGGATCCCTCCTCCAGCGACGGCAGTGATGCGTAGAAAGGATCGGCGGCAAACAAGGGGCGACCGTACCGGATCGGATCTGCTACTGATCAAATCACCGTGACCGGCCACTAGTTCGCGTCCATCCTGGAAGAGGCTCTGTAAGTCTTGCTGAACTGGTTCCGTTGATTGGTAACCGTGAAGGTTCCATCGGCCTGCGCAGAAACCTTAATCCAGTAGGCCTTACCGTTGTGGGCAGGCGGGTCAGGCGATTTCGGTAAGCGCAGCACATACTCGTCGGCCGGAGGCGGCAGCGGGTCCACAGGCATGGCTGTGGGCGAATCGTCAAAGGTGTTCGCAATGAACA
Source organism: Candidatus Acidiferrales bacterium (assembly GCA_050015335.1). Taxonomy (GTDB): domain Bacteria; phylum Acidobacteriota; class Terriglobia; order Acidiferrales; family UBA7541; genus Palsa-295. Next base: position 1,123 of record JBEKBP010000062.1, on the reverse strand, counting down.
ATCCCGGAACCGTGTACTCCTGGCCGCTCAGTAGCGAGAAATGAAGCTCCCAGAGGTTCTCGAGGCCGGGAGATGTATAAAAAGTCTTCATCGTGACAGGCCGGCCGCCCTTTCGAGTGCCGTCATTCATGATGATAACTCTTGGATGAAGGGCATGAACCAGCACCTCTGAATTGGAAATCACCAGTGAATGATTGGAGACCATGAACAGGTCGACGGTCCCCAGCGGGTTGTTCGGGCACATCAAATCGAATTCCTTGTTCCAGGTAAGATCGCCCAAGTGCACCATTCGAAACTTCCCCAAAGCGATGACGCTCCCAACCGACTGCCCGTTCTCGACTCCGCCGTCGTCATCCTTGTCCTTGGGAGTAAAGCTCGCGCAATACGGGTTTGGTTTCCCAGCCCCTGGGAGAGGAGTCTTAATCACTTCTCCCGCCGCGCTCACCACGCGCCAGTCGAGTCCGGCCATCGGGATCGTGTCTCCTGCTTTCACGACTGTGTGCTTCGCCTTGCTATAAAGCGACGGATAGGCTTTGTTGAGAAAGTCCTCGGCACGAATATTGGGCTGTTGGGTATTGGGACCGTGATCGATGAAATTCCGTATCGGGATGCGCAACGCGAGTTCTCCCGCACCGAGAAAATGGCCGCCGTGCCAGTGCGTGATAAGAAGGTTGTCGATGTGTGTGAGGCCGGCATCCTTCACGGCGTCCAGGATGCGATTGACATCCCTGGACCCGCCCTCTCCGGCATCGATAAGGGTCGATGCACCAGAAGGTGAAACCAAGAGGGTGGCACTTGCCTCTTCTACATCAATTGCGTAGATGTCGAAAGTCCTCGCGGTTCGGGTTTGGGCGTCAACCGATACCACAAGGAGCGCGCAAACCAGGGATACTGTTATCAATGCGCGCATTTAGTACGCTCCCCGGCCAAAACAGATGGAATGAAAGGTTGAGATCATATAGGTGGCCGAAGGTTCATGTCAACCGACCTTGCCTCTCTCGAGCAGTTTCGCAAACCGGGCCACTAAGAAAAGATAATCGGTTGATTCAGCATGTGTTGCCTTGCTTGGCAGAGCCGGAGGGTTTTTGCAGGGGCTGTCGAGGCGCTAAAATCGCTGGGGCTG
>JBEKBP010000061.1:0-23755 GCA_050015335.1 Candidatus Acidiferrales bacterium | reverse complement strand
CAAAGCCCCGCTCCGATCGTCCCCGCGCTTGTGGTGAGTAGGCCGCTATCATCCGAGTCCCCAGTTCTTTCAAAGCTCGTCCCACTTGCGTCCGCCGTTCCGGATCAACCTTCCCGCCCGCTCGAGGCGTCCAAAAGAAGTGACTGGCGCGGTCGCTGTACAGGGCGCAGAAAACTCCTTCCTGTTCGATCACCTTGCGCAAAGCCCCCAACACCGTCATCGTCGATTCCTCCTCCACCAACTGCGCGTAATAGATCCGGCTCGTCGCATCGTCCAGTATCACCAGCAGGTCGTACCAACGATCATCCTGGAACCACTGATGCCGGCTCCCATCGATATGCAGCAGCATCCCCGGTAACGGTCGCCGCTCCCGCTTCCGTCGATGCACCCCCCTCTTGCGCTCCCGGCTCACCAGCCCCGCTCCTTGCAGGGCCTTCTTTACCCAGCTGTAGCTCAACCGAATCTGATGCTGGCTTCCCAACTTCTCGTGAAAATGCCGCACGTTCAGATCGAAGTACTTCTCCCGATATAAGCCGAGCACTTGCTCCACCGTGGCTAACGGCACCCGCTTGGGACTCGGTTTACCTAGTCGCCGATCCAGCAAACCGTCATATCCATACTCCTTGTACCGCCAATGCCACCGCCGCATCTGTCGGTCGGTAATCCCGATGATCTCGGCTGCTTGCCACCACCTCGCAAAATCACTTCTTGTATCTTCATCGTCCGCTCCAGGGCGGCCATCGGGTAGCAGTTCATGCATATCTCCAGACATGCATCTTGCTCCCTGGCCGCTTCTTAAAAAGCGGACATATCGCGTGTTAATTAGACCGGACATATCGTGTACCAACGACAGTTCGACACCACGAACTTGCGAAAGCATTGGGACAAAGCTAGAATCGCTGCGGGAGTACCGACATTGTTGAAGCACGACCTACGGAGAAGCGGAGCTAGAAACCTTCGCCAGGCTGGGGTGACCGAGTCCGTAATTATGCGGATCGGCGGTTGGAAAACTGCTGAAATGTTCCGCCGCTGCGGCATTGTTTCTACGCAGGAATTGGATGATGCGATGGCGAAGCTGGAAGCCAACAATCGAGCTTAACGGCACTAGCAGAAATGTCAAAAGCAGAAAACAACTAAGTCTTTCAGTTTCAGTACGTGCCGAGGTAGCTCAGTTGGTAGAGCAGACGATTCGTAATCGTCAGGTCGCCGGTTCAACTCCGGCCCTCGGCTCCATTCTCATAGCTAGTAGCAGTCAGCCTGTAAATCGGGAACCGACTGGAACAAATGCGGAGTGAGCCAAATGCGACTGGTAAGGCGCGGGCAGCCGCATGAAGAAATCGCTCTACGCGCATATGGAATCTTCTTCCATCGCGGGAGCATTCACGGATGGGACCTGCACGATTGGCTGCAAGCAGAGCGTGGATTGCTGAAGGAGTCCAAGAGAAAGCCTCGTAGGCCGAAGAAATCTGACCTCGCGGCCCTGACCGGTCAATAGGCCGGGGGCCCTCCGCATGCGAAATTTACCCTAGCTATTTGATACCCTACGATAGCCGCTCATGCTGGCAAGCCTGCAAAGGGGCACGTTCCCGGACCGGGTTCTAGGACTGCGTTCTCGTACTGCCATAACCGCAAGAGATTGGTGATTTGTTGCAAAACTTCCGCCTTGAAACACCTCCATCTCCATCCTTTGTGAGTCGAGCGGATAACGTTAATCTCGGCGGGATATGCAGATACAAGCCACCCGATGTTCTGGCATGCCGCTTGCCGATGTCTACGTAGGGAGGCCTTCATGTTCGAAGATCGCCGTCTGCGAAGTGGTTTAATTGCTGGCAATCTCGCCGGATTACAAAGGTATGAAGCTGGACCGAGAACCTCTACCGACAAGGGTGGACGCACTGGGGCAGATGTGAAGCACATACTCGCGCATCGTCCACCGCGCCACAGAATCAGCAGGGACTGGCGGACTTGTCCGTGTCCAAACTGCGGAATACGAAGAAAGACAACGGAATGACTTTTGTGGGGATTCCGGCGAAGATCATCGGGATTCCGGGCTGATCGTGATGAGCATTCCGGGCCGGAGGATTTTGCAGAAAGCGATGAGGGAATCGCGAAGCGGTTGGATCCGCCGAAGATTATGGCTCAGCTTGCAATGCTGTCTCGCAGCAAAGTGACCACTGCATTTTTCGTTGCGGCTTTTCTTATGTTTATCTCCGCCAGTGAAACGATCAGGCAGCGTGCTCAAACCGAACTTGAAAAGGTGGACGGTGTCGGCGATTCGCCTGCCGTGGCCCAACCGATTGCGCAGGACCTGTCTGCTAGCCTGACCAAGCGCGATGTAACCAAAACGATGCGCAAGGTCGGTGACTGGCAACTCGAGCGCGCCCGGCCATTCTTCAGCCAAGACTGGACGTTCGCTGCGATGTATGCTGGTTTCATGGCTGTGCCTGAAACCGTTGCCGGTGACCGCTATGACGCCGCCATGAAGCAGATGGCCGAAAAGTTCCGATGGCAACTCGGGCGGCGTCCCTTCCATGCGGATGACCAAGCCGTGGGGCAAACGTATCTGGACCTTTACTCCAAATATCAGGATAAACAGATGATCTTGCCAGTGCGCCAGCGCATGGACGCGATGCTCCACTCGCCCGACCCTGTTGATCAGCCGCTTTGGTGGTGGTGCGATGCGCTCTTCATGGCCCCGCCCGTCCTGGCCAAACTCTCGAGGACCACGGGAGACAGAAAATATCTCGACTTCATGGATCGCCAATGGGGGATTACTTCGGTGAAGTTGTACGACACAAAGGAGCATTTATTCTTTCGCGACGCGACCTTTCTCGACAAGCACGAGGCAAACGGAAAACCTCTCTTCTGGTCGCGCGGGAACGGCTGGGTGATGGCGGGACTCGTCCGGGTTCTGCAGGAAATGCCTGCGGACTACACTTCGCGTCCGAAATACATCGCGCAATTTCGGGAGATGGCTGCGGCGCTCGCGGCGGTGCAAGGCAAAGATGGTTTGTGGCGGCCGGGGTTGCTGGACGCGGATGCGTATGCGCTTCCTGAAGTCTCAGGATCGGCATTCATCACCTATGCGTTCGCGTACGGAGTGAACGAAGGGATCCTCGACGGAAGCGACTATTTGCCTCGCACGAGAAGGGCTTGGGCCGGGCTCCTGTCGCATATTTACGCGGATGGGCGACTTGGCTCGATGCAACCAATCGGCGCTGCTCCCGCAGAGTTTACACCGACTTCGAGTTACGTCTTTGGAGTGGGAGCGTTTCTGCTTGCCGGTTCTGAAGTGTACCGTTTGGCTCCGCACTAGATCGCTACAGTACCCAGAGTGGGAGTGCTGAACCTGCTCACTGAGACTCCGCTTCTCTGATGACACGGAAGCGAGGCCTCCGTCCGCTAGAATAGCGGCATTCTTACAGAATCCCACTTTTCATTGATGGGTTTGGTGAAACGGACTGCAAACGTAAGATAACAAGATGAGCAAAATAGTAATAGTGACGTACCCGAATTGTAACAGGCCGTGCATTTCGTTCGCGTCGTGCTAAACGGACCATCACTACTCGGAGGGTGCCATGGTTGGACTCCTGTGCTGCTGCTGTTTGCCACTGCGGTCTTCTTCGGGATGACGCGGTTGATTCCTCGCTGATTGCAAGCGTCCGATCAGCGAGTGCAGTTCTCGGGCAGCACATAAGCGTTGGCCAGCGCCCTCAGTGCAGGTGGCGGGTATCAAGTTAGCCAAAGTCTAGACTTTCCCGGGGAATTTAAAAGTTTGGGTATTTGTATCCCGCATATGCACCCCCAGAGTAAACCTTTCAGGAAGCTGAGCCATCTCTTCAGTTCCTCTTACGCACCAATCTCGTCGCGCAGATTTATATTTTGTCCTTGAGAGGTCACAATAGTAAGAGACCCTACTGGACGTTATGAATCCGATTCTAACCGATAACCTCTCGCAGCCGCCGACCGAACAGAAAATTCGTGAGACGCTGGAGCGACGGCTCGGGCGAGTCCATGCTCGACAACGGCTTGGAATCGAACGTGACCACGAAAGTGTTTTCGGTCACGGCATAAACTTCTTTCACATCGAGAACTGGTATTCCATCCATTCTCTGTTTCGAATTGCTCTGAAGCTTACCGGCCTCTATTGGCGAGGACAGGAAAACAGCGCCCGTATCCAGGTACGACACAACCGCATCCAGCTGCGCAACCTTCCATCTTCGTTCGACGGCTTCACCATCCTGCACATCAGCGACCTGCACTCCGATATGAATCCGAAGGCCATGGAACGGTTGATCAGCGTTCTTCCTGGTCTTGACTATGACATTTGCGTCCTGACCGGGGATTATCGTGGGGAAACATACGGTCCTTTCGGTGGGGCTCTTGAGAGGCTCGCCGTTATCCGCTCGCACTTAAAAGAGGCGGTTTACGGTGTCCTCGGTAATCACGACACCATTCGGATGGTCCCGGCGCTGGAAGAGATGGGCATTCGGATGTTGCTGAATGAATCTGTAACGATTAGGCGAAATCACCAACGGATTCATTTGGCGGGCATAGACGACGCTCACTACTATCGCGCCGAGAATTTTGAAAAAGCCACCCGCGAAATTCCACACGACGAGTTTTCAATTTTGCTTTCGCACACGCCCGAAATCTACCGCCAGGCCGCACACGCGGACTTTAATTTCCTGATGGCCGGGCACACGCATGGTGGCCAGATTTGCCTGCCAGGCTCGATTCCCCTGATGCTGCAGTCGGTACTCCCCCGGCGCATGGCCGCTGGCCCATGGCGGTATCACGAGATGATCGGCTATACCTCGGTTGGAGTCGGTACATGCATTGTCGCGGCCCGTTTCAATTGCCCGCCGGAAATCACACTTCACCACCTGGAACACGCTCAGAAACGACCAATCGACTAGTGCCCCGTGCAGAATTTTCAGGCGACTTTAGATGTTTCGCCCATTTCTATCCCGCGCCTTCCCGCAGGCAGCCCCTTCAGCGCTTCCGGCAGGCATTTCAAGCGCCGCCGGATTGTTCTCTCGTCCGTCTGCCTGGGCGACGGCAATGCGCACGTCTGTTTGATTGTGACTGAAAAAGCCACCGGGTCCCTCCTGGAACAGGCGGCGGCCTCCCCTCGCCCGGGGGAATCACCGCTCCCGAGTTAGGGCACCTCGTTGGCCGGTTTTGCCGGCGCTCACCGTCCCCAGCTGCCGGGCGGGCGCACGGCGATCCCGGCTTGCCTTTAGGCAAGCACCGGCCGTTTCACGACCTACACCGGTGGCTTGCTTTGCGCCGCAAGGGCCATCCGAGCTTCCCGAGCCCTCATCCGCAAGAGAAGCACCGCCGGAATTCAAACACCTGCTCGGACTTTGCCGTTTTCAGCGCGTCCTCGCAGCCCTCATAGATCCTGCGGCAGACATGGAGCGCATGACCATCAAAATCTGACCACTCGATCGCAATCGCTTCCCCCATCCGCACACCCGTTTCCGCTAAAAATAGAACGAGCGCCGCGAACCTACTTCGCCAGAGGATCGGGCCTCATCTGAACCTTTACAACTTTGTCCCGGGTTCCTTTGCCGCCCTCTAGATGCCATGCAGTGTATGGGTTGTAACTTGTCCAGAAACCGCGCCCCTTCCACCCGGACTTTGGGTCATCAACGCGTCCTTGCATGGACCGGGTAAAGAACCCCATAGGATAGGGAACGCGTATCATCACAAACTGCCCGGTTTTCGGGATCAGGGCCTGCAGAGCGCCCGTGTTGACGGCTCCCGTAACCGGAATGTCTTTCCCGAGGCCCAGAGTGTCGTACCGGTCGACGAAGATCAGGTAGTTCAGATCGGAATTGATTTTAGTTCCGCCCTGAAATGTCGGACCCTGATTCCTATAGACCGTCCAGCCCTCCGGGCAGTGCTGTCCAGTGGCAGACGGTCCGTTCAGTACCTTGCATTTGCGGCGATCAAACGAGGTAATGTAATCGGTCGTGCGCCAGTTCTGCCAAGCAACACCATTGCTGTCTACCGAGACCCCGCCTGCGCTAAGTATGGGAGGCTCTTTTCCCGCCGGAGGGTTATAGACCTCAGCTTTACTTGTTTCGGGAGGATGGGAGCCTAAATCGATGCGCACCAACTGCTTGTCATCCAGCCCAATCCCTGAACACCAGATACTGCCGTCTACGGGACTTACAGAAATGGAATAACAACTGAAATAGATCCGGTGGTCCCTTGTGGGATCGACTGCTTCGTTGGGTTCTGTCCACGGCCTTGTGATTTTTCCGTCCCCATTCGTGTCCAGCACTCCCGGAACCCACCCCTGCGATTCCTCAATATTATGGGTCTTATCCCAGGCCGGCGTGTCGACCCAGCCCACAGCACCGCCCGCGCCGAAGAACAGTTTGCCGTCTGCGCCGAAATCGTTGTGGTCCGTCGTAAAACAAGTGTCGACCTCAGAAACCTCCTTTTTCTCCGGGTCGTACACCGCTACTTGTTTGTTGGCTCGTTCCAGAGGAAAGTATTGGACAAATCTGTTTTTGGATCCCGCCTTGCAAAAGCCCGGTGGCTGGGATCCCCGAATCCTGCTGGCGGTCCATACGCGCCCATACTGATCGATCGCCGCGGCTCGCGGCTGGGAAGAGGACAGCCAAATATTTTCGTCACCCCAGTAGGGGGAAGTCATATTCATCGTACCTGTTGGATCTGCTTGCGAAGGGATCTTTACTTGGTCGGTTGTGTTCTTACGCGGGTCCAGCCAAACCACCGAGTTGCCACTGGCTTGGGCACCGTAGACGGGTCCGTTCGCGTTCACTGTGGGATTGCGGACGTCGCTTGCTGCCTCATCGTGCAGATAATTCGATTCCGTGCCCCAATCCCACAACGTGAGCACAATGTTCCGCTCGACGCCGCTCGGGCGGGGTGGAGCTACCGTCGGATACTCGCCGGCGGCGATACGGTCCGTCCAATCGGCGAACATGGAGCGCTGCTCCCCGAGCGATACGTAGGAAGCGCTCATGCCCGCGCCGGCCGGGCCCGATTTCGTTCGACGATCCCAGGCTTCCAGACTGTTTTGAAACGAACCAAGATTCCTGGTGATCTCAGGAATCTCGCGCGTTGCCGGATCTCCGATTTGATGACAGGTCAAACAAAACTTTGCTTTTCCGATGAAATCTTCCTGCGATAGCTTGCCGCTCGGTATTTTCGCGAGGCTGTACCAATAATTGGCCGGATAAAACTGCGCTGCCGCCCGCGCGTCAGGCGCGACCACAGCTTTCAGGTATACATGCTGGCCCGGCTTTGCCGATACGCGTGCCGAATCCACGAGTCCGTATCCGCGGACAAAGACCTGGTAGGTTGCCATTGGCAACTCGGGCAGCACGTAGCGACCGTGATCGTCGGTAACAACGATCTTGACGTACTTCGTAGGCAGGTCAGTAGTCTCGGCAACCACCCAAACTCCGGCTTCGGCACCTTTCGAACTTGTGACGACGCCAGTAATGTAGTCGTTAGTGCCCGTCGCCGCGCTGCCGCGCTTCTCCGTCGCAACGAGCCACGCAACGCTACACGACAGAACCACGGCAAGCATCCCCAGGGCACGGATTGCCTTTCCCTTAGTCATTGACCAACCTCCAGCAGTGCTGTATACGGCAGGAACTTCCGAAGTGATAGCTCGCACATCCTACTCTTCTCCCTATTTCGATACAACGAATACGGAGCAGAGGAGCAGAGGCCCGTGCTGAGATATCGGCTGGCTCCTACCGCATTTGCGCTCATTGTCTTGACTGCGATAGCCCTACCGGTGCCGGAATCTCTGATGGCTTTCTTACCCGAGGAACGAAACGCAAGCGCCACGAACGCCGGTAACACTGCAGACGTGCTGCCCAGAAACAGCGACGCTATGCTCGGCGTCTTTGCCGAGAACCCAGTTATTGGGTAACTGCGACGGCGTGGGATCTACCTTGAAAACCGGGAACTTGCGCGCGTCTGAGTTTTGTGCGGCGGCTCCTGTCCGAGCATCTGCGGACTGAAGCTGGAGGCGATCACCAATGAGACCAAGACAGAACCAGCACGCCATTCTTTCCTCTTTGCCATCCCTTTTTCCTTAACTCCTCCCTGACTCAATGACATGACAAAACGGCGGTCATCGATTAGCTGCGCTCGGTGGCATCGTTTCGGTCAACCACCCTGCCCGTTGCACGTGAAGCAACGATACCATCTGGCGCACGGCCTTTCTCAACCCAATTCTCCAGTGCACTCAGCGTATCAAAGGTATCGGGTCCCGGGCCGTCATGGCAGTGGAGCCTTCCCGACACCATGAAGAGTCGGGCTTGACCGTGCAGCTTATCGAACCTGCCCGTTTGTTCGCCCAGGTCCTCGTAGAACCAGATCGCGCGATGTGAGGAAATAATGAAGTCGTCATATCCGTAGTAGATCAGGAGCTTTCCTCCCTTCGCCAGAAACGGTGCTAGCTTGGATGGATCGCCTGGAATATCTGGACCGAGCCTGAAATAGAGGAGCTTGCGCATTGCGGATGTAACGACGCCGCCGGTTTCGACGGCGTTGTAGGGTCTAACGGCGAGTCCGTAGGGTAGAGGCAGAATCGGTTAGCCGGAAACTTGAAGTCACAGTCCACTTGGATGGTACTCAACAGGACACAAGATTGTCTGGTGTGCTGTTCTGCACAGTTTCTGAGCGCCCAGCAGCTAAAAACTAGACAGAGTCGTACCGCGAACCCTCGCACGCGGTCTGCGGGTAAAAGTTTAGAAGTGTTCGAGCTCCTCAAAAACACCCTGTTGAACCCGCTGGAAACCACCGAGGGAATTCTGGTGACGGTCGTCATCCGCGACATCGGCGCCCGAGCGAGGAGGCGGAAAAACTAATGATGCAAACGGATGGCTGGTACCGCGGGCTACTCGAAGCGGCTCCCGATGCGATGGTGGTGGTGAACCAGTGTGGAGAAATTGTTCTGCTAAACGTGCAGGCGGAGAAACAGTTCGGATACCGCCGCGATGAGCTCATAGGGCAGAGTATAAAGGACATAATTCCCGAGGGCTTCGCGGAACGGCTAATCGCTGACGGTACTCGAACAGCGGCTGAAGCCCTGGCACAGCAGATTGGCACGGGGATTGAGCTCACGGGGCGGCGCAAGGACGGAAGCGAGTTCCCGATCGAGATCCTGTTGAGCCCGTTGGAGGACCCCGAAGGAATCCTGGTGATGGCAGCGATTCGTGACATTACCAAACGCAAACAAACGGAAGAGGCTTTGCGACAGAGCGAGGAACGGCGATGTCTATTGGAGAACGGTCGACTGCACGGCTCCGGCAAGGTCACGCGCGACGTCACCGCGCGCAAAAAGGCCGAGGAAGACCTGCGCGACAGCGAAGAGATGGTTCGGATGGCCGTTGAGGCGGCGGAGATGGGGACTTGGTTTTGGAACGTTCAGCGAGATGAGATCAGTTGGTCCGACAAGTTCGGCGCGCTGTTTGGGTTGACGTCCAACGCCAAGTTAACCTACAAATTGATTATTCAAGTGATTCATCAAGATGATCGGCAGCGACTCGATCAGAGTGTCCAGAACACCCTCAATCTGGGCGTGCCGTACGACATCGAGTACCGCGTCGTTTGGCCTGATTCCAGTGTGCATTGGATTGCGGCAAAGGGGCGCGCATACCGGAGCGCCCAAGGGGTAGCCGAGCATATGCAGGGGATTGTGATGGACATCACCGAACGCAAGACATCCGAGGAACGTCTGGTGAAAATGATGGGAGAGCTGAAGCGTTCCAATGACGACCTGCAGCAATTTGCCTATGTCGCCTCACACGATCTCCAGGAGCCGTTGCGCATGGTGGCCAGTTATACACAGCTGCTGGCTCGGCGCTACAAAGGGCGACTGGACTCCGATGCCGACGAGTTCATCGCGTATGCAGTAGACGGATCCAACCGCATGCAAGTGTTGATCCGGGATCTGCTGGCCTATTCGCGCGCGGGGACAAATGGAAAGGCGCTCCGCGAGGTCGCTAGCGAAAGCGCACTGAAAGAAGCGCTTGCAAACTTACGAGCAACGATTGAAGACAGCGGCGCGGACGTGACTTACGATCCCCTGCCAACCGTTACGACCGACAGTGTGCAACTAGCCCAGGTATTTCAGAACCTTGTTGGGAACGCAATCAAGTACCGGCGTGCCGAACTTCCTCACGTCCACGTTTCTGCCGCGAAAAACGGGGGCGATGAATGGATTTTTTCTGTGCGAGACAATGGCCTGGGAATTGATTCCCAGTACTTTGAACGGATCTTCGTCCTTTTCCAGCGGTTGCACGGGCGAGAAGAGTTCGAGGGGACCGGAATCGGATTGGCTATCTGTAGGAAGATTTTGCAGCGGCTGGGCGGGAGGATATGGGTCGAGTCGCAGCCCGAAAAGGGCTCGACCTTCTACTTTGCCCTGCCGGAGGGAGCGGGGAAATGATGGAATTGATTGGAACCGACGCGGTGCCTATCGAAATTCTCTTGGTTGAAGATAGTCCCGGCGATGTCCGGCTCACGCAGGAAGCGTTTAGAGACGCCAAGGTGCATATCGACCTGCATGTTGCATCGGATGGCGCAGAAGCAATGGCCTTTCTGGGACGCGAGGGGAAGCACGCCAATGCTCCTCGCCCGGATCTCATCTTGCTTGACCTGAACCTGCCCAAGAAAGACGGCCGGGAGGTTCTGAAGGAAATCAAGGAGAGTCCGACACTAAAAAGCATTCCTGTCGTTGTCTTGACTACCTCTGCATTTGAGGCGGATATCCTCCGGAGTTATGAGCTCCATGCCAACTGTTACATCACCAAGCCTGTGGACCTGGATGGGTTTCTGACGGTCGTGAAAAGCATCGACAGTTTCTGGCTGTCCGTGGTGAAGCTGCCGCGGGACGCACGCTTATGAAAGAAAGGGGCCTCCAAGTTCTTCTGGTTGAGGACAACGCGGGAGATGCCCGTTTGCTGCGCGAGATGTTCGATAAGGAGATACCGGGCAGCTTCGAATTGACGCACCTTTTGCGCATGAGTGAAGCCGTGACCCACCTTGCAAAAGGTGGCGTGGACATTGTCCTGTTGGACATGGGGTTACCGGATGAGCATGGTCTCGACACCGTGCGGCGGGCGCACACGGCGGCGCCCAGCGTCCCGTTGATCGTGCTAACGGGCTTGGACGACGAGGCACTGGCCGCCGAAGCCATGAAGGAAGGCGCGCAAGACTATCTGATCAAAGGCCAGATCGAAAGTCGTGCGCTTCCCCGGGCACTGCGCCATGCCATTGAGCGCCACCGCATGCAAACCGAAACCGACCTCATCCGGACACAACAGATGCAGTTTAAGGATGAGTTCCTGTCACACGTATCGCACGAGCTGCGATCGCCGCTGACCGCGATCTATCAGTTCGTGACCATTTTGCAGGACAGGTTGGCCGGAGAATTGAATCCGCAACAACAAGAGTACCTGGAAATCGTTCGGCGAAATGTCAATCAGCTCCAATCAATGATTGATGACTTACTCGAAGTCACTCGCGTGCAGGCGGGTAAATTGACGATCGCGCTGGAATGTACTTCCCTTTCCGATGCCATCACCTACACCGTCAACACACTCCAAGGGGCCGCCACGGCCAAAGGAATCACTCTCTCTTCAGATATTGAACGTCGGTTGCCATCTGTCTATGCTGACCCCACGCGAATTCGACAAATCCTGATCATTCTCGTCGATAACGCCATCAAGTTCACTGCGGCAAACGGCGCGGTGAAGGTTCAAGCTCATTTGTCCGAGCAAGACCCGAATTTCCTGGTTTTGGAGGTCTCAGACTCCGGATGCGGGATCAGTCCGCAAATGACCGAGCGGATCTTTGAACGCCTTTTCCGAGTATCCGATTCTCCTTTGGCAGGTCGTCAAGGCCTGGGCCTAGGATTGTACATCTCCAAAGAATTGGTTATGCGACAGGGCGGGCAAATCTGGGTTAAGAGCGTACCGGGACAAGGAACCGTCTTTTCCGTTACATTGCCCATTTTCTCTCTTTCTAATCTGATTGCCCCGGCTCTCCAAAAGGAAACTAGAACGGAAACTCCGATCTCACTTGTGGTGACCAAGGTAGGGTCACGGACCGGCCAGCTTTCCGACGCCGTTCGTGCGGAGCACTCTCACGGGGTCCGCGATCTTCTGCAACGGTGCTTGCATTCTGATCTGGACGTTCTCCTACCCAAGATGGGCTTTACAGGAGCGGCGGAGCTATTCTTCATCGTGGCTATTGCCGACGGAATTGGCGGTGAGGCGCTTACCAAGCGGATTCGGGAACAATTAGGCAGTGACGAACATGTACTGCAAGCAGGGTTGACGGTTTCGACTTCTTACCGGTTACTTGATGCGGTCAAACGAAACGGCTGTGAGTCGATGGAAGACTTTGTGACGAAGGTAACCACTACAATTCAAGACCTTATGAACGAGGAAATCTCGTCGAGGACGGTGTCAGATGGGTACTAAGAAAATTCTCATTGTCGATGACGATCCGGATATGCGGCTGGCTCTCCACGTACGTCTCAAAGCAAACAATTACGAGCTTATTTTTGCATCGGATGGAATAACCAGTATCGCGGAAGCGCGGAAACACATGCCGGATCTGATTATCCTGGACCTCGGATTACCAGCCGGTGATGGTTTCCGCGTCCTGGAGTTGTTGAAAGCAAACGATAGTCTATCCTTGATCCCAGTGATTGTCGTGTCCGCGCGCGACCGCAACACAAGTATGGACCGTGCGCTCAAGGCAGGCGCAAAGGCTTTCCTGCAAAAGCCGGTGCATAACACCGAACTCCTGTCGGTGATTCGACAAGTCCTGGGCGAAAGGAACCAGACTCCCGCGGCGGTGCATGATTTGGGAAGCGTGTAAGACGATCGTGCTTTACACTTAATCGAGAAGGCAGACCTTGATGTTCCATTTTCCAGGGCTTTCTTCCAGACGAGGCTAGCGGAACTGTCCGCGTAGCGGCAACGCAACCGGGACAAAGCCCGCTCATAAGAGACACCGTTCTAACAGGCATAAGTTTCCGGGAAGCTATTCCTCGGCTTCAGAGAATGACATCCACATTTTGAAGTGTCGCGCGAGCGGCTCCCCGCACCAGTTTGCGGCTTGCGGTGTACGCACGTCCCCGTATGCGTTTGTTTTCCGCTTTCAGTAGAATCATGCACCTGAAAACAATGAGGTTTCAAGTCACGATTCGTTGATCTATATAACGATTTCTTCATCTATCTAGAACGGGGCCTTCCGCTGGCGACTGGTTCGAATATGCCAGTTTCGAGCAACTTGGCGAACTGCTTGGGAAGCACGGGGCGACTGAAATAGTAGCCTTGTACCTCGTCACATTGGCGAGCCCGGAGAAATGCCAACTGCTCCTGCGTTTCCACACCCTCAGCAATGACTCTCAGCTTGAGGCTTCGGCCCATGCTGATCACCGCGCTGATGATAGGGGCATCGTCGTGCTCGGAGGTGATCGCCCGCACGAAGGACCTGTCTATCTTCAGGGAGTTGATGGGGAATTGACTCAGATAGCTTAGGCTCGAATAGCCCGTACCAAAATCATCGACTGCTAGCCGCACGCCCATGGTCCTGAGTTCTGCCAGTAACAATACAGTGGACTCGACACGTTGCATGAGCACGCTTTCGGTCAGTTCGAGCTCGAGATGGTGCGGCTCCAGGCCCGTCTCCTCGAGGGTAGCCCGAAGATTTGCTAGAAAATTCTTGTCTCGGAACTCCACCGAGGAGATGTTTACGGCCACTCCTACTGTGGGCGCAGCTGCAAGCTGCCATTCTTTGGCTTGCATGCATGCCTCGCGCAACACCCACCGGCCGATTGGCACAATAAGACCGCAGGTTTCGGCGATGGGTATGAATTCCGCAGGAGGGATCAGCCCACGCTCTGGATGGCGCCAGCCTACAAGTGCCTCCGCGCCAACAATCTGTCCTGATTTAAGATCTATCCTTGGTTGATAACGCAACTCTAACTCGCGACGCTCCAACGCGCGGTGCAGACTAGCCTCCAAAAAGTGAAGTCGGACGGCTTGGATGTTCATGTCCTCTTTGAAAAAGCGGTAGTTGTTGTTCCCATGTTCCTTGGCGTGATACATCGCATTGTCCGCATTCTGGATCAGCGCCTCCGCATCAGCACCGTCGTCGGGGTAGATGCTGACACCAATACTGACGCTGACATGAAGATCGTGCAGGTCAATTGAGTGCGGTGCGATGATCGCAGAAATTATTTTCGTCACGGTGGGGACCGCGTCTTCGGATCGCCTGATCGATGAAAGTACTACGACAAATTCATCTCCCCCCTGACGGCTCACCGTGTCCGACGTTCGTACGGTTGCCAGCAAACGTTCTCCCATCGCCTTCAGCAATTTGTCGCCAATGGCGTGCCCGAGTGAGTCGTTGACGCGCTTGAAGCCGTCCAAATCTAAAAAGAGCACCGCGAGTTTGCCCTGGCAACGACGGGCTGACGCAATCGCGTGCGTTAGTCGGTCGTTCAGCAGCATTCGATTGGGCAAACCGGTCAGAAAGTCGTACTGGGCCGAATGGGCCATTTGCAGCGATATGGATCGTGCCGCGCTTACATCGTGAAATACGATCACCGCACCGGTACCATGCCCATCCCGATCATGTATGGGAGCAGCGGAATCCTCGATAGCCAATTCGTGCCCGTCACGCCGAATCAGAATACAATTCGCGGTCAAGCCCACGGTTTTGTCTTTCGCAACTGCTATTTCCATCGGATTCTGGGCGGGTTGACGTGTAGCGCCGTCGATGATGCGGAACACGTCGGTAAGGGGGCGACCTGACGCTTCCTCTCGCAACCAGCCGGTCATTTTCTCCGCAACCGTATTAAGGTACGTTACGTTTCCCGAGCTGCCCGTACAGAGAACCGCGTCACCAATCGAGTCGAGCGTGACTTGCGCGCGTTCCTTTTCGGTGAACAAGGCATCTTCCGCCCTTTGGCGGTCGATCATGTTCCGCACGGCGCGGGACAATGTATAGCTATCGAGGCGACTCTTGGGGAGAAAATCTTGCGCTCCGCGCTGTACGGTCCGCGAAGCGATGCCGTCATCATCCAAGCCACTGAGAACCAAGATCGGGACGCGGGGCGCGGCCAGCAACAGCCTATCCAGGGTCTCGATACCTTGGCTATCGGGCAGGAACAGATCCGCTAGGACGGCTGCTATTCCTCCCTTGCTAAGTCGTTCGAGGCCGTCGCCGAGGTTCTTAGTCCATTCGATCCGGAACGGGCCGAATCCTGTCGCAGCGAGCGCTTCTCGAACCATCTTTGCATCGAAAGGATTGTCCTCGATGAGAAGCAAGTCATCGTTTGGATAGTTCATGTGGCCAACCGCGTTTGTTCGCACACGATGCGATCCCGACACGAGCGAGGACGGGTCGTGAAGGCGTTTCGCTCGCGGCTCGATCCTAGATAGGCGACCGGGAAGATGAGTGTGCGGACGGTGGAGTCAGACATAGGCCCTGACATATGAATCTCATTGTCAACGTTGAAACCGATGGAGGACTACTGGACATCGGTACACAGTTGGGACAGGCCAGATACCGGGCTAGTAGTTTCCCCGAGAGGCGGACAAAAACCCACTTGGAGCCGACGCGGCAACTCCCACAGATCTAAATGGGTAGAATTCTTCCGTGGCAAAGACAGACTTTCTGGGATAACGCGTGCTATGCACCCGCGCTTGAGGCCCCCGGAATAATTTCCGAGTAGCCCACGCGCTGGGCCCTCATTTCGTGGTGACCGGCCACGCATCCAAACGACTTAGCGGAGTACCCGCGAGGACGTTCACAAACCTCTGCCCCCCCGGTTAACTCATTACGAATGGCCGCAAGACACCGCGCACGGTTGATTCTTCACCGCTTATGGAATTCCCAGGCGGAAGGGCAGGTGTTCTACTCCAGTGCGGGATCGTTTGATACATCGGCGCCATATGCACTACGTGATTGGGGAGGCGGGGCAAGCAGCCGGACAACTTTCTGCAGCCTGCCCGATTCAAGAGGTTTCGCTATGCATGCCGCCGCCCCAAGTTTGTGACTCTCGGCATGATTCTCCGGTTTTTTTGAGGAATGGGTCAGGATCACCGGCACGCGCGCCAGCCGTTCACTCCCTTTAATGTTGCGGCAGAGCTCCTGGACGGAGATGTCGGCGACCTCCATCTCAGCGATGAATACGTCGGGAACATTCTCGCCCAGGAAGTCAAGCGCTTCTCTACCAGTACTGACGGCAACGAGTATGTATCCCTCCCCCTCGAAAAGGATACGCATTCCATCCGCCTGGAGGGGGTCGGGCTCAAGCAGAAGCACTACCGGCGGCTTCTGCTCGGTGTTCATTTCCTTGGTCAGAGTGCCCGCAAAGTAGGTTGTCCGCGCTGCCCTTCTTTCCTTCTTTTCACCCGTCGTGGCAGCCTTTAGCTTGCAGGAAAGAAAATGCACGGCCACGTGGACCTTGCCATATGCTTGTGCGACCACACGAACCACTTCCCCAGGCTGTGGGTAGTTCAGCGCACCTGGCGCATTGGAGTACGGGAATGTGACCTCAAGCAGCTGGCCCTTTTCGTAACAATTGTAACGCGAGACAAAGAGCACACCGTCTCTGGAAACGTCCACCGTCTTGGCAACTTCGTCGAAAGCTTCCGCCGAGTTCATGCTGCGAACATGCACCTGCGCAGTGATCTTGGCGCGGCGCCGCGCCCGCTGGTCCTTCCTGGCAGGTTCTGCGAAGAGGTCTGCTTGGGGCTCCGATCCGTCCGGAACAGTCTTGCTTGGTAGCACGGTCCCTCCCCCGTGCTTAGTCTAAAACACGGGGTTTTCCCGCACGACCTGAAAGGTCGTCGTCACTGCGAATGTTCCCAAAAGGTAAAGCGAGCCTGTACGTTCGGCCGTCGCATTTGTCAGGGGTAGCGTGTTCGAAAGCGATCTGACGAAGGGAATAGCAGGTTGGCACTGAGGTCCTCTCAGCCGACAGGTCGCGAATCTGCTGCATAAGAGCTTCGTGTTCGGGGGTAGCTAACGTTACTGGTTCTTGCTTCATTCACATTTGTCGGATGCGTTTTAGTTTGTCATTGGGCAACGGCCCGGGGAGGGGGCTGATCGACGAAATTCTTGTCTTCGATGTCGGCCCGAGTAATCAGAGACCGTCCCGGCCGGCGCGGTGTCGTTGCCAGCATTAGTTCACGACCAAAGTCTTGGGCTCCGACGTGCCTCCTCCCTCGCCAGGCATGGGGATTGGCCACGCCGTCGTCACCGTCACGCTGTAGGTCCCGGCAGTTAGCAGCCAATCGGCGGGAACTGTCGCGTGAAGCTCATTAGGATTGACGAAGGATGTTTTGACCGGTCTCCCGTTCCAGCACACAAGCGACGTCCTGTTGAATGCGGCGCCTTTCACTATGAGATCGACCGGCCCGCCGCCGTGGACCATCGCGGAATTGCTTGAGACGCTTGAGAGCGAGGGAGAGTCAGCCGTGGAAGAGGAGGTACCTGCGTCGTCCACGGACCTCCAGAAATCCGGATGGTAATCACGGTGATAGCGTCCGTCGAGCACCTGGCCGTTCTTGATCACGGTGCGGATCTTTTCCAGATTCCGAATATCGCTCAGCGGATTGGCGTCTAGAATCACCACATTCCCGTCCAGTCCGGCCTGGAGCGTGCCCACCTTGTCGGCTTGGTGGTAGAAGTCAGCTGGGTTCTTCGTCATCGTTTGCAAGGCCTGCATGGGCGTGAGTCCCGCGTCGACGAACAGACGGGCCTCCTGTAAAAGGCTCGTGCCGGGCACAAGAGCCGAGCCGCCTGTGTCGGTGCCCCCAAGAAGCCTCCCACCGGCTCTGTTGAATCGGCGCACGAACTCCTGGGCGTTCTTGTAGCCGCGCTGGGCCTCCTCCAGTTCTTCCGGAGCGAGCGTTTCGACGTACGGGTAACCTCCCAGGGCGCCCGAATAACTCCGGGTCTTGTGCCAGAACGTCATGGAACTGAGTACGTTCCCAAGCGGCACGTAGCGAAGCTCCGGGTTCATGTACAGATTGTAATTGGTCAATTCAAACTCGCGCGCCTCGGGCAACATGGCCGGGTGTTCGTTCGCGAGGAGCGGATTGAGACTCGCTTTGTGAGAAACCATGAAGCTCACAAGCGGATCCATCTTGCTCTGTTCCATATGCGCATACGGATTCTGGAGCCGGCCGTCTCCGAATTTCTTTTTGTTTTCGGGCGTCATCAGCGTCGCGCTGAGCCCCCAAAGATGTGTCACGCCGTCGTAGCCATTGCCGACAGAGGTGTAGATATCGGTCGTGTGGCCCAGCACCGTGCGATTGGCCTTGTGCGCCTCGTCGGCGATGGCGCTGATCTCCTCGGCCGTCAGGTTGTCGGAGGTAACCTTGATCTGATCCACACCCTTGGCGATGAGGGCTTTGGCGGCGGCCCGCGCCCAGTCTGGCCCGTTCCGTGATGGATCCATCTTCGTGGTGGCTGGAGTGCCGGCGTCAGAGAGGTAGGATGGCGCGAAGTTACCGCCGGGACGATTGATCGCTAGACCTGCGACGAAGATGCGCGGCATCTGCACTCTGCCCTCGCGCTCCGCCTGTCGCACACCGAGGATCCAATCGGTGTCGTCTCCCAGATCGAACACCGTGGTTATGCCGTGATTAAGAAACAGCTCCCCCATCCACGACCGGTAATGTACATGGCTGTCGATCAATCCGGGGATCACGAATTTCCCCTTGGCATCAAGCACACGCGCGCCCGCAGGAATACGCACGCTCGCACGCGGACCAAGGCTCTCGATTTTGCCATTTTCGATGACGATGGTGCTGTTGGGCAGTGGCGCCGCCGCCGTGCCGTCGATCAGCGTCCCTCCCTCAATCACCAGGACGCCTTCCTGCTGGCCCATTCCTCGCGGCAAGATCACGCCGACCAACGCCAAAACTACCGCCGCCATAGCGACTGACTTTCGAATCATTTCGTCACCTCCCCGGTGTTGCTCTGCAAGATCGCCCGACGGCACCGGCCACAGTCGCTCGAGCGGTTAGAAAACAAACGTCAGCAATGGGAGCCTGCCGCCGTTGCCCAGCCGCAGCCCGCCTGTCCCAAGCTTCAGCGATGATGACAGCGATTCGCAAAACTCTTGCTGCGGAATCTATCCACCCTCACCGGCAACACGGCCCAAGCTGGCCGCGACAACTGCCTATATAACAAAAATGAGTTTTTCACAAACTGTTAGGAGTAGAATGCGCCTGGCTGCGAGGGTGAACCATAGTCGTTGGATACAAGTGGAAATAAAGTACCCAAAGAGAGCGGTGTAAGCAGAGTGGGGCACCGAACGTCAGGCCAATTTGGGTAGGTCCAATCAACCTCGGAAAGGAGCGATTCACCATGGTTTTTTCAAGACGCAACTTCTTTAAGCAGGCACTGGCGATGCCCATCGCCGCGTCGCTGGGGGGCTACGAGGCTCTGGCGGCTGCTGAGAAAGGACAGGTAAGAATCACCGACATCAAGGCGATCGCGCTGAAGGAGAAAAGGGGCAGTTCCCGCGGGCTGGTTAAAATTGAGACCGACGCCGGTCTGGTCGGGTATGGCCCCAGTGAAGGAGGTCCGGAAACCCGCGTGGCGATCGCTATGATCGAAAACGGCCCTGATGGCTTGATTGGCAAAGACCCACTGTCCATTCACGTCCACTTCCATAACATGTTCTATTCGCATGCCCAGAGGCCACGCAATGTCAACGCGTACAGCGGGGTCGACATGGCGTTGTGGGACCTTGCCGGGAAGATTCTCAACCAGCCCGTCTCCAAGCTCCTCGGCGGTAACTTCCGCGACGAAATCGATACCTATTCCCATTTGCTGCCGCCCAACCGCAAGCTGACGGCACTTGAAGCGCAGAACGATTACCTCAATAAGGACGCATGGCAGGCCCGTGCTCAGATGCTGAAGTCGTACAAAGGTGGGTTCAAAGCGTTCAAGATTGATATTCACCCTTCCCTGGGCGCCAGGAACGGGGAATTTACACCGAATCTTGGTCCGCGGGAAGTCGACAAGGTCCGCCGCGTGTACGAACTGGCTCGCGAGGCTTTGGGGTTCGACTACGACATCGACGTTCACTGCCACAACGAACTTGATCTCCCCAGCGCCATCAAGGTTGCAAGGGCGGTGGAAGATATCAAGCCGCTGTTTTTCGAAGATCCCTTGTTTCCGGAGTTCTCAGAATCCTGGGCAGCCCTCCGGAGGTCCACCAGTGTTCCCATCATCACCGGAGAAAGCCTGTCGCTGATCGAGGGGACACTGCCCTTCATGCAGAACCAGTCGGTTGACATCCTGCAACCCGATCTGGTACACGCGGGCGGAATCACGGGAACCAAAATCATTGCCGATGTGGCGGCTTCGTACCGCATGCCCATCGCACTGCACAACGTGGCCGGATACGCGCTCAATCTCGCTTCACAGCAATTCGCGGCCAGCGTCTTCAACTGCCCGAGGATCGAGTGCCGGCCCTGGTTCGACGAAGCGCCGGAGGCGGCCGGAAACATTCCCGTGGTCAAGGACGGACGCATGCAGGTAGCCTCGCTGCCCGGCTTGGGCATCTTACTCAATGAGGACTACCTGAAGGGCAATCTCGCCGATGGCGAACCGTGGTGGGGATGAGGCTTGGCGGAGTGTTTCCCGCATTCAATCTCACGCCGGTCGTCCTCACAAGGGCATCGGGGCGCGCCAGTGCTTACCTCGCCCCGATGCCCTAGACTCAAGCAAAAGTTGAAGGGACATGTTCCATGACGGATGCCAAGCGGCGGCTTGACCTATGCCGTCGTGAACTTTTGTTTCTCCTGGCCGGTGGGGCCGGCGCATTCACTGCCCCTGAGATTCTTCTTGCCGATGATCTCGACCGGCGAGTCACGCAGATCGTGACGGAGAATATCGCCGTCGACCTGCACAATCACGTCCCGAATGCTTTTGTGCAGGACGCTCAGGCCGACAGCAAAAAGGATCCTGAGGTGGCGTTAGCAAGCGAGATGAAGCGCGCCGGGTTTGCGGCGCTCTGTTACACCTACCCCGTCGACCGGTACACGCACTTAAAACCGGGAGAATATTACCAGCTGCACCTGCAAGCGCTGGATCAAACCGACCGCTTGCTCGCGCAGCAAAAGATGCGCCGCGCGTTCACATGGAAGGATTTGCAAACCGCGCACGCCCACGGTCATCCGATCATCATTCAAACCTGTGAGGGGGCGCAGTTTTTGGAAGGGCATCTCGACCGCGTTGCAGAGGCCTATCGCCGCGGGCTCCGGCTAATGCAATTGGTGCACCACGCGAATGACCTCGTGTCTCCCCTGGGCGATATTCAGACGCGGCCACCCAACGAGTTCGGGGGACTCACTCCATTTGGCGCGCAGGTCGTCAAGGAATGCAACCGGCTCCATCTATTGATGGACCTGGCGCACGCTGCGTTCCCGATGGTGAAGGGCGTGCTGGACACAACCACGCAGCCGATCATTATTTCCCACACCGCCCTGGACACTCCCCTGGGACGCGCGGGCAAGCCCGAATCCTTGCAGCAGCGCTTGGTCACGCGCGAGCATGCACGCGCCGTTGTGGACGCAGGCGGCATCGTGGGCGTTTGGCAGAATTTCAGAACTCTCGGTGAATTCGTCACGGGCGTCAAGGAGATGGCGGATGTCGTAGGAGTCGACCACATCGGCATCGGCACAGACACGGCCATCAGCGCCCCGCCGGCTGCCGGGGAAGAGCGCCCTACAAATGGCGTCTGGCCCGATCGTCAGCCCCCTCGCTACAACGGATTCGTTTACGTGATTGTTGACGAAATGCTCAGGCAGGGATTTACTGCCGCCGAGATCGGCAGAATCGTGGGTGGCAATTTCTGCCGTGTATTCGGCAAGGTTATGGAACGCCAGGGTTGTTAGGATCGTTGGAGCTATCGCGGGAGCATTGCCGCGACGTTCCGCTTCGGGACATAGCCGACCGGGATGAGGGCGACCTCTTTCATCGACGCGATGTCGATCGCTGAGACGGTATTGCTCATGGAATTAGAGACATAGGCTGTCTTACCGTCGGGGGAGAGCGACAGCCAAGCGGCACCCTTACCGCTCAGATCGGTCGATCCGATCAACGCAAAGTCCGGCACAGAATAGAAGTACAGGGCCGAGTTTCTGCGGCTGCTCACCAACAGAGTCTTTTGGTCTTTGGTGAGCGCGATGCCGTGCGAAACCTCGCCGCCACCCGGGACGATTTTCTTTCCCGGCGTCACGTCCGGGAGCGTTATGCGATTGATTTCCTTTCGCGTCGCGAAGTCTAGGACCGCAAACCCGTTAAAATTCGTCAATTGAAGGAAAAGCCATTTCGTCGATCCGTCCGGATTGGTTGATATGGCAATGGGCCGCACCCCCAAATCCATCGGGAGGGTCCACGCGAGCTCCTCGGTCTGGGCGTCGATTACGCTTAGCTTCTTGTCAATGTGGGATCCGGCCAGCACAAATTTGCCGTCCGGCGTGACATAAGGATTGTGTACCTGGGTGCCCGTGACAATGTTTTTGACATTTTTTTGAGAGGCGGTATCGATCACGTCCACTCCGCCTTTCGCTCCGATAATCGCGACATACACCTTTCGCCCATCTGGGCTGACGGCGATGTTGTTCGGGTGCCCGCTCAGAGCAATCCGGTTGATGACCTCGAATGTCGTTGAGTCGACGATATCCAGCGTGCTGTCGGCTTCGGAGCTCACATAAATCCTCATTCCGTCCGGGGCCACTCCAACGCCGTGGTTCACCTCAATGCCGGGGATGCTTCCGATTACCTTATTGGTAGCGGGATCGATGATCGTGATGTTGTCTCCCGCAAAATTCGTCTGAAGGATGCGCGCCTTGTTCGCGGCAGCACTCCACCCCGCCGTGCCGAGGACGGCGATTCCCAGACCCGCGATACTTCGAAGAAACACATCCCGTTTGAGCATTTTCGTCAGCCTCTCCTGCTAGATTGCAATTCAATCAAGACTTCGCGCCGAAAACCCAAGCCTTCAGAACCAGCCATTCGGGATCCTGCTGCGAGTTGAAATGTTTGCCGCCGCTGTGAAAGGAGTCGCCACCGGCGTCTTCGGCAAGGGGATGACGAAGAAGCGGGCTTTTGAGGCTACCGGGTATCACCACGCGGCTAAACTCCGCAAAATTTTTCCGCGAATCTTCCTCGTTCCACATGGTGCTCCCCTTGGGCAGTAACACCAGATGCGGATGCAGACGCTCATCAGATGCGTGGCATGAGACACAACGGGCATGCCCCGGGCGCTTGAAAAGAAAAATCGGCTGTACTTTGGTCCGGAAGAACTCAAAGTCCAATACCGGTGGCGCAGAATCAGACGCTGGACTAGATGCTACGGCTGGTTGCGGCGGAGCCTCCATCTGAGCGGCCGGTGGTTGAGCCGTCAACCCAAACAACACCAAAACCCAAGCGACGATGTGCACGGTTCAATTCTCCCAGGTTTCATCCAAACAATATTCGGTTCCGGCGATTCCACAATCCTTACGGTACTCGAATGCAAACGATCGAGAGGATACTCCCGGGAAGGCCGAGAGTCAATCAAAGGAAACGTTTCACAGCGATTCCGCAACGAGCAGCGGATGGTGAGAGAGAAAGGTATGTTGGGGGCAAGGTAACGCGTTTTGGGGCAAGGAGGGCGAGAGCCGGGAAATTCGCATAGCGTTTTGACAGAGAAAAA
>JBEKBP010000060.1:0-23429 GCA_050015335.1 Candidatus Acidiferrales bacterium | reverse complement strand
AAAGCGGGTTGCCCGCAGACGGGGGAAGGACGCCAGGAAGTCCAAGGCAAAGCCTGCTAGGACGGCAAGCCAAGCCCACACCGGCATCGCCGAGGCGCCAGAAAGGAAATCCGGCCGATGACGAAACGCAAAATGCCCGCGAAGCCAGAGGCTCATCGACCCGTGCGCGGCAAACAATATCCCGGAGTGAAAGGCAAGACCGTGGATTGGGCCGAGCACGTCTTTGAGGAGGGAATGCTCTATGTGCGTGTCCGGTTTACCGATCAGACCGAGTTGTGTTGGGTGCTGCAGACCGCTCATGTGATCCTCGCAGCCGATCTGGGGGACTGGAAAACAGGGAACTTCAAGCGGCTCGCCCTATTCGTACAGAACCAGAGCGACTTGAGGTAGAACTCGTTGGAAGTCCGCGTAGGGATGGTACGGGGGGGGGAATCCGTCAGGCAGGAATCCGAACAGCAAATGGAGTGGCCGTTCAGCTCTGACTTCAAACAAGGCTCCCTTCTGGGTGCCCATATTATGCGGACCGGCCAACTCGCAAAACAAGCGGCAGGCTACTGCGCATCCATTTTCCGCGGCTCTACCTCCAATCCCATCCGTAAAAATCGAAACGGGAACTGACGCGATTGCTCTCCGATGCGGACTGGGTCTTGGGACGACTGGACGGAACCGCTACGGTTCTCCCAAATCCAGACTTCTTTGTTTCGATGTACCTGCGCCAGGAAGCGGTCTTAATCTCGCAGATTGAAGGGAAATAGAAAATAGGCGGATGAGCCTATCAGTAGGACGCAAGTTGTATTGCAGCCCACCGCGCTCTCGCAGCTTCCAACGCTGTCAATTGGAGTAGTAGCTCACTAAGCGGCGTCTTTTACCGATTCCTTAGCGGCTTGCTTGCCGGCGATCGCGCCGAATGTCATCGCGGGCCCAATCGTCCCTCCGGGGCTCCAATAGCCCTCTCCAGCGGGAGACGCAATGCAGTTACCCGCACCATAGAGTCCCGAAATCGCCTGCCCCTGGGTATCCAGTACCTGACCATGCAGATTGATCTTTGGCCCTCCTTTGGTATCCAAGGTTCCACCCGCAATCAGTACGGCATAGTAGGGGCCCGCCGAGGCTATAGGATACATGGCTGGATTGGGATACTCGCTCCCCAGATTGGCGGGGACGGGAGGATCGTCTGCTGGGAACTCGCCGCGATGGAAATCGAGGTCTACACCCGCCTTCGCGAACTGGTTGAAACGCGCAATTGTTTCCCTGAGGTTGCTGGTGAAGTCCGCATCGAGGCGGAAGTTCCCGGTGCGATTTTCAATTTCTGCGAGACGGGAGTCTACGACGTTGGCGAGCCCTTCCAGCGTCTGGCTCATCATCACCGACCGAATGTTGACTCCAGGCCGCGGCATGACGCCGAAGTGATCGCTGGGGCCGAACCTTTCCCGGCAACGCTGATCATAGATCATCACCTGGATTAGGTTCGGATACCGCATGCGGTGCGGATCCCAGTAGAAGTGCACCTGTGTGCGGTCGTTGTAATAGCGCTTCTCGTCGCCCACACGTCGCCCTTCACAGTTCACCTGGACCACACTGTCACCCGGGACGCCAAATAGGGCTGATGGAACGGCCCGAGACGCGAGGGCTTGCTCAAGCACGCACGGTCCCCACCACGCGTTGGCCATGTTCCCCAGTTCGGCGCCGACGGCCTGCGCGATAAGGATGAAGTCCCCTTCGTTCGTGGGCACAGCGCAGCCCCCGAAGATTGGCCCGCGCAGGTAGGTCCGGCACAACGTTGGGTTGGCCGTGAATCCGCCACTGCCGAAAATCACGGCCTTCCGCGCTCGAAAGGTCACGGTTTGATTGGTGCCAGTCGTGGCTTCGAGCCCGATCACCTCCCGCTTGCTATTGAGCACAAGGCGGGAAGCGCGATGTCCGAGAAGCAGGGGGATTCTCCGCTTCTCAATCGCCGCTTTGAAATGCGAAATCAGGACGGCGCCGCCCATGATGCCCGGGGGTCGCGTCCCATTGGGCTCGCTCGAAATCATGACACGTCCCATCAGATGGGAATGCTCAGGTAACTCGGCATACCGGTCATAATAGCTCTGGCGCCACTGATGCCCCGCTGTCGATACAAGGTAACTTGCCTTGCCAGCTTCCAAATCGCCGACGCCCATCGTTCGAAGAGCATCGACGGTCGGCGACGCGTTGTCGTAGTAGGTTTCCAATAGACTGTATTCGTACTCAGGAATACCGGATCGATTTTCCTTGGCATTGTAGAGAGTGGGATAGCTTAGCCGGGCCATAAAGCGCAGACAATCCTGTTTGGAGTCCAGAATCCCTTGCTCGCGCATTCTGAAATTGTTTGGAATCCAGAATTGTCCGCCCGACTTGCCCGTCGTTCCCCCGACCGAGTCCGCCTTTTCGAGCATGACGACCTGTGCACCGCCACTCTCATGCGCAAACAATGCCGCCGAAGAGGCTGCAGCGCCGCTTCCCACGACGACGACGTCGGCCTCGTGG
Source organism: Candidatus Acidiferrales bacterium (assembly GCA_050015335.1). GTDB lineage: Bacteria > Acidobacteriota > Terriglobia > Acidiferrales > UBA7541 > Palsa-295. The sequence continues at coordinate 20,921 of JBEKBP010000060.1, read as the reverse complement.
TTCCATTTCTGCTGAGCGTAGGCGATCGACTCCGCAAATGAAACCGCCCCGGCGGTTGCAGCCGCCCACAGCGCTCCCGCGCCGGCACCCTTCACAAAGGTGCGTCGCGAAACGCACCTTTTCTTCCGCTGATCACTATCGACGTTGGCCATTTCGCACTCCCTGCGTGGAGGCCGAGATTGTTATCGATGGCTAGAAGACAAGTCTTAAGACGGCTTCTCGAAAAAAAGCGACAACGTGGACGGTGAAAAGCCATAGAGGCGTGCCGGGTTATCCACCAATATGAGCTTCAGCTGAGCGGCGCTGGATGTCCAAGTAGCGAGTAGATTGAGGTTGTGGCCGTCGTCGATCTGAAATAGGGGCGTGATTTCAGTGAGTGGGCGACCGGGTATCTGTGCGGGATGCGGCCAGCCGGTGCCCCATACAATCCTTTCCGGATTCGCCGCAATGAGCGCCTTGGCAATCGGCGCGACGTCTGGATAGTCTGGCGGTTGCTTTGAGATGCGATAGGGCGCCGAAACATCGACGTAGACTTTGCCGCTTTGGACCAAACTTAGCAGAGTGTTGAAACCCGGCTGGTTGAGACCAAGCGTGGGCTGAGCACCCCCAAAGTGGTCAAACAGCACGATGGGGACCGGGGAGTTCGTGATTTGATCCCGGATGGCTTCAATCTCCGACAGTTTCCCATGGAATTGGAGATGCCAATCGCGGCCCTTGACTCGGTCGACTGCGGTCTTAAAACGCTGCCGCATAGCAGCCGGGTCCGATTCGCCGGCAGGTCCGCTGCTGACGATTCCGCGGATTCCGCCGCTATGCATTTGGTCGAGTTCTGCGTTGGAAGCGTTGTCAGCAATCACGGCGACGCCACGCGCACTTCGGCCGAGCTGTCTGATCGCATCCAGGGTACAGGAGTTATCTGTGCCGTAGAAGCTGGGTTGAACGATCACAACGCGCTGCGTATGTATCGACCGGTGCACCGAGCGCATCTCGGTTATGGAAGCACTTTCGGGTGTGTACCCCCGGGACGTGATAAACGGAAACTGGCGAGGGTCTCCGATGATGCAGGCGTGACAGTCACAAGCACCGGGTGGCACGGTGAAATTTATCGGTGTCTTGGGCTGCGCGGCACTGCCAAAAGCACTTGCGATTGGCCGGGCGAGTGCGGTAATACCAGCCATTCCGGCGCCTATGAGCATATCTCGTCGCGAAAACATCGACCCTCCGTAAAATTCGGCATATGTGGCATGGTGCTCAGCCGGCGTGAGCCGCGATTCTAAAAGCTTGGCAGTCTCGTGCTAGCGATATGGCAAAGAAAGACTGCACGTGATCGAAACCTCTCAGGCGCGCCCCGGCAGTGCCTCCTGCGTCGCTTCTGTCGTCTTGGTGCGGCCTCGCCACTCGTCCACCGAAAGCGGACCCGGCCCCTTTGCGAACATGAACAAAAACCCTCCGGCTATCGCAAAGTCGAGCAGGAAATGTTCAACCTCTGAAGGATTGCCGAATTCAGCGTGGAACAAAACTGTTGCAGTAATGCAGAAACCCGACAGCGCCAGGGCCCCATACCTCGTCTTGTAACCAAGGAGCACAAGGGCAGGGGCGACGATTTGGGTTAGTATCGCCAGGTAGACAAGGTTTGTAGGAACACTGGGATTGTGCCTCACCATGAAGTTCTTGATCCCGCCGAGATCCAAGATCTTAGAGACGCCAAAATAGCAAAAGACGAAGGTAGACAGTATCCGCCCCACGAGTAGCAGCAGGCCCACGGGCACATTATCGGAAGCAAAGAAGGAGTTATCCTCCACCTTCTCCGGCGCACTGCGGCTTAGGTAGCTGTCGAGCGATAGCGGACCAGCTCCGTAAGCGAACATGAACAGAAAGGTACCCGCAACCGCCACAACTTTCTCCGCAATGGTCACGAAGTAATTCGCAAACCCCAGGCCCACCCAAAAGAACACAAGAGTTGCGATGATGCACACGGCCAGCAGGATTGCCGCAAATCTTGTTTTGTAGCCGAGCGCGACCAGCACGACACCGACACACTGAGCCAGCACGACCAGGTAGAGGAGCCCACGCGGCTCATGCACCTTGACGATCTCATTGTAGATATAGAAGACGAAAATCCCAGTGGTGAACAGGCGCCCCGCCAATAGGAGAGGACCCATGAGCGCATCGCTGCTCAAAATCGGGGAAAACAAATCGGGACTAGACTTTTTTTGCATTGCTTCTTTGCCCTCCCATCCGAGTTCTCGACCACAATCTCTGCTTTGAATTTCCGGGCACCCTTATACACCTGAGGTCGCTCGAAAAGGAATAAAATTCTTGCGCCCATCATCGTTCCGTTCGCGGCCGACACCCACGCCCGTTTCCCCCCGTACCTCAGACGCTGGTTTCCCCCGCCCCGTGTGACCGTTTCAAGGATTCTATGTATTCGCTGCCCCCGCTGAATCCGCTCCGGTCCTCTCCTCTATGAGCGGCTCTGCTAAACATCCAGTAAGGGTGGGAATTTCTAACCGGTTCTTCTCCCTCTGGCAGCCACGCACGACAAATAACGACAAATAACGTCTTGACAAGGGATGGCGATAGTTGTATTTCTGCCGGCGCAAAAGTGACATTCATCACGGTGATTCGCTGGGTGACTCTCCGTCTGGGCGGAGTTTCCTCCTAGGCTGCGCGGGTTTCGGCAGCGATATCGCCACGCGTCCGTCTAGTGATAGTTCTATTCGGCGGACGTCAATTGCCCGCGAGATTCAGCAGAGGCAAAAGGGGAAGCGGTCATGTCGACAGAAATAGATAGGTATCCACACAACCTCATTTTCTTGTTGGGCTGCTCTATTCTGGTTTGTTTCTCCTTGCTGCTGGCGCCCTCGCTATTCAGCCAGTCAGCCACGACCGGGGCACTGACGGGGACAGTGAAAGATTCTTCAGGCGCTGTAGTCCCGAATGCAACCGTTACGGTCACCAGTACTGCGACAGGCCAGGTGCGCACGACCGTGACGGGCTCCAACGGCAGTTACACGATCGGGCTACTGCCTCCGGGCGATTACCAGGTGAAGTTTCAGGCCTCGGGGTTCACGGTGGCCTCCCTATCTTCGGTCACCGTCAATGTGACCGAGACGCCTGTACTGGATCAGGTGCTAACAGTGGGTTCTCAGGCACAGCAGGTGGAGGTTCGCGCTGAAACCGAAGCGGTCCAGACGACCAGTTCCACCGTGGGAACGGTGGTGAACTCGCAAACCCTTACCGATATACCCCTGACCACTCGCAACTATACCAACCTCCTGGGCCTCACGGCCGGGGCCAATGTCGGTGTATTCGACGCTGCCAACATGGGAAGGGGAACACAGGACATCGCCGTGAATGGCTCGGCCACAACCCAGAACAACTTCCAGCAGGACGGGGCACCCGTATCGCTGACGATGGGTAACGACGGGTTCATTGGTTCGGGCGCGGGCACCTCCGGTGGAGGCAGTAATCCTGGAATCGGGGCCGTGAGTCCGGACGCCATTCAGGAATTCAAGATCCAGACTTCGCTCTTCGATGCCGGCTATGGGCGCAAACCAGGCGCAAATGTGGATGTAGTCACCAAATCCGGCACCAATCAGTTTCACGGCACGGCTTATGAGTTCTTCCGCAACACGGATCTCAACGCGAACGATTTCTTCCGCAAAATTAGTCCCCCAGTGGGGGGTGTCCCCGAAGACGGACGCCAGGTCCTAAATCAGAACCAGTACGGGGGGACGTTCGGCGGACCGGTGAAGAAGGAAAAGCTATTCTTCTTCACCTCGTATCAGGAGACCTGGCAGAAAAACGGTTTTTCGCCGGCGGGATTCTCCACTCCAACTCTTGTCGGCATTCCGCTCGGTGACCGCTCCAGTACGGCAGCTTTCAGGGCTGCCCTCGGAGCGGCATTTTGCCCGGGCGGCAGTGCCACCGTTGGAACCACCGGCAAGACCTCCAACGGGGGCACACAGGTTGCTTGCAACGGATCCAACATCAATCCAGTAGCGATCAATATCCTCCAACTGAAAACAGCGGATGGCAACTATTTCATCCCTAGCTCGACGACAGGAGTTAATCAGAATGTTCTATTCAGTAGTCCCGCCAAATTTACGGAGCATCAAGCCATAGGCAACTTGGATTACGTAATCAACGATAAGAATACCGTGTCGCTTCGGTGGTTTTATGGAAACGATTTAACGCTGGCCTCGAAGGGATGCGGCACGACCGCCGCGGCAGTCACCCTCTGCGTGCCCGACGATCCCGGGGAAGCGCAGATTCTGACTCAGTATTGGGTGACAAGACTCACATCGACCATAACAAACAATCTCGTTAACGAAGCGCGGATTTCGATCCAGCGGGTTCCCGCATATAGCATAAACCAAACGCCATTCACCGATACGCAGGTAGGCATCGCTCCAATCATTCCAGCAGTCAACATTCTGAATACCACGACCGTAAGCGGACTGTTCACCTGGAGCAGCCCCGGGCCCTCCGCGGCCTTCGCCACTTCGTGGGAAGTAGCAGACCAGATCTCCTGGTCGCACGGGAAGCACACGCTTCGCGCCGGCCTGGAAGCTCAGCGTGATAGATATAACTACCATAGCACCAGTTTTGCGGTGGGAACCGAGACATATCAGACGTTCCAGGACTTTCTACTCGGTTTACCGGGTTGTGCCCCCAGCCTAACCACAGCGCAATGCACGGCCAGCGGTACCGCGGGGCTGACGAACGGCACTTTTACCAGCAACATTTCGAGTTCAGGCACTTCAACCTCCGTCCTACCACCCGGCGGCCTCGAGTTGGAGTTCCGGGCACCTGCAGCGAATGTTTTTGTGCAAGATGACTTCAAGATCCGTAACAATCTGACACTGAACCTCGGGCTTCGGTGGGAATATGACGGAATTCAATCCGAGGCTTCCGGCAACAACACCGACATTTGGCCTAACTTGATCAACACGGTCAACACGCCTTCCACCATAGGGACCTCAGCCGCGACCGGGACGCTCGCCGGATTTGTGGTACCGTCGAACTTCAACTTTGCCAACTATCCCGCACCACCTGTGGGCGGTCTTTTTCAAAACAACAAGAGAATCGCCACCCAAAACAGTCCCTCCAAAGACAACTTTGCTCCGCGCGTTGGTTTGGCATGGAAGCCGCTAGCCAGCGACCGGTTTGTGGTGCGCAGCGGAGCCGGTCTGTTCTACGACCGCATCGCCACGGCGAATTACTGGAAGGCTGCAGTACAGGCCACTCCCTACGCGGTTCCGGTGTTTGAGTCCGCCGCGGCAAACTATTTCTCCACGGAAGCTCAACCCTACGCTCCCACTTCGCTGGGATGGAGCCCTCGCTGGGTGAACTTTGCGAGTGGGACGAGCTCCAACCTGAGCGACATACTGGTCAATCCGATCTACCTTACACCGCTCACATATCAATGGAACCTAAATGTGCAGTATGAATTCCTGCCCCGATGGGTACTGGAGGTGGGCTACGTGGGGATTCGCGCGATTCATCAGGTGCCTGATCCCTACGTCATCTCGTCACTCGAACACGAGATCAACGAAGCACAACTCGTGACGGCAGGCAATCCCATCTGCCAGGGCACGACCTGCGTCATCACCAACACGACGCAGAACGCCCCGCTCCGGGTACCTTATCTTGGCTTTTCGCCCGGAGGTCTAGGCGATGAGCAAACTATTGGAGACAGCAAATACAACAACCTGCAGGCAACCGTCCGTAAGCAGTTCTCCCATGGCCTCACACTGCAGGCAGCGTACACGTACGGCCGCGGAGTCGACACAACGAGCTACGTTGAGTTCAACAATCCGGACCTACCACTCCAGTATGGATTGAACCCCGACTATCGCCCCCAGCGGTTTATCGTCAACTACAGCTGGGATCTGCCTCTTGGTAGCCATGAGGGTTTACTCGGCAAGATTGCTAGCGGGTGGAATGTGTCGGGTGTGACGGTGGCGCAGGATGGATTACCTCTGACCCCCACCGATACGCGGGGAGGGGCCATATATGGGTATGGCGCTGGAACGGCGGTAACTTCTACGGCCGAGTTCGCTCCGGGAATGGGGAATGCCAATGTACCCTCATCGGGCAGCCTTGAGCAGCGGTTGGGGGGCTCCGTGCTCGGCGGCCAAGGTTATTTCAATAAGGCGGCTTTCGGTACGATACCGAATGTTGGCGCCATAAATGGCGTCGGAGGTGGAGTTGGTTGGGGAGATACCGGCTACGGTATCATTCTTGGCCCGGGCCAGTTTAATTGGGACATGGCCTTGGTGAAGACGACCAAAGTTGGGGGACTTCGGGAAGATGCTACGCTGCAATTCCGCACGGAGTTCTTTAACACATTCAACCATCCACAATTTAGCAACCCTGCCGTTGTGGATGACTCCAAGTCAACCTTTGGACAGATTACCAGCACGGCGGTGAACCCGCGGCTGGTTCAATTCGCATTGAAATACGCATTCTAAGGGCTTGGAGGAACTGCGGCAAGAAATCAATGAGCAACTCTAGCAGTTTGGCACCTCTGGAAGTCTGAAACACGAGCACTCGGGCGGATGCTTCCACTCATCCGCGTATTTCGTCGGGTAGCCTCAGAAAGCGGAAAGTCTCCTCGCAGTTACTCAGCTGGTCTATCCGGGCGAGACCAGAAAATCGACGACCATGAACCCCGGGTGAGTGGCGGGGCCAAAGACCAGAGACTACACGGGTATGCGAATGAGCCAGTTCTGGGAAAAAGGAATCCGGTTGCTCTGTGCGATGGCGTGCCTTGGGATGGGCGCATTGCTGTTGGCGAAGCTGGCGTCAGGTCAGGGGGGCGCGGCTGCTACAACGGTGATTACAGGTGGCACGCTGATTGATGGAACCGGAACTGCGCCCCTGAAGAACTCCGTAATCGTTATCGAAGGGAATAAGTTCAAGGCAGTCGGCAAAAGCAATACGGTCGCAGTTCCGGCAGGAGCCAAAACGATCGATGCTGCCGGCAGGTTCATCATTCCCGGTCTGTTTGATTCTCACATCCATTATCGGGACTATGTCCCGGAATTATTTTTGGCTTACGGCATAACCTCTGTCATTGATATGGGCAATCCGGAGCAATACATCCTCGCCCAAAGAGAAGCAATCAATAAAGGAGAGGTTGCCGGTCCGAGAATTTTTGCGTCGGGACCTTCCCTAATGGAGTCGGAGGCTCCGTCCACGAGCCCGGTGGCTCCTGTTCGCAATGCGGATGACGTTCGAAAGACCGTACGTTCTCTGATCGCGAAAGGTGTAGACCAGATAACAGTAAATATAGCCCAAGATCCCGACACGTTTGCCATCATGTCCGAGGAAGCACACAAGGCCGGCCTTCCGATTTCCGCTTACACGATGCACCCGCGGGAAGAGGTGACCATGGGCCTCGACATCCTCGAGCATTCCTACTCCGTTTCAGCGGGCACGAAGACAGATCACAATATGCTCGAGCAAATGCGCCGCGAACGTGCGGCGAGTCCTTATCAAAAACATCCTTTGGATTACATGGTAGAAGCGGAGGGAGCCGATCCGTTTATTCAGTTGCTGGTCCAAAAGGGCACTTATGTGATTCCGAGCTTGGTTTTTGAGTACAAGCTTATCCACGATCATGTGGACGAATTCAAACAGGATTACCTGAACCTACTGCACAACCCAGGCTTGAGATATCTTCCCTACGACGACTACCTAGTCGAGGTAATGAATATGACGGAGGGTGCCATCCCGAGATTGTCGGGACCCGGCTTCTTTGGAACGCTCGACCGGCAAGGCGAAGAGTTTAGGCAGTACCAAGCTGGATATCGCCGTCTCCAACAGTTTCTTGTAAAGCTGGAAAGGGCCGGGGGAAACATTTTGGCAGGGACGGACGCTCCATATCGCATTCCTCCCGGGATTAGTTTGCATCATGAAATGCAACTCCTGGTGGATGCTGGATTGACTCCGATGCAGGTTCTGGTAGACGCGACGCGAAAACCGGCCGCCGCAATGCACAAACAGAAAATCCTGGGGACAATTGAGGCGGGCAAAGTCGCTGACTTGGTGATTCTGAGAGCAAACCCATTGGATGACATCAAGAACACTAGAACGATTGAGACGGTTATCAAGGATGGCAGGGTCATTGACACAACCTTCCATCCTTCCTTCACGAATCCAATTCCGCGACCTTTCAGCCTTCACAGTGAGCCCGAATACAGCTGGGCTCCGGTACTCCAAAGGCTTGTTCCAGCGATGGCCACCGAAGGGGATTCCGATTTATCGCTCACGTTGCAGGGAGCGCATTTTACAACAGAATCGGGCGTTTCCTTTGACGGACAACCGGTACCCACCACGTTCGTGAGCGAACAACAGTTGAAGGCAATGATTCCAGCCGGTCTATTTCAGCGGGCGGGGATCTATCCGGTGGCGGTCTCTACGCCGAGGCCGGGTGGAGGATCTTCGAAACAGATTGAATTCCGTGTTGATCTCAAAACCCCTCGTCCCGCGGGCGAAAAATAGAAAAACGGATCAAACTCATCGAACATTCGCACGTGAACAGTTGTTCCCCTTCGGCGCAGGCTGTTTGTCATGGTCAAGGCGTAAGCCCTAAGGCGAGCGCTGGATTGGTCTTGGCCATGAGATTAATATCAGCCACAGAAATTCCTTCTTTGTGCAGGGCGACCATAAAGTCGAGCAGGCCTTGGGGATGCAACGGGACCGGGGGCTTGCGGATCGAGCCGAAATTCGTTGCCAGAATGCAGAACTGCGGGCCTACCTGACGAATCGCTTCGGCGTAGTCGGCCATTGTATGCCGCGGTTGCGGTCCTACCATCGGACCATCCGCGTCAAACTCAAGATAGGCGCCGTCACGGGCCGCCTGCTGCATTTGAGGGATGGTCATGTTTTCAAGGTAGTACATCGCGTGCGTGACGACGATGTGTGTTACTCCGCGCTGATGGGCCTCATGAACCGCCAGCAATACCTCTTCTGCCGAGATGTGTCCGGTCTCGAAGACGATTTCATGATGCTGAGCAATGAAATCGATCAGCTCCAGCACACTAGGGACCAGATGGCCATCCTTTGAAACTGGGACAAACGGATCCGCCGACTTCCTTCCCTTTACGTCGTTTTCAGCATCCTCGGTGGGCAGCCACACGACTCTGCCCCAGCCGCCCTGCATCGCCAGCAGTTCCTTCACGGCATAGAGATTGATCCCGCCGTTGGACAGGTCCATGGTGATACCACCGAATATCTCTATGCCCGGAACCTGCTTACGGACCATGTAGGCGAGCGCGGCGGTCGATTCATAGTGGTTCTTGAGCACCAGTCCCCGCATGCCACTCTCCTTGGCAAGCCGCGCCAGGTCGTCGGCGTCGATTGCGCGCGGTGTTCTGTCGGGGCCGCTATGCACGTGGAAATCGATAGCACCTTTCAGATTTATTTCTGACTGCCCATGCGCTGGCACAGCGAGCAGAAATAAACAGATCCACACGTACCTCAATTGCCTGATGCGGATGCACAACGATTGTGAACTCATCTGGTTCTCCTTGTGCGCCGGTCAAACCGGCGATGCAACGCTTGCAATCTATCTTCGTCTTTAGACGGGGATGTCCACTTTTGGGCCTGCCAACACCGCTGATCCCCATCGTCTAGGGCAAAAAACTATCGGGGAGGAAGCAGCGGTTTCTGCCCCACCTGCAACTGTTGATCGAATACAGTCAGCTCCGCTCCGGCTATGGTATAAAATGCCATGGTCCAGACCAAATCCACGGTGCCTTTGCGGCCGAATAAACGCAGAACCTCGGCAAAAGTATCAGAGGAAACCTTGCGTTGGCCAATCAGCTCGCGCCCGAACCTGACAATGGCGGCCTCCTTCTCGCCCAGATCTGCCACCGGCTTGTCGTATTTGATGATGTCGATGGTGGACTGCTCGATATGGCGCGGATCGGCCGGGTTCCGCCCGAACCTTTCCCATTGGGTCCATTCATACTGGTTGCCCATTTCGTAGGCCGTCACCAAAATGGCGATCTCAAGCAATCGGTCTGGCAATCTGGTGTCATACTTGAGGTAGTGGCCCAGGTCGTCCGAGAGTTTGGCGAGTTGGGGGTCCCAGAGACGGACGCGGGGCTGCGGGGTGCCAGTAGGAAGAAAACCGGCTGGGACCTCGCCATTAGGCAACGGCAGTCCTCGGTTCACCTCGTCGAAAATCTTCTTGCCTTCATCGTCCAGGTCTTCGCGTTTCACCACGGGGAAGCGGTTCCTGGAGTCGGGATAGATGTCCTTGGGGAGCGGGTTCTCGACTGCGTCTGTCTTGCGCACCGGAATCGGTGCCAGGGACCGAGGGGGAAGCAGCGGTTTTTGCCCTACCTGCAACTGTTGATCGAAAGCAGTTAGTTCCACTGAAGCTGCGCCATAGCCAGCCATGAGCCATAGCAAATCCACGGTGCCTTTGCGCCCGAATAAACGCACCACCTCGGCAAAAGTTTCAGAGGAAAGTTCCCGCTCGCCAAACGTCTCGCGCCCGAACTTGATAATGGCGGCCTCCTTCTCGCCCAGATCTGCCACCGGCTTGTTGTATTTGATGATGTCGATGGTGGACTGTTCGATATGGCGCGCATCGGCCGGGTTCCGCCCGAACCTTTCCCATTGGGTCCATTCATACTGGCAATTCATCTCGTACCCCGCCACCAAAACGGCGATTTCGAGCAATCGGTCTGGCAATCCGATTTCATACTTGCGATAGTGAGAGAGTTCAGACAGGAGTTTGGCGAGTTGGGGGTCCCAGAGACGGACGGGGTTCTCCGGCGTCCCAGTAGGAAGAAAACCAGCGGGGACCTCGCCATTAGGCAGCGGCTTTCCTCGGGTCACTTCGTCAAAAATCCTCTTGCCTTCATCGTCCAAGTCTTCGCGTTTCGGCATGGGGAGGCGGTTCCGGGAGTCGGGATAGATGTCCTTGGGGAGCGGAGCCTCGGTGGAGTCTGCGTTGTGCACCGAATTCTGCGCCTGAGTCCTGCCACCCGGCAGCATTCCTACGACGCCTGCGAGCAGAACAACCGCAATGCCTCTAGACACTTCCATATCGATCTCCTCTCTCAAACAGTCTCAACCGGAACGGGTCTCCGCTCCGCCGATGTCGTCGGCACTCACGGCCGCCAGCTTGCCTCTGCCTAAGCTGCGGCGGTGCCCCCGGTGCGGCTGCCCTCGATGTCGTTGTCACGTTCCCCCTTCAGTATTCGGCGAAAATTCCGCTTTGACTTGCCGGCCGACCGACAATCTATACCTGATTTCCTCAGTATGCAAAGTTCCAGCTAGCTCCTACATCCAAGCACGAGTTGTCGCATATACATGTGGTGCCCACACTGATGCCGCCGGTCGCTGCGCGGCAAAACAGATGCCTCACAAGCAAGTCGCGGTGAAGCACTCGCGGGGGCCTTTCGCGACATAGTCTAGAAGCTGCATCGTTGGATGGGGTTGAGGCCTCCGACGGGTCTTTCGAACACTGACCCGCCCCAGACCGCTGGGCCGTCAGTATTCGGATCCGTGGTCGCGATTGTAGACCTTCACGCGGAACAGCGGCTTTTCGGCTTCCTTGGGATCCTGTTCGAACTTCTGATCGATTCTGGCGGGATCGTAATCACGCCAGAGCCATGTGAGCGATTGCGGTAACTCTGCTCGGCCCTGCGCGGAATTGTGCGTACCGTATCCGTAGCTAAAGTGGAAATCGTAGCCGCGGTCCTTCAGGGAATTTGCCATCTCCAGACTTTGCAATGGCCACGTGCGCTGGTCTTCGGCTCCGTCCTGCAACCAGACGCGAATATTACGGCTGGCTTCGCGCTGCACCATCGCGGGGAAAGCCTGGCCTCCGTAATTCGGAACAGGCTGTAGCGGCGTGAAACTGCCGATCCATGTCAGCACGCGGCTGAATTGGTCGGGCTGTTGCCACGCCACGTCGAAGGAGCAGATGCCGCCCGATGAACTGCCGCTGATGCCACGGCTGTAGCCATCTTTGCGGACGTTGTATTTCGAGTACACGACTTCGGGCAGGAATTCGTCGCGCAGAAATCTGGCGTAACGGTCGGAAACGGTGTCGTATTCCACACTGCGCATGATGTTCTGCGGAGTGCGCGGTCTCGGGCCTGCTGGAGATCCTGGGGTGGCGCCCGGCGCGGGCGCGGAGGGACGGATAAAACTCGGGGAGGCATGCAGAATCATCTCTTCGAGTTCCTTGTAAATATCCGTGCCTTCAGGGACCTGGCCGGGCTGAATGAAGACAGCAATCATCACGGGGATCTTTTTCTCGAAGATAAGATTGTCAAGAACGTTGAGCACTACGCCCTCACTTTCGCGCCGGACGTAACCCTGGCCGTCCTGAAATACCATCAGGGCCGCGGGGGTTTTCGGATCGTACTCGGCGGGCACATAGATCCAGTAGTTGCTGTTCATCCCGCTGTACACCTTGCTGGTGTGGACAAGCTTCTCAGACAGCTCGCCAGACGGGACGCCGGGTTTCAGATACGATTCCGGTCCGAAAGCCGGCAGGTCCTTACTGCCGCCGTACGACTTGCCGTCGATTCTGTACTCGTACTCGTGGCTTGTGCCCACGCGCAACGTACCGACCGCATACCAGATATTGGTTTTTGCGATCTTCTTCATAGCAGGGCCGGCTTGTTCGTCGATCATCAGGGTCGGGCGGGCCGAGGACTCGACGGCCCAGATGAAATCAGGGCCACGACCGATTGCCGCCGTACCCTTTTGGATCATCTCCTGTCCCAACGTAGCGACGAGCGCTTCCTGCAACTTCTCAGGGTTTCCCTTTGTGAGGCCGATCAACTCCGGGGCAGTGAGTTTGTCCGCACCGAATGCCACCGAGGCCGACATCAACAGAGCAATGAGTAGGGGAGTTTTCATTCGTCACATCCTTTCGTACGGAGTTGAAACTTATACCATAAGCAACTTCTTCCTTGCTTTATCAGGTAAAAATAGAAGAACAGGTAACATCCGACCAATACCGGGAAGCTGCTCTGGCGCCCTTCATCCGCCAGGGGGCGTCTCTCTGGGGGAATTGAGCGATGCCGGGTGTTTGCTCGCCAATATGAGCTAGATAGAGAGAGAGGAAAGTACGTGGGCAGAAGTGCTGAAACGCCTCTTCAAGCCGTCTCTGCTGCACGGCCGACCAGGCCAGGTGCGTGGGGCATTCACTTTTTACTCCCTTTGCACACTTGGCAGAACCTATGACCGCAGCGCTCGCAGACCTGCGTGAACTTACGTGTCAGCCTTCCGCATTTGCAGCATCTCAGCAGGGTCACTTTTTATCCGCCTTCGCGGTGACCGTCGTCAGCCCCTGATTGGTCGCGTAGACACCGTCGCGGTGCTGCGAGACGGCTTCGCGTTACGGTCCTTAGGCCGAGAAGTATTCTAGGGATACACGGCCAGTGATTGGACACACGCTACTTCCTAGCAACGCTTCGGTCATAGGCGGCAGATGCTTCCACCGCAGCCTTGCGTTGAGCATGTTCGTGCAATAGCTCGTTTTCGGCGGCCATCAAATGCTCGACGGAGAATGATTCCTCCCAACTCCCAAGGTAGATTTGCTGAGCCCTTTCGGAAACGTCCTCCGGCGTGGGCCACCATTCTGCGTTTCCCGTAGCGACCACAGGGCACCTTTTCCCGAAAACCGAAGAACAAGCCGACCGAATAGCCTTACTTCCTGTCGAGAGCTTTTAAGGCAGTCCAAGCTACATTGGGTATGACGTGCCCGCTTCCATCAACCAATCTGACATTTGCCGACTGCATCAGTGCGTTGACAAAGACAACCTCAAAAACGCCTTCGTGCTGAGTGGTGCCCACATGGTCGCCTTTCTTGGGAACGCTTACCTTCGTTTCGGCCATCTCGTTTCCTCCTAACGGCTGCTGTTTCATCTCAAAGATCGCTCTCGCCGGGTCTCGCAAGTCATAGACGGCGCCCTGCCCCGGAGATTGCAGGGACAACCCCATTGCTCTAACTCTGGCGGCCTGCAAATTATTGGCATTCTCCGTCCCTACGGAGGCGCCCTTGGAGAAGATTCTCTAAATTCTTCTATACAAGAGCGAAGTGTTGATGTGAAGCCCGCCATTGCATCTTGATAAAGCCCAGCCTTTTGAATTTGTTCATGAAGAAGTTGACCCTCGGACGTGTTGTTTGCTAACTCGCTTCCTGGGCGATGTCTAAAGGAGTTCAGCACAAGCGGTGCCACGATGTGCCACGATCATTAGCAGGATTACACTTCCAGTAATAATGCCAGACGTGTCGCGATCTCCCTGCTTAGCAAGCTCAATGATAAGTGACTTGAGGTCGCATATCTGTCTGCTAAGGGACATGTCTTCTCAAACTCGCGCCAGAACATGCGTGACCTTGTACATCTCCGCACAGGGACTCTTCTCAATTTCTCAATTAGAAGGCTTGATCATGATTCTGTCCCCTACACCCGGCGCCCGTAACGGAATACCGTAACAGGTTCTTATGCTCCACTGTGAACTGACACGGATCACCACCCGGTGTGATGTTTGAGACAGTAATGTCGATCGCCCTGTGTCAGGGTGTGAGTGAGAAATGGCACAAAGTGCCATATGCCTGGATGCCGGGGCAATCATGAGGTGGGGTATGACAGATCATATAGCGTCAAAGGTTGGTTACTTAGTGATTGGATTGGGGATCGGGTCGTTGATCGGGATTCTCTTCGCGCCAAAATCAGGCGAGGAAACTCGCGCATTGGTGAACTCGAAAGCGGACGAAGGCCGCGAGTATGTGCAGAAGAAGGCCCAGGAATTGCGCAGTAGCGCCGAGAATCTAATTAAGTGCAGCAAGGAAATCATATCGAGTCAGACCGATTCCATCAGCGCGGCTGTGGACGCAGGCAAGGTCGCCTACGAGAGAGAAAAGTCGAAAGCAGCCACGACCTCCTAGACCAGCAATAGCGGCTGTTGGTGTATCGCCGCTCTATGATTGCCTTAGATGCTGGGCACTCGTCGTACAAGTTGCCATTGCTTGGACACGTCGGCTCGCCGGATACCCCTTGCAGGTGGTCAAACAAGGCTGTGGAAGCCTGCGAATCAGCAAGCTGCGTCCGGAGAAGTCATGCTGTGGACTGCTGGGCGCCGCTGCGACCCCTGGGGGGACGCAGCCTCGATCGATGAGCGGCGCTGCTGTTACCTCCCCAGCAACTGCTCAAGAATCGGCCCGAGCGTCAACGAGGGAAAGAAACTAAGGCCTCCCACAATCAGTGCCGTAGCGACGAGCAGAACTGCAAATAAGGGGCCGTCAGTTGGAACTGCGTTTCCTAATTCACGCTTCTCCATCTGTTGAGCTACCAGCCCAGCCAGCGCAAGCGCGGGAATTGCCAGCCCGAAGCGGCCCACCATCATGGCAATCGCCGTCGTGACGTTATAGAAGACCGTGTTGGCATTCAAACCGGCAAAGGCTTGGCCGTTGTTGGCGAAAGACGACGAATAGGCGTAGAAAATCTCGGTAAGTCCGTGTGATCCCTTGTTGGTCACCAACCCCGAAAGTCCAGCGTTCGTGGCTAAGGCGACTGCCGTGAAGGGGAGCACCACAAGTGGACACGCAAGCACATAAAGGGTGATGAATTTTGTTTCGAGCGGGCCGATCTTCTTCCCCAAATACTCGGGCATTCTGCCGATCATCAGCCCGGCCAGAATCACCCCGATAAGAGCCACCATAATAATGCTGTAGATTCCCGTGCCGAGACCGCCGAATATGATTTCCCCGAGTAGCATATTGACGAGAGGTACCGCGCCGCCTAGCGGTGTATAACTGTCGTGCATTGAGTTCGTGGAGCCAGTCGCGCCATTCGAGGTGACCACTGCCGTTAAAACGGATGCGCCAATCCCGAAGCGGACTTCTTTCCCCTCCATGTTTCCACCTGATTGCAGTCCATTCGCACGTTCAGACAGTCCTGGAACGTCAAAAATCCTTCCATGGCCTGCTTGTTCTGCACGCCCGCACAGCAAGAGTCCCGCCACAAACAGGACGGCCATCACGGTAAACAACACCCAACCCTGCCGAGGCCGGCCAATCATCCTCCCGAAAGTGTTTGTGGTTGCCGCAGGCAGCATCACAATCGCCAGCATCTCAAGGAAATTGCTCAGTGGTGTGGGATTCTCAAACGGGTGAGCACCGTTCGCATTGAAGAATCCGCCGCCGTTGGTTCCAAGATTCTTGATGATCTCAAGGGCTGCCACGGGGCCTTGAGGGATTACTTGTTGTCGGTGCCCGAGAGTTGCGGTTTGAGTGTACGGGTGCCAATTCATGGGCACCCCTTGCCAAACCAGAAGCAAACTACCTAGCAGAGACAATGGCAGCAGAATCCGCAGAATCGAGCGAGTCAGATCAACCCAGAAGTTGCCAAGCTTCGTGGTTTGATGACGTGCGAAACCCCGGATGAATGCAACGCCGACCGCCAGGCCCGACGCTCCTGCCAGAAAGTTCTGTACGGTCAGGCCAATCATTTGGCTCGCATAGCTAAACGTATTCTCTCCGCCGTAGGCTTGCCATGTTGTCGTCGTCGAGAAACTGATGGCGGTGTTCATCGCCAGGTCTGGGGTCACAGGTGTGCTTTGATAAGCCGGATAGAACCAAGGTAGAAATCTTTGCAGACGCAGAATTGCATAAAGCAGCACTGTGCCTACCAGTCCGAAAATGACGAAGGCAAAGGCGTACTGTTTCCAGTCCATCTCCACGCCGGGTTCTATTCCGGTCAACCTGTAAAGCAATCTTTCAAAGGGGCGTAGCACTCGATCAAGGAAGGTCGGTTGGCCCTCAAATACACGGGCCATGTAGCCACCGAGAGGTTTCACGAGCACCGCAACAACAGCTAAAAAGAACCCGTACTGCAAAAGGTTGGGACCGCTCATCGTTGTCCTCGGACACCCCTACTACGATGGCTATTCGTCGAACACATGAAGCGCGAACAATCCAACAATCCCGCCGATCGATATCGCTCGTAGCATCTGTGGTTTGTTACAAGTACGATTTTCGGGTCTTCGTCGCTGCTACATAATCAGGGTCAAAACGATGGCCGATCACAGGTTCAGTATGGATATAGCGTGGCTGGCCTGGATTTGGTTCGATCTTCCGACGCAATTGTCCAATGAAGACTCTCAAGTGTTTGCAATCATACGAATGTTTTTCTGGCCCCCACAAGAGATGAATCAATTTAGCATGAGAAACAGGTTTCCCCTCCTTTAGAAGGAGGTGTTTGAGAAGTTCAAACTCAGTTGGCGTAAGGTAAACAGGATGCCCATCGGCGATCACCCGACGGCACTCAAAGTCGATCTTCAAGCCCGGCGAATTGAATGATGGCGTTCTCTGTGCTCTGACGGCTCTTCGCGCGGCTGCGCGAATACGCGCAAGGAGTCCTTGGGTGCCGAACGGTTTCACGATGTAGCCGTCGGCCGCTGCGTCTAAGGCAATTACTTTATCTTCCTCGTCTCCGCCGACGGTCGCTACGATTATTGGTACGTTGGAAAAACCGCGAATTCTCTTGCAGGTTTCAAAACCATCCACGCCGGGCATATTGACATCTAGCAAAACCAACTCCGGACAATCCGCTTTGATGTCCTCGATAGCTTCATGGCCGTTTGCGCGCTTCGCTGGCTGTGCACCCGTGCCTGTCAAGATGACGTTTGTGTCAGTCACTTGTGCGCATAAAAGTCACCTCCAACCGAGACTCACGGTGGTCAGGATGGCTTCAGTCCACCCCTCCACGGCGCTCTGTTGTCGGCCTCATCATGAAACCAGCGTAATAAGGAACCGATAAATAATTCGTCAGGTTTGTGCAGGAAAAACCGGCAAGACCGTTCGTCTTCGTCAATGTTGCGCAAAGCAGTTTCCGGCCTATCAGAACTTGTAACTCGTGTTCTCGCGTTAAGTCACAGCAGACTATGTTTCGACAAGGTTTTCCGATGAGGGCTACGGCGCGGCGAGCGAAACGTGAAGGTTTCGCTCACTGGATGAGAGCTCCTTCTATAATAGAAAGCCGTCTCGTCGTGGTCCCAACTGATCGAATTCTTACCTTTGCATCGAGAGGATCAGAGAACGCTGTCACCTCGTTCATCGTTGCGGATGCGGATAGCGTCCTCAATCCTCGAGAGGAAAATCTTGCCATCACCGATCTTTCCCGTTCGCGCCGCTGTAGCAATTACTTGCACAGCCTTTTCCACCATGTCGTCCGGAAGGACCATCTCGAGTTTGATCTTGGGAATCAGGTCCACCGTATATTCCCGGCCTCGGTAAACTTCCGTGTGACCCTTTTGGCGACCATGGCCGCGCACCTCGAGCACCGTCATAGCCTCAACGCTGATCTCATGAAGTGCGTCTTTCACCGCATCCAACTTGGACGTTTGAATAATTGCTTCCACTTTTATCATCGTTGTTATCCTTCACGCATTCGGTTGCGGAGCATCCACACAAAAAAACAGTATTTCGCTAGGCCGAAGTCTCCCAGTAATAGCCTTCTTCACCGTGCTGGGAAAGATCGAGCCCTTGAGTTTCATGCTCCTCCGTAACACGCAACCCGATCACGACATCTACGAACTTCAGAATAATCAGCGTTCCCACAATCGCAAGACCCCACGCGATGGCGATGCCCGCCAACTGATTCACGATTTGATGGCCGTTGCCTTCGATCAATCCTGAGGGCAGCACCTTTCCGCTGGCATCCTTGAAGATCGGATTGATGGCGCTGGAAGCAAGAACTCCTGTAAGAAGTGCGCCGATCGTGCCTCCGGCTCCGTGAACGCCGAAGGCATCCAAGGAATCGTCATAGTTGAACCGGGACTTCACTACGGTCACCATGGAGAAACAAAAGGCACCGGCTATAAGACCGATCACCAAAGCCGACATCGGTGTCACGAATCCCGAAGCGGGAGTGATCGCTACAAGACCGGCAACGGCTCCCGAAATCGCTCCCAGTGCGCTCGGCTTACCTTTGGCAATCCACTCTGCGCCGCCCCATCCGACAACCGCCGCAGCCGCACCAAAATGCGTCGCTACAAATGCACTGGTGGCCAGTCCACCCGCCGCGAGCGCGCTCCCTGCGTTGAATCCAAACCAGCCCACCCACAATAAGCAGGCACCGATGAAACTGATTACGACACTATGTGGCGGCATAGCCTCTTTCGGGTACCCAAGCCGTTTCCCGAGATAGAGAGCGCAAACGAGTGCCGACACGCCCGAGGTGATGTGTACAACCGTGCCGCCAGCGAAATCAAGGGTCGGGAAGCGGCCGCCAAGCGCGGCATTCAGCAATCCGCCCTTGCCCCACACCATGTGGGCCATCGGGTCATAGACGAGCAGCGACCACAGTGTCAAATACAACAGCATGGCGCTAAATTTCATACGCTCGGCGAAAGCTCCGGTGATCAGAGCTGGTGTGATAATGGCAAACATCAACTGGAAGACCATGTACGTTTGAGCTGGAATCGTCGCCGCGTAATCGGGATCGGGTTGCAAGCCCACTCCGTGGAGGAATATATTGTGAAAGCTTCCTATGAAACTACGCCCCGGCCCGAACGCCAAGCTATAACCAACCAGGCCCCATAGCACGGTGATTACAGCCATCATGGCGAAACTCTGCATCATCGTCGCCAGCACATTCTTCTTGCGAACCAGCCCCCCGTAGAAGAGTGCGAGACCCGGCCCCGTCATCAGAAGTACGAGCGCCGAACTGGTGAGCATCCAACCGTTATCGCCCGAGCTCTTCGCGTCCGCGACCGCCTGCTCCATGGCCGTCAACCGATCAACGTGAATATCCGGAGCCACCAGAGCCGCCAATGTGAAGGGGCAAGCGGCAGCTCTCCGTGCAGATAGAGTCAGCGGAAGACAGCAAGAAAACAGAAAGAAAGCTGCCAAGCATCGAATCAAGATTGTTTTCATGTGGACCTGGCTATCTCCTCGGCCTGCCCAAAGAAGCCTTAGCCTTTCTATTTCGTTCGAGACCACCTCAGGAAGCGATCTTGGACAGGCTGAAATCGGCGGGCGCATTATACACAGATTGTTAACGAAAACGGACGCAACATGCGGTCAATGTTGAGAAGCGAGCCCAGATAATAGCAGCCCTAGTGGAAGGCAATTCGCTACGCGCCACATCGCGAAAATATCAACAGAAGAAAGACCTCGAACAAAAGGGGAATGCCTTAGCCCAAACCCAGAATTCCTAGCCCTCGCAGTTTCAAACTGTACCACTACCCTCTTGTGTTCCGAATCGAATGCCTGCGCAGCGTTATCGTTTTCGCTTGTAATCCGACCGGATGTATACTGCCCACTAAGGAAGTGGGGCTTGGCCACTTCTAACGGCAAAGGAGCGCCCATGAGTTCTAAGTTATCTGCTCGAAGACGATTCTTACGGGATAGCGCCGCATTGGTTGGTTTGTCTGCGGGAGTAATACCTGCCGCCGCTGCCCAGATGTCGCATTCTGAGGCAACCGCCACAGATGCAGCCTCCAAAGAGACAGCGTGCAAAGATGCCAAGGATTTGATCGCCTATGGCGAGCGCTCACGTTACGTGAAATCGATCCGCGTCCCCGTGTCGGACAGAATGTCTCCCGATATGTTCGGGATGACCTTTCACATAGCGTCGCCGCTGCAGGATTCCGTGGGAATGATCACGGCCTCGTCGCTCCATTATGTGTCCACCCATCGCGGCTCCTATCTTCCGGACATCAATCCAGCGGAACATCGCCTGATGATTCACGGCATGGTGGACCGGCCGCTGATTTTTACGGTGGACGAAATAAAGCGCTTTCCGTTTGTGACCCGGCCTCATTTCCTGGAGTGCAGCGGAAATCATGCCAAAGCCACGGATAAAACCGTGCAGCAAAGCCACGGGCTGACCAGTTGCTCCGAATGGACCGGGGTGCCCCTTTCTCTG
>JBEKBP010000059.1:0-26485 GCA_050015335.1 Candidatus Acidiferrales bacterium | reverse complement strand
AACGTATATAGCATTCCTCTTACCAGAAACGACCAGTTCGACAGCACGTTCTCGACTGCAGCCGACCTGCCGCCGCGGACGCCGATGCTCCGCAACGTGAACACGATCGGATTCACGCAGGAGTTGATGCCCACTCAATAGTTGGTTTTCTCCCAGGCAGCATATCAGCATAGCAAGCGGCTCCCTTGGCCCCCGGGGAGCCGTTGGCATTATGTGGTAACCCGGGTGGCCCAAAAACTGTCGAGTCGCGCGAGAAAGTCGTCTTCTTCGCCGCTTTTGCGACGTTCTTTAACAAGAAATTAAACTCGCCACGAGCAAATGCCGACCGCTTGGGCATTACAGGGAACGCACCGACCAAGCTGTCTCCCCCATGCTCTGTGATGGGGTATCTTCACAAATATTTAGATTTTGTGATATAGGTTTCTGCTTTGAAGGACTCTCCCCCAAAGCTAGGGGAGCTCACGCACGGAGGCAGCATGGAGTCGCTGAGGGTGGGGAAGGTTGTAGCCGTTGCGGTTGTGGCCTGTTTTGTTACGCTCAAGATGTTTGGCGCGAGTGACAAGGACAGCCGCCGCGCGGAAGAGGCGTGGCGGGAGGGCCTTCCGCACGCTGATTTGGGCAGTGGCTATTTTCGCAATCCTGTTCTGGGCCCTGGAAGCGACAACACGGTTGTTAAGGTTGGAAGCGATTATTACTTGATGGCCGGCGGCGGGTGGCCGGATCAGTTGATCTGGCATTCACGAGATTTGGTCAATTGGGCGCCGGTCGTACGCACACTCCACAAATTTGACGGTGGGGCTTGGGCCTCTGAGCTGACCTATTACAAGGGCAAGTTCTACATCTATACGACGCAGATGGACCCTTCACGCGGCAACGTGGGACACCACGGCTCGCTGACCGTTCCGATTAAGGCTCAAGGAGACAAGGCTTGGAAGAACATCGTGATGTGGGCCGATCACGTGGAAGGCCCCTGGAGCGACCCTATCGATCTCGGTGTGTATGGGTTATTCGATCCAGGTCACATCGTGGACCAGCAAGGCAATCGCTATCTCTACTTCAACAAAGGCATGCTGATTCGTCTCGCTCCCGATGGCCTTAGCACTGTGGGAGAGCTCAAGAAAGCCTATGACGGCTGGGATTATCCAAAGAGCTGGGCGGTGTCCTGCAAATGCCTGGAAGCACCCAAGCTGATGTATCGCGACGGCTACTACTACATAACGGCCGCCGAAGGGGGCACCGATGGGCCGACGACGGCGCATATGTCCGTGGTAGCTCGCTCCCGGTCAGTGGAGGGTCCCTGGGAGAATTCTCCCTACAATCCCCTGGTTCACAACGCAAGCTCAAGCAACAAATGGTGGCGCCAGGGCCATGGAACCTTCGTGCAGGACGACGCCGGGAAGTGGTGGTTCCTGTATACCGGCTACGAAAATGGCTACGACGCGGTGTACGGGAAGCAGAGCCTTCTGCTGCCTATCGAGTGGACCGACGATGGCTGGCCTCGTGTGCCATTTGGTGTCTCACCCACCGACGTGTTGAGCAAACCGACCGGAGAGAACGTAGGGCACGGCATGCCGCTGTCCGATGATTTCTCAAGCAGCACTTTGGGAATTCAATGGCTGTACTCCCCATCGACAAAGCCAGACGAGGCCTTCAAGACCGGAGATGGAAAGCTGGTTATGAGAGCCTCGGGTGGCTCGCCTGGCAGAACATCCATTCCATCGGATGCAATGATGCTTGGCGTGATGCCCGTCAATCACTCCTACGAGGCGGAAGTGGAAGTTTCCATCCCAGAAACAGCCGAGGCAGGTCTCCTGCTTTCCTCCGGACGCGGGGACACCGGGTCGTGGGCCTCCGTGGGCTTGCGAAAAGGAGAGTTATTCCGCAACGGGGAGCACAGGGCCTCTGTTGACTCCCAAGAGACGCATTTCTTCCTGCGTCTTCTCAATATGAATTACGACATCTCCGGCTTCTACAGCCTGGATGGAACAACATGGACTCGCTTTGAGAGTTCCAGCTACGTAACCGACGGGCGGCGGCTGTCCCTGTATGCCACCGGAACCGGTGAGGTTGTGTTCCGGAACTTCAAATACCACGGGCTGGAGTAAGGCCATCGGACGGATCGCTTAAAAATAGCGGTCTCCTGAGAAGACCGACAGGGGGAATGCTCATGTCGAAAGAAACTTCTGATTGCTTGCACGGCGCCATTTTCGTGGTGAGCTGCTGGGTGTCGGTTCTTTGCTCAATGACGTTGGCTCCGTCGTTCTTTAGCCAGTCGGCTGCCACCGGCGCGTTGGCAGGAAGCAAGCACGACTGTCGGCACGGTTGTAAACTCTCAAACGATGACCCAAATGCCTTTGACCTCTCGCAACTACACCAACCTGTTGGGCCTGTCGGCCGGCGCTAATTCGAGCGTGTTCAACGCGGGCAACATCGGCAGGGGTTCAACAGAAATCTCGGTGAATGGCGGCAGCACTGAGCAGAACAGCAACCAGCAAGATGGCGCGGAAATTGTGAACTAGTCCAGTTTCTGGAAAGGAGCGGTACACCATGGTTCTTTCGAGGCGCAACTTTTTTAAGGCAGCGCTGGCGATGCCGGTCGGTGCATCGATGGCCGGCTACGAAGCTCTGGCGGCCCCCGTCCAAGGCCTGGTAAAGATCACCGCCATCAAGTCGATCCGCTTGAAGCGGGGAAGGGGTTCGAGGGGCTTTATTAAGATTGAGACCGACGCCGGTCTGGTTGGGTACGGCCCGGGTGAGGGCGGTCCGGAAACCCGCGAAACGATTGCGATGCTCGAAGACAGTCCTGCCGGAGGGAAGACGGGTTTGATCGGCAAAGACCCGTTGGCAATCCGCGTTCACTTTCAGAATATGTTTTATGCCATTGCCCAGAGGCCGGGGGATGTCAGGGCTTACAGCTGCATCGACATGGCGTTATGGGACCTTGCCGGGAAGATTCTCAACCAGCCCGTTTCCAAACTACTTGGCGGGAACTTCCGCGAGGAAATCGATACCTATTCCCATATGGTGCCACCTCGCGGCAAGACTCCTCTCGAGAGGCAGAACGATTACTTGAGCAAAGATGCGTGGCAGGAGAGGGCTCAGATAGTGAAATCGTTCAAAGGCGGCTTCAAAGCCTTCAAGATCGACATCAACCATGCGCTCGCCGTCCCGGGCGGAGAATTTACGCCGGATCTTGGTCCGCGGGAAGTCGACACAGTCCGCCGCGTGTACGAACTGGCTCGCCAGGCGCTGGGGTCTGACTACGACATAGACGTTCACTGCCACAACGAACTTGATCTTCCCAGCGCAATCAAGGTTGCGAGGGCGGTGGAAGGGATCAAGCCTTTGTTTTTCGAAGATCCCATCTTTCCCCGGTTCTCGGAATCCTGGGCGGCTATCAGGAGATCGACGAGTGTCCCTATCATCACGGGAGAAAGCCTGGCGCTAATCGAGGATACCCTGCCCTTTATGCAGAATCAGTCCGTCGACATCCTGCAAATCGATTTGAGCCACGGGGGCGGGATCACGGGAACCAAGATCATTGCCGACGTGGCCGCTTCTTATCGCATGCCGATTGCATTGCACAACGTGGGGGGATATGCGCTCAATAACGCCTCCCAACAATTCGCGGCCAGCGTCTTCAATTGCCCGAGGATCGAGTGCGCATCGTCGTATGACAAGGCGCCGGATGCGACCGGGAACATTCCCGTGGTCAAGGACGGGCGCATGCAGGTGGCCTCGCTGCCCGGCTTAGGCATACTGCCCAATGAGGACTATCTGAAGGCCAATCTCGAGGATGGCGAACCATGGTGGGGTTGATGCTATAGTGCTGCGGCTGTCAACATCTTGCGTGCGCCACGCAGCACAGGGCATGCCGCGTTATCGCGAGGGAGGAAGCTGCATGACATTCTTAAGGGATAGAGTTTTTGGAATAGGCACGTTTTTGGCGGTTCTGATCGTGCTCGGTATGGCGTCCTCGGTGCTTGAGAAGAAGGCCGCCGTGCAAGCCTCGGGATTGCAGGCACCCAGGTTTGAGGTCGATCCACTGTGGCCCAAGCCCCTACCAAACCACTGGCTGTTGGGCATGACCATCGGGGTGTCGGTCGATTCGCAGGACCATGTTTGGATCGTTCACCGGCAAGACACCCTCGATCCCAAAGAGGCATACATGCGGGCCAACCCACCCGCCTCCGACTGCTGCCAGCCGGCGCCTCCGGTGCTTGCGTTTGACCAGGCGGGCAATCTGATCGCCCACTGGGGCGGAAAGGGGCCAGGATACGATTGGCCGAATTCAAATCACGGAATCACCGTGGACTACAAGGGGAACGTCTGGATTGCCGGCAACGGAACCGGCGACGCTCAGGTGCTGGAATTCACCCAAGACGGAAAGCTCATTAAGCAGATCGGCAAACCCGGTGCGAGCAAAGGCAGCAACGACACTGCAAATTTTAAGCAGGCTGCCAAGACGTTTTTCGACAAGGACGCAAACGAAGTGTATGTGGCCGATGGCTATGGCAATCGCCGCGTTGTGGTGATGGATGCCGACACCGGCGTTTTCAAGCGCTACTGGGGCGCCTATGGCCACAAGCCGGATGACACCGATCTCGGCCCCTACAAGCCCGATGCACCGCCGGCCCAGCAGTTTCGCACCCCCGTGCACTGTGCCGAGCTCGCCCACGACGGGCTGGTATACGTTTGCGACCGCCACAACGACCGCATTCAGGTGTTCCAGAAGGACGGCACGTTTGTGAAGGAAATGTTCATCGAAAAGAACACTTTGGGCGACGGGGCCGTGTGGGACATAGCCTTCTCCAAGGATCCGAAACAGACATACATCTATCTGAGCGATGGCGCCAACGAAAAGGTCCATATTCTGCTCCGCGACACCTTGCAGGAACTGACCAGCTTCGGGGATGGCGGCAGGCAACCCGGCGAGTTTTACGCCGTACATAGCATCGCCACCGATTCAAAGGGCAATATCTACACGACGGAAACCTACCACGGCCAGCGCGTGCAGAGGTTCGTGTACAAGGGGCTGGCCCCGGTGACCGCGAAAGATCAGGGCGCCGTGTGGCCGAAGAGTGGCAAATAAAAACTCCTCGGCAGCCAGAGACTCTACAACGTTCACGGGGGTTTCCTCAGGGGAGGAAGGCATAAGCCGGATGGATCTCGGTCGGCGTAGAGCGTCTAGAGCTCGCCGTTGGTTGATGAGGTGGCCGGAGAAATGAAAATTCCAATTCTAATTCTGGCACTCTGCACTACCTCCCTCTCGGTTGCATCCGCGGCCCAACGCTACACTGCTGAGAAAACGTCTGATCATGGTGTCGATATCGTGCGCCTTACCGACTCAACCGGAGGAGTCGAGGTCGCGATTGCGCCATCGGTCGGGAACCGGTTATACGAGATGAAGGTTCACGGGAAAAACGTGTTGAATTCCGCCTCGGACGACGTCGTTGATTTTCAGAAGCGGATTGAAACCGGCGGTATTCCCTTCCTGGCTCCTTGGGCGAACCGGCTAGGAGAGCAGGATTTCTGGGCAAACGGGAAGAAATATATCTTCAATATGACGCTCGGCAATGTCCGGGCGCCCCTCCCCATTCACGGTCTGGTTAGAACCTCTCCGTTCTGGGAGGTCACCGAGGTCAAGGCCGATAAGCAGTCGGCACACATAACAAGCCGGCTGCGGTTCTGGCGGTATCCCGACCTGATGGCCCAATGGCCGTTCGCCCAGGAATACGAGATGACTTACCAACTCTCAAAAGGCGTTTTGGAAACACGGCTGGTCGTGACCAATCTGAGCGCCGATCCGATGCCCATTGTGCTCGGGTTTCATCCCTGTTTCCGCATACAGGACGTCGATCGAGATGAATGGACCGCCACACTCGCCGCCCGCCAAATAGCGGTCGGAGACAACCGTGTAGTCGCAACCGGTGAACTCAAGCCTCTTGACCTCCCGAATCCATTTCCGCTCAAGGGGCAAGCGCTGGACACGGGCTTGACCGATCTGGAGCGCGATGCCGACGGTCGCGCACATTTTTCGATCGAGTCGGGTGGGAAAAAGGTCGAGGTGCTCTTCGGACCCAGGTACCCGGCCGCCGAGTTCTTTGTCCCGCGGCTCAGAAATCAGTCCAATGCCGTTTCCGACTCCGGAGCACAAACCGTCTGCTTTGAACCGATGACAGGCATCACCAACGCCGTAAACCTGTATCACGAGGGAAAATACTCCGGCCTGCAGATCCTGGCTCCCGGCGCGAATTGGACCGAGAGCTTCTGGATTCGGGCTAGCGGTATCTGAACAAGGGGCTTTGTGACTCGGGTGGTACGCCGGTACGAACCGAAAGAAACACCACAAAAAGGCTCGGAAGCAGTCATGCGTTCTAGACCGGGAGGAAGCAGTGATGCTCAAGAAAGCAATGCCCTTAAACCGACAAGGAAGCGCCAACCGTCGCGCTGTGAAACTGTCTGCCGGAGTGCAGCGTAGAATTTCGGTTGGAGTCGCAACCGCGGGCAGTCGATCGTCTCTTTGGATTGCTTCCACTCGCAAGGCAGAGTGAGTTCCTTAGCAGGATTCGAGGGGGTTGCGGCATTTAGACTAGCGCCAAGTTGCACGCAGGGATGGAAGCACGAACTCCTCACCGTCCTGCTCGATGCCGCGTTTCGATCTTTGAGATAAGCCACCGCGCTAACTAAGCGCAGCTCCTCAATGAGGTTTGGATCTTGACGTAACGTTTCGGATCGAATAACAGAATTCAATTTTGCTTCACGTCAGGATCAGCCTGGGTGATGCTGCCTTCGGGAAGTTTTGTTTCGAGCATGAATTTTTGATTGGGAAGCAGATGCACGTCCGTCGTGAACTCCCGGTACCCCGGCAGCGCTATCTTGATCTGGTGCTCCCCAGGGCTAATCAACATCGCCCGCCCTGCTCCCCCGAACTCATGCACGTATCCGGCGAAACTTCCATCGACGAAAACCGCGGCACGGTCAGGATCGACGTGTAGCTTGATTTCCGAGGTCATCTTGGGAAACTGAACTTTTGGGTCCTTTTCCAGCTGAATCGTCAGAGCCAGCGCTTTACTTGGTTCGACGGTCACCTTGTGCTCGAATTCTTTGTAACCGCCAGCCCGAGCGACAACGTCGTGGTCCCCGGGCAAAAGCAGTATCTTCTTGCCGCCCTTGAGCTCGCTCACGTGGCCTACATATTGCCCATCAATCCAAACTCCCGCGCCCTTTTCCACCTTCGTGGCCGGAACAAAATTCACCTGCCCCATTACTTTGTTTTCCTTCGCGTGCGTTGCGCACGGGGGCGCCAGCAGTATCACACCTGCCAAAATCGGAACAGCAAGTTTCTGGTAGTCACGCATTCTATTGCCTCGCATTCTACAAACCTCTTGGACAAATCCTATTCCTCTCCGCCGGGGACAGAGCGAGGGGTTCTGAATTTTTCGCAGTCGCGTGTGATGTTTCCGTAACTGCGTGGTACCGGTACCTCTGACATTTCCCGGGGCCGCACCAGCCCAAGGACTGCGCCTCGCAAACGTTCGATTCCGGCCGTATGTGCGAGTATGGCGACACGGCTTGCCGCACCTGAGTAAATCGCTGTATGGATGTGCCTAGATATTTGATCCGGAAACTGGGCGGGCTGCCGAGGAAAAAACCAAGGCGAATCGAGAGGTTCGTAATCCCATGCATACTGCAAAGAACAAAACTGTACTCGAGCGACGTTTTGCCGCGGCCTTCGTGATTGCTTCGATGGTATGGGGGGCTCTATCATCTTCGGGCCAGGAAAACGGACGCGGTGCCATCAAGGGAACAGTCACCGCCGATCAAGGCAAACTACACGAGTTCCGCGTTGCCGCTCACAATTTAGACCGGGGTCTGTCTTACACTGTTCTCAACCGCCAAGGGCCAGTACGTAGTTCCGCAGGCGCTGCCTGGCCGATATGAGCCGATGGCCTATAAGCCCGACTACGGCTCCCTCAAATCACCCGTGCAACTGGGGCTTGCAGGAGGAGATGACCCCAGCCGATTGCGATTTCCCCTAAAGAAACCTGGCAGTAACTTTTTCTCGCCATCGCGTAACCGACTAAGGCTGTGAGGCGTTCCATACGGGTGCGGATAGTTGCTACCGACGAAATCCGCCTGATGCCGATGTCTATGAGCACGTCAGGCTTTTGTCGCTACCCCTATCGAATTTTAGTGGCAACTGAGTGCCCACTTGTGCGCCGGGGACTTCGTGGGCTTCTTAGTTCAGAGCCGGACCTGGAACTCTGCGGAGAAGCCTCAAACGGGCGCGACGTATTGAGCCGGCAATAAAAGGCGTCGCTCAAAACCCACAGCTGGATGAGACGAGCGAGCCAGTGCTTACGAAACGAGAGATCGAGGTTATTTCGTCTCCTGACGAATGGAAATAGCAATAAGGAGGTAGCTGTAGAACTCAACATTTCCACTCGGACAGTCGAAGGGCAAGTTCATGCGAAAAATGGGCTTTGCCAGCTTCAGTGAGCTTGTTCGGTTCGCGATTCGCCAAAGGCTCGTCACTGATTAATTGTCAAGCTGTTCCGATCGTTTCGAACAATTCGTTTCGCATGGCCGAAATGGAGGTTTCAAATGCAGGGTAGCAAAGGCATCGAGGCGGTCGCATCGATGAAGGCCGCGGCGAACGCTTCCTCGCACCCACGGAGGGGATTTATAACTCGATGCGCATCGCTCAGGCTCATTGTGCTGCTCTGGCTCACGACGGGAGCTGCATTTGCCCAGGATGCGAACGTCGCGATCCGCCATGCTGTGAAAGCAATGGGTGACGCGAGGTCGATTCGATATTCCGGCACGGGGAAATGGGGTGTGGTAGGGATGAATTGGAATCCCACCGCTCCCTGGCACACGTCTGACGTCTCAAGCTATATCCGGACGATCGACTATCCAAGCAGTTCCTCGACAGAGGAAATAACGCGTTCCCAGCAGAATCCCCCGATGCTCGGCGGCGAAGCTCCATTTGTTGATGAGATAAAGGAAGGTCTTAGAGTTAGTGGGCGGTATGCATGGGACCAGCCCGTATACGGGCACCCGACGCCTTCCCCCAACCTGATTCATGCAGCTCCCTCGGAGGCATATGAACGCGGGTTGAAAATCTGGCTAACGCCGCTCGGTTTCCTGAAAGCCGCCGCCGCCAATCATGCCACTGCCCAGGGAGGCGAGGATGCGGGAAATAAGGTCACGGTTCTGACCTTCCTGCAGGGGAAGAACAAAATTGTTGGCACGATCGACCGTCAAAACATGGTGACCAAGGTCGAGACTTGGGTGGCAAATCCGGTTCTGGGCGACATGCCCGTCGAGACAGCCTACACGGATTACAAAGACTTCGATGGCCTGAAGTTCCCCACACATATTATCGAGAAGCAGGGCGGTCTTACGACGCTCGACCTCCATGTCACGAATGCGCAAGCGAACGTTGAAAATGCCGTTCTTCAAGTGCCTGAAGGGGTGCTGCACGCGACTATTCCGCCGGAGCGGGTGACCTCGGAAAAGATGGCCGATGGCGTTTGGTTCCTGCACGGAGGGCACAATAGCGTGCTGGTCGAATTCAAGGACTTTCTGACCGTGGTGGATGCTCCCATGAGTGAGGCTCGTTCCCTCGCGGTGATTGCAGAAGTAAAAAACCTCGTGCCGAATAAGCCGATCCGATATGTGATCAATACGCACCATCACTTCGATCATTCCGGAGGTCTTCGCACCTACGTCGCCGAGGGCGCCACTGTCATCACCAACGAAGGCAACAAGGCTTTCTACCAATGGGCATGGAAGCAGCCCCGAACGTTGGAACCAGACAAGCTGGCGGAAAATCCAAGGGACGCCACCTTTATCACGTTTAAGAATGATTATGTCCTGACCGACGGAGCCCGCTCCATGGAGGTGCACCTCACCGTCGGAGATAATCACGACGAGTTCTTGTCGTTTGCCTATTTGCCCAAGGAGAGGATTCTTATCGAGGCCGATGACTTCTCTGATCGGTATATAACGAAGATGTCGTTGGGGCTGTGGAACAATCTCTACGGAAACCTACAACGTTTGAATCTTGATGTGGTGACGATTGCTCCGCTCCATGGTCCTATTACGCCGATGTCGGAGTGGCTGAAGATGCTGCGGGAAGGCACCGAAGGTGAAACGGCACCACCTGATTTTGATAAGCCCGTTGCCTCACGACCCGGCGGGTGAACTCTGTTCTAGTATCTACTCATGTCGGCGCAATCTGCCACCAGACGGTAGCAGTGCAGACGGGGTCCTATGGGAGCGGAAATCTGAGTCAGCACGCTTGGGCGATATTGGCTGCTCGCTGTGGTTTTTTTTGCTATGCTGCCCCCCGAAGTTGCGCCATTCGAGTGTCTTTGCATTCGCGGCGTAACTCATGGCGCATGCCGACATCGGGAAGGAAGAAGGCGATTTAAGGCGAGGCAGAAAATGAAGACATGGAAGACATGGATGTCGAGTTTCTGCTGGTGCTTGCTGGCAGTTCTAGCCGTGAGCGCGTGCGGGGCCGACGCAGCGCTCCGGGGCGTCGTCACCGATACTGCGGGGAAACCCTGGCGGGGCGCGATCGTCAACGCGACCCTAAGTCCCGCTGTTTTCAAGACTCTGCGAACAGCATAGGTTATACGTATGGACAAAGTCTGCGTTCAAACGTCTACCCCTTCGGCGAACAGGCCCACTGGAGCACGGATGGCGATTGGCAACTTGAGGTTGATCCTGGCACTCACGGTCACGATTCTTTTGGCCCCGCTAGGAATGGCTGAAACGGGAAATCGCGCTGCAGTTGATTCTGAAGCAGATACCAAGAACGTTCATGTTCTAAATGTGCGCGGCAACGTGTACATGCTGGTGGGCGCGGGCTGCAACATTACGGTGCAAGTTGGCGAGGCGTTTGTGGTCGTGGTGGACGCTGGACTTCCCCAGTTCTCCGATGAAGTGCTTGCGACAATCCGAAAGTTGTCGAGCCTTCCGATCATGTTTCTCGGAAATACGAGTTCGGATGCAAACCACACCGGAGGGAATGCCAAGCTTGTCCTGGCGGGAGGGGCATTGCCGAATGCCACGATGGGCTTTTCGCGTGAGGAGGAAAAGGATGCCAGCCGATTGAAGCTGTTCCCGGGGGCCACGATCGTAGCGACTCTCAACACAGTGAACCGCACCGAAGAGCAGGTGGGGAAGACAACTGCGATCGGCTTTGAGAGTGAGGGTTTTAAGCTGTATAACAATGAGCCGGTTGTCTTCTACGAAATGGCGAAGGCCCACACCGACGGAGACTCGATCGTATTTTTTCGGTCAACCGACGTTGTCAGCGCTGGGGATATTTTTACGACGACGAGCTACCCCGATATCGAACCCGAGAACGGTGGAACCGTCAGCGGATTTCTTGATGCCCTCAATGACCTGATCGACATACTGGTTCCAAAGTACGGAGAGGAAGGCGGCACCTACGTGATACCAGGGCACGGACACTTGTCGGATAGGGCCGATGTTGTGAATTACAGGGATATGGTGACCATGATTTGCGGCCGGATACAAGATATGGTGAAAAACAGAATGACTCTGGATCAGGTAGAGGCGGCCAAGCCGACTCTGGATTTCGACGGCATCTACGGAGCCGATGGCGGCCGGAAATTTACCGAGATCGTCTATCACGAACTGACAAAGAAGCCAGGGCCGAAGTAGCCCGAGCAGGAACATGATGATGAGAAGTCGGATTCTTATAAGTCGCAAAAAGGCCTGTGCTCTGGGAGCCCAGTCGTTGCTCCTTCTGCTGCTTTTGGTCGGGACGGTTGCTTCCCAGCCCCAGAGTGCGTCAGTCGCGCCGTCTCCGGCCTCCGCGAAGGCCAGAGCGGTGACTGATATGACGGGTTACTGGGTCTCCCTTGTGGACGAAGATTGGGTATGGCGCATGATGACGCCGGCCAAAGGTGATTATACGAGTGTTCCACTCAACGGCGAGGGTAAGCGAGTAACGAATGCATGGGATCCCGCAAAGGACGAAGCGGACGGGAATGAATGCAGGGCTTACGGTGCGGGCGGGATCATGCGCATACCGGAGCGGCTGCATATCACCTGGCTCGACGATAACACGCTCGAGATGGACATCGACGCTGGCATGCAGAAGCGCCTATTCCACTTTGACGGATCGAAGTGGCGCGACGGCGAACCCCAGTGGCAGGGCGATTCTGTGGCCACCTGGGAAAAGCAAATCCAGAGGCGATCGAATGGATCTCCGTTTGGGGGGCCAGAGCCGGGCAAAGGCGGCAACCTGCACGTGATCACCACGCACATGCGGCCCGGATATATAGAGAAGAATGGAATTCCATACAGTGGAAACGCAGTGCTCAACGAACACTTTAGAGTTATCGAGATGGACGGCGCTCCCACGTACTTGGTTCTGACATCGGTTATTCAAGATCCGACTTATTTGACTGACACTTTCGCTTTGAGTAGCCAGTTCAAACGCGAGCCTGATGGATCCAGGTGGGATCCCACTCCCTGTCGCCCCTTGTGGCCGCTTTCACTTCACACGGTCTTGGGTCGCAATAGAAGCACTGGGGAGATTCAATAGCGTGCAATGTGCGCGTCGGGAGGAGCCGTCATGCAAATGATGACGATGTGCAGGTCGATTGGAATAGGATCTGCCGCATTCGGCATGATCGCTGCGGCCGCCATCGTCCCAATGGGGGCTGGCACCAGGCCCAGCGGAGCGGCGGCGCAGACGCAAATACGCCAGACGGGGGGCGCTGCCGACGAAATTGCCGGAGTGGTGACGAGCTCAAACGGTCCAGAAGCCGGTGTTTGGGTGATCGCAGAAACCAGCGAACTCCCTACCCAGTTCCGCAAGATAGTGGTAACCGACGATCAAGGCCGGTATCTCATTCCCCAGCTGCCCCAAAAGAACTATAAGGTCTGGGTTCGAGGATACGGACTGGTGGATTCACAACCCGCAGAAGCCATGCCGGGAGCGACCCTGGACCTGCGGGCCGTTGTTGCCCCCGACGCGCGGGCGGCCGCTCAATATTACCCCGCCGATTATTGGTACTCGCTCATGCAACTACCGCTGAAGACAGCTTTTCCTATGACGATTGGTAGCAAGACTCTGACCGAAGCCGCGTGGATCTATAGATTGAAGAGGGGTTGCGCGTCCTGCCATCAACTCGGGAACAAGTTCACCCGCGAAATTCCCTCGGAGCTGGGGCATTTTGATTCCGGCGTGCAGGCTTGGCAACGGCGGATTGAGTCAGGACAAATGGGGGCTTCGATGGTGGGTGGTGTCTCACAACTCGGGTACGACAGCGCTATCGCAATGTTTGCCGATTGGACCGACCGGGTGGCGGCCGGTGAGTTGCCGCCCGCGCCGGCACGGCCTCAGGGCCTGGAACGCAATGTTGTGATTACGCTGTGGGACGTGGGCACGCCTAAGTCATTCGTGCACGACGCGATGAGCACCGACAAGCATCATCCTACGGCGAATGCCTACGGGCCAGTTTATGCGACCGAGTGGTCGTCGGGCATGCTGGAGGGAATCGATCCAGTGGAGGACACAAAGTTCGCGATTCCAGTTCCCGTGCCGGAGGTTGCTGCAGAGTTCAGGCGCACGCACCCTCAGACCTTTTTAAAGCCTTCTCCCTATTGGGGGCGCGAGGTGGTATTTGACGACACGCTTGAGGAGGAGGCCGGGCAGCTCGACAGCAAGGGCCGTGTATGGTTCATTCTGGAAGATCACAGGGAAGCGATTCCTCCATTTTGTAATGGAGGAACAAGCAATCCTTTCGGAAAGAATTTTCCGATAGGGGCGAACGGCCGGCAAATCGCCTTCTACGATCCGAAGACGGGTAAATTTGGATTGGTCGACACCTGCTTCGGCGGCTCCCATGAAATCATCGATAATGACAAGGACGAAACCCTCTATGTGACGGCCGGTGATAACGGGGGCCCGACATCGCGTTTTGGAATTGGCTGGGTGAAAACCAGAGTCTGGGACCAGACGCACGACGGAGAAAAATCGCAGGGCTGGTGCCCCGCGGTTGTAGATTATAACGGCGATGGAAAAACGGGTGCGTTCACAAAACTGATGGAGCCGCCAGATCCGACGCTAGATCGAGAGGTTCCCGGCGGCGGCTATGGAATCAGCGTCAATCCGGTCGATCACAGCGTGTGGTATGCGTCGCAGGACCCGGTGCCTGGAAGGATCGTTCGCATGACGCTTGGCTCGAATCCCCCGGCCACATGTCTCACGGAGGCTTTCGAACCTCCCTTTCACAATCCCGCGGTTCCTGACGTCGAGGCGTATTCCCCCGAAGGAATCGATGTGGATACCGATGGAGTGGTGTGGACTGCTCTTGCCGGCACAAACCAACTTGCCAGCTTCGACCGGCGCAAGTGCAAAGTATTTAAAGGGCCCGCGGCAACGGGCCAGCAGTGCCCCGAAGGCTGGACTCTATACCCTGTGCCCGGTCCGACATTCAAGGGAAGCACTGTCGCGGCAGACTTTTTTTATTACAACTGGGTGGACCGCTTCAATACATTCGGCCTTGGCGACAATGTTCCGGTGATCACCGGAACCGACTCCGATTCGCTGATTGTCTTCGATCCCAGAAGCAAAAAACTCATAACCCTGCGCGTGCCGTATCCACTCGGATTCTATACACGCTATGTGGACGGTCGGATTGATGACCCCAAGGCTGGCTGGAAAGGGCGAGGGCTGTGGTCGTCCGACGATACCAGGGTGAGTTTCCATAACGAAGGCGGCAAGGGCACTACGAGCTACATCGCGCACTTCCAGCTTCGTCCCGACCCGCTGGCCCACTAAGTCTGCGAGCGCGTGCAGTGATTTGCTTCTGCGATTGGTTCTAACGGAAGGAATGGGGACGCCGGGATGTGGCAATCTCGCCGGTCAGTTCAGGGGGTACACGGATGAAGCGACCAGACGAATCGGAGCGCCAAATGATATTGGTTGCTGGCAGCATTGTGGACGCGCTAGATCACTGCAGAATTATTTTCTTACCACTGTTGCTGGCATTGATCTCGGCACCTACCACTGCGCCACTACGGGCCCAAGTCGATTTCGCGGGTACATGGGGTCAAAAGTTTCAGGAAGACATTGCAGAACGAGGGGATGCGGCTATTGGTGATTACGTGAGTCTGCCGATCAACGATGCGACGCGAATGAGGGCTGATGCGTGGGATGCGGAGCAATGGACGATGGTGGAACATCTGTGTCACGCACATCCAATGGACTATGCGCCCCGCGGGCCCTCCCAGATGCGCATCTGGTCAGACATTGATCCTATGACGCAGGGTGTTGTGGCCTGGCACACCATACTCAGTTATATGCTTCCGCAGCGGACGATCTACATGGACGGGCGTCCTCATCCGCCGGAGTGGGCCGCTCATACCTGGCAGGGGTTTTCTACCGGCGAGTGGGTGGGAGACATGTTGAAGGTAACAACGACCCACTTGAAAGAGGGCTACTTCAGGCGGAATGGTCTTGCACGTAGCGAAAAGGCGACCATCACCGAATACTTGTTCCTTGATGAAAACAACCTCACCGATGTTGCGATCATAGCGGACCCGGTCTATTTGACCGAGCCCTTCGTCTTAAGTACCGATTGGGTCCGGGATGTAGGCAAACAGCTTTCACCCAACTTCTGTATTTCCACAGTGGAAATCACCCATCCGAAGGGATGGGTGGCCTACCACTTGCCAGGGCATAACCCCTGGTTGCACGAATACTCCGACAAAACGGGAATACCGTACGAAGCGATCCGTGGCGGGTCGGAGACGATGTATCCGGAGTATCAGAAGAAGCTGGCAACGATGTCTGTGCCGGTCAAGCCGGAGAGCAACTCATCGGAAAAAGGCAAATGAGTGATTCACACTGTGACGACATTGAACCGAAGGTGAGAACCGCGGGCTGAAGTGGCGAATCGGTTTCAAAGAGCCGTCGTAGAAAAAGGGAGACCAGCATGAATTCCAAGCGCAGCAGAGTGTTCGGCGTAGCTGTTGTAGTCACTGCAGTGCTTTGGTGCGTTTCTCCGTTAGCCTTCGCCCAGGAAAGTGGGCGCGGCACGATCAGCGGAAAGGTTACCGCAGACCAGGGGCAGGTAGTTGCTTTCCGTGTTCAGGCTCACAATTTAGACCGTAGACTGTGGTACACGGTATTCACCAACAAGGGTCAGTACACAGTCCCGCAAGCCCTGCCGGGCCAGTACGAATTGAAGGTAGACATGCGGGGCTACGATTCCCAGAAATTGTTCGTGCAGCTGGGCCCCGGTGAAAGCAAGACGGGAGACCTCGCGCTGAAGAAGCACATGCAGGCAGGGGGATCAGATACCGGAGGTGATGACGAAGGAGGACCGGTCCGCCGAAGCACCGGGAAGGTCGAGTATGTCAACAGCATGGAGGAGATTTTTCCGCCGGGACCAGGACTTGATCTAATGAGGGAGAACTGCACCGGCTGCCATGCCACCGGATGGCGCCCCATGACCAAGGAAGGTTTTCTGCAGGGCATTGAAAAGATGACCGAAACTGGTCCCGGATACAATCCCTATGTTTTAGCCCTAGGCAGAACACGGTTTAATAAAGAGCAGAAGGATATGCTGGCAGAGTACATGGTTAAGAACTTCGGGCCGGGAACAACGACAAGGAGACTCCGCATCGATTCGGCGCCGATCGATGAAGAACTTGCCTCCAAGTCAATCTATGTCTCCTACGATCTTCCCGCGGACCTTCCGATTGCCCCCGGAGGGCCTAAAGTAGGCGCTGACTTGGTGGACGGGGTCATTTCCGCTCAAGACCCGTCCCCACCACCAGGAAATTTCCACCATCTGGGGTCCACGTTTATCTCGCCGCTGGATGGCAGCATATGGCACAGCGATCGCGGGTCGAGCTCCATCCTCAGACTTGACCCAAGGGAACTGGATGCCGGCACGCGGTGGAAGGTCTTTCCCATCAAGGGAGACCCTTATGTTCATCCCGATGGTGTTGGAGTCAATAAGCAAGGCCATGTGTTTTGGGCAGAACTGAAAACCGGGATGCTGGGTGAGTTGGACCCTGTGACTCGAAGGCAGATTCGGCATGCGCTGCCCCAGCAGGTAGGGGCCTTGCATGAGGTCGTCGTCGACAAGGACGGCAACGTTTGCTTCGACCTTATCTATGGCGCAGAGTTTGGCAGGCTGGAAGCGAGCACGGGCAAAATCCACATGTATCCAACCGTAACGCCGGACAACGGCCTCTACGGCATGGCGGTCGACCAGCATGGCAACATGTGGGCAGCCGGCTGGCAGAAAGGCACCATAAACAAGTGGGACGCGGACACCGAGGACGTAAAAGAATATAAAGTGCCGCACTCGTGGGGCCAGATCCGCCGCATCGGTGTAGATTCGAAGGGCACTGTCTGGGTCTCCGAGTATAGCACCGGAATTCTAGGCAGCTTGGATCCTGAGACCGGTGAGCTGACCGAATACAAGATCCCGTTCAATGGGGCCACACCGTACGACGCATGGCCGGACAAAACCGACAATGTATGGATGGGCGATGAGGCTCAAAATGTGCTGATCAAGTTCGATCAGAAGAGCCGCAAATTCAGCTACTACCCGATGCCGCAACCGGGCCAAAGCATCAATAAATTCCAGATGGAGAACAACAACACGATTTGGTTTGGAACTCGAGGGAACTTACCGATCAAAGCCAGCGTGCACTTCTACCCGAATGGCTATACGGCCGATGCTCCACCGCTGCCGTAGAAATCTTTCACAGGGAAACGCTTGCACAGGAAGCGGCGATCCCGGCGGCCCCCAGGTACTTGGATGGGAAGGGGGGCAGCGGCATCAGGCAAGTGCCAAAGCCCTAGGGAACGATAGCAGGGAAAGGCCGTGGAAGAAAACACTCCGCGTGATTTTTGCGCCCGTCGTGAGCAGCGACGCACTCATGGGTCCCTTTCTATTGACGGCGCCTCTGTTCATGACCGGCATCTTCGTCTTCTATGTCTTGAGCGAAATCGCCAAGGCACCTTCGCGCAGTCTCCTCATTGATCTGGCTGTGGCGATCCAAGTTGTTGGAGTGATTCCGCGAGTGACGACGTTTATTGCACCCGGAGTAAGCACGGTTTCAAGTTTGGTTTTTTAGGAAACCGATTCGACCAAGCTGAGACGTAGTTTGTTTAGCGTGTTCCGGGGCCCCAAGACGGGCTTTTCACGGAGAAGCGGCGCTATGCTGACATCGGGGGCACGGATTACAGGAAGCCTTGACCCACAGCGAATTGCCGGATGCCCCACAGTTTCCATCTCCCCCTATTTCCGGATTCCTATCTCAGAGCAGCAAAGATTGGAGTAGTATGGCGCTGCCAAGTTTCCACATATGCAGTCAATTAGAGCTAAAGTTCCGGGCTGCCCATCGTTGGGTGCACTTCCCGGGGGAGAAGAGGCAAATGCCAAGATGTTTCCGGTCGTTTCTTGCGATCGTTTTGATTTTTTGCGCGGCGGGGATTATTCCCGCAGCCTACTCGCAGTCCGGCACGAAGGACGGGGAGTGGCGCAGCTATGGGGGAGACCTCGGGTACACGCGATACGCGCCACTCGATCAGATCAACGCTTCCAACTTTAACCGGCTGGAAGTTGCCTGGCGCTTCAAGACGGACATATTTGGCCCGCGGCCGGAATATCAATATGAAGGCACGCCGTTGATGGTGAAAGGGAAGCTCTATGTCACGGCCGGATCGCGCCGCGCAGTCGTCTGTCTCGACGCCGCGACGGGTGAGCTGGTCTGGATGCACAGCGAAAACGAAGGCGTGCGCGCCGAAAACGCTCCGCGGCAGTTTTCCGGTCATGGCGTGTCGTACTGGACCGACGGCAAGGACGAGAGAATTCTCTACGTCACCATTGGCTACCGACTGATTTCGCTGGATGCAAAAACCGGGATCCCGGTGCGCACATTCGGCACCGACGGCGTGGTTGACCTGAAAAAAGACGACGATCAGGTTATGGACCTGGACACCGCGCCCATCGGGCTGCATTCGACTCCGACCGTCGCGAAGAACGTCGTGCTCGTGGGTGCCGCCATGCTCGACGGCAACGTGCCCAAGAGCAAGACTGCCGTGAAGGGCTATGTCCGCGCCTTTGACGTGCGCACCGGAAAGCGCCTCTGGATTTTCCACACGATTCCGCGACCCGGCGAATTTGGTTTCGACACCTGGGAGAAGGATTCCTGGTCCTACACCGGAAACACTGGAGCCTGGGCGCAGATCTCGGTAGACGAAGATTTGAACATGGCCTACCTGCCCGTCGAGCTTCCCACTGGAGATCGATACGGAGGCCACCGGCCCGGCGCGGGACTGTTCGGCGAAAGCATTGTCGCCGTCGATCTCTATACCGGAGAGCGCATCTGGCACTACCAGCTGGTTCACCACGGCTTGTGGGACATGGACGTCCCTTGCGCCCCGATGCTGGTGGATTTCAATCTGGATGGGAAAGTCGTCAAGGCGGTGGCCCAGCCGACCAAGCAGGCATATCTCTATGTTCTGGATCGCAAAACCGGCAAGCCGATCTGGCCCATCGAAGAAAAGCCAGTCCCGCAGGGCAGCGTTCCGGGCGAATGGTATTCGCCGACGCAGCCCATTCCCAGCAAGCCGCCCGCTTACGGCCATCAAGGCGTCACGGTAGATGACTTGATTGATTTCACGCCTGAGTTGCGCGCCGAAGCCCTTCAAATGCTTAAGGACAATAAGTACGAGATGGGGCCGCTGTTCACGCCTCCGGTCGTGAGCAAGCCGGAAGGCCCGCTGGGCGTCGTCATCTCGCCAGCCGGACAAGGCGGAACCAACTGGCCGGGAGGGGCCTATGATCCCGAAACGCACCTGCTGTATGTCTTTTCGGAGACCACCAGTCAGGTCTCGAGCCTAATTCATCCTCCACCGGAAGTTTCTGACATGAACTATGTCACGGGACGGGCGGGACAGATTCCATCTTCGGCGCGTCCAATGGGCGCTGTCGTGGCTTCACCTCCCCCGACGGCCGCGGCCCGGCCTGCCGGTGGCGGAGGACCTCTTACCGTGCGCGGATTGCCGCTGCTGAAGCCGCCCTACGGAATTCTGACGGCCATCAATCTGGACAAGGGTGATCTCGCCTGGGAAATTGCTCACGGTGAAACGCCGGATAATGTCCGCAACAGCCCGGCGCTGAAAGGTCTGAATATTCCGCGCACCGGACGCACCGGCCTGCTCGGTCCGCTGGTGACGAAGACTCTGGTCATCATTGGCGAAGCGGGCTTTTTCACCTCTCCTAACGGACAGCGCGGCGCGATGCTGCGCGCCTACGACAAAGCCACCGGCAAGGAAGTCGGCGCAATCTTCATGCCGGCCCCGCAGAGCGGCTCGCCCATGACGTTCCTGCTCAACGGCCAGCAATATCTGGCGATTGCGATCAGCGGCGGAAATTATTCTGCCGAGCTGGTGGTATACAAGCTGCCGTCCGGCAATGCCGGATCGCCCGCGACACAATCGCAGGCAATGCAACCGACACAGCCCGCAGCGGCCCAGGTGGCGGCCTCGAGCGCGCCACTCTACACCGCGTCACAAGCCGATCGCGGCCACGCTCAGTACACACAGCAATGCGCCGCGTGCCATGGACAGGGCCTCGAGGGCGTCGAAATCGCCCCGCCTCTCGCCGGTCCCGATTTCGTCGACAAGTGGACGGGCCAGTCGATGGGCGACCTGTTCGAACGTATCCGCACGACAATGCCCAAAAACAAACCCGGCAGCCTCACCCGCGAGGCGGTCGCCGACATCACCGCCTACATCCTCAGCGTGAACCAGTACCCGGCCGGCTCAACAGATTTGCCTGCCGACACGCAGCCGTTGAAGGGGATTCGAATCGATGCCGCAAAACCGCGGTGATCTATAAGGTGATCGATAAGAAGTTCAAGTAACGCTATGGCCAGATGGATCGATTACAGATCAGGTTTTCTTCTGTGTCGTCTCCGAGTAAGCTCCGCAATCGAATGTGATGGACTCTGAGATTCTGCCGGGAGCTGCATCGCTGGCAGCGCCAACCGTCGCGCTGTAACACTCTCTGGCGGAGTGCTGCATACAATTTCGGCTCGAGTCGTAACCGCGGTCGTTTTTGCCGAACACCAATTGGAGAATTCTCCTCTCTGCTTCCGAAGATGTCCAAGCCTTGCGGTTGAGCGGAAACGGTCTTCGCGAGTCAGCTACTAGGCGTCCGGGCCGGAATTATCTTCTGAAGGAGTGGTTTCGCACTCGGGAACCGATGTCTCCGAGATAGCCGGTTTTGCCTGTGATACTTCTCCGCGGTTGTCTCGGCTCACGGGTCCAGGGCCCAGCCTAATCGTTTATGGCCGCAGCCTCCTGCGAGGGCCTGAACCCGCGACGTGGCTAAAGCTTGCGAAGCTTTTCGAATTTCTCCCGGGCCTCGGAATTACGCCCAAGTTTCTCAAGCGCGTTGCCCCAGCCGTCGTATGCGAACGCGAATTTTGGGTCGAGTTCGATCGCCTTCTGATACTTGGTTATGGCTTCGTTGTATCACCGTTTCCCGTCATCGCGGCTTTGCTGGTTCCAGTAAACCATGCCACTTCCATGTCTTACCCTTACCGGTGCAGGCTGCCTGGGTATAGTTTTCGGAGCACCGTATGAGTTGGCGGAGGAGTTGTTGCTCGATGTCTCGCCGTTGATGTTAAAGTGCGCTGCAA
The DNA here is from genome assembly GCA_050015335.1 of Candidatus Acidiferrales bacterium. Taxonomy (GTDB): domain Bacteria; phylum Acidobacteriota; class Terriglobia; order Acidiferrales; family UBA7541; genus Palsa-295. The sequence continues at coordinate 4,753 of JBEKBP010000059.1, read as the reverse complement.
GTGAGGACTGTGGCCGCAACAAACGCTTGTAACTTCGCGGAACTCGACCAAGAAATCCGGCAAAACTCGCGGAACACCAATGCTTACGCCACGCGTGCTGCCTGCTATCTAATGCCCTCGCCGGGGCTGCGCGGGCCATCGCTGCGCAATATCGTGGCCTCGGTCGCGGACTCGGAAGCGGCGCTCAAACTCGACCCGCAAAACTTCTATGCCCGTCACAACTGCGCGCAAGCTGCCTACCTGATGGGTTTCGATCAGTTCGCCGTGGGTGAATTCACGAAAGCAATCGCGTTGAACCCGAGAAGCGCCAGGAGCTATTTGGGACGCGGCTGGGCGTACTCCAATCTGTGCCAAATGAACAATATGGCCTCCGATTTCACGCAAGCGGTGCGGCTCGATCCCAGCCTGGCCCGCGAGGTGGCCAGCCCGCAGCAGATCGCCCAGCACAGAATCGAGTGCTCGCGACCACCGCCTCCCCCGCAGGCGCCGCACAATTGTCCGCACGCGAGTATTTTCGCTTTTTCCTTGAACGCTCGGTTTCTGCTTGAAAATGAATGGAAGGCGCGACATCCGGGCTGCCCGCTGTGACGTGCCCGCTGTGATCCTCTCGACAAGGGCTTCCACCGTTCCGGTAATTTCCAGGCGGCCGTGAGTGGCCAGCCATGCCAGCTCCCACAACGTGATCGCTGAAATAGCGATTCCAGCCCCTTGACTGGCTCCTTGAATTGCGTCAGCAGCTTTTTTCGACAGTTTTTCTGGCGCGCTTGCCGGCCATATTAAAACACGCGTCGAGCGGAATTACTTCCGCATGACCTCGCACTCCTTAAAAGAGACCACGGGACCTTCAACGTCATGCTCGCCGGGCATCAGCAGGAGGTTCAGGCCGAGCGGGATCGAAAGTTGGAAGCGGCGAGGCAGGAGCGCAAGAATCACCGGCGACAGGCCGCATGACGGATGAAACGGATTATTTCCGGTTTGCTACGATTCGTACTCTACCGCTCAAACCAAGGCAGAATGCTGGGAATGCTCTGACCACCCACGAAAATACGCGATCCGCTAGGCCTTTCCAACCGGAACGCAAAACGGTTCGCGCCGACTTCGCGGGTTCCCTAAATCTCATGGAGCCGTCCGCATTCCGTTGCACCCAGGGAGTCGGAAGTGTGCTTGCGCATTGTGGGCAGGTATGGGCCTCAACATTCTTGGCCATTGCATTTGGATGGCTCCACATCGCACCGCATGGGCATTGATGGAAGTGGCTTTCCATGACCGCACCCCCAAATTGATCGGCGGAAGTCTTCAGGCTCCGGGCCGACGTACAGGTCGCTATATTCTCCGGAAAACAAGGCAGCCACCTGTCGATGGCCGCCCGTGGGCCGAACCGAGTTCCAGCTAGCAGGTCAGAACCGAAAATTTAGTAACCATCCGCAGCAGACCAAGTTCCTTCAGTGTGGGCTTCACGTACTTTTTCACAGGATCTCCTTTTCACCTTAATTTGAGCGAGCACGAACCGTACCAGCCAGTGGACAACTGGCGCGTTCGTTACCCTTACTGCTCTGCAATTACGACGCCGCTCGGGGCCGCAGAATCGCCACCCCGCAAATCCCGAAGAATCCATTCGTTTAGAATGACTTAGAAACGCATTGGTACGCGGTTCATCAGTTCCAGTACGAAGTTCCGGTACCGCACCTTTTTTTCCACGATCGGCACTCCTGGTGCGTGTCCAGAACCTTCGGTTGCCGCGCAACACTCCCGAGAAACAGCCAACTCGTAAGTTATCCCCCGGACGGAGGTGGCGGAGCTAGGATGAACTTGCCCCAAGAGGCGGATTGCTTACTAACGGAAAGCGCCCTCATTCCATTTCCGGCTGAACCAACACAGGTCCTTTCCGCCTTCTAAGCCTGCCGTTCCCTCGTATCCTTTAATACGTGTCGCGGTCCGAGCAGATGCGTAGCGATACCAATAGCAGTTTGAACCTTGAGCAGCCAACATTTCTACAACCCCTTCGCGCCAGAAATCGGCCGGATTGTGCTCAGCCTTTTGGCGCCTCCAAACGATTTGACCTACACAGCCTACATGCCTACACGCCTACAGCAATCGTTGCCGACGGGGGAGGGAACTGGATACAGAATCGGATCTGGTGATGGCGATTGCTTGTGCCGGGGACGGTTACAAATGCTTGACGCGAAAAGAGATGGCTATTTGCGCGAGGTCCTACTTTGGTTCGACGACGCTTAGTCCTCTTATCTGAGCGAAGTGACGTTTGTTGAATGTGGCCACCTGACTACCTCGCTCCAGAGCTGTTGCCCCCACAATCACATCATAGAAGCCAATCATCTTGCCCGAAATCTCTAGTTCAGCCCAGATGCGGGCGTGTTCATACGCCGTCTGTTCCGTATAGGGGATGATCGGCAAGGAGCGCAAAACGGCAGTCAGATAATGCCGTCGCGCATCCTTATGCTTTCCGGTCGCCCGTTCCACGCCATGCCAGAGTTCGGCCACTGTGATTGCAGCAATCTCAAATTGATCAGTAGGACGGGATGCCACCCAGCCCTTGAGGTCGAAGGCTCCCTTCTCGCCCCGAATAACGACGTCAGCGTCAAGAATTATCCCCATTGATCGACCGGGGCTTTAAGGGCTTTGCGGGCAGCCCGCAGATCACGATTCCACGCCCTTGCTCCGTTCTGCGGCAAGTCGGCCTTCGCCAGAGCCTCGGCCAAATCGCGGCCCAGGCAAACTTTCTCGTTGTCCGGCACAAGTCGAGCGAACGGCTTGCCGTTCTTCAGAAGCACAAAGGTAACGTCTTGATAGTGAGCCCGATTGATGCAATCGGCAAAATTGCGTGCGGCCTCTGTAACACTTATGCTCATTTTCTTCATACATCAGATTATATGATTATCAGATTTGTTCGTTGGTGTCAAGGTTTTCCCCATGAAAACCATGAAATCTTTTGGCGAATTCCCGGAGAAACGATTCCCGGAATCACGCCGGAAGGCTTACTACCTGGATGGCAATCCACGAGAATCTGACGCGCGTCCCGAAACCTGTGTTTAAGCCTGGGAACGCGTTCACGGTAACAGTACGTATCGCGTCGTCATTCAAGGCTAATGCGCGTGGCGTGATGTAGGCCTTTGGACTCATCAAAATCCTGGCACCGAGCGCGCCACTGAAACTTGGGCTGCTTCTTAAGGCTCGTCTTTCCGTGGCTCTTCAGGGCGCGCATATTTTCTGTTGCAGATCGGCCGGCGCCAACTGCTTAAAGTCCGCGAGATTGAACGTGTAAATACGTTCTACCGTGCATCTTGCCGCGCAGCGCGACAGCAGAGCGTCGTAAATCTAGGCATTTATGGGAGCCTGGAACCAAAACCCCCAGCCGTTCATCTGGAGCGCCACCGTCGAGGGCATCATCAAAAAGATCGATCGCGCGCGGGTCAAGATGCACTTCCAAAAGCGCCACACTGGGAGCAGAAACCAAATGGTTTAACCCGGCCTGTTTCACCCTGCCCGCGGTTGGACAATTCGGCACTCTAGGGAAGAACTCGTTTACCGGTCCTGGGCTGCGCAATTTGGATTTTGCGATTATGAAGGATACCAAAGTGCCGAGAATATCGGAGACATTCGACGTTCAGTTCCGCGCGGAATGCTTTAATCTCTTGAATCACACAGATCTTGGAATACCCAACGGAGCCTTATATTCGCAAGGTCCTGTCGTGAATGGAGTTTTGACAGGAACTGTCAATCCAACCGCGGGTACGTTTTCGTCAACGGTTGCACCACAGCGTACGCTGCAGTTCGGATTGAGGATTCTTTTTTAGCAGATTTGTGAAACATAGTGTTTCAGTAGTGTCCCAATGTTACGCGAACAGAACCAACTGGTTGTCCGTAACGGGTTGAATTTGGTCGCTGATAGAGGGTCTTGGCGGTTTCAGGATCCTTGAAGCGGATGCGCCGCAGAGGTGCCTCGAAGCCCTCGTGCGAGTAGAAGCCCGTGAGGACGACACTCTGGTCGCAGATCAGACCGGTCTTGCGATCGACCGGATGCGAGTAACGGCGTTGGATCTTGAGGTTCGATTTGCCCCGGGTCACGAAGAAGCTGCCGGCCTTGTGGAAGCGATAGAGGCGCTCGAAGTCGAGGAAACCACGAATCAAAGTCTTCTTCGGAACTTCGGAGAACGCGGTCAAGTCCCAAATCTGGATCGCCGTATCAGCCTACGTCCTAGTCGCCATCGTCAAGAAGCGATTGCATCTCTCGGCCAGCCTGTATGAAATCCTACAGATCCTCAGCCTGACCATGTTCGAGAAAATCCCATTGGATCAACTACTTGCACAAACTCGATCCATGATGTAGAAGGCGCCGGGTTCAGGCAACAGGTGGTCAAGGATATTGACCTCGTGCATCTTGCCATCACTGATGTGAATGAAGGTGGGAATGTTGCAGTGTGCGCAGCTTGATGGCCGCCTTGGCCGAGCGGAACGGCGCCCATGGAAACACCGACAGGCACAGATCAATCGTCGTGGTGTCGAGGGCGTAGACGGTTTCCTGCAGATCGACGCCGAAGGGTCCTGTGCATACAGAGGCCGGGCGATAGCGATCAGCCTCTGGGCGAAATCGGCGTAGATGCGCCAGTCGCGCGCGGCGTTGGCATTGGCCAGCGTATTGCGAGCCACCGCCGAACGAATCCCGAGATGATAGAGTTTGGGGCGCTGGGCACGCAGGCATACTTCAATGTCCCGAAGGCTCTCTCGATACGTCAAC
>JBEKBP010000058.1:0-26423 GCA_050015335.1 Candidatus Acidiferrales bacterium | reverse complement strand
CGGCCGGTGCTGATGACCGCCCTGGCGATGATCATTGGGATGCTGCCGATGTCGCTCGGGCTAGGCGAGGGCGGAGAAGAAAATGCGCCTCTGGGCCGGGCCGTAATCGGAGGATTGCTTTTCGCCACCGCAGCGACGCTGTTTTTTGTGCCGGTATTTTTCAGCTTTATACACGGAATAGGCCAGAAGCAGGAGCCGCAGCCGTCGCTCCGCTGAAACGAATTCACTACAAGTGCGTCTAATACATGCGACAAGTTAGAAGCGGTCCCACGACTGAGATGGAAGAAACCCGGATGCCGTCAGAGCTAGAAGTGTCCCCGCCCCCAAAGCGCCCGGGGGCCGGCCGTGGAATCTGGATCGCCATTGTAGTTCTTCTGGTCGTGGCAGCGGTCGTGATCGCAGGGATCATTCCGCGAGAGAAAGCCAAGGCCGCATTGGTCACCGAGACGCGCGATCTGGCCACTCCCACGGTCGCCGTGATCCATCCGAAGGTAGGCACGCCTCAGACGGAAATCGTTCTGCCCGGAAATATTCAAGCGTTCATCGATTCGCCGATTTATGCGCGGACGAACGGATACCTGAAGAAGTGGTATGCAGACATCGGTGCGCACGTGACGACCGGACAGCTTCTGGCGGACATCGAAACACCCGAGGTGGATCAACAGCTTGACCAGGCGCGCGCGGACCTCAATACGGCGCAGGCCAACGACCGGCTCGCGGAAATCACGGCAAACAGATACCAGGATCTTGCGAAAACGGACTCGGTTTCAAAGCAGGATGTGGACAATGCCGCCGGCGATTTTGCAGCGAAAAAGGCGATGGTGGCGTCGGCACAATCCAACGCGAGGCGGCTCGAGCAGCTGCAGTCCTTCGAGCGGATTTATGCGCCGTTCGACGGGGTGATCACAGCGCGCAATACCGATATCGGACATTTGATCAATTCAGGTGCGGGAGGTCCCGCGACGGAGCTGTTTCACATCGCCGATATCCGATCGGTCCGGGTATTTGTGAGCGTGCCGCAGGATTACTCGCAATCGGCGCAGCCGGGATTGACCGCCGATTTGACACTGCGGGAATTTCCCGGTAAGCGTTTCAATGGAAAGCTGGTTCGCACCGCGAATGCCATCGACCCATCGTCGCGCACGCTTCTGGTGGAAGTGGACGTGAATAACCCGACGGGCGAGCTCCTCCCAGGCGCTTACGCGCAGGTCCATCTGAAAGCGTCGCCCGGTACAGCGGCCGTTATTCTGCCGGTGAGCGCGATGCTGTTTCGGTCGGAAGGTTTGCAAGTGGCCGTCGTCGAGAATGGTGACCGCGCCGAATTGCGAAGTGTGACCGCGGGTAGGGACTTTGGAAACGAGATGGAGGTCGTCTCCGGCGTAAAGCCGAGCGATTGGGTCATCAACAATCCCTCGGATTCTCTGATCTCGGGCGAAGACGTCCGCATTGCTGACTCCGTCCCGGGCAGGGGAAGCGGCGCGACGACCAATCCGCAGTGATGTCCCATTCAGAACAAACCATCGCTTCGATGCGATTCCGGACTCAGCACCGGGGGATATCGGCCGCCCGTCTTTGTGGGCGACGAATCCTACCAATCGCTGCTCTTTTGATCGAGGGTTGCACCGTCGGCCCCAAGTACGCGAAGCCCACAACCGATGTGCCAGCGGGTTACAAGGAAACTGCCCAGAATTTCAAGGAAGCGCAGCCAAGCGACCAGATTGCAAAGGGCAAGTGGTGGGAGATTTACAACGATCCTCAGTTGAATGAACTTGAGGAACAGATCCGTGTCTCAAACCAGACTCTGAAAGCAGAGCAGGCTCAGTTTGCCGCAGCGCGCGCCGCCATCCGTGTGGCTCGCTCTCAATCTTTCCCCAACATTACCGGCGGCCTTTCGGGAGCGCACAACAGCGGCTCGTTCAACCGCCCTACAGGCACCGTTGATCTCTACTATCAGGATTACGTTCTTCCGGTCGACGTTTCCTACGAACCCGACCTTTGGGGCCGCGTGCGCCGGTTGGTAGAGGCGAATCGCTCCGAGGCTCAAGCGACCGCTGCCGACCTCGCGAGCATTGATCTAAGCCTTCACGCAGAACTGGCCATGGATTATTTCCAGCTCCGCGGGCTCGATGCTCAGAAAAAGCTGCTCGATTCAACGGTTGCGTCTTATACCAGGGCCCTGCAGTTGACACAGAACCGGTATCAGGGCGGCATTGCCACGGCGGTAGATGTTGCACAGGCTCAGACGCAACTGGAGACGACGCGCGCACAATCGGTCGATACCGGGGTGGACCGGGCCGCCTTCGAGCACGCGATGGCCGTGCTCATAGGAAAACCGGCTTCCTCGTTCGCGCTTTCCCAGTTGTCGCTCGACGTGCCGCCCCCTGCGGTTCCACCGGGCGTACCGTCCGACCTGCTGGAGCGCAGACCCGATATTGCCGCTGCGGAGAGGCGCGTGGAGGAAGCGAACGCGCAGATCGGCGTGGCCAAAGCTGCCTACTATCCCAACGTCACCCTGTCCGCCGGGGGGGGCTTTGAAAGCGGGGCGCTGGGCACTTTCATTCAAGGCGCCAGCGGGTTCTGGACGTTGGCGGGATCGGCCGCGGAGCTCATTTTTGACGGCGGCCAAAGGCGTGGAATTTCCGACCAGGCGCGTGCCGCCTACGAGCAGTCGGTCGACAGCTACCGACAAACGGTGCTCGTCGCTTTCCAGGAAGTCGAAGATAATCTCGCGGCGCTGCGCATCCTGCAGGAAGAAGCCAGGACAGAAGAGGGGGCCGTGGCTGCCGCGCAGCACTCCTTGGACTTGTCCACGACACGATACAGAGGAGGCGTGACCAACTATCTTGAGGTTACTACGGCGCAGAGCGCGGCGCTCTCGGATGAAGTCACTGCGCTCGAAATTCTGATTCGACGGATGAGTGCGAGCGTACTGCTGATCAAGGCCATTGGCGGCGGTTGGAATGTGTCGCAGATGCCGCCAGTCTAGCGCTTCAGCTAGGATAGGAGCGTGCCGGGTCCTCCCGGCGCCTCATGACCGCTAAATTGAATGTTGTCCCGCCGCCGCTTCTTCTTCCGCTGATCCTCGCGCTTCTGGTTGCTTCGCCGCGGCTTTTCGCTGGCTCTGAGCAGCAACCGAATCCAAGACTCGACCTTCACGCCGGCTGGATGCTGCAATCGTCGTGCAAGGTGAAGGCGAGCGGAGAAAGGATTGCCGCGCCTGGGTTTCACACCGATGGCTGGCACCCGGTCACGGTGCCGTCGACGGTGGTTGCGGCGCTTGTCGCGGACAAAACATTCCCCGACCCCTATTTTGGTCGGAATCTCCGAGCCATCCCGGGCACCTCCTATCCGATTGGGCAGAATTTCTCCGTGCTGCCAATTCCGCAGGATAGTCCCTTTCGGTGCTCGTGGTGGTACCGGACCGAATTCCAGCTTCCGTCGAACTACGCGGGGCGCCGCGTGTGGCTGAATTTTGATGGCATCAATAATCACGCGAATATCTGGGTGAATCGCCATCGAATCGCGAGCGCAAAGGAGGTGGCGGGAGCTTACCGGACATATGAATTCGACGTCACGTCGTTTCTGAGCCAAGCCCGCCTGAACGTGATTGCCGTCGAGACGATTGCGCAGACCGAGGGCGACCTGGGAATCAATTGGGTCGACTGGAATCCGGCGCCTCCTGACAAGGACATGGGTCTGTGGCGAGGCGTGTATTTGCGGCAGAGCGGGCCGGTAACGATTCGGTATCCGCAGGTGGTCACGCATTTCCGCGCAGGGTCACTCGATTCCGCCGATCTTGCGGTCGAGGCGGAGCTTCGTAATGCCAGCAGCGAACAGGTAACCGGTGTCCTGAGCGGAACGATTGAACAGATCACATTTGAAAAAAGGGTCACCCTGAATCCCGGCGAATCACTCGCGGCGCAGTTTACTCCAAGCGAATTTCGCCAACTGGAGATCGCCAATCCGAAAATATGGTGGCCGGCCCAGATGGGAACACCGAATCTGCACGAGCTTTCGTTGCGATTTATCACGGGTGACGACGTTTCTGATTCCGACACGATCCACTTTGGCATCCGCGAAATATCGTCTGAGGTGGACGGGCGAGGGCATCGACTGTTTCGCGTGAACGGAGAGAGGGTTTTGATCCGGGGCGCGGGATGGGCCCCGGATATGTTGCTGCGAGAGTCTCCCGAGCGATTGAAAACGGAGTTCCGGTACATTCGCGACTTGAATCTGAACGCGATCCGCCTGGAAGGAAAGATGGAAAGCGAGGAATTTTACAATTTGGCGGACGAACAGGGCCTGCTGGTGATGGCCGGCTGGAGCTGCTGCGATTATTGGGAGCAGTGGCCGAAATGGAAGCCTGGCGATATCGCCATCGCGACCTCATCGCTGCGATCGCAAACCCTGAGGCTACGCAGCCATCCGAGCGCGCTGGTATGGTTGAACGGGAGCGATGCTCCCCCGCCCGCGAACGTGGAGAAGGCCTATATCGAAGTGCTGAAGCAGACCGATTGGCCGAATCCCTATGTTTCCTCGGCCTCCGCTTCAGCTACGACGGTCACGGGGCCCTCGGGATTCAAGATGACCGGGCCTTACGACTACGTGCCGCCAGACTACTGGCTAACCGCCGACCGAAGATACGGGGGGGCGGACGGATTCATAACCGAGACATCAGCGGGACCATCGGTTCCTCCAATCCATTCGCTCAGTAAAATGCTTCCGCCTGGCGAAATCGATCCAGATAGCGCGGCTTGGAACTACCATGCAGGCTCGCTCGGATTCAAGGACCTGAGCCATGTGGAAGCTGCGATGAGGCAGATTTATGGCGCTCCGGCCGGCCTCGACGATTACGAGTTGAAGGCGCAGGCAATGGCCTACGACAGCGAACGGGCGATGTTCGAGGCTTACTCGCGAAACAAGTACGAGTCGACGGGCCTGATCCAATGGATGTTGAACAATGCTTGGCCCTCGCTCATTTGGCATTTGTATGACCATTATCTGCAGCCTGCGGGAGGATACTTCGGAGCCAAGAAGGCTTGCGAACCACTGCACGCGCAGTATTCCTATGACGATCGCAGTGTGGTGGTAGTAAACAGCCGCTACGAAGCCGTCTCGGGTCTGATTGTTACGGCGCGGCTCTATGATTTCGATCTGCACGAACGATTTTCAAAGCAGATGCGAATCGACGTGGGTGCGGACGCGGTTGCCAGAGCTCTTAGGATTCCCGAAGATGCATTCAGCCCTGCGTCGCCGGTATATTTCGTGAAGCTCGAGCTAGCAAGCAGTGCGGGAACAACCGTGAGCACGAATTTCTACTGGCTCTCTGCGAAAAGGACTGTCTACGATTGGAACAAGACCACCTACCGGTTTACTCCCGCATCCTCGTATGAGGATTTCACCGCGCTCCAATCGCTTCCGAAAATAGGGGTGCTGTACGCATCGCCAACAATTGGGCGGGGTGGCGAAGGGTCGGCGGTCCGCGTAAAGTTGAGCAATCCCAGCGATAAGCTCGCGTTTCAGGTGCAACTCGCAGTGCGGCGTCAGGGCGAGGATGCCGAGATTCTTCCGGTGCTTTGGCAAGATAATTATCTCGAGTTGATGCCGGGCGAAGAGCGCGAGATCACAGCGCGATTCGTGAGCCCGGATGCCTTACGCGGCCCGGCGGAGCTTCGCGTTACGGGATGGAATATAAACTCCGCAACCGTTGGGATCGATGACCCCACGATGAGCGGCGTTCAAGGCGCAGACAAGTGATCGTAACTGGTCCGGCGGCCCCAGGAGAGGTTACCCATTCTCCTGTGGGGTTAAGGCGTGTCCTCACGGTTTGGGATCTGATCATCATCGGCATCGTGATCGTGCAGCCGATTGCTCCGATGGGAATCTACGGCGTCATCAGTAATGAGGCCCGCGGGCATGTGGTGACCACCATTCTGATCGCCATGGTCGCGATGCTATTCACCGCCATCAGCTACGGGAAAATGGCACGCGCCTATCCGAGCGCGGGCTCCGCATACACCTACGTGGGTCAGGAGATTCATCCGGCTCTCGGATACGTGACGGGGTGGGCGATGGTGATGGATTACATCCTGAACCCGCTGATCTGCACGGTGATTTGCAGTAAGCTTACCCAGAATATTCTTCCGGGCGTGCCATATGGGGTGCTCGCGACCGCGTTTGCGGTGACCTTCACCGCTCTCAATCTCCGCGCCGTCAAGACATCGGCTCGAATCAACGACGTGCTCGCGGCGGCGATGATGATCGTGGTCCTCATTTTCTTTGCTTTCGTGGTCCGTTTCCTGTGGGGACTTCATCAATATGGTGCCAGCCTGTTCACTTTGCCGTTCTATAATCCGGCAACCTTCAGCTGGCACGGAGTGTTTCGGGGAACGTCGATAGCGGTACTGACCTACATAGGGTTCGACGGCATCTCGACGCTTTCGGAGGAAGCGGAGAATCCCAAACGGAACATTCTGGTGGCCACTGTTCTGGTGTGCGTGATTACGGGCATACTCTCTTCCTTGGAGGTCTATGCCGCACAACTGGTGTGGGGCTCCCAGCCATTCCCCAAAGAGATGGTGGAATCCGCTTTCCCCTTGGTGGCACGGCAGGCGGGCGGATTTGTTCTGTTTCATCTGGTGAACTTCACCATTTTGATTGCGAATGTGGGATCGGGCATGGGAGCGCAACTGGCGGCGGCGAGGTTGCTTTACGGAATGGGCCGCAGCGAGGCCATACCGCGAGGATTCTTCGGGGCTATTGAGCCAAGACGTCACATTCCCATGAATAATATCCTCCTGGTTGGCGCCATTGCGCTGGTGGGTGCGTTTTCGCTCAGCTACGAGCGCGGCGTGGAACTGCTCAACTTTGGGGCTTTTATTGCTTTCATGGGAGTCAACGTCGCGGCCTTTGTCCGGTATTTCGTGCGGGAGAAACGGAAAACCGGGATGAATCTGATCGTGCCGGCGCTCGGATTCGGAATTTGCCTATTTATTTGGCTGCATTTGAGCCAAGCCGCTAAGCTTGCTGGTTCGGCATGGATCGCGGCCGGAATTGTCTATGGTGCCGTAAGGACCAAAGGCTTTCGGTCGGATTTGGTGCGGTTTGAAATGCTCGATCACGAGGCGTAGGAAGCCTTCCGCGTAGTTAAAACTCTCGCCCTCTTCTAGAGCCTAAACGATCCCTCTCGAGTGGACGATTGTTTCGATACGGGGCGACTCCAATAGTAGCCGCCTGCTGAAATAGCGCCAGGCCTGTCAATCGCTTTTAGTCGGATTCTTGAGTAACAATGTGGACATCCACGGCCGGTGCGTCGCGTAGAAAGCGATTGATTGCATTCAGATAGCGGATTTTGCGCCAGCCCTCCCCCGCGGACCTTCCGAAAATCATTTGCGTCACGTGCTTATCCCGTACGAATTGAGCCGCCGTGCCGGCCACATTGGTTCCCTTCAGACGAACCGGCTTTGCGCCCAGGCTTTCTGCGAACTGCAGGTTGGCTTCCAGCGACTTTTCGTTCTTGGTGCCGGACCTCTCGATATCAACGTGGACGGCATATAGTTCGGCGTCCATCCGGCGTGCCATCCGCGCGGCGCGTGCCAGCAAATACTGCGCTCGGGGGTTCGCGCTGATACACACGGCGATGCGCTCTCGAACCGCCCAATTTTTTTGAATGTCCTGCTCATCCATATACGACGAGAGGCTGCGGTCGACCTGCTCGGCGACTTGCCGAAGCGCAAGCTCACGCAGAGCGATCAAATTCCCGCGCCGGAAAAAATTCCTCAGCGCCTGTTCGATCTTCTCCTTGTGGTAGACGTCGCCGCGCTTCATTCGATTCTGGAGCGCTTCAGGCGTCAGGTCTACCATCACCGTTTCCTGGGAGATCTGAAGCACCCAGTCCGGAACCGTCTCGCGGACAATGACTCCCGTAAATGCGTTGACGGTGGGAGCGACACTTTCGATATGCTGGATGTTCACGGTAGAAATGACGTCGATGTTGGCTTCCAGGAGTTCGAGCACGTCCTCATAGCGCTTGCGATGGCGAGTGCCGGGAATATTGGTGTGAGCCAGCTCGTCGACCAGGGCCACCTGGGGTTTGCGCGCCAGAATCGCGTCGACGTCCATTTCCTCGAACACCGTGCCTTTGTAGTCGATCTTGCGGCGCGGGACCGATTCGAGCTGAGAGGCGAGTTCAGCGATGCCCTTTCTCCCGTGAGTCTCGACCAGGCCGATAACGATATCTTCGCCGCGGCTGTGGCGGCGGATGGCTTCGCTCAGCATACTGTAGGTCTTTCCCACTCCGGGCGCATAGCCGAGAAAAAGTTTCAGCACTCCCTTGCTTTTTTGCGCTGGAGTGGTTACTTCCAGCCACTCTTCGGGTGTTTTCGGCATGGCGTCATTCTCTGCTAACCGGCGCTGGGAAGCTACGGTAGAATAGCACCGTGCGCTCCCCCGTCCTGAGCCGCGTGCTCCAATTCGTAGGGGCTCTCGGAGTCGTCGCCGCAATCCTCGGTTTATACCACATAGTTCTCGCCGCGAATGCCACGACCGTGGCGCTCACGCTACTGCTCGCCATTTTAGCCGTATCCACACGATGGGGCATGGCCGTTTCGATTCCGATGTCGCTGGTCGCCGTAGTGGCCTTCAACTACTATTTCCTTCCGCCGATCGGTACTTTGACTGTGGCCGATCCACAAAACTGGGTGGCCCTGGTCACCTTCCTTGCCGTGGCCGTGATCGGAAGTCACTTGGCAACGCGGGCGCGGCAGCAATCAGAGGAGGCGTCCGCGCGGCAGCGAGATATCGAGAAGCTGTATGCCTTCAGCAGGGATCTGCTTGAATCAGGCAACGTGATGGAGCTGCTCAATCGCATCCCTGCCCAGATCGTAAAAACGTTCGAAGTAGGAGCCGCCGCGCTGTTTCTCGCGGACAAGCAAAAAGTATACCGGTCCGGACCGGTGATTCCCGGTCTGGACACCGACAGCTTGAAGTCGGTGATCGCGCGTGAGGAGCCGGTGCTCGACACCCCCAATAGCCTCTGTTTCGTTCCGGTTCGGCTTGGCGTGCGACCGATCGGCAGCCTGGGAATTTCGGGCAGGGCGCTCTCTCTGCAGACTCTTGAGGCCATTGCCACGCTCGTGGCCATTGCGATGGCGCACGCGCGGGCGGTCGAGCAACTCGGGCAGACCGAGGCGGCACGCCAGGGCGAGCAGTTGCGCACGGCTTTGCTCGACGCTGTCACGCACGCACTGCGCACTCCGCTTACCTCGATCAAGGCCTCGGTAACAAATCTGCTTTCGAATGAAGGCTTGGTGGACGTGCAGAAGCAAGAGCTTCTGACGATCATCAACGAAGAAACGGATCGTTTGAACCGATTGGTAGGGGAAGCGGGGGAAATGGCGCGGCTGGACGCCGGTGAAGTCGAGTTGGAGCTCAAGCCGCATCCTATCGAGGAGTTGATTGGCGCGGCCCTGGAACATTGCAGGGGTGCGCTGGCGAACCGCGCGGTTACAGTGCTGGTGGCACCGGGCCTGCCGCCCGTGCGGGCCGATCTGTCGAGGGCGCGAGAAGTTCTTGTCCATTTGATTGAGAACGCAAACCAATATTCTTCCCCCAACCAGCCCATCACGATCACGGCGGAAGCAAACGGTGACGCCGTGGTGACGAGCGTGGCCGATCGCGGTGACGGAATCGACGACCTCGAACAAGCGCTCATCTTCGAAAAATTCTACCGTGGCAAGAATCAGCGTTACAGCGTCGAAGGAACCGGCATGGGGTTGCCCATTGCCAAAGCGATTGTCGAAGCCCACGGAGGTTCGATTAGTCTAATGAGCCAGCGCGGACAAGGTTCCGTCTTTTCATTTACGTTGCCGGTCGATCACTCCCGGCCGGTGCACGCATGAACTCCGCCACAATTCTGATCGTCGACGATGAGCCGCAGATCCGCCGAGTTCTGCGCACCACGCTTACGTCTTACGGCTATGCGGTGGTTGAAGCGCGAAGCGGCGACGAGGCCCTCGAACAGATCCGCAGCGAACACGTGGATCTGATCCTCCTCGATGTGAATATGCCGGGGAGATCCGGCCTCGAAACGTGTCGGGAAATCCGCGGCTCAAGCGATGTTCCCATCATCATGCTTACCGTCCGGAACACCGAGCGTGACAAGGTGCAAGCCCTGGACGCCGGGGCCGACGATTACGTCGTCAAGCCGTTCGGTTCCGAGGAACTCATGGCTCGCATCCGCGCCGGATTGCGCCGTTCCGCTGTGGGCGAGACTGTCCCTGCGTTTGTTTCGCGGGGTCTCACGATCAACTTTGACAAGAGGCTGGTCATGGTGAAAGAGCGGCCGGTGCGTCTCACACCCAAGGAGTTTGAATTGCTGCGGTACCTCGTGGCAAATCAGGGAAGGTCGCTTGGCCACCGCCGATTGCTGCAGGCCGTGTGGGGGCCCGATTATGGAGATGAAACCGAATACCTTCGCGTTTTCATCAATCAACTGCGTAAGAAAATCGAGCCGGACCCTCGCAACCCGCTTTTCATACACACCGAACCCTGGGTCGGATATCGCTTCGAGCCCCCTGCCGAAAAGGCTCCCACTCCCTACTCAGAGAAGTAGCACTTCCCAGCAGCACGGGGCGCGGTGTTCTAATGCATTGGATGGGCTGCGTCTAAATCAAGGTTGAGATCGAGCACGTTCACGCGTGCCTCTCCGAGAAGCCCAAACTGGCGGCCCTCGGTGTGTCTCTGCACCAGAGCCCGCACCTGCTGTTCGCTCACCCCGCGCTCGCGGGCCACGCGCGGGATCTGAAAGGCTGCCGCCGCTGGAGAAATATGCGGATCAAGCCCTGATCCGGAAGTGGTCACAAGGTCGGCCGGGATCGGCGCATTCGGGTTTGTCGGCTGCAATGCTTTGACGCTCGCTTCGACTCGGTCGATCAGAGCTTTATTCGTGGGGCCAAGATTCGAGCCGCCCGACGCGGTGGGATCGTATCCTGCAGCGCCTGCTGCGGAAGGCCGGGAATAGAAGTATCCCGGAGCCGTGAAAGGCTGGCCAATCAGATGTGATCCAACCAGCTTTCCTCCCTGGCTGATTAGTTCTCCGTTGGCTTGCTTCGGGAAGAGCATCTGGGCGAGCCCGGTAACCACCAGCGGATAGATGATTCCCAGCAGAACAGTAGTGGCGAGCGTAAACCAGATCGAAATTAAGAGATTTTTTTTCATGTTCGCCTCACGCCCACCCGATGTGTGTAATGATCAAATCGATGAGCTTGATTCCGATAAACGGCGCGATGATGCCGCCGACACCATAAACAAGCAGGTTCCATCGCAGCAAGGCTTCTGCGCCGAGAGGACGGTACCGCACGCCTCGTAGCGCCAGTGGCACAAGCGCGATAATAATGAGCGCGTTGAAGATTACAGCGGACAGAATGGCCGACTGCGGCGTTTTGAGCGCCATGACATTCAGCGTGTTGAGCTGGGGGAAAGCACCGGCAAACATCGCCGGGATAATCGCGAAGTACTTTGCGACGTCGTTGGCAACCGAGAAGGTGGTCAAAGCCCCTCGCGTGATCAGGAGTTGTTTCCCAATCTCGACGACCTCGATAAGCTTGGTCGGATTCGAGTCGAGGTCCACCATGTTGCCAGCCTCTTTCGCTGCTTGCGTCCCGGCGTTCATGGCGAGTCCGACGTCGGCTTGCGCCAGCGCGGGGGCGTCATTGGTTCCATCGCCGGTCATCGCGACGAGTTTTCCCTTGGCTTGCTCGGCGCGGATCAGCGCGAGCTTGTCTTCGGGCTTTGCCTGCGCGAGGAAATCGTCAAGGCCTGCCTCGCGTGCGATAGCCGCGGCAGTGAGCGGGTTATCTCCGGTAATCATCACCGTGCGGATTCCCATTGCCCGCAGTTGATCGAAACGTTCGCGCATGCCTCCCTTGATGATGTCCTTCAAGTGGATCGTTCCGAGAATCTTGTGGTCCTCGGCAACCAGAAGCGGAGTTCCGCCGGAATTCGAAATCGTCTTGACGGCTTCCTCCACTTCGGGCGGAACGTAGTGGCCGCATTCCTTGCAATGCTGTGTGATCGCATCGAAGGCGCCCTTACGGATGTGCCGGCCGTCGAGATCGACGCCGGACATGCGCGTGACCGCAGTGAATGGAATGAACGTAGCCGCGTATGCGGAGAGCTCGCGGCCTCGCAGCCCGTACTTTTCCTTCGCCAGCACGACGATCGAGCGCCCTTCCGGCGTCTCGTCGGATAAGGAAGCAAGCTGGGCTGCATCGGCGAGGTCTTTTTCGGACACGCCGGGGGCCGGCACAAACTCGGTTGCGCGACGGTTGCCGAGCGTGATGGTACCAGTCTTGTCCAACAGAAGCGTGTCGACATCGCCTGCGGCTTCTACCGCGCGGCCGGACATCGCGAGAACGTTTCGTTGAACGACTCGGTCCATGCCCGCGATACCAATGGCGGAGAGCAATCCACCGATGGTCGTGGGGATCAGGCAGACGAGCAACGAAATCAGCACGAAAATCGATTGAGGTGAGCCGGAATAGATCGCCATGGGTTGGAGGGTGACCACGGCCAAAAGGAAGACGATCGTGAGTCCGGACAGCAAAATATTGAGCGCAATCTCATTGGGAGTCTTCTGACGCTCGGCGCCCTCGACCAGCTTGATCATCCGGTCGAGGAACGTCTCCCCGGGGTTCGATGTGATGCGCACGATGATTTGGTCAGAAAGCACCCGCGTCCCACCTGTGACGGCGGAGCGATCGCCGCCGGATTCGCGGATCACCGGGGCCGATTCACCGGTGATGGCGGATTCGTCCACCGAGGCCACGCCTTCCACCACCTCGCCATCGCCGGGGATGAATTCCCCGGCAATCACCTTCACGCGGTCGTTGGCGCGCAGCTTCGAGCCGGCAATTTCCTCTAGCGAGCCGTCTTGCCGGATGCGCTTGGCCACGGTCTCTGCGCGGGCCTTGCGCAGCGTGTCTGCCTGGGCCTTTCCGCGGCCTTCCGCCATGGCCTCGGCAAAGTTGGCGAAAAGGACCGTGAACCACAGCCAGAGAGTGATCTGGAGTTCAAACCCGAATCCTCCCAGGTGCTGGATGCGGTCGCGTATCAGATCGTATGTCGTGATCGCCGCGCCGACCTCCACCACGAACATGACGGGATTCTTCATGAGCGTGCGGGGGTTGAGCTTCTTGAACGAATCGCGCATGGCGCCACCGACAATTCCGCCAGTCCAGAGCGACTGCTTGCGTTCTCTTGTCAGCGCCTTGAAACTGGAATCAGGAACATTGGCGGGCGAAGGCACGTTTTCTGGCTCGATCGATTGTGTCGTCATGGGAGTCCTCAAAAAACCTTTCCGGTGTTCATCAGCAGGTGCTCAAGAATCGGGCCCAGGCTGAGCGCGGGGAAAAACGTAAGTGCGCTTAAGATCAGGATGACCGAAGTCAGCAAGAACGTGAAAAGCGGCGTCGTGACCGGAAACGTGCCGGCGGAAGGCGGCACAAGCTTTTTGCGTGCCAGATTTCCGGCAATCGCCAGGATCGGGATGTGCTGGATGAAGCGCCCCAGCAGCATGGCAAATCCCAGCGACACGTTAAACCAGAGCGTGTTTCCGTTCAGGCCGGCAAACGCGGATCCGTTGTTGCCTGTGCTCGAGGTATACGCATATAGGATTTGCGTGAGTCCGTGCGGCCCGGGATTGGAAATGCTCGAGGTGCCGAATTTGTTCACTACCGAAATGCCCGTAAAGACCAGAATGGACAAGCAGAAAATCAGCACGGAGAGCATGGCCATCTTCACGTCATAGGCCTCGATTTTCTTCCCGAGATATTCCGGTGTGCGGCCCACCATCAGACCCGCAATGAAGACCGCCAGGATCACGAAGACGATGATTCCGTAAAGCCCTGCTCCAACTCCTCCGAACACGACTTCTCCCAGCATGATATTGATCAAGGGGACCATGCCGCCAAGCGGGGTAAAGGAATCATGCATGGAATTCACGCAGCCGCAGCTCGCATCGGTGGTAATGGTGGCGTAGAGAGCCGAATTGGCAATTCCGAACCGCACTTCTTTACCTTCCATATTGCCGCCGGGCTGCGTTGCACTTACTTTCTGGTCGATGTCGTGAAGCAGAGGGTTTCCTTTAGCTTCGGCGTTATACGCTATGGTCACACCCACAAGAAACAAAATCGCCATGCAGCCCCACACGGCCCACCCGTGCTTGGGAGAGCCTGTCATACTCCCCAAGGTGTAGGTGAGGCCTGCTGGAATGGCGAAGATCAGCAGAAGCTGAAGAAAATTCGTAAAAGGAGTGGGATTTTCGAATGGATGCGCGCTGTTGGCGTTGAAGGGACCGCCGCCGTTGGTGCCCAATTCCTTAATGGCCTCCTGCGAGGCAAACGGCCCTTGCGCGATTACCTGGTCGGTAACGGTTTGGGTCGTAGTCTTGCCGTCGGCCCCCGTCGTCTGCACGGTCTGCGGATTCAGTAGCTTCCCTGTGTCATAAGGCTTGAGGTTTTGAATCATCCCTTGTGAGACAAAAACCAATGCTACCAGGATGCAGAGTGGTAACAAAACCCACAGGAAGCACCGGGTCATATCGACCCAGAAGTTGCCAATGGTTTTCGATTCGCGGCGCGCGATTCCGCGGACCACCGCGATAGCGATCACGATCCCGACCGCTGCGGAAGCGAAGTTGTGGTAAGCGAGGCCCGCCATTTGCGTGAAGTAGCTCATCGTCGATTCGCCGGCGTAGTTCTGCCAGTTGGTGTTGGTCGTAAACGACGCGGCGGTATTAAAGGCTAGGTCGGTCGCAAGCTTCGGGAAATGCTGCGGGTTCCAGGGCAGCACCTGTTGCACCCGTTCAATCAGGTAGAGCACGAGCATGCTGACTCCGCTGAACAGGAGCATCGCGATGGTGTACTCCTTCCAATCCATCTCGCGCTTGTCATCGACGCCCACGATCCGATAGAGCAGGCGCTCGACAGGGCGCAGCGCAGGATCGAGAAAGGTTTTCTGTCCAGCAAAAACGCGCGCCATGAAGGCGCCGATCGGCTTGGTAATCGCCAGCAGAACGAGCAGGTATATCCCGATTTGCAGCCAGCCATTCGCAGTCATGTCAGAACCTCTCCGGCCACAACAGCGCCGCGATCAAATACACAAACATCAACGTGCAGATTCCCAGCAGTACGATATTGCCCAGCATCGTCGCTCTCCCCCTACTTCAACCGATCGCACGCCCATACATAGCCGATCGCCACGGCAAAGAAGCCCACTGCACACGCAACAAAAAGAAGGTCTTTCATGATCTCAGTTCTCCCCTCTCGTATTGGCAGCTATCTCGCCCCCGGCTTGATGCGAAAGCCAAAATATCCTCACGCTATTAGGAAGAGATAAGTCAAACATAAACTCTTTATAAACAATCCCCAAACGATTTTCTGCTCATACGGCAAGTTTGGCTGTAATCTGCATCACGTTTCTCCGTGCGCCCTTGTGCTTGCGAACCTAGACGGAGACTAGGAAGAAATGGCCCGAGATAAACGGACTCAAACTGATAGCTCTGTAGCGCCGCGGCCGTCTCTGCTTTGCTCGCTGCTTCGCCCCATTGGCCGGCACGCCTGCGGAGAGGTACCGCTTTCCTGCCACGCGTCTGGTTCCGCTTTGTGCGCAGAAGCTCTGTTTGAGAATTCATGAGAACGTAGAGATAGAAGCCCAACAGGGGAACCATCGCAGTTAGAATCAAAATGCACATGCTATCTCTCTCTGCTCCCGGTACCGGCCCAGAATCGTCTGCCGGTAGGGAAGGACAAACCGAGTCTATTCCCAACGCATCAAAATGGAATAAGCGCACCATAAGGATTTAATAAGCACCTGAGACGTGTGGCTGTCCGGGACGCTATCTAGCGCCAAAGTCGATACTTCCAGGTTTTGGCGGGCATCCAATCGCGCGGATAGATAGAAGCAGCAACCACCGTCGGGTGGAAGGCTTGATTGCCGAGGATGGGAAATATCATGGCGGGGACGCGTGTAGTGATCTTGGGTGGGGGATTTGGCGGACTGAGCACTGCGAGGCACCTGAAGAGCGTCCCGGTGGATGTGACCCTAATCGACCGCTGCAATTATCACTTGTTCCAACCTCTTCTATACCAGGTAGCCACAGGTTCGCTCTCTCCGGCGAACATCGCATCCCCGCTGCGCAACATTCTGAAAAGCCAGAAGAACACCCGTGTTCTGCTGGCGGAGGCGAGTCATATCGATGTGACGAACCGCCGCGTCATTCTGAGAGACGGCGCCGTCGACTACGACACGCTGGTCGTGGCGACAGGTTCAAGTCATCAGTATTTTGGCCACGACGACTGGGAGCAGTTTGCTCCCGGTCTCAAGACAATCGAGGATGCCACGGCGATGCGTCGGCGGATACTGCTAGCCTTCGAAGCGGCCGAGCGGGAGAACGACGCCGAGAAGTTAAGAGCCTGGATGACGTTTGTAATTGTGGGAGGCGGTCCCACGGGAGCCGAACTGGCAGGGGCGCTTGGCGAAATCGCGAACGACACGCTGCGCCACAACTTCCGGAATATCGACCCGTCTAAGACCCGCATCATTCTGGTGGAAGGCGCCACGCGGGTGCTGCCGTCCTATCCGAGTCAACTCTCCGAGGCTGCTCGGAAAATGCTGGAGCGCCTCAATGTCACGGTCCGCACAGATGCGTTTGTGACGAATGTGCAGGAGCATTCGGTTACCATTCGGGAAGGTGACCACACCGAAGAGATTCCAACGCGCACCATTCTATGGGCGGCGGGCGTGCAGAGTTCGCCGCTCGGGCGGATCGTCGGGGAGCAAACCGGCACACAGGTCGACAAGGCGGGACGGGTCATGGTCGAATCTGATCTCACCGTGCCGGGGCATCCGGAAATTTTCGTGATCGGCGATCTGGCCAATTATAGTCATCAAACCGGCAAGCCCCTCCCCGGAGTAGCCCAGCCAGCGATTCAGGAAGGGCGATACGTCGCGAACGTGATTGATCGGCGCGCGCGGGGTAACCCCACGACGCAGCCATTTCACTACTTAGACAAGGGAAATCTTGCGACGATCGGGCGCGGTGCCGCGGTGGCCGATCTGAATGGGACAAACCTTTCGGGCTGGCCGGCATGGCTCATCTGGGTAGTGATCCATCTGCTCTACATCGTTCAATTCCAAAATCGACTCCTGGTATTCCTGCAATGGGGCTGGCTCTACCTCACCTACGACCGCTCGGCGCGCCTAATCACGGGCGAGAGTCCCTTCCCTCTCGATTTGTAGAGCAGGTTCGCAGGTCGCACCGGTTGCCCGAATTCGGGCCCATCGATTGTCGGGCCGGCGCGAGCCAAAAAGATGCGCTTCAGGACCAACTCGGCATCGCGCAGGCGCAACTGGCTCTCGACCAGGACGACATGGAAGATGCAGATGAGGACCTGATTCGGGCGGGCGGCGACAAACAGGCTGCCATACAGCAACGGATCGACCAGCATGAGGCCTCCGAGGTCCACACCGCCAATGCGCATCCGGAAGCTGCTGCGAGTGCCATGGCGGCCACGTCGTCGCCTTCGGCGGAACTGACGCAGTCACGCAACATCGTAGCCGAGTTCCAGGCTTGGTGGTCCCTTCGCTCGAAGGAAAAGCTGCTTGCCTAAGCCGAATCCGAGGCCCTTGTGCGGGTCGATAAGCTCTCTGCCTCCCACGAAGCCCTGGGAAGAGAGCTCGATGAAGAAAAATTCCAAAAGAAGGTCATCCGCCAGGGCGGAAGCAGTGCGGTGCCCTTGGAACCCGTCCAAACTCCCGCAAGCGGGCCGCAAGCAAGCGCCGCCTTATCGTTCCTGCGGCATCTGAGTGCGGTTCAAAAGAGTCTTTCTGAATTTGACAAGCGCATCGAATTTGAAAATCAACTGGCCACCCCGTACCGGGACTGGGCCGCCCATTTGGAGGAACGGGCGAAACGGTTTCTGCACGGAATGTTTCTCGGTGTTTTCCTGATTCTGTCGATTGCGGTTCTTGTGCTGGTTTCAAGCTACTGGATTCAGCGCATCTTTGCGGGAATCGCGCTCGAGCGCAGGCAGCTGCACACGATTCGCGCCGTCGTGCTGCTTTCAACGCAGGCCCTGGGGCTCTTATTCATCCTGCTTGTGATCTTCGGCGTGCCAAGCAATTTGGCGACGGTGCTCGCTCTCGCCGGCGCCGGCCTTACCGTGACCAGGATTTCATAGTCGGGTTTTTTGGCTGGTTCGTGTTGATGGGCAGAAACGGAATTCGTCCCGGCGATTGAGTCGAGATTAATGGCGTCGGCGGGAAGTGGCTCAGCTGGGGCTTCTTCACACCGTTTTGCTTGAAACTGGCAGCTGGACAAACGCCGGCCATCCCACCGGACGCAAAGTCTCCTTCGTAAACGGCTTTGCGATCGAGGGGCACTATTTCAATTTTTCGATGTCGGGACAATGGCTATGGGACCAGATCGAGGTGCAGGTCCCCGACACCGCTGAGCCGTACGCGACGGCCGAAGCGATTCAGAAGATCGTGGCCGATGCGACGGCGGTAAACGCGCATTTAGCGGAACAGGAATGGAACCGCGTGACCCCCGCGTATGCCAAGAAAGGGTTCTGGGTCACGCTGTCGCTGAGCATTCAACCGGCAGGTACTGGTGTGAAAGTGATGGTGCGTTACATCACGCGGGTGAACGAGCGGCACGAAGTACGGGCCCAGATTTACCGCTCGGTAGTGGACCTGCTGCACAAGCAGCAGATTCCGGAATCGGCCGCGACCATCCCCACCGCGCGATAGATGGGGCCGTGCGCGAATCTCCGGACCATCCGATCTTGGTCGGTTCGTTAGAGAGCCGCGAAAATGTGGAAACTCAGGACCCCTAGAATTGCACCGATCGTTGCCCCCGCCAGAACGTCACTGAGAAAGTGCATTCCCAAAATGATGCGCGAGCCTGCGATGAGCAATGCCACAGTCAGCAAGGGAGCTTGCAATTGCGGGTAGAAAAGACCAATGGAAATTGCGGTGCTGAATGCAGTGATGGAATGCCCGGACGGAAAGGAGTACTGGTCCGGGGGCAAGATCGAGGCCCAACAGTGAGGCTCGATTTCACAAGGCCGCTTCCGGTGGCTCGCTTGCTTGAGTGTGCTAAACAGCAGAATGCTTACGACCGCCGCGGAGGTTCCCGCGCCAATGGCCTGAAAGCGGTGCTCGCCCCCATATAAAAGAAGAATGATCCCTAGTGCGTACCACAGCCATCCGTCGCCACCGCGTGTTGCGGCGATCATGAGAACGCGGAACCATCGCGGCGCTCGCCAGCGATGCACGCGTTTCATCAAGCGATGGTCATTTGACTGAATCTGGTTCCAGACGGCTTTTGTTACCGTCATACCAACTCCTCCACCGGTCTCTGCGGCGCGGTGAGCCAGCGGCGTTTGCGAGCCTCGTGCTGATGGAGAACCTGCGGCGCCCACCGGCGAAGGAAGGCGCGCTCGTCGCAGTAGTTGAGAAGTGTGATCGCCGGAATCAGCACGGCCAGCGGTGCGAGGAGGGTCGTCCAGGCCTTTTCCCGCATCATGTCCCGCGCGATGCAGAACACGTCACGGGTGAGCTTCGTGAAGCATCCCGATTCGCCTGCTACCTGGCCCATGCCGTTGCGAAGCGCCGCGAAGAAGTCATCCTTGTTTCGCGCCCCAGCAACTTCTGTGTAGGCTGTTCCCACCGAGGGAAGGGCGTGGGCGTCGCTTCCGCCGATGGCGATCTTGTTCCATCGAGCCGCGAGAGCTGCCGCTTCTCTGTTGGCGCATTCCAGCATGTGGCTGTTGCGGATTTCAACCGCGGGGAAATACTCTTTAAACCATTCAAAATCTTCAAGTTCGCGACGCCCTGTGACGCTTGAAAACACATGATTGATGCTGAAAAATAGCTTCCGCTCGCTCAGATACATCAGCAGGGCGACCAGGTCATTCCGGCGCTGCTGAAGCTGGACGTGCTGGCGCTCATGGAAGTCGTAGACGCCAATGTGGACGTTGGTACCGCTGGGCATCTGGCACGTCAACTCCTCGCTCAGGAAGAAATTCGGGTGCCGCCTCAGCCTCTCCGACCCTTCGATTGAGTCATGATCGGTCAGGGTAAACAAGTTCATGCCGCGCAGTTGGAGCAGGGAGTAAACCTGGTGGGGATCGCTGTAGCTTTCACGACAGAACGTGCCGACAAAGGGGGTGGTGCAGGCCCCTGAAAAATACGAGTGGACATGCATATCGCACTTCACATTTTCCACAGTAAATTCACAAGGTTACCCACAGATGAAAGCTCAGCTAACATTCTGAAAATACAGGCACTTAACTAATTAGTCACAAGATCAGTCCTTTTAACACTCCTGTAGCAATCTCGGGCCCCTGTGGTGCAAGAATGCCCTGCGAATGGAACGTATCGAGTTTGTTTTCTTCGATGCAGGAGGGGGGCACCGCGCGGCTGCCACGGCCCTCCAAATGTCGATCGAGGCAGGCCGCAAGCCCTGGGAAGTCCGGCTCACCAACCTCCAGGAACTGCTCGACGACCTGGACATCCTCAAGAAATACTTCGATATACGCATCCAGGACTTCTACAACGAGATGCTGCGCACCGGCTGGACGCTTGGCAGTCCTCAGTTGATGCGCGTGTTGCAAGCAGTGATTTGGGCCTATCACCGTCCAACCGTAAAGCTTCTCGAACGGCACTGGAAAGAAACGCAGCCGGACATGGTGGTCTCGTTCGTGCCGCATTTTAACCGCGCCATGAGCGAAAGCTTTCGGCGCGTGTTCGCGCAACGGCCCTTCGTGACCATTCTCACCGACATCGCTGACTACCCGCCTCATTTCTGGATCGAACGCCAGCGGCAGTACCTTATCTGCGGTTCGGATCGCGCCGTGGCCCAAGCGCGCTCGATGGGGCATCCCGATAACCGGATTTTCCGCACCTCGGGAATGATCTTGCACCCGAGGTTCTACGATCCGCCGATTGAGGATCGCCTTGCCGAGCGCGTGCGCATCGGGCTTGGCGCCGATCTCCCCACCGCTCTCATACTCTTTGGCGGGCACGGGTCCCAGGCGATGCTGGACATAGCCGATCGCCTGGATCGGTCGAACCTCGCCCTTCAGCTAATCCTGATCTGCGGCCGGAACGACAAGTTGAGAGACGCCCTGCGAGCGCAAACATCGCGCCTTCCGCGCTTCGTCGAAGGGTTCACCACAAAAGTAAATCACTACATGCAGCTTGCCGATTTCTTCATCGGCAAGCCCGGTCCCGGCAGCGTCAGCGAGGCCCTTGCGATGAAACTGCCGGTAATCGTTGAATGCAATGCGTGGACTCTTCCGCAGGAGCGCTACAACGCGGTTTGGATCGTCGAGAAGGAGATGGGTTTGGTCCTGCGGAATTTTCGTAAAGTCGACGAAGCCGTCGCACAGCTTGTAGAGCCCGCCATTCTCTCGCGCTATCGGGCGAATGCTGCGGCGCTGCACAATCGGGCCGTCTTCGAAATTCCTGAAATCCTGCAGAAAATCCTCGATGAATCTCGGTCGATGGCCGCCGTCAATCCCGCCATCGTCTCGACTGCCCGCTTGTAGCTTACCGGGAAGCGCGAATCTCCCCATCCTGGCGCGAAAGGCGACAGTCAGAGTAGCCATGCTGCACACTTCGGGCAGACGTATTTTTTATCGAGGACGGTGTGTATTAGGGACGCTGAAAATAAGCGGTCAGGAGCATCGCCACGATGGCCGAAATCGCCATCGCCAATACGAGGATCCATGCCGCAGCCTTGCGTTCGCGTGAACGTTCGCGTTCGCGAACCGCATCGCCCGGCGCGAGCTTGCTTCCCGCGGATTCCATGGGCTCATTCTAGCTCACTTCTACTTCTTTGGGGCGCACTTCAAATGTTCGCCTCACGAAGCAGAACGCCGCTACGTTCCGATTCGCAGCGAACGCGTGAGATTGTTCAGCGTGGCCAGCGCCGAAAAAGCGGCCAGCTGGGAGGTGCGCGGATTGGTTTTCGAGGGCTCGTTTTCAACGTCGACAGATAGCCGCCCGAACTCTCCCTGCACGCGAATCTCGTGCACATTCTGAGTGCCGCCCGGAACCGCCACAACCCTCACTGTTACAGGAACGGTGCACTCCACCGCCAGCCGCAGGGAGGCTGCCACATTGGATGTTGTCGGGAACGCCCGCGCAGCTTCTTCCGCCGTTCCTTCAAAAATAACGGTTTCTTCGTGAAAGCTTTCGAGCGGAACATCGTGATCGGCCACGTACTTGGTGCCGCGCAGCGCCGCAACAGGCTTGCGGCTGGTGAGCACGACTGACTGCACGTAGCCCATCGAAGCGGACTTAATCCCGTCGAGTCCGGCGATGGCGCCGGACGGCACATAGATCCGGCAACCTTTCTCGCCAGCCTGACGAAACCAGTCCTCGTGCCCCAACAGACCTCCCACGCTCATGATGAGCATGTCCCGTCCGGCGGCCAGCGCCTTCGGAACAAAATCGAGCAGCGCAGACTGGCTGGCCGCCTCAACCACCAAGTCGGCCCGTTGAAGCAGTTCGTGCAGCGAGACGACGCGGGGCCGCGACGCGAGTTCAGCCGCCACGGCCTCGGCTCTTGACGGTTCCTGATCGGTGATGCCCACCAGTTCCGCATCGATGCGCTTGGCGTCGAGAGCCGTCGCGAGCGTTCGGCCAATCGAGCCCACGCCAAGAATGCCCACTCGCAGGCGAATCGATGAGTTCACGCGAGCTCCAGCATCCGATCGATCGCGCGCCGAGCTTTTTTCGCGATTTCGGGCGGCACGGTGATCTGGGGTGACATCGTTTCAAGCGACTGCAAAACCCTGTCCAGAGTGATTGTTTTCATGAACGCGCAAATGGCATTGGGATTGATGGGGAGGAAATGTTTCTCCGGGAATTGCTTGTCCAACTGATGCATGATGCCCACTTCCGTTCCCACAGCGAATTCGTTTGCCGAAGATTCCCCGATGTGACGCAGCATTCCCTCGGTGGAAAGAAAAAAGGTGCGTTCTTGTGGCAGCGAGCCATCGGCCGCTTTCGCCATACACGAGCTCACACAACCGCATTCGGGATGCAGAAGAAGTTCGATGTCCGGGTGCTCCTCCATGATCTCCACCACGTCATCGGGCCGAATCGTCTTGTGGACGTGGCAGTATCCGGGATATGCGACGATATTGCTCCGACCGGATTGCCGCGCGACCACGGCAGCCAGAAACTTATCGGGGAGGAAAAGGATCGGCCGATCGGCGGGTATGGCCGCGACGACTTTCGCCGCGTTCGCCGATGTGCAGCAGTAATCACTCTCCGCCTTCACGGCAGCCGATGTATTAATGTAGGAGACGACTGCGGCGTCGGGCAATTTCTGTTTCCACCGCAGAAGCTCTTCCGGTGTGATGGCGGCAGCCAGCGAGCAGCCGGCGCGCAGGTCGGGCAGAAGTACGATCTTGTCCGGACACAGAATCGCTGCTGTTTCCGCCATGAAATGTACTCCGCAAAATACAATCACGTCGGCGTCGGTTTTTGCAGCGGCTTGCGAAAGCTTCAGGGAATCGGCCACAGCGTCTGCCACCTCCTGCACTTCCGGCCGCTGGTAATGATGGGCGAGCAGAATGGCGTTGTGTTTGGCGCACAATTCCCGCACGCGCTGTTGCTTGTCGCGAATCTCTTCTGGCCCGTCGGCGATTGTCTCCACGGGAGGGATCGTATAGCGAGCCTGAAAGCGGTCCTGAAGGATTTCCATCTCGGGCATGGGCTTTCCTTTCTGAGCGTATCCGAATTGAGTTATGAAATTCGTAAGCAAAGGTCGAGTGCTCGCGCCGAATGAGTCAGTGCCCCTATCGAGATCGCATCTACGCCGGTGTCGGCGTAGGCTTCGGCATTGTTTTCCGAGACTCCGCCGCTGGCTTCGATCAGCGCATAATCCCACAACTGTTCGCGATGCAACGACTCAACGATCGGGCGGATCTCCTTCGGCGCCAGATTGTCCAGCAGCAGCAGGCAGGGATAGTGTTCGGCAGACTCCTTTTGCAGTTTCCGAAATGTCTCAGCCGCAGCCAACGCCGCCCCCTCGCTTCGCACTTCGATTTCGATGAACGCCGCCTCTTTGCGAAGGCACCAAGCGCGCGCCAGAGCCTCTGGTGCAGCGTCCTGTTCGTGCCGCGCGATCAGGGCGAGATGATTGTTCTTGATCAGGATTGCGTCGCCCAGCCCGAGCCGGTGCGTTCCCCCGCCGCCCAGGTGAACAGCGCGTTTGTCGAGCAGTCCCCACAGAGTCTTGCGCGTGGCCACCACCCGCGTGGAATGGCAGCGGCCTCGAACGCGTTCCTGGAGGCAGCGCGTCATGGTCGCAATGCCGCTCATGCGCTGAAGCAGGTTCAGTCCCGAGCGCTCGAGCGCCAGGAGCTCTCTGTGTTGGCCTTCCATGCGCAACAGCGTGTCGCCGGCCGCAAAGACCTCGCCATCTTTCTTCTCGAAGCGCACCGAAATTCCGTGCGCCTTGAAGAGGAACGCGAATTCTTCGAGTCCCGCGGCCACCCCAGCCTCGCGAGCCAGAACGAATGCGGAAACGGGCAGGTTTTTGATCTCGAGCGCGGCCACTGTCAAATCCTGAGGCGTCAGATCCACTCGCAGCAATGCTTCCATCAGACAGCGCACTTCCTGCGCGTAGGCGGGCTTTTGCAGAGTGAGGCTGCCGCCCCGAAACAGGGACTTCTCGAGTTGTTGCTTGCGTGTGAGATTTGAATCCATGGGCGTCTTACTTCAGCAGGAATCCTCGCGCGTGCAGCTTTGCCTTAGCCCGAGAGATCATTGGCTCTCGCGAGGCCTCCACCGTATGCAGATGAACTCCATGGGTAAGGGAGGAAAGCAGCGCTGCCTTCGTGGTTCGAATATTCGCCAGGAAATCCTGCAAGTCTGCCCGCGATTCGATCATCAGCGATCCGCGAAGTTCGCCATAGACCGGATGCTCGACGAGAACATCAAGAATCTTGACGCCGTGATCGACCAGGATTTGGAGTTCCTCTTCGGTCCGCTCCGGCTCGTGACGGCAAGCGAGAATCGCCCGAAAGGCCCGGGAAGCTTGTTCCGGGAGGCGATATCCCTGGGGGGTGGCAAGTATCTGGTTCCCGCTGGCGCGCAGGATCGCGATATCCTGCACGACGCACTGTCGGCTCACCCGGAAGCGCCGCGCCAACTCGCCGCCTTGTGCCGGCGCATGCTGAGCTTGCATCCACGCAAGCATCCGTCCGCGGCGCGTATCACCTGAATCAACGCGGGAAGAGTTCGCCGTCTTATGGAGAGTTGCCCGTGTCATCGTCCCGGTACCAGCTGTCTTGTCAGCTACCTAGTCCAATGTAAAGTCTAGCATAAGCGGGTTCGGCGGGCGAATGAACGAACCGATGAAGGATGCTAAGAGCCGCCGAAAAACATCGGCCAGTGGCAGTTGCCTAAAGGGAGCCTTTGCTTTTAAATCCGCCGCCTTTGGTGAGACGTCCGTGATTGGGTTTCCGTTCAGCGAAGCCGCCCCGGACGCCATCCTTTCCATCGGCACTCTTTGTTGAGCGATGATCGCTCGGTGCAAGCTGGGCCTACTCGTTTCAGCAGGTGCCGCCATCTGAGTATCGACATCGGCTTCCTTCTGAGCGATGCGAGTTGGGCCAGGAGTCAGCCGCAGTCACCTGAATTCGGTGGTTGAGAGTCGAGCGTGTGCCCTGTCGAAATGAGGTTCGGGCAACCTTTCGCTAAAACCGACGTCTATAGTTGGCAGCACTAGTGAAAGACCAGATTGATAGTGCGGGCAACGCCGATGCGTCTAGTCACTCCCGCAAGACGAATCTTCCTTTTGGCGACTGTGGTTGGCGCAACAGTTTTTGCGCAGACGAATTCTCCGCTCCCGCCGCTTTCCAGCCAATATTCTTCTGGCTCAATGGGGAATGGTTTCCCGTCCCTTCCTCGTATTCCGGTGGTGACTGGCAAACCATTTCGTGCGGAAGTGAATGCTCGCCGCGTCCAAATAAAACCTGACGGCAGTCAAGCCGTATACGAATCACACGATATTTTGGCGCGAGATATTGACGGGCGTGTGTTTTCCGAACATTTGGCATCCCCCCGGCCCACAGCCCCACGCGGTGGTAGCTTTACGCCTCATGGGGCCAGCATTTTCGATCCGGTCGCCATGACTCAGATGCGCTGGTCCGACTTTGAGTCACCCACTGGAGTCAGGCCCTTGTCCAACACCATCACCAAATGGCGATTGAATTTGGCGGGAAGCGGTCCAACTCGGCTTAGTGCTTGCGATGGCGATCATCCCGCGATCCGCACGTATCCGTACAACCGCGTTACTCAGCGGATCGAGGACCTTGGTGAGCGAACGATTCAAAATA
>JBEKBP010000057.1:0-36031 GCA_050015335.1 Candidatus Acidiferrales bacterium | reverse complement strand
GTCGCTATGTTAGCCGCGGTCAAAGAGCCGTACTCGGTGAAAATGTTGCCCAGGTCGGCAGTCATCTTCTCCATGCCTCCTTCGGCTCCGTAAAAGGCCACTTCGCGGTTGGCGTTGTTTCCGCCCAATCGCTGATCGGTCATCACCATCCAGGACATCCCGGCAATAATCGCCGATATCAGAAACAAGACCATCAAGGCGGTGATGAGAGCGATTCCGTTTTCCCGTTTCGTGCTCACGACGATCTCTCCTTTACAAATTCCCAGACTGAGCCCTGCCACTTTGAGCAATCTCAGGGGACGGGGGGCACCCCGGAGTTCGAAAAACGTTGACGGCGCGAATTTGTGCCGGCATGGCGTCGCACATGGCCGCGTCAATTGGCGCGTCCTTGAAGGCAGGCTGGAACGCCACGACCGTCGTGGCCGTAGCGGCTAGCGCGACGGCTACGACGATTATAGTTTTGATCAGCGAGGCTCCCCCTTCCGACCGGCGGGACCGCGCCGTTGCCTTAACCCCACTTCGCTTATTCACCTTCAGAAACCTCTAAAGATGGAATTGGTCGACAATTGTCTTGAGCCTATCAGATCTCGAAGGCCAGCCCCTGTGGGTTGCTAACTTGCTGTCATGAAAGAGTAACTTCTGACTAGGTTTATTTCTTCGGGGCAGAAATGTAGACGAATGCCTGGAGAGCCGTGGCTTGGTGTTGCCGAGGGGGGGCCGACTGGTCCTCAAAGACTTGTTAGATCCGCGAGAGGGCGTGCCCCGGACGGTGGCACAGATTATAAGGATACGAGGGAATGGAAGGCCCTGACGACACGGGACCGCGGCCGGATAGGCCGATTCTCTGCCCGTTGGTTCGGGGAATCCGCATCTCTGAGTTTGAAACGGGTGGCAAGGCAAACAAACCGTCGAGCATTCTTGATTCAATTTCCAGAACGGTACTAAGTACTATTGGCTGGTCCCCTCACCGAGGACCAGAATATTGGTGTCACGCGGGCCATTGAGAAGAGTCCACCCGGGGCTTCCGAACGACGATCATGCCGGAACCAACGAAACCGCCGTCGAATGTGGCAAATCAGGCCGTTGGGATACGGGAAGTTCCGGTGCGCGTACAGGGAGTGCACCGCGTCGCTTCCGTTGCAGGCAAATCTGCTGGGCTCGTGCCATTTTCCGAACATACCTGCACCGTCATCGTTTTTGAAAACGGGGCGGTAATCCCGTTGCGGGCCAATCCGGAACGGGGCCAAATTGTGGTCGTTACAAATCTTAGATCCGACCAGGAGATGGTCTGCCGGGTCCTGTACGCCAGGAAATCCCCCGCCGCAAGGAACTACGCCGAAATCCAGTTCACGCATCCGATGAGGGATTTCTGGGGAGTTTACGATCCGCACGGCGTCCTGAAGTCGCCGCGAAAGGTACAAAACGTCGGGGCAACGCCGGAAAAACCAGCCAAGCCGCGACCGATGGCCCCGCCGCCTACCTCGGCACCCGCGAACGTTTTAACATTGCCCCCGCCCTCAACCCCGGCTACGGATTGTTCGCAGGCGTCTGCGGGGTTACCTCCTCCTGAAACGAGCCATATCTCACAATCGATGCTAACGCAGCCCACCACGACTGCTGCTTCGCAACTGTCTCTTGCGACACTACGGAGAGAGGAAGGACCGGCCCCAGCGCAAGCAAATGCATACCCGTCGACACGCAAACATTTCCCGATCCGCGCCAGGATCTTGGCTGGCGCTGCCGCTGCGGCTCTGTGCCTCGCAGCGGCAGTCAGAAATTTCTCTTCGCCCACGAATACATCGCACATCGCAGTTGCACGAACAAACCACATGCCGGTCGTGCCCTCGGTTTCCGTAGAAGCCGACGATGTGCAACCGGTTCTATCGCAGATGCCGATTGAAGTAAAAACGCAAGGTCTGCTAAGTCGATCGATGCAACTCGCCGATGGCGACATGAACCATCCTGCCGGCACGTCCATGGAAAGGTCAGACCAATCGACAGATACACCCGAGTCTAGGCTCCGCTTGGATACGCCAATCCCCGCGCCGGCACGTGAAGGAGCCACCACAGGAACCAGTGACACTCTCGGGACAATTTTCCTGATCTCAAACCCAGCCGGAGCGGAAGTCTACGTGGATGATTCATTCATGGGAAAGGCTCCGGCGACATTGAGCCTCCGGCCAGGGCCACATTCCATTCGCGCATTTGCAAGCGACTATCAGAATTGGTCTCAATGGATCACGGTGATGGGTGGCTCTCAAACACAAATGACAGCCACATTGGAAAAAAAGTTGAATTAGAGACTGCCTTCCATTCATTCCCCTCGGCAATCGGGGCGCCGCCGCCGCGATGCAGGCGGCGCAGAACAACCAGGGTTTTGCCATCCCCGACATGGGACGGCTGCCGATGCCCTGCCCCCTGGTAGCCAGTGATGGCGTGTTCGGGCGCATCGGGCGTGCGTTTGTGCAACCCGGTTGCACACGAGGGTCAGGCTGGAGCGCTCACCGATCACTCTTAATTCGCAATAGTGGCTAGTGCCCAGAGCGAATAGGAAATTCTCCGTCAGGGAAAAATTTCTGCGCGGCAGCCCGGAAGAGGTCTTTTCTGCTTTACAGGGATGTGAGTATTCTGGCAGAACCTAGAAAGGTGCTTTAACAGGAGCACACCCGTGCTAGACATCACCAAGGACATTCCATCTCTGACCACCTTCCGCCGCCGGTCTGGCGACTCTATGAAACAGCGTAACAGGAGCAAGCGCCCCGTGGTCCTCAGGCGATATAACGGAATGCGCGCTGCGCAAGCTTATGAGCTCCGCTTGCCCGGAGGTTGGCCACCCGCAGCGATCAGCGTGAACGGCGAGCGCATCGCGCGCAAGGAAATGCAACGCTCACAACGATTGTTCGCACTCCGCATTGCAACGCCCGTCACAGTTTCGGTGAAAATTGAGCTGGCGCCTCGGTCCGCGCTGCTCGAAGACTTCGCAGGAAAGATTACCAGGCTGCGTGAACCTACGACATTCTGAACCGGACCTGGCCAGAGGGCTGGACTCCCGACGCGCCGGTCGAACTCGGACTCGCGCACTTGGCCGACGTGATCGCGCCACAATGACGGGGCACTCTCGTGGGCGGCCGCCGCGCTGAGATGACCGTCCCCCCACATTGGGTGACTGCCGTAGATTCTGCTCACGAGGTTTCGCATGGAGAATGTTACGCCAAGACCAGAAGTATCAATTGATGCGACCGCGACCCAGGCGTCCACCCTGTTCGTTTACATCGCAGCTGGTTTCGCGGCGCTCGGCGGATTGCTCTTCGGATATGATACCGGTGTCATTTCTGGCGCGCTGATTTTCATCCGACGAAGCTTTGGACTTTCGACCTTCCACCAAGAGATCGTTGTCAGCGTGGTGCTGGTCGGTGCATGCGTCGGAGCACTCGGGGGTGGCCCCCTCGCTGATCGCTTCGGACGGCGCAAGACGTTGCTCGTCACTTCTTTAATCTTTGTGGCTGGTGCCGTTGTGTGTGCAGCCGCGATTTCCATCACCACATTGATCGCCGGCCGGGCCATTGTGGGGCTTGGAATTGGGCTTGCCAGCTCGGCGGTGCCGCTTTACATCTCCGAAGTCGCTCCCGCCCACGCGCGGGGATGGCAGGTTTCACTTTTTCAACTCGCGATTACGGTTGGAATTCTGGCCGCCTACGTAGTGGATTACAGTTTTGCAAGAACGGCAAACTGGCGGTCGATGTTAGGTCTTGCGGTCGTACCTGGAGCCCTGTTGTTCTTTGGGATGCTAGTGCTTCCGGAGACGCCGCGTTGGTATGCCCACCGCGCGCGGTTTGACTCCGCACGGAGGGTCCTTGTCAGAATTCGCGGGACGCAAGCTGTCGACGCGGAATTCCACGAAATCCAGGCCACTTTGCAACGAGCACACGAGCACGGCCAGTTGTCGGATCTTCTGTTGCCCGAAGTTCGTCCAGCCCTGGTCATCGGAATCGGTCTCGCCATTTTTCAGCAGATAACCGGGATCAACGCGGTCATTTACTATGCACCCACAATCATTCAGGCGGCGGGCATTCCGTCGGCGTCCGGCGCGATATTGGCCACGGCGGGGATTGGGCTGGTGAACGTAATCATGACCGTTGTTTCTATGTGGTTGATTGACCGTGCTGGGCGGCGACCGCTGCTGCTGACGGGCATTGGCGGGATGGCCATCAGCCTGGGAGCACTGGGTTATGTCTTCCACTTACCTACGCGAACCGGGGGAATTGCCGAAATCGCCGTCTTCACACTCATGGCCTATGTGGCTTGTTTCGCGATCAGTCTTGGACCAATTTTCTGGCTGCTGATTGCCGAAATCTATCCGATCCGAATTCGGGGTGGGGCGGAGGGCATCGCGGCGGGCACCAACTGGGCTGCCAATTTCTTGGTTTCGCTCACATTTCTGACCCTGGTGCAGACGCTCGGACCGAGCCAAACATTTTGGCTGTATGGAGTGCTCGCTGTGACTTCTTGGATTTTCTCCTACTATCTCGTGCCCGAAACCAAGGGTCGTACGCTCGAGGAGATAGAGAATTCCTGGCGTCGTAGAGCCGCACGACCCGCACTGAAGAATTGATAATCCCCGCGATAAGTAGTAGCTCACATGCGGTGGCTGTCGATGTCTTCTTCCCTGTAGAAAATCCTTACTCCAGAAGGAGGGGCGTCACCCTGACCAAGGATTGGGGGGGATGTTCTCCCTCGACGGCCTGCACCGCGAGAGTTCATTTGGACATCCTCTCTTTTCTCCGGTGCAAACAAGAAGAGCACTCGGCCTCGGTGTGCAAACCGTTCTATCCGTGCAAATACATTTTCGCGGATTCGCAAGTTGTGTGCAACGGAGCTGCATGATCGGACACGGTGCGAGGCGATTAGAAAACGCCCCACAGTGGCTTGATCGGCGCCGATCTCGGAGCAGGCGTGATCAGGCAACGAATCGCCCGTCCAGCCAAAGGCAAATCAAGTGGTTTTCGCACCATGATTCTCTGCCAGCCAGACACCAGGGAGGGGTTCGTGTACGGGTTTGCGAAAAATGAACGCGCCAACATTACGCAAGACGAGTTAGCGATGCTCGAGGAATTCACAGCTGAAGTTCGGGCGGCGTACGACGAGAGCCGGGAACGCCGGAGATCTCTTACCATCGAACCTTACACAACGCCACCTGAACTTTTCTGATCTCGTGTTGCCCGAGTGCTCGAGCCCATTATCCTGTTCCCAACTGCATTTCTAACCAATCCCCCCTATTGCACCGGCCTCATGCCATGCTGTTGCAAGTGCTCGAACTCTACGAAGCGATCGGCGTGTTGACGGAAGAGAAACGACGGTTGTAGACTCCGACGGGCCTTCGACACCGAGAGGGGTGTGGGGAATGGACAGAAAGCTTGGCCAGTGTCTTTTGCTCGCTGCTGTGTTCGCCTGTGGGAATGCATTGGCCCTGGTCGGCCGCGCGCAGGACACGTCAGCGGGAAGCAGGAAGATTGAAACGGTGGGTACGATCCCCTCATCGGGATATACCGAGGGTCTCTGCCAAACGGCCGATGGCACCGTTTATGTGACCGGAATCGACGAACAGGTATTCTGGAAAGTCAGGCCAAATGGTCAGGTAGAGAAATTCGCATCCACTCCCGCGCACATCATGGTCCCGCTGGTGACCAAAGACGGATTCATCGCCACGGCGCGCAAGAAAGCCGCCCCGCGCACTCCTTTGGCGGGTGGTATTGGAGTGGAACCTGGCAGCGCAGTACACATCGATTTTTCAGTCGACGTTGGCACGGAAATCCTGGTCATCGATAAGACCGGGAAAGTGACGGACACAGTCCCCGGGCCCAAGGGGTCATACTTTAACGGCATTGCCTATGCGGGGCACGGCTTCTACGTGATAGCCGATTCCGGCAGCCCCATCATCTGGCGGCTCGACCTTGCCAAGAAGCAAATTGAATCTTGGCTTAAAGACGATCAACTCAGCTCGCCCGTCGATGCGCGGCCCAATAATATCGCCGGAAACGGAATCAAAGTGCACGATGGCTGGGTCTATGTCGCAGTTACCAGCCGCAACGCTATCTATCGAGTGCAGATGGACTCGAAGGGCCGTCCGAGGGGCCCGCTGACGATATTCGCGCAAGGGTTCCGTCCCGACGATTTTGACATTGCCAAGGACGGAACGATCTACCTACCCAGCGGCACCTCGCTATTTAAAATATCTCCCACCGGCGAAGTCAGCAAATTTCTCGACGGTGCCGGACTCTCCGCCGCAACCAG
Organism: Candidatus Acidiferrales bacterium; assembly: GCA_050015335.1. GTDB lineage: Bacteria > Acidobacteriota > Terriglobia > Acidiferrales > UBA7541 > Palsa-295. The sequence continues at coordinate 29,740 of JBEKBP010000057.1, read as the reverse complement.
GATTAGCTTGGACGGTAAATGGGTCTACTGGCCTACGCGAGGCGGGACCGAGCCTCAGCGGTTGTTGAGAGTCGCGATACCATAGACGTTAGCGGGAACCTGCGCTGCTCACAGATCGTTTTGCTGCCTCTCCGAATCTGCCTGAGTGCTCAACTGACAATCCCTCATTTGTCAGCTCCTCCCTTTAGAAAAACCCATAAGCAGCGATGCCGATGAGACTGAAACCATGTCAGTCGCATTTGAACGAACGAGACGTTCTCATTTTCGCGACTTCTTGTGAAGGCAAGCAGTGTGATCTTTGCTTGTGCAGCAGAGGCTACTTCTGCCCGAGGATGCAGCGACAGTATCTGTGAGTACATTTCCCCACCCGACGAGCCGTGATTCATCCATGCTGCGAAAACGAAGAATGCACAGCCCCTGTTGTTGCTGGATGGTTGGGCATGGGCTAGCGCGTTCTTGTTCCAAAACAGCTAGAAAGGCATTGCTTGTTTTCAGGAATGGGACTATATAGCTCGCAGCCACGGAGGTTACACGTGAGGCTTGAAAGAAAAGTCTCACGAAGGGGGATTCTCATGCCGACAAAGAATTCCAGGCATTCCAAGGGCCGCGCTTTCATCCTGGGCTGCGTTATTCTGTTTCTTCTCTCCACGGCAACGGCTCCCTCCCTTTTCAGCCAGACGGCCGCAACCGGGGCATTGACGGGGACTCTAAAAGACTCATCAGGTGCCCTGGTGCCGAATGCTACCGTCACCGCTACCAGTGGCGGCACGGGTCAGGTGCGCACCACCACGACGAGCGCCGACGGCACTTACAAATTCGGATTGCTACCACCTGGCGGCTACAGCCTCAAGTTGGAAGCCTCTGGGTTCAATACGGTGGAAGTTCCGTCAGTCACAATCGTCGTGACCGAAACGGTAGTTCTCGATCAAACCCTGCAGGTTGGCGCGCAGACGCAGCAAGTCGAGGTTCGCGGCGAAGCGACCGAAGCGGTGCAGACGGCCACATCTACCGTGGGCACGGTGGTGAGCTCTGAGGCCATGACGTCTACGCCTTTGACCTCGCGCAACTACACCAACCTGTTGGGCCTCTCGGCCGGTGCCAATGCGGGTGTGTTCAATGCAGCCAACCTGGGGAGGGGTTCTCAGGAAATCGCGGTGAATGGTTCCAGTTCGTCCCAGAACAATTACTCGCAGGATGGGGCATCCATCGTGAATTTTAGTTCGAACGGAAAAACCGGCGATAACGCCGCCGATTCTGGAATTGGGATTGTGAATCCGGACGCCATCGAGGAATTCAAAATCCAGACCTCGCTCTTTGATGCGGGCTACGGGCGTAAACCGGGCTCCAATGTGAACGTGGTGACCAAGTCGGGAACGAATCAGTTTCACGGCACGGCCTTTGAGTTCTTCCGCAATGCCGCGCTCAACGCCAACGATTTCTTCCGCAAGTTGAGTCCCGCTCCCAACAATACGAGGCAGGTATTGAACCAGAACCAGTATGGCGGGACGATCGGCGGGCCGGTGAAGAAGGACAAGCTGTTCTTCTTCGTCTCCTATCAGGAAACCTGGCAGAAAAACGGGATTTCGCCGTCAGGCTATTCCAACCCTACCGTAGTCGGGATCCCGCTGGGGGCCCGCAATACGGCTGCGTTCCAGGCAGCACTGGGGGCGGCATTTTGTCCCGGCGGCAGTGCCACCACCGGCACCACCGGCAAGACCGGCAATGGCGGCACGCAGGTTGCGTGCAACGGCTCGAACATAAATCCAGTGGCCATCAATATTCTCCAATTAAAGAACCCCAATGGCAGCTATTTTATTCCCAGCTCGACCACAGGAATTAATCAGAACACCACCTTCAGTATTCCTGCCAAATATGCCGAGCACCAGCCCATAGGCAACTTCGATTATCTAATCAACAGTAAGAACACCTTGTCAGGGCGGTGGTTCTATGGGGGTGGTAATGCGACCATCCCGATGGATTGTGGCGCGAACGGCACGGGAGTCACCCTATGCCTGCCCGGGAGTCCCGCATCGCAACGGTTCTTGCCCCAGAGTATGCTCGGGAAGCTCACGTCGACCCTGTCGAGCAACGTCGTGAACGAGGCGAGACTTTCGCTGCAGCGCTTCGTCACAGATGTGCAAAACGAGATTCCATTCACCGACACGCAGGTCGGCATCGCGCCGATCATTCCGTCAGTCAACATTCTTGGGCAAATCAACGTCACCGGACTGATGCAGTTTGGCGCATTGTACGCCTTGGCCAATGAAAAGCAGGTGACCTCGTGGGAGGCGGCAGACCAGATCTCCTGGTCACACGGGAAGCACACCATTCGTGCGGGGTTTGAATATGAGCGCGACCGGCTGAACTGGCAACTCCCCGGAGCCGGGATACAAAACTTGACCTTTCAGACCTTCCAGGATTTTCTGCTGGGCCTGCCGGGCTGTGCACCGGGCGTGTCGGCAACCAGCTGCGCTGCGAGTGCGGCTGCCGGGCTCACGAATGGGACGTCTACCAGTAACGTTTCCAGCTCAGGTACCCTAGAGGCGGTCACGCCGCCCGGTGGCGTCATCCATGGCTTCCGGGTCCCGGCAGCGAACGCTTTTGTGCAGGATGACTTCAACGTCCGCAGCAATCTGACGCTGAACCTCGGGCTGCGGTGGGAGTATGACGGGTTGTTTTACGACAAGTACGGGGAAAACACCGACATCTGGCCCAGCTTGATCAACACGGTGCCGATACCAGGAACAACGCCCGCCACGGGGACACTCGCGGGGTTCGTGGTGCCATCCAACTTCAACTTTGCGGCCAACCCGGCGCCGCCGGTGGGCGGCCTGTTCCAGAACAATCAGAAAATCGTCACCCAGAACAGTCCGTCGATCAGGAACTTTGCCCCGCGCGTTGGCTTTGCTTGGAAGCCCCTGGCGAGCGATCGGTTTGTGGTGCGCGGCGGTGCCGGATATTTCTATGACCGCGTGGGCCAGAATATTTTCAACAAGGGTCCACAGCAAAACAGTCCCTATGCAGTTCCGATCTATCAGACCAGTGCCGCGAATTATTTTTCGACTCTTGCCCAGCCTTATGCCCCGACGCCGCTCGGATGGGAGCCCCGCTGGGTGAACATCAACACGGCGACGCAGACCGGGACAAGCTCCAATCTAAGCGTCATCCTGGCAAATCCCATTTACCTCACCCCGTTGACGTATGAATGGAACCTAAATGTTCAGTATGAATTCCTGCCCCAATGGGTACTGGAGCTGGGCTATGTGGGGACTCGAAGTATCCATCAGGTTCCCGATCCCAGCATCATCGCGTGCCTTACCTGGGCTTTTCGCCAAGTGGTCTGGGCGATGATCAAACCGACGGAGACAGCAAATACAACAGCCTCCAGGCAACCGTGCGGAAGCAGTTCTCTCACGGACTTCAGTTGCAGGCAGCCTACACCTACAGCCGCTCGTTCACTACAACGGCCTTCGTTGAGGTCAACAACCAGGATACGCCAGAACCATACGGACTAAATCCTGGCTATCGTCCCCAGCGGTTTACCATAAATTACGGTTGGGATCTGCCCTTGGGCAATCGTGAAGGTTTGCTCGGCAAGATTGCGGATGGCTGGAACTTGGCGGGTGTGACGGTGGTGCAGGACGGCTCACCTCTGACCATCGAAGACACCCGAGGAGGGAGCATCTACGGGTTTGGCCCCGGAGCGACGATAGCCTCCACGGCTGAATTTGCTGCGGGAATGGGCCCAGCAAACGCGGCAACTCCGGGTGGTGTGGGAGCTCGACTGGGGGGCGCAACCGGTGGCCTAGGATACTTCAACAAGGCCGCATTCGGCACGACACCGGTGATTGGCAACGGAACTGGCTACGGGAACGCGGGGTACAGTATTCTTCTTGGCCCAGGCCAGTTTAACTTCGATGCGGATTTGCAGAAGACAACCAAAGTCGGAGGCATACACGAGGATGCTGCCCTGGTGTTTCGCGCGGAGTTCTTCAACGCGTTCAACCACCCGCAGTTCAGCAACCCGACGGGGTCCCAGTTAGACGTCTCTAAGTCAACTTTCGGACAGATCACCCTCTCGTCGGTGAACCCGCGGCTGATTCAATTCGCTCTGAAGTACGTATTCTAGGTAATTTCTGAGGAGTTGTGGGTTTGGCTGTTGCGCGGTTAGGGTCCAGGAAAATTGGACGGACGGCAAGGTTGACGGGCTCTTGCGGGTGACGGCGAACAGATCAGAAAAGAGAATACGATGAATTCGCAGTTTTGGCGTGCTCTCATCCAGCAAATGAGTCGGGCATGGATCTGTTTGTTTCTGCTCGCTGTGCCGGCCTATGGGCAGTCGGATCTAGATTTAAAGGGTGCCATCGATACTCGCGTGCATAGTTCTCCCGACAACGTCGCCCGCTCAATCGACGCCGACGATTTGGCGCAGCTTGCCAAGAGAAATGGCATGCGCGGGCTGGTGCTGACAAATCACTGGGAATCGACGGCCGCGCTCGCCTATATGGTCCGCAAGCAAGTCCCTGGGATAGAGATCTTCGGCGGTATCGAGATGGATCAGTCGGTCGGCGGTATCAATGTTGAGGCCGTGAAGCGCATGACCCTGATGAAGGGGGGCTGGGGCAAAGTCGTATGGTTGCCCACCTTCGATTCTGAAACCTTCGCCAATTGGGTGAAGAAAGATGGGAAGGGATTGCCCTACTCGACGACGACTGTTCCCATTTCTCGGGACGGTCATCTGCTTCCCTCGGTGCTGGAGCTAATCGACTTCGTGGCACAGCATCATGAACTGCTGCTAGAAACCGGGCATAACTCGGCGCAAGAGGCATTGATGGTTGTTCATGAGGCGCATCAGCGCGGAGTAACCCACATCATCGTCACCGGCGCCATGGACCCGGTCGTCGACATGAAAATCCCACAAATGCAGCAGGCCGCTCACGATGGGGCCTATATTGAATTCGCCTATAGCAATGCGTTCGGAGCGAAGCCGGAACATACCATGAGCGAGTTCGCAGATGCGATTGGTCAGGTAGGCCCGAAGTTCTGTATTCTCAGCACAAATTTCGTCGATTTCCCGTTGCATCCCCAGGCTTTGCTCGATTTCATGGAGGCACTCCACAAAGAAGGGATCTCTGTGGCGGACATCAACCTTATGGCAAAAAACAATCCGGCCCTTGCTTTAGGACTTAAGCCTTAGCGCTACCCGCTTCGAATAGAAACGTGGTCTGTCTGAGACTTGCCGTAACCGTACACCAAGATCATTCCAGCCTCTCTCTGACGGCTGTGAACTTCCGACACGTTATTCAGCTGGCTCGGTGGTCGGTCCGATTCGCCGGAGCAGATCGTCGCTTTCCCGCAACGCCCTCTTGGTTTGCACGTGGCCGGTCATTTCCACCTCTAACGCCCGAACAGTCACAGCGAGATCCTGCTCCTTCTTTTCAACTGTTTTTTGCAAGAGGCTTTGCGTTCCGAGCAGTTCGCACTCGATGTTTCTTCGTTCAACAACCATGGCGGCAACGACTAAGGTCATTGTGCCAATAACACCGATAAAGGTGTCCAGAAGAATCAAAGATGTCGTCAGATTCTTTGCGATAAAGGAGCCGTATCCATACAAAGTGCCCCCAATCGCACTTCCGAATAGAATCAGTGTGGTTCCCGCTGCTTCCAGCGGACAGAACCGGAAGGCCGCCCAAATTAGAAAGGGCACACACACCCACACTTGTACGACTTGATTCTTGTTCAGGGAAAGTGATAGGGGACCGAAGACCAGCAAACAAGCAAAAATCAATCCGAGTAGTAGTACGGTTAACTCGCCAAACTCCCGCCCGTTCATGCGGTGGTGCGAAGCGCGAAACAACAGTATAAAGAAGGGTGCCACCAAAAGAGTACCAACGCCGTACGCCAGCCACCACGTGAGCCATCTGGACCCCAGATCGATCCCGCCGAGATTGCCACGGAGATGCTCCAGACTGGCGCCCAAAGTGGCACTAATCGAAGGAGCACAGATGCAAGCGAAAAGCACAAACCGGAATACGTCTCGCGCGGTATCAAAAGCCTTCCTGCCATGAGCAAATCTGTTGACAAAGTAAGCCGCTGTGAATGCCTCAAGCGTAGCTGCGATGGGGATCAGGAAGGACGCTAATTCGAAGCCATCCGTGGTTACGTGGTCAAGAAAATCTCCGATGAGTATTGCAGGCCACACTCGATAACCGAAAAGAACAAACGCAGCAACCGCGATGCCCGAGGGAATCCAAATGGGCGTCACACTCGGATGGACAAACGCTACGACCCTCAGTCCGAGCTTTCCGGCCAGACAAAAACTTAGGGCTACACAAGCAAGTAACGCGAGATTTTTCGGCGAAAGCGAACTGCCCCGTTTCATAAGCATTGAGATGCCCGCTTGCCCGGAATGGACAATGTGGCCCCCTAGCTAGAATCGCGCATTATGGACCCTTAGCAGCCTTGATTCAACAAGTTTGCAAATTTACCACACAGTAGACCGAAAGTGAGGATCGGCACGACCGCGATGCCCCTTAATGGCCCCGTCCGTTTTGCACACCATGCGGTGGCGTGGGGCGCGCGCGGCACCGCAATCGCTTGCACTTCGGACAGCCGACAGCGATGGAACACGGCTGGGATCGGCTTCCCCGCGGGGGTGTGTTTTCGTCAAGCTTGCCCCGCAGGCGATCGCAGCGCCCTGACTTGATCCGCTTCTACTGGCAGTTCCCTGTCTCCACAGCCGATGGATGAGTGAATGGGCCGATGAACCCTGCTATATTTCCCCCCTTGGGTGGCTGTCTTACCAATTCTTAACCTGCCATCGGGTCTTTCCGTGGCGATAATCTGTTAGCGCCAGTTTACGAGGGATCCACTTTCGCCGGTTTAAAGGTGGGCCAGCATGAGGAACACGACACAGGTTCGGTATTCTGTCCGCGAGAGCAACGGCACATGGTTGGCGCTGAAGCTGAACGTGCCGCGGAAATCGGAACTCCACGGGAGAACTGAAATCAAAAACCCGAGTACACGCAGGAATTTTCAGCAGACAGCCAACCTATCGCAAGCAACATATTTAGAGACTGATTGAGAGGTTCCTACCGCGCCCTTGCCAGCGGGGATCTCTGGTGGATCACTGGTGCTGGCTAAAACCGGCGGGAATGGCTCCGTTTTTCACCGGCGTCATCATAATAAAAAGCAGCGATCGGGGTCGGAAAATGCATTTCGCCAGTGCGCAACAGATAGCCAAGAACCTAAAATGAAGCGTTCTATACCAGGGCTGGCGATCTTCAGTCCGAGGCGGCTGTATCCCAAACATCGATAAACTGCCCTTCGGCAGCATCGAACACAAGGTATTCATCTGTCGAGACCGACGTGTAGTGCAGCAGGCGTTTCTTGGCGTGTTCGAAGCCTTGGACTGTCTCAAGCCAGATGGCATCTTTCGTAGAAGACTTCTTGAAGATATCGTAGGATCCGTCCACTGAGGACCTCCGTCCTGGCGCGACATTGTTCTGCTTCCCGCTGATTCCTTTGGGACTCTCTGGCGTGACCCACGGACGCCACAGTCTTGACGCCGCCATTCAGAGCGGCGATGGCACTACCCTGAATGAGAGCCTCAGTTTTTATCCCGCCAACTGTTACGTTCGGCTTCTCCGGGGTCCCGGCGCCATTGCGTGGCACCTTGATCCGATAGGTCGCCTCTCTGGCTACCGCCTGCATTCGACCCTCCGGTGCGAGACCTTCCCGCGTAGTCCTGAGCAGGACATAGCGGAGCAGAGCTGGCAATGGCCCCCACGAGCATTTCGCACGACGGGCAATATAATGTCTCTCCCGGCGCGAGCCCCGACGTAAGAGCCTCCGTCATTGTAGAGAGCACCTTGTGTTTACAAAGCGGACAGTAGTAAGTCCCATTCTGCATTTCCGGCCTCCAGACGACCAGCCAATCTGTCTTGCAAGCAGCGATTGCCAAATCCACTTGAATCGGATGGCGAGCGCAATTCCGCGTATAGAGTAAGTGCATGTCTTCGGCGAGTGCGAATGCCGTTCATGAATGGACAGACTTCAGAAGTGATAACTGCAATCTGCGTTTTTGTTTGGCACAGCCCGCGCCGGGAAGCCAAGCCAGCACAACGTTTCAGCGGCATACATTTGCCTTGCCTACCAGAATCGGCTGATCGCGCAGGATGCGTATTCTCACCACTCAAGGGTAAGCGTTTTGCGAGAGCATGTCTGTTCTGTTGGGCACACTATCTGAATGTGTGCAATGGCTTTGAAGGGAGTCACACTACCAAGCTAGTTGTTCATCCGGCTAAATTCTTTCACATTTAAGCAAGAAACTTGCAGTCTTAAAGGGCGTAAGTCGAGAGTCTTCAGCCCATTGGCTCTGGCAGCCCGATTGCCAATGACCTGCGGGGAGTGCCCTATGGCGGAACGAAAAGTGATTGAGATTCGAAATCCAAAAGAGCTGGCAAAACGTGAAATTGCTGAATCGCCTAAAGATCTAACCAGGCTTCGCGGCGGTTTAGCGGATCCCAATTCGATCCGATCAAACGATCAAGAACGTCCCCTCGACGAGTTTGAAACCCGCAGGAAGCAGTTCTTCGGACTCTGACGTCCGGGAAGTGTCCCTGCAATCGAAGCGCGGAGCAATAACAGCGTCCGCGTTTTGCGCGTTCCATTCTCCGGGCAGCACCAAGACGCTTGCGGTGGGATCAGGTCGCATAGGCTGACGGCAGGTCACCACAGTGGGGAGCGGCAGACTTTTCGGGTGAAACCGACTTCCCTGCTTTTCTCTCGAGCTACCTCTCTCATTCATTTCAGCCCACCGCAAAACGGAAGCCTCGGAATCGAAGCAACCCTTCGAAGATGGAAATAATTCCTTCCTATCCGACCGACGCTCTTCCCTGGCCTCAAGGAAATGATTCACGAGAGCCGTCGTCTAGGAACGATTTTGTGCAAGACCAGCCGAGAATCACCGAGCGAAGTCAGACGTCCCGGTTTCACGAGACTCTTCACCATAAAGAGGCCACCCACGTCACAAGTTGAACGCGTAAAGCAGAAACCGCGTGAGGAACAGATCCACGACCAGGACGGTGACGGAGGACTCAACGAACGCGGCAATCGTGGCGCGGCCGACCCCGGCTGTCCCGCCTTTCACACGGAACCCCTGATAACAACCCACCGTCGCGATGATGAATCCGAAAACAATAGGCTTGGTGAAACCGATACAGAGGTCGCCGAAAACCAGCGCATTGATGGCCCGCCGCCAGAACTGCTCCGCGCCAATGTGCAGTGTCAAGGTTGCAATCAAGAATCCGCCGAGCAGTCCCGCACAATCACCGACCGCAACCAGCAATGGCAGCACTAATACCGTGGCAACCACACGGGGCGTTATCAGCCGGCGAACTGGGTCGATGCCGAACACCCGGATCGCATCCACCTGTTCAGAGACCACCATTGAACCTAACTCGGAAGCCATCGCCGTGGCGTTCCGTCCCGCAACCAGAAGCGCCGTGAACACCGGACCAAGCTCGCGGAGTAGCGCGAGGGAAACAGCTTCACCCGTTAAAGACGTTTCGCCGAAACGGCTAAACTGCGCCGCGGCGTTCAAAACGATTGAACCGCCCACGCACAGAAGCGCAGCGACGACAATCCGCAGCGAACCCACGCCGATCACGTCAATCTGTTCGACCAAGTCGACAAAGTAACTCCTGTCTCCAAAGATTTCCCGGACCGAATGAAAGGCAAGCAGTGAGTAGTCCTGGATGATGAAAACCCACGCCTTCAATGCATTCCCAATCGCTAAAGGAACAGAAGTTGTGTTCACAGCAACCCTCCGTCACAAATGGTTGGCACCACGGTTCGCAGCAGCTTAGAACGGCTGCCGCCAGAATAGCGAACATACACGCAGGATCGGTGAACGGCGACTCACGAAGCCCCCTGTGCGCACATGCGATTGCGGAATTACTCCTTGAGGTAGAGCGCCCTCGCACGGCGAATAGAATCTCCTAGCCATCCCCCTGGCCGCTATGCACTTTGGACAAGTGGCGTCATAGAAGCGATTGGTTAGCACCCCCTGAAGCTTTAAGCACTCGGCCGGAAGAGACTCGAGTGGAATGCCTCCGTCTGTGGACTCGGCTGCCGCATGAGCTGGCTCACTTGATTTCCGGAAAGCAGTCCTGGACTTGAAACCCTCGAAGCCCAATCTTGAAACCAATTGAAGATTTGACAGCTCAAGAGGACGAACGGTAATGCGGTGCCGCGGCGCACGCGCTTGGATCGTGACACATATTAGAGGATACGAGGGAACGGCAGGGGTTGGAAGTCAGAAAGGACAGTCTTGAGTAACGCAGGAGCCTGCAGCAGGCGAAGATAAGGCGAATCAAGATAGTGGTGAGCCGAGCATGTTTTCATCGACGGGGTCCCAAAAGCAGCGGAGAGGAAGAACTGCCTTTGTGCGATGCTGTATTCCATGGGCGCACCGATCAGGTGGTTGGAAACAGAGCGTCTTGCGACGACTCTGTCTTATGACGAGCTGCCTTCGACGCGTAAAGCGCTGCGTCGGCACGGGCGACAAGTTGTTCGACTGTTTCACCCGCTTGGTATTGGGCAAACCCCTTGGAACTGGTGACCGACATCTTGCCCTCACCGACATTTATATCGATGGGCCCAAGGCGAGATAGGACCAGGTTGACCTTGTCTGGTGGACATTCTGGAAGAAGCACGAGAAACTCGTCGCCACCCATGCGCACAGCAAAATCGGAAGCGCGCACAGCCCTGCGGATGCGGTGAGCAAGCTCCTTCAGGACCAGGTCTCCGGCGGCGTGACCGAAGCGATCGTTTATCTGCTTGAAATCATCGAGGTCCAGCAACAGCAAGATGAGGGCGTAACCATGCCGTTCGGCCCGGGCAAATTCCGCTCGCAAGCGTTCCTCCACAAAGCGCCGGTTGTAGAGACCCGTCAGCGGGTCAAGTACCGCTAGTTCGTATAAAGTATTGGCGCGCGTTTGGTGTGCTGTAACCGTCTTGAGCTGCGTCGCCAGTTGCCTTCGCAGTCTCCTGATAACGCGTTGCTGGTACACGGTGGAGGTGGTGAAGCCTAAAATAAGGCCGAGCAGTTCCTGCGCATGCCGGGTAAAGCGAAATGTGACAGAGGCCTGATCCACGGCGAACACGCTGGGAAGGAAAACGATTACGATCGCCCCCAGCAACAGTAGGATCACGAGGACAGCGCTCCACTGCTGCCAGCGGTTCCTCAACAGGAGGCGGATATCACGTTCGAGGTCGACGGTCCCGGGGACAGAAGCCATCGACTCTGTTGGTGCCATTGCCTCGGCAGTGTCTTGTGGGCCCTTCCAACAAAATGTATCCACGACTCAAGCTCCCTCGCCCACCAGTGCGTTCGGCCAAGTCTGGTGAACGGGAATCATGCTTACAACACAAAGCAAGGTTTATTTAGAGTAATGCTAAAGCGGTTAAATGCTCTTTTAAATACATCATATGTAACGAATATATTACCGTTACCTTCCGGGGGAACCCGCCAGTATTTCTACTGTATGCTCAGCTTTACAAGCATGGCCCCGTAACATTGGAGAAGAGCCGTGCATCCCTTAACTTCCTAGTCAGAAACTGTCCAGAAAAGGGGTTGGAGCCATCGGCCTTCAACCGAACGACCATACTGACTGCGGCGTGGGAGGCCACCAGTATGGCAAATCGGAAGAAGTCAAAACGTTCCAAATCGAAAACAACACTTCGGCTGCCCGACCTCAAAGGAACAGTCCAGGACTCTTCTTGGCGAACCACCGCCAGACAGCCTTCGAGGCAAACGTGACCGGGCGGTTCTGGCATTGCTCCTTCGATCCGGCCTGCGGCAGGGCCGAACTGCTTGGACTCGGAACTGAAGGTTTCCAGGTCCGTGAGGAGCACTGGGTTGATCGCGGGACTGATCGGCAAGGAAAAGCACATCCGTACAGTTCCTGTTCCAGTGTGGACAAACCACGGCAGGTGGCATCGGCGGTGGTGCGATCTTCCGGCGAGCAAGTCCGCTGGGTCAACTGAGCTATCTCGGGTGCAAGCAGAAACTCAGCCAAGCGGTGACTGACAACATTGGGCTGGAAGACACTTGATGGCCCTGGTCACGGCCCACAAGCGGACTGCTGGTTCGGGACCGTTCGTTATGGCAGATGCGTGGCATCCAGTGCGTAGGAAAAGCGAGTCCATCGTGAGCAAGGCTCAAGGAGCCGGACACGCTGGCCTCTCGGCGCGACGGAACTGCGCGCCGAGAGCCCGACCCCTGGTGCCGGAATGACACCGATTGGAATTGCGGCGCGGCAGGATTGGGCGGCGGGACCGAAAGCGCGGCGTGCGCGGAATTCCCTTTCCTGAGCCACGAGCAAGAAGGCCAGTTGTGCCCTTGGAAACTGGTGCGGCCGAGTACTATCGCTCGCTGCGGAAGGGCTCGGAAAAATGGAGGCTGGCTGCGCGTTTCCGCTGGGTTCGGCGACGAGCTGGAGTCTGGCAGAAATTAGAGGCTGCGGAACATGCGAAAAATGGAGGCGAGTTGGAACTTGGCTCGGCAGAGCCTGGCGCTTTTGGCTTCCGACAGGGAATTAATTTTGCTGCCATTGACCTCGGCGCTGATTTCGATGCTGACACTGGCGATGCTGTGCGGATGGTATGTGGCCGCGTACTGGCCGGAAATTCGTGCGCTCCGGCCGCATAGCTCGGCGGCCAATCTCCCGCATCGGGGCTTCCTGTACGTGCTGCTGTTCCTGTTCTATGTGATCGGTTATTTTGTGGTGACGTTTTGCAACGTGGCGCTGGTGGCGGTGGCGAACAACCGCATGGGCGGTGGTTCCTGGAGAATGCACCAGGGGCTGGAACTGGCTTGGCAGCGGCGGTTTACGATTTTGCAATGGGCGATTCTGGCGGCGACGGTCGGGATGGTCCTTGGGATGATCTCCGAGCGCGTGGGGGTTCTCGGGAAGCTTTTGACCAGGCTGATCGGATTGGCCTGGGGGCTGGCGACGTACTTCATCGTGCCGGTGCTGGCGTTCGATAACCTGTCTCCGATCGAGGCCGTGCGAAGGTCAGCGCAACTGTTTCGCAAGACCTGGGGCGAAGACGTGGTGGCCGGCGTGAGCACCGCTCTGATTTTTATGATTCCCTTCTCGTTCGGACTCTGCCCATGGTTTGCGGCGCGGAACTCCGAGTCGCTCTCTCCGGTGGCCCTCATGGCGATAGGTGCCGTGCTGCTGGTCTATCTTCACGTGGTCATCGCTGTGATGTCGGCGACGACGTTGATTTACAAAGTGGCGCTGTATAACTACGCGCTCGGCGGAAGGCTCCACGGAGGCTTTTCCGAAGAGCAGTTCCGGTCCACCTGGGTGCCGAAGAGCTAGTTGGTGCGCGGTGACTGTCCCACTCACAGCGGCGTTTAGGCTCGATGATCCCGCCTAAGACACGATCACGCCCCCGGATGAGGGGAAGGAGTTGATTGTCGGAGTTGCTCACGATACTTCCGCCATCGCCTCTCATTCCATCGCCCGCTGGTGGAAACGGGAAGGTCCTCTTGGCTCCCGCCGCACCCGCCAACTCCTGATTCTCGCCGACACCGGTGGCAGCAATAGTTGTCGCGCCATGCCTGAAAGACTGAGCTCCCAGCTCAACTCGCTAATCCCTTCGATCTCACCGTGACGGTGGCTCATTATCCTTCGTACGACCAAGACTGGTTTGTCGGTGTCTGCTTACCTCGACCGCGCTCGCTACCCAACCGGCCTCGCCGGTCCCGCCCCCTTTTCGCTCACTCCACCTTCACCCCCATGAAACGCCGCCAGCTTGCAATCACACGATCGCCTCAAATCTGTGAAGTTATTTTTGCGTGGGCCCTTAGTCCACATTGACCCGAATTTCTGGCTTGCGCCTGAGGTTTGACGAGGGTCACCCTTGTTGAAATCGCTGAAGTAGGTTAGTTTTCCGGCGGGCAGTCCCGCGCGTGGGCCGCTGAGCGATTAAATGGCCTGGTCTCGGAGTTCGAGCGGCGCAATTGCTCCGGGAACCCCTTGAGATGAACGCTCTAACGGAGGAGGAAGACGTGACAGGTCGACACGGTTGTACCGATTGTGGGGGGTCTGGATCGTTCCCCGGGCGTGGCTGGAACGGATGTACTGTTTGCGGCGGTGACGGATCTTCAGAAGGGCGTGCGTGGATCGGGCACGCGGCTTGTGGCGGTGGTGGAGGGACAGTTGGGCGAGGGTGGAATGGTTGCACTGCTTGTGGAGGTGGTGGAGGGACACGCGGGCGATCATGGAACGGGTGCACCTATTGCGGCGGTGGCGGCGGGGATCTCGGAAAGGGCTACACCGAGGAGTATATTCCCAACCTGTACGACGGATGTACCCATTGTGGCGGGTCGGGCCGCGGAACGTGGAATGACATAACCAAGGGCACCGGCAGGATCGATTGCCAAGCATGCGCCGCAGGAAAGATCGGTTGCGAAGATTGCGGCGGTCGCGGAAAGGTCCCCTGTCCACATTGCAGCGAGTCACTGCGGGGGCCCGGGAAAATATATTGCAATGCGTGCAGCGGGACTGGCTGGGTGGGGTGAACATCGCCGGCGTTGTTTTTCTCGTAAGACCGTCGTCAGGTAAAAAGCCAGGGGAAGAACGGAAAGGGAGAGGCAAAGGCGAGACTTTGGATAACCGCATCATGGCGGCAGGGTAGACCAGCTTTTTGACTGCAACGCCACCGGCGCGCAGCAATCGCGCTGGCGAAGCCAGAGCAGCCTCGTCAATCCGCAATCCGGTCGCTGCCTCGACGTCCCCAACGAAAACACGGCCGACGGCACACAGCTCGACATCTACGATTGCAACGGCGCGGGGGCCCAGGCCTGGCACCTGCCGTAGTGTCGAGGCAGGGCCGGCAAGCTCGTCACGACCCCCGGCTCGATCTGGAATCTATTTGCCTGAACGTTCAGCCCGGTCTGAATCACGCGGTCGGGAAGCCTCGACCAAACGGGGAAATCTTGCTGCCTGGCGTCCATGGTCGGCTATTTCCTCATCCTCAGCGCGGCGTCACGCGGTCTGCTGAACCCATTGCCTGCGCCAGGCCGGCGCCTCGAAGGGATCCCCGAAATACTGTGTTTCGTGGATGACCTTGCCGTTGCGGAACTCCATAATACTCACCGTGTATGCCAGTCGCCCTTGGTAGGAGATGGTGTACTCCGTGATCCAGAGATCCCCGTTTCCGACAATCCGCTTGACCTCAAAGCCGGAGGGCTTGCCGGGATGATGACTCCGCAAGGCCTGCAAATTGCTTCGCCCGAGGATTCGCTCACCTGACTGGGGATAATCACAAATGGCATCGTCATCGTAAATATCGTGTTCTGTGTTTGCATCGCCGATTGCCGACGCGTGCCAATGTTTATTCAGGGCTGCACGGATTTGTTCTTCTTGCATGGACTGCTCTAGCTGCGGTTGGGCTTCCATGTTCATCTTCCCTTCGGAATGAAACCCGGAATGCCGGTTTTCACCACTTCATTCAGCCTCTGTCTGGTCTGAATGCCATTGATTTCGTCGAGCGCGTCTTCGGGGAGGCGCGAGATGTCGAAATTCTCTCTGGCGCGGGCCGCAGTCCTGGGCGTGGTAAGCAGAGCCGTGCCGCGCTGCACCGCCCAAGCAAGCAGCACCTGTGCCGGCGTCTTTCCAACTCGCGCGGCGATAGCCGAGATGACGGCATCTTCAAGCGGCCCCGGCCTCATCCCGTGGCCTAACGGCGCAAAGGCCAAAAACACAATGCCGCTCTCCTGGCAGTATTCCAATAGCTCCGTTTCCGGCAGATACGGATGTGCCTCTACTTGCACCACGCCTGGCTTGATTTTCGCTGATTCATAGATGGGCTTCAGTTCGTTTAGACCGATGTCTGAAAGTCCGATGGCCCGGCACTTGCCATGGTCCACCAGACTTTCCATCGCCCTCCAGGTGTCGAGCAGAGTCACGTCGTGGTCGTAGAGGACATTGCCGTTTTGATCCCGCGGATCCTGCTCGTCCCCGGGTTGAAATGCAAATGGAGTGTGAATGAGGTAGAGATCCAGATACCTGAGCCCGAGTCTGTCCAGACTCGCCTCGAAAGCCGGTTCGACGCGCTCGGGCCGGTGATTGGAGTTCCACAGCTTTGTGGTGACGAAAATATCTTCGCGCGCGACGTCCCCTGCGGCAAGTCCTGCCTGCAGCGCCCTGCCTACCTCGCGCTCGTTTCCGTATCGTTCCGCGCAATCAAAGTGTCGAAATCCGGCTTCCAGTGCGTCTCTGGTCGCAGTTATCGTCACGGCTGCGTCGGGAATTAAGGTGCCAAAGCCGAGTGCGGGCATATGGCCGGCTCCATGCTTGAGTGGAATTCTCGTCAGGCGCAGATCAGCAGGCTCAACCATGATTACACCTCCCCATCCGCAAGAGTAGACATCGACGGACTCTGCAGCCAGTGCCGGTCAGATAGCCAGTGAAGTCGGGTAGTTTACAACGAAATAAACTCCTCCAACAGGTTATGCCTGCCTTCGGCGTGGGTGTAGGGGGATCTTTAAGTTTTATCCGTAAGTGCTGCGGATATCCCGAACACCTTCCGCTGCAGGTACGTCGCAGAAAAGGTAATATAGCGGAGAAGCACCCCATTTGTGCACGCAGGGCGCACAAACCGCGGAGCATGAAACGCCTCCATCTTTGCCCGTAGCGGCATGGGAAGGCGACCGAGTAAGCCAATTTCCTGCTCCGTTGCTTGCGATTGATTGCTGGCCCCGGGCGCATCGGCTGGGCATTTGTGCAGACTGATTGCACCGACCGGCGCGGTAAGGACCAGAGGAGAACAGTACACTCTATTGAGAATCCGTACCTCATGGGTGGAGGCGTGGAGGCGGCACATTGATTGCGTCCAGCGCAGGAGAAGCATAGGATCTGCAAGCCAGAGATTCAAATCGGAAATCCAGGATCAAGTGTCTTACAGCAAGGTCTTACAAATTGAGGAGACATACCGATGAAAGCGACCCACACGTTCATGCTTCTTATGTCTGCGCTGCTGCTGTGTGTGCCCGGGCTCAGCGCTGCAAGACCCGCGCCGGCGCGCGAACATCCCGCGTATTTGCACGCACTCGGCGATCTTCGGCACGCACGCGCTCATCTGCAGCGGCCCGATGGCGGAGAATTGAGGGACCAGGAGAAGAAGGCCATTCGCGAAATCGATGAAGCCATCAATGAGATCAAGAAGGCCTCCATCGATGATGGCAAGGACCTGAACGATCATCCTCCCATTGACGCCAGGCTGGATTGGAGGGGACGTCTACACAGGTCCCTGGAACTGGTCAACAAGGCCCACAACGACGTCGCGCAGGAAGAGGACAATGGCTTTGCTCAAGGACTCCAGCAGCGCGCCCTAGACCACATTGACAAGGCGCACCGTCACATCGAGGAAGCCATCCAAGTCCTCCGATAATTGTCTTCCCCGTTGCGATCACCAAGACGCCGCGGTGGCGCCTAAGCCGCGGCGTTTCCTTCTCTGCCAGTCCGCACCTTTTGTGGGAAAACGAAGCTAAGATTACGAAACGAAGCTACCTATCTTCCTTAAAAACAGGCACGATCGAGGAATCCGCAAGGCAGCCACGCTCGAATCGAGACAGGTATCATGTTAAGGATTGCCGATCGGTACACAAGATGGGGGAAAAAACGCCGGTGATGGGTACAATGCGGCCGCAGAAGAGAAAAACTACGCTGTTCCAGTGGGGGATCCTAGTTGCCGCTGGCGCGATGGCAATCGGCTTCCATGTCACACCGACCTGGACCGCCGATACGTCCTTTGGTCCGAACAATCCTTTCTATGCACCCAGTAGCTTGCCGTTTCACGCTCCCGCGTTCGACAAAATCAAGGACGCCGATTACCAGCCCGCCATGGAAGCTGGCATGGCGCAGCAACGGAAACAAATGCAGGCGATTGCAGATAATCCGGCCCCGCCGACGTTTGCAAATACGATTGTCGCAATGGAAAAGACTGGGCAGTTGTTTGACCGGGTCATGGGGGTGTTCAACGCGGTCACCGGAGCGAACCTCGATCCTCTGCTAGAGAAGGTCAGGGACATCGAAGCGCCCAAGCTGGCCGCGCACCAGGATGCCATTCTTCTCGATTCCAAGCTGTTCCAGCGCGTGGCCACGCTGTACAAGCAGCGCCTCTCGCTGAAGCTTGACCCAGAATCGCAGCATCTGCTGGAGTACGACTACAAACACTTCCTACATTATGGAGCCAACCTGTCGGCTCCCCATAAAGCCGAACTGAAAAAGCTGAACGAGGAGGAGGCGACACTCTCCAACGCTTTCGTTACGAAGTTGCTCGGCGCGGTCAAGGATGCGGCCTATACCACCACCGACAAGGACGCACTCGCGGGACTGAGCGATGCACAAATCGCTGGCGCCGCGCAAGCGGCAAAGGCACGCAAGCTCGACGGCTACCTAATTCCCTTACAGAACACCACGCAACAACCCGATCTTGCTTCACTCAGCCATCGCACCACGCGCCAGGCGCTTTTCGAGAATTCCTGGAATCGCGCCGAACGCGGGGGGCCGACCGATACGCGCCATACCATTGCTCGTCTGGTTCAGCTTCGCGCCCAAAAGGCTGCACTCCTTGGCTATCCCAACTTCGCCGCCTGGCAACTGGAGGACCAGATGGCCAAGACGCCCAGTGCCGCGCTGAAGTTTCTAGATGCACTCGTGCCGGCTTCAACAGCGAAAGCGGCTAGTGAAGCAAGAGATATCCAGGCAGTCATCAACGCACAGGAAAGCAATTTCCAGCTGCAACCGTGGGACTGGGAATTCTACGCCGAGCAAGTCCGCAAGACCAAGTACGACTTGGACGAAGCGCAGGTCAAGCCATATCTTGAGTTAAATAACGTTCTCCAGAATGGCGTGTTCTACGCCGCTGGCCAGCTCTATGGGCTTGCCTTTAAGGAACGCAAAGACATTCCCGTGTACAACCCCGATGTGCGCGTCTTCGAGGTCTTCGACGCCGACGGCAGGCCGTTGGCGCTTTTTTACTGCGATTACTTCAAGCGTGACAACAAGAATGGCGGCGCCTGGATGGACAACCTTGTTGCCCAGTCCAAACTGCTTGGTACCGTCCCGGTCGTCTACAACGTTGCCAACTTCAGCAAACCTGTGCCCGGCCAACCAGCTCTTGTTAGCTTCGACGATGTAACCACGATGTTCCACGAGTTTGGCCACGCGCTGCATGCCATGTTTTCCGATACGGAGTACCCCACCCTCTCCGGCACTGCGGTGCCGCGCGACTTCGTCGAGTTTCCATCGCAGTTCAACGAGCATTGGGCGACCGATCCGGCGGTACTGAATCACTATGCGAAGAACTACAAGAGCGGCGCGGCGATGCCGGCGGAACTCACAGCCAAGATCAAGACAGCGGCAACCTTCAACCAGGGGTATGAGCTCACCGAGCTGCTGGCTGCGGCAGAACTCGATATGCACTGGCACACACTTCCGGCGACGGCACCGCTGGAAAACCCTGATGTGTTTGAAACCGACGCTTTGGAGAAGGCAAAACTCTCCCTCAGCTATGTGCCCCCGCGTTACCGATCCAGCTACTTCCTCCACATCTGGGGTAATGGCTATGACGCCGGTTACTATGCCTATTTGTGGAGTGAGATGCTCGACGATAATGCCTTCCAGTGGTTCGAAAATCACGGCGGCCTGACAAGGACAAACGGCGACCGTTTCCGCCGGATGGTGCTTTCGCGTGGCAACACCGAGGACCTCGCCAAGATGTACGCTGCCTGGCTTGGGGCAGATCCTAGTATTGGGCCGATGCTGAAATACCGAGGTCTTGCGCAGTACGGGAGCACGAAGTAACGGGCCCTGACTCAGGGCACCTAACGCGTCAGCTTCCCGCGAGACCAAAACCTCCGTTCGCGTCCTCCACCGTCGACAGCACGAATGCTAATCGCCCGCCAAGCCACCGGGAACGAGAAACCCGGGACGGTGGCGATAGCTCGGCTGCTGCGAAGTGAAGCGCTTGCGAAGCCGATCCAGATAGAGATAAATCACCGGAGTGGTGAACAAAGTCAACATCTGGCTGACCACTAAGCCGCCAACAATGGCGATGCCGAGGGGCTTCCGCAATTCCGCTCCCGCCCCCCAGCCGAGCGCCATCGGCATTCCACCCAACAGCGCGCACATTGTCGTCATCATGATGGGGCGAAAGCGCAGCAGGCAGGCTTGGTAGATGGCATCCCGCGAATCCATCCCCTCGTTTCGTTCGGCCGCCAGCGCAAAATCGATCATCATGATCGCGTTCTTCTTCACGATGCCAATCAGCAAGATGATTCCGATCATGCCGACGATGTCCAGGTCGCTCTTAAAAAGGACCATCGCCACCAGCGCTCCCACGCCCGCAGACGGCAGCGTGGAGATGATGGTCAGAGGGTGGATGAGACTCTCATATAGAATTCCCAGCACGATATAAACGGCAAGCAGCGCCGTCCCGATCAGGATCGGCTGATTGCTAAGCGCTTGCTGATAAGCCCGCGCGGTCCCGGCGAACCTGCCCGTGATGTTGGCCGGCAGGCCCATCTCCACTTCAGCCCGGCTGATCGCGACGACGGCATCGCTTAGAGGAACGTTCTCCGCGAGATTGAACGAAAAGGTGGTTGCCGGGAATTGTCCTTCGTGGGGCAGCCTGATGGGCGTGATCCCTTGGATGAAATGCGTGAACGCCGACAACGGAACGTCGGTGCCCTTGGGCGTCTGGACGTAGATTGTTTTCAGGAAATCCGGGTTTTCCCACCACTGTTGCTGCAGCGCGAGAACAACATGGTACTGGTTAATCGATTTGTACATTACCGAGACCTGACGCTGGCCAAAGGCATCATAGAGCGCGGCATCCACAGCTTGCGCCGTCAGACCGAGGCGCGACGCTGTATCACGGTCAATGACGACACTGGAGGACAAGCCGGAATTCTGCAGGTCGGAGCTGACGTCGGCAATCTGCGGCAGCCTCGATAGCCGTTCCAAAACTTTCGGCCCCCATTCCGCCAGGGACCCGAAGTCCGGACCTTGCAGCGTATACTGATATTGGGCGTTACCCTGCCTGCCGCCTACGCGCACGTCTTGGGAGTTCTGCAGAAACATGATGGCCCCCGGCATACCGGCGGTCTGGCGGCGCAGGCGGGCAATCACTTGGTCAGAGGTCGACTTGCGAACGCCCGCGGGCTTGAGCTGAACGTTGATATTCGCGGCATTCCCGCCAAATCCGCCGCCGCTGGTGCCGGCCACCATGGTGACGGTCTCCACATCCGGGTCATTCCGGACCTGTTCTTCAAACCATTTCGCCTTCTCCACCAGCGACTGGTAGGAGATGTGCTGTTCGCCGATGACGGCGCCGTTGAGCCGCCCCGTATCCTGCTGCGGGAAAAATCCCTTGGGAATTTTGACGTAGAGGTAAACGTTGATGCCGAGCGTCAGCAAAATGACAAGCAGAACCCAGGAGGGATGATCCAGCACCACGTCGAGGGCCGATGCATATGTTGA
Source organism: Candidatus Acidiferrales bacterium (assembly GCA_050015335.1). Taxonomy (GTDB): domain Bacteria; phylum Acidobacteriota; class Terriglobia; order Acidiferrales; family UBA7541; genus Palsa-295. Next base: position 8,174 of record JBEKBP010000057.1, on the reverse strand, counting down.
GATAATCCACTTAAAGAACCTATCTCCAAGGTTGTACATATATCCGTGGCGCCGGTGTTCTTTCAGCAGCCACGCGCACATCATCGGCGTAACGGTGACAGAGACAACCATCGAGACAGCAATGGCGGCCGAAAGAGTAATCGCGAATTCACGAAACAGACGACCGACCACGCCGCTCATCATCAAAATAGGGATGAAGACGGCCACCAGCGAAACGCTCATGGATAAAACGGTGAAGCCGGTTTCCGCCGCGCCTTTGAGAGCAGCCGGCATGGGCTTCATGCCGTTTTCGAGGTGGCGCGTAATGTTTTCGACCACGACGATCGCGTCGTCGACCACGAATCCTGTAGCAATCGTTAGCGCCATCAACGAAAGATTGTCAAGCGTATAGCCCATCAGGTACATCACGCCGAAGGTGGCGGTGATCGATACCGGCACCGCTATGCTTGGGATAAACGTCGACCAACCGCTCCGGAGGAAGAGGAACACCACCAAAATCACCAGACCGATGGAAACGATCATGTTGCGCTGGGCATCCCTCATCGAATCGCGCGTCGCGATCGTGCGGTCACTGGCAATTTTGAAGCGGACCGTCGGCGGAAGCTGGGCCTGGAATTGAGGCATTAAGGCTTTAATGCGCGCTACCGTGTCGACGATATTCGCATTCGGCTGGCGGTTGATCTGGATCTGCACCATCGGATTGCCGTTTACGATGCCGAGGTTTCGAACGTCTTCATTTCCGTCGATGACGCGACCCAAGTCCGATAGGCGAACGGGAGCGCCATTCCGATACACAACCACGAGGTCCTTGTAGTCTTTCGCAAGGAAGAGTTGATCGCTGGCATAGACTGGAATCTGAACTTCGGAGTTCGCGAGCGCGCCTTTCGGCTGGTTCGCATTGGCGCTTTGGAGAAACGTGCCGATCTGATCGAGACCCACGTTGTAATTCGAGACGGGCTGCGGATTGACCTCGACGCGAACCGCAGGAAGAGAACTTCCCCCCACTTGCACCTGGCCGACTCCATTTACTTGTGACAGCTTCTGCGCAAAAACGGAGGAGGCGATGTCATACAACTGAGGCCTCGGGACTACATCGGACTCGAGTGTCATGAGCAGGATTGGCTGGTCAGCTGGATTGATCTTCTTGTATTTGGGGAGGGAGGGAAGATTCGAAGGAAGAAGACCCACTGAAGAGTTAATGGCTGCCTGCACTTCGCGTGCCGCCGCATTAATGTCGCGGTTCAGATCGAATTGCAGTGTTACCTGCGCCGCTCCGACCGAACTGTTGGACGTCATTTCTGAGACCCCGGCAATGCGTGTGAACTGTTTTTCCAGGGGAGTCGCGACAGACGCCGCCATCACGTCAGGGCTCGCACCCGGCAGGTTGGCGGTGACGGTGATGGTCGGGAAGTCAACTTCTGGTAACGCCGAGACCGGCAAGAGCGTATACGCTAGGCCGCCGGCTAGCGTGATGGCTACCAGGAACAACGTCGTGGCAACCGGTCTCTTAATGAAGGGCGTGGAGATACTCATAGGCTTGCGTCTGCCTGCTAGGTAGGCACCGAAGAAAGCTGTTCGCCTTCCTCAGAACCATGAGACCGGCGAACCCACGCAGCGATCCGGCCGAAGAACAAATAAATGACCGGCGTCGTGAAAAGCGTCATGACTTGGCTGACCAGCAGCCCACCGATGATGCAGATGCCGAGTGGTGTTCGCAATTCAGAGCCGACACCTCTGCCGAAGGCGAGCGGCACGGCACCAAGAAGCGCAGCCATCGTCGTCATCATGATCGGACGGAAGCGCAACAGGCACGCTTGGTAGATCGCTTCCTCCGGAGGCTTCCCTTCGTTGCGCTCGGCTTCCAGAGCAAAGTCAATCATCATGATGGCGTTCTTCTTCACAATGCCAATCAGAAGAATGATGCCGATCAGCGCAATTACGTCGAGATCTTTCTTAAAAAGGACCAGGGCCAGGATCGCACCGACTCCAGCCGACGGCAGTGTCGAAAGAATAGTGATCGGATGGATGAAGCTTTCATACAGCATGCCCAGAACAATGTAGACAGTGATGATCGCCGCGAGTATCAAAGTCGATTGGTTTGCCAGCGACGATTCGAACGCCTGGGCGGTTCCCTGGAAGCTCGGTTCAATGCTGGCCGGCATACCCAGCTCTTGCGTGACTTGCTTGATATGCTGAACCGCTGCGCCAAGCGATGCCCCGGGCGCCAGATTGAAGGAAAGAGTTACTACCGGGAACTGACTTTGATGGTTAATCGTAATGGGCGAAGGGATCCTCGATGCTTTCATGAGCTCTTTGAGGGGAGCGGGCGGGATCGTCGCCGCGCCCGTCAGAGCTGTATTGGTCCCCGCTAGAGCGATCGTCGAGGCCAGATTGGCAGACGCCGCTCCGGTGGGCACGTACATGTCTGACAAGCTGGATGTGTCCTGCTGAAAGCGGGGCGCCACTTCAAGAATCACGTGAAACTGGTTGGTCTGAGTATAAATTGTCGAAACCTGCCGCTGGCCGAAGGAATCGTAGAGGGCATCGTCAATGTTTTGGGGCGTGATCCCAAGCCTGCCCGACGTGTCGCGGTCGATATTGACGAACAGCCCGAGACCATTGTTTTGCTGATCGCTTGCGACATCACGCAATTCGGGCAGCTGTTTCATGCGGTCCACAAGGCGCGGACCCCACAGATCCAAAAGCGCCTTATCGGGCGCATCAAGGGAATACTGATATTGAGTTCGGCTAATCCGGTCTTCTACTGTCAGGTCCTGCACAGGCTGCATGAAAAGCTCGACGCCTGCAACTTGTTGCAGCTTGGGCTGCAACCGCCGGATCACATCGCCTGCTGAAACGCCCGCGCGTTGTTCGAGTGGCTTCAGCGTGATCTGAATGCGGCCGCTGTTCATCGTCGTGTTCACGCCATCGGCGCCAATGAAAGATGTGAGATTCTCAACCGCCGGATCCTGGCGAATGACCTGAACCAGTTCCTGCTGCAATCGGGACATGGCGGAAAACGAGACTGTTTCGGGGGCCTGTGAAATGCCCAGTATCGTTCCGGTGTCCTGCACGGGGAAGAAGCCCTTAGGGACGATCACGTAAAGGTAGATGGTCAGGCCGAGCGTACTGGCAGCTACCAGTAGCGTCAGTGTCTGATGACGCAAAACGAGCCGGAGTATCTTACCGTATTGTTCGATGGTCTTCACGAAACACCACTCTGACCAACGATACAATTTGCCCTGCTCGGTTTGTGGATGATGCTTCAGAATTCGAGCCGCCATCATGGGGGTCAACGTCAGGGAGACAAACGCCGAAAATATGATCGTGACCGCCAGAGTCACGGCGAATTCACGGAACAAGCGACCCACGATATCCGCCATGAAAAGGAGAGGGATCAAAACGGCGATCAGCGAAACCGTCAACGAGACGATGGTGAATCCGATCTCCGCCGATCCCTTAAGCGCCGCCTGCATGGGAGATTCACCCATTTCGATATAGCGCGAGATGTTTTCGATCATCACGATGGCATCATCCACGACGAAACCGGTGGAAATCGTGAGCGCCATCAGTGAAAGGTTGTCCAAGCTGTATCCCAGCAGATACATGACGGCGAATGTGCCTACCAGCGAAAGAGGTACGGCGATGCCCGGGATGATAGTGGCCGAAGCGCTGCGCAAAAACAAAAAGATGACCATCACAACGAGCGCGGTCGTGAGCAGTAGTTCGAACTCGACATCCTTCACCGACGCGCGAATCGTCGTGGTGCGATCGGTGACGGTTCTTACGGCAATACCTTGCGGCAGCGATGCTTCGATTTGGGGAAGAAGTGCCTGGACTGTGTCGACGACACTGATGATATTGGTACCGGGCTGCCGCTGAATATTCAGAACGATTCCTCGTTCCTGGTTTACCCAAGCAGCAAGCTTCGTGTTTTCTGTGCCGTCGATGACCGTGGCGACATCTGAAACACGTATCGGCGCGCCATTGCGGTAGGCAATGATGATCGGACCATATTGAGCTCCGGCCTGAAGCTGGTCGTTGTCGTTGATGGTCCATGCCTGATCGGGCCCATCGAAATTGCCTTTTGCTTGGTTGACGTTCGCGCTGCTAAGCGCTGTTCGCAGCGTTTCAAGACTCAAGCCATAGGACGCCAGAGCAGTGGGATTGGCCAGTACTCGGACGGCCGGGCGCTGTCCCCCGCTGATGCTCACGAGTCCCACGCCTTTCAGCTGTGAAATTCTCTGTGCGATGCGCGTTTCCGCGAGTTCTTCAACTTTTGGCAGCGGCACGGTCGAAGAGGTAATAGCCAGGGTCAGAATGGGCGCGTCGGCGGGATTTGTTTTACTATAAATCGGAGGGACGGGCAGGTTCGTGGGCAGAAAGGTAGTCGCCGCATTGATGGCAGCCTGCACCTCTTGCTCCGCTATGTCGATGTTGAGATCGAGGGAAAACTGTAAGGTGATCAAGGAGCTGCCAAAGGAACTGATCGAAGTCATCTGCGTCAGTCCCGGCACTTGCCCGAACTGTTTTTCGAGCGGCGCAGTAATGGAAGAGGTCACCACTTCTGGACTCGCGCCGGGATAAAACGTCTGAACTTGCATGGTGGGGTAATCGACCTGAGGAAGCGCCGAGATGGGCAGTTGCCGGAAAGCAACGACGCCGATCAGCACCACGCCAGCCATCATCAGCGATGTTGCCACCGGCCTCAGGATGAAGATTCGTGAGGGACTCACTGAGGAGGGCCTCCGCGCTGGTCTTTTCTGAAGTTACCGCCCCCTCCTTTAGATCCACCATCACTTCCCTTGCTCCCCGCCTCACCCCGTTTGGATCCGCCACGGCTGCCCTGCCCCCTTCCTCCGCCGTCGGGGCCTGACGGGCTCGCGAGATCTCCCAGTCTTCGCACGCGGACAGGCGCGCCGTCAACGAGTCTGTCAGTGCCATCAATGACCACTTGGTCGCCTTCCGAGAGACCGCCGAGAATGTCGGTCGATGTGTCGGTGGTTATTCCCACCTGAACGGTTTTCAGGTGAACCCTGGACCGGTTGTCGACAACATATACGAAACTGCCTTGCTGACCGTTCTGAATGGCTACATTGGGGACGACCAGTTGATCGGTCAGCGTGTCCACGAGCAGGCGCATATTGACGAATTGCTGGGGGAAGAGCACATTGTCTTTGTTGTCGAAAACCGCCTTGAGTTTGGATGTTCCAGTTGTGTTATCGATCTGATTATCAAGGGTCACTAGTTTTCCCGACGCCAGTTTTCTCGAATTATCGCGATTATAGGCATCGACTGGCAGGTGCATGCCCGCTCGCAGCCTTTGCGTGACCTGCGGGAGGCTATCCTCAGGGATGGTAAACAGAACGGCAATCGGCTGAAGCTGGGTGATCACGATCATGCCGGTTGTATCGGTTGCGTGAATGATGTTGCCAGGATCCACCAGGCGGAGCCCTAAAACACCCGTAATCGGGGCGGTGACATTGGCATAGATCAATTGCAGCTTGGCGTTGTCCGCATTGGCAACGTCCTGTTTCACCGTGCCTTCATCCTGCGCCACTATTTCCACCTGGTCATCGAGCTGCTGCTTTGCAATCGCGTTCTTGTCAAAAGCGGCTTTGTAGCGATCCAGATCGATGCGCGCCTCATTCAGGATTGCCTGGTCACGCGCCAGCGTGCCTTGAGCCGCTTCCAGCTGAACCTGATACGGCCGCGGGTCTATCTCGAAGAGAACCTGACCTTCCTTGACCAAATCCCCTTCGTTAAAATGTATTTTCATTATCTGGCCGTCAACCCGGGACTTGACGGTAACTGTGTAGAACGCACTCACGTTGCCGAGGCCGTTGAGATATACGGGGATGCTCGAGCGCGTGACCTTCGTCACGATGACTGGCACGGGGCCGAGAGCGGCACCGCGGCCCGGTCCACCGCCCAAGCCTCGTCGGGACACGTTCCCGGCGACATTCTGCGGGGCGATCGGGTGGCCTGCACGCCAGACCGCGTATCCCGCTATAGAAGCGATAATCAGCAGGAGAACAAGCCAAATCAATCCGCGCTTCTTTGGTTTTTCGGAGCCCGGCGGTGTCAAACCGTGCTGGCCGGGCAGATCCATTCGATCCACTGGGGGCGTTGTGCTTGTCGTCATTCAAACCGCCTAGTCTAGAACGACGGGGGCGATGGGCGCGGGGTTACAAGGAATTTAATCACATTTCGGTCTACACTGACGCAGATGCAAGGCGCAGCGCAGCGAAGGAGAGCGAGCGGGGATCTTGTGGACCGCGGGAAGGGCTGGAAATTGCTCTTGGAGCGAGAGCACCTGCGTCGAATGCTACTCGGGCACCGTGCTGGAACTTAGGGTCCCTCCGATGGGCAGTTGCCTAGCGTTCCGCCGAAGAAGGCGGTCAGTCTGCACGCGGGCCAGGGTTGATCGCCTTTTTGCCAATCGAAGGACCAAACGGTGCTTATCAACTCACCCCCCTACGATCCCACATTGGAGAAAAACAATGAAGAAGGCCGAGGGAATCAGAGACGCCGGGGGTTTACAAGGATGGGGATCTGTACCCCGCATGATCTCTCGACGGGTTACCGTGGAGGATAGCGCAGGCTCGCAGAGGAGCGAACGATCCCAACCTTTACCCATGCCTGTATTATTATAGCCATCGAAAATGAAAGAGGATCTCTTCCCGCGAATCGCTGAACCCTGACCGGCAGAAGAGGTGCGGTAATGAACAAGTACGCATCCCCTGCGGCGGCCCTTCTCCTTTTTTCCAGGTTGTGGGGGACGAGCGCGCTGGCGCAGAATACCGCGGAGGCGATTGACACTCATTTGGTCGCAGCCAGGATCGCCGCCGGATTCGACTTTACCGGCACCCTGGCCCGCTTGTGCGTTGCCCCTGCAGCGGTTCCCAATAAGCGGCGGGACATCGCGCCCGGCCCTGTCCCTGCTCGTGATACATGGTTCGCGGAGCCGGCCAAAGTGTTCGATAACCTCTACTTCGTCGGCTCAAAGATTCACAATTCGTGGGCGCTCGCCACAAGTGAGGGAATCATCCTCATCGACACGCTGTTTACCTACAACTCGGAAGAGGAGATCGTCGGCGGGTTGAAAAAGCTGGGTCTTGATCCGGCAACGGTCAAGTACGTAATCATCAGCCACGCGCACCCCGATCATGTCGGCGGAGCCAAACTCATGCAGGACCTCTATCGCTCCCGCATCGTCATGGGCGGCCCCGAGTGGGATTCCATTGAAGCGTCTGTCAATGGGTATCCGGAAGGAAAACCGAGGCTCGACCTCGCTGCCGAGGATGGCCAGAAAATTACGTTAGGCGACACGTCGGTAACCCTGATCACCACGCCTGGCCATACCCCCGGGACCCTTTCGATGATCTTTGCGGTGAGAGACAACGGCAAACCGCTCACTGTGGCATATTCGGGCGGCACGGCGTTCACCTTCCCAAGCACCGCAGCGAATTTCGAGACCTATATCGACTCCCAGAAAAAGATGGCCGCCGCGGCTGCCGCGGCAAACGCGACTGTTCTGATGTCGAACCACTCGGAATTTGATTCGGCGATGACCAAGATCAGGATGCTCGCCTCGCGACAGCCCGGCGAACCAAATCCCTTCGACATTGGGAAAGAGGCGGTGGCGCGCTATTTCACCGTTACTGCGGAATGCGCCCGAGCGGCACAGATCAAGTTGACGCAACCACCCCTGGCCACACGATAATCGAGGCTGCCAAGCAGCCCGCTCGCACATATTCCATCTTCGCCCCTTTCCCGATGAGCCGATTGACACATCCGATCACGAAGAGACGGCCCAAGCTGGTAATAAATGCAGGGGAAAAGGAATTGCAGTTTCGATCGCAGATATCCTTCTGTGCGCTGTGGTGATGAAACGCGAGTGGGCCGTCTTTCCAACGGATCCGGATTTTACAGACTACGCGAGAGTGCTCCCGCTCGTAATCCACGCACCACGGAGATAAACGACTTGAACGAACTGACGATTCTAGCCTAACCGGAAATACCATCGTCTTCGTGTCAACATTGTCGATACAGTCGGTCGACGCCTCCCCCCTAGCCGAAGTTCGTCACCGCGCAGGCCAGAACTGACCTAAGTCATTCAAAATCAGTTAAGCGATCGCCGAATCTACACTACATTCGCGATTGAAATCGAG
>JBEKBP010000056.1:0-26819 GCA_050015335.1 Candidatus Acidiferrales bacterium | reverse complement strand
AGCTTTTTCGGGCTTGGGCGTATCGAGTTGCGAGCCGCGCTGCCTTCCGTCACTTGAAGAAGGAAAAACGTTGGTCGGAACAGCTTCGCGACCAATTTGCCCGTGAAGACGTCGTGGCACCCGAATTGTCCCCTCCGGCGGAACTCGTGCCGGAGTTGTTGAACTCGGGTGCTCTTTCGCCAGCGAGCCGCGCCGTCTTGGCACTGCATTTTCAAGAGGAGCTGTCTCTTCCAGAAGTCGCTGCGATTCTTGAGATTCCTTTGGGGACCGTCAAATCGCGCCTGGCGTATGGTTTGGCCGCCCTCCGCAAAAAACTCGATCCGACAAGGAGTGTGTAATGTCACAGGAAATGGAAACCATTTTGCGCAAGTCGCTGGACGACGTGGACCGTATCCAAAAACGGCAGGTGGCGGGAGTCGTAGTCTTTCTTCTCCTCTTCTTGGCCCAGGCATTCAGCTTTTTCGCGACCATACACCGAGCTGCAACGGAGACCATTCCCGCCCGGGGAACCGTAGGGTTGGGTATATCCCTCATGGTGTTTACCGTGGGTTTTTGTACCTTTGGCATCACCTTCTTCATTTCGCGCATGACAAAGAGAATCCTGAAAGCCATTGAATTGTTGTCGAAGCCGTGATGTCTCGCCCCTGCTCACGCTCCGTCTTTCGCAGGGCGCAGGAAATGCTCGCACGGCCGGCGCATGACCTCTTGGACGCAGGATCCTGGTTCGGGGACCGCTGCGGGCCTTATTGACCACGCTGCGGTGCCATTTGACGAGCGGGCGGAGCCAGTTGTGGCGCACGATTTTCGCAATCCGAACCTCGACTGAAATCACGGCCGAAAAGTGATTTCAGGAGGACGCCAGAAGAGCGGTTGCGAGTACCAGGCCCGGTATGGGTAGGGTTAGCTGACCAGGCACGAGCCAAGAAAATGTCCTCTTGCAAGGCTGAATGCGATCAGATTGGACTCTGGTGAAGCTTTAGCCGCGCGCCATCAAACAAGCAGCTGGACCTGAAGTGATGCGGTGTATGGTTCCAGCAACAGACATGAAGGTGAAGCAAACAATTTTGAGTGTGAGTGTCGCGCTGGGAGTTTTGCTGGTTTCGGTTCCTCGATCCTTGGCTCACCATTCCCGGATGATGTTCGACATGAGCCAGAATGTTACATATCAAGGCATCGTGAAGCAATATAGGTGGGAAAACCCACACAGCCATATCGTGATAACAGTTGGCCCTGACGCAAAGAATTCCTCCACTGCCGGAACGTGGAACATCGAAGCTTCGAGCGTCAACATCATGGCGGGCGAGGGTTGGAGTCAGATGACGTACAAACCGGGAGATCCAATAACGGTAGTTGCACACCCGATGAAAAATCGTTCCAAGGGGGCTTTGCTCTTCTATGCCATAAAGCCGGACGGCACGCGGCTGTATCGCGCCCAACATCAGTATGATTCGGAAACAGAATAATACCGCGACTGCTCGCACCGAGCACTCTACCCAGCATTACTTGGTCGATAGCCACAAGGAGTTAGCGAGTCACTCCTAGTGGTTCTGAATAGCTCGCTCTAAACCGAGGCGACGTAGCGGGAATAGTGGAGATTCCGGGAGGTCCCAATTACCCGCTGGTCGAGGATCTTGATCAGCTTATAGCTTGAGACTACGGTGTCGTTGGCTTTAGCTCGACGACCTGGGTTTGGTTTGGTCTGACGGTGACGCTCTTCGCCCGGCTCTGGTTGCGATCAACAAAGTCTAAGGCATAGTACGGCGCGTCAATGTCAAAAGGGACGGCAAATAGGAAGTAATCGCCGGGAATGACGCCTTCCACCTGGAAATGGCCAGCAGCATCGGTCATCGCGTTCTGCGTATAGAGCGGAATCTTGCGTTGTTCTGGCGATCGGGGAATCAAGACGACGGTCACACCGGCGGCAGGCTTGCCGTCATTGGAAGCAGTTCCGCTGATCACTCCTGCGTCCGTAGCAATCGTCACATCACAGTCGCTCACTACCTGGCCTGACTCGATCGGCAATGGTTCGGCGGTGTAGTCCTGCCCCGAACAACGAACCTGCTTTAGATAGGCCTTCTTCGACCGGTCGAACAGGGCAAAAGTCTGGCGTTCGGGAACAACATGCAGAAAATCAAAATTTCCGTTGGCATTGATCGAGGAACGCGCTAAGGCTAGGGTTGAGCGAAGGGCCAGTTGCAAGTCGCTGAACGCGACGCCCGTAGTCTGTAACGCCACCCGGCCGCGGACTTCGCCCGGCTTCCCGATGGGGACGGTGACGTGAACGTCGGAATCCACAATCTGGACCATTTGCGAGCCCTCTCCTACGGCGTCTTGCTGGCCTACTTCTCTGGCAGCAATAGAGAGCGTGTAAGTGCCGGGGAAAATCCACGGAATCGTGATCAGATTGCCGTGACCCTGGGAGGACGACATGCCAGCAGGACGAAGCGTCGGAATATACATGCGGCGCATAGTGCCAGCTTCCGGATCCTGGACTTCGACGAAAATGCTATAAGCCTTGTCGGCTGCCACCTGGACCTGGATTCCCCGCGTTTCCTGACCCGTAATGGCGCGAACTTGTTGAGCTTTCTCTGGTGATAGAGCCGACGGGCTACAGGTTTGGCGATAGGTCACGCCGGGAGAGGGATTGTTCGGTCCGAGTTCGCCGTGGGACCCATCGGCGCAAACGAAATAGTCTCCTTGAGCTAGTGCGTCCAAACGGAATCTGCCAGCTCCGTCAGTCATAACGGATTGAACCATACTTAAGTGCGATTCCCCGCCCGGAGAGAAACGGAGCCGCTTTGCGGATACGGATATTTTCGCTACCGGCTGGCCTTTCGCATCGGAAACCGACCCGGAGATGACGGCCGCGACCCTAAGATGAAAGTCAATATTTTCTAATTTGTCTCCGGACGTGAGGTTGAAGATTTTGGGCATCGGAGAGAGAGCTGTGACATAGTCTTGCGGAACGAACCCAAGAGACGAGGCCGTGGCGGAGTAGCAGAACTGGCGAGCGGAAATTGTGTAGCTTCCGTCTGCGGCGCTCGTGGCTCTCTCGTCCCATCCAACGCCATTTACATAACAGGGGGATAACGTGACGAGGGTTCCGGCCATCGGGGCTCCTGTATCCGCTCGATAAACATGACCGGAAACGATTGCGCCACCTTCTTGCCCGGCGACGCCATTCTGGTTCGCGGATACCCCTGCCAGGGAAGTCACAAGCGCCGACAACAACAAGCAGAGCACCGCCACGATGCAGACGGTGAAACTGGAGAGTCCGCTTCTGGCCCTGTTAGTCATGGTCACCACCTCCGCAGCGACATGGAGCATGCACGTTCAGATGCAATTAGACACCAGAAGCTCACCAAAGTTAGACGGCGAGCGTGAGGGCGGGTCATTTGGACGCGGTAGGACGATCATCACGCATCGCCCCCGCAGTCGGCTTCCTGGTTTTGCGTTTTTCGAAGCTCAATAGCCCGGGCCACCGATACCCCTGTCTACGCTTCGAGCGACACCTCGCGATGCCTGCTGCGAGATTGAGTGCCAAGATGGAGTCAACTGTCTCCCTTACTCGTAGGACTCTTTCATTCCTTACAACATGCCGGTGTAACCCGGCGCACCTGATTAACGCTGTCGTACAGGGACAAGTGCAGTACTGGGCCGGGATGGGTCAGGTATTTCGCCACACATCCACTTCAACGGGAAAATGGATCTCTACAGCGGTATTCTACGGGATATGCGAAGGTGTTCGAAACCGGGAGTTTTTTGGTTTGCTTTCCGAACTGGCCTGGTTGCGATGATTTTCTTTGGATTTGCGACTGCTCAAGGGCGGGTTCGGGACGACAAATCCTGGGGAGAACCCGTCAACGGGCTGCAAATATCGATCTATCCCGACCAAGACACGACGACGGGGTCAAGTACTAGGTTTAGAGTCGAACTGCGCAATGTTGGAAAAGATGAGGTTGAACCCGTCGTGGGTGCCAGATGGCCGGACGGGGAAACGCTCTATGCAGCGACTTTAATCCTGACCACATCTCACGGAGCGTCTTACCGATTATTTTCGGAACCTCGCTATGTGAAGGCCGATGACGTGGTGAATCTCGTGATTGCTCAACTGCTGGTGCCTATTCCACCCGGTGCCGAATTATTTGCCGTGCGTCTTCCACTCGGCTACTCATTTTCGCTGCCGATCGACCTGAACAATTACAAATACTTTTCTGATGCAACAGGGGTACACACGTTGGAGCTGCTTCCAAACAAATTCACTCTGCAAGCGAATCTCATCGGACAGAGTTCAAATCGGTTTTGGAGCGGAACGGCGGTTTCAAATGTGTTGCTGGTCGTTTCGCCTCGCAAGTCGGGCGCAAAATGAAAGCCCTAACAATTCTTTGTCGTACGTTCTTGAGTGTCTTAATCGTCGTTCATTTCACTCTCGCCCTTCCGGTTCCTCCGGTAAAGAAGTGTGGCGAACCGACGAATGGTCTGCGAGCGTGTCTCTATCTCGATGGGTCCGCGATGGGAGGTGAAAATCAATTCAGGGTTGATTTTCGCAACACCGAAAATAATCCCTTCATGCTCGTTCTGGGTTGGGATTATCCTTCTAACCTTGTGTTGGTTCTGACCGATCCGCTAGGATCCCATATCCTGGCCCTTCTTGATTCCGGCCTTCCAGCGGCCGTTCGGGACTTCAGGCGCGGTAGCGGAAGCATGCTCACATTTCCCTTTGAGGTATGGCTACCACAAGGTTCCGCATACTCGATTCCGATCGATCTGAGGAATTATGATTACTTCCCTCCAAAGAACTTGCAGCCGGTCACGTATTCTCTCGATGCACATCTCGATGTATCACGTGTACGGTTCCCTGAACTCAGCCCACAGGCTTGGACCGGGATTGTCAGCTCAAACACAGTGCGAGTCAACTTGTCCGCACACTAGTTAGGAATGGGTGTCAGCGAAACGTGCGGCGTAGAATCTGTTTTCTCAGAACCGATGAAGGTCGATACGGTTGCCTAAGTTCCGGTTATGCACTCACCGGCAGACAGAAATGTGGACAAAAACGTTCATCTCAGGAGGCGGGCGAAGGGCAATTCGCCAACGTTCAGGTATTCCGGAGGCGCTGGCTTGGAGACGGAAATGGAGGTTTGTTCGGACTTGAGTAATCTGCGGTCGGTCTCATCGATTGCTTGCAGTCTCTTGCCATTTGGCAAATACAGCCATTCGCTGCCAAAAGTAAGCTCGCACCGGAAGTAGGCCTCGTCGCAGGTAGTGTGCCTGTGGGGCTCGGATGCCAGCCGTGTCAGTTTCCCGGTTGGCTGATAGCAGTAATCCGCATAAGCCGAACTACTTTCAACGCTCTTGCCGAATGCCATCGCCACTCGAATGATGTTGCCATCTTTGTACCAAACCCAAGCAATTGGCTTCGGCTTTCCCGCACGGTCCCATTCCGCCTTGCTAGGGAATTCGACCCATTTCCCGGCCTGAATCGCGGCAAGTAAACGCGGTTCATGCGATCGAGAAAAGCCTTCTACGGTCCCACAATACCTCTCTACGGAATTCATGGCCGCCGTCATTTCCCGGAGTTCTGGATCATCGGGTCCCATCGTCGATCTGGTCCGTGCTGTTTGACCAAACAATGGGAGAGGAAGAAAGATTACAAAACACAGCGTTATAAGTTGTTTCATGCGCTCTCATCCGTCAAGATAGGGAAACCAGCCGACAACAAATAGACACCGAAATCAACGTTTTGTTTCACGCGGTTTGGCCTAGTCTCCGATTAACGCTTACGGTCCTCAAGTGATCGAACCATCAAGCAACTGGTTCGAATAACTTTTTGTATTGCGGCCCCAAGCAAAACACAGGTGCTTCTGGGTCGCGCATACAACCAAAAGTGCGGCGTAGACTTTTTTGAATTTGCCCAAGGCAACGGACCATGCATCGTCTCTGCGATAAATGGCGTCGACTCTCCACTGATCGTCGGGCCGGAGTTCGGCCCACAGATTCCATGGATAGTGGGCTGCGCCCCCCGGCGGAACTCGGGGAGTTGTGGGGATTAAGCAGCGAGACAATCCGGCGTCTCTTCGAGGACGAGCCTGGCGTTCTCATGATCGAGCCCGCGTCGATCGGCGCATGTCGGCGGGTTAAGGATCGAATGTTTTCGGATCAGTCACAGGAGTTCTAGCCCGGTCAGCCGCGTGTGCAAATGTCGCAGGAGCCGATTTAGGTGCCGGAGGCTCACGTCACTTCTTCAAAGCTGCGGTCCAATTGACGTACAGCGTGATGGGCTGGGGCGCCTGCTCCGGCCTGCTGTTGATGAGGAACTTCCGCCCATCGGCTGTCACGTCATACTCGTGGGGGCTACGCCCTATGCTATCGATTCTGGTCTGAAAGAGCACCTTCGGAGTGGCAGCTTGAAGCGATTGCCCAGTGAATTGGATCGCTGCCGCCATCATCTTCGCGTCTGGCGCAATGTAATAAATTTCCCTGCCGTCCCGACGCCAGCGAGGCTGGCTCCCTCCCGATGTGGAGATCTGAACGCCGTGCGATGAGCCAGGAAAAGGAACAACGTATATTTCCTCCCTGCCAGTCTCATTCGAGTTGTACGCTAGCCACCGCCCATCGGCCGAGAATTGAGCCTGAAATTCGTTGGAGTCAGTTCCCAGCAGCGGGTAGTCTTTCGTGCCGGATTTCTCCGGCGCGAAGTCATGAATCCATATTCGCGGGCCCTTCCCGGCAACAAAGCTCGCGTATGCAAGCAGCTTGCCGTCTGGCGAAATGCTGTCGGGCTGCGCCATCGCGACCGATTCCACCAGAACGGAGGAGCTGCCCAACTCATCTGGTGATCGGAGGTAAATGCCGCCTCCGCCCGCGGGGACAAAGTAGGTTAGCTCTGATCCACCTGAATTCCATATCGGATAGTCGGCGCCTATTCCTTCAGCCGTCACTCGCGAGGATGTGCCACGGGCCAATTCGAAAACCCAGATCGCACGACTTCT
Organism: Candidatus Acidiferrales bacterium; assembly: GCA_050015335.1. Lineage (GTDB taxonomy): Bacteria > Acidobacteriota > Terriglobia > Acidiferrales > UBA7541 > Palsa-295. The sequence goes on along the minus strand of JBEKBP010000056.1, from coordinate 19,830 downwards.
CCCGTACGGATCCGAGAACGTCGTGGCAACTCTGGTCCCATCGGGCGAAAGCGACACCTCGCCGAACTGCTTCGGGCTCCCGACCTGTCCAATCTCCTTTCCTTCCCGCGAGTACATAACCAGTTTCGTTGTGTTGTCGAACTTTTCGAAGGTCAACGATCCGCTCTGGCTAGTGCTGAAGTCGGCTACACCAACACGAGCCACATCCACCTGCTCCGCCAAAGAAATGGGCACTCCTGAGAGCGTAAGGGTCGAAATATCGAACGGTTGCGCCATTAAGCTGCCCTGCTGGACACGTAACAAGTATCCGTTGGCATACTCGGCGTTCGAGTCCGACCTCAACAAAACGGTCTGTTTTCTTGTGAGGAGATCGAGCACGTGGATCTCGTTAACGCTTCCATCCTGCGATGGGTTGGTGAGCTTGACCTGGAACAGGAGGTGGCGCCCATCGGGGAGGAAAAACGGCCAACGATGGGCACTCTCTTTGCGATTTGCATCAACACGCGTCAATTCGGAGACCGGCCCGCCATTCGCAGACACCGACAACAATCCGCCACCCTCAACTCCCCACTGGAAAACGATCGTGCCGTCCGGTCCCCATGTTCCTCCACCGATCCCTAAGGCTTTCGCAAGTGTGGTTACCGGCCCCCCGTCGGAACCAATCGTCTTTAACTCTTCGTCGGCGAAAAATCCGACAGACTTACCGTCTGGTGACCAGAACGGGTTTGATGCGCCTTCCGTGCCTGCCAGAGACTGCGCGGCGGTGGAATCGAGCGAACGAATCCACAACGACTGAGATGTAGGGGAATTGTCAGCCACGAACGCAATCTTCTTTGCGTCCGGCGAAATCGCAAAGCGGGAGTTAGTCGAATAAGAGGTATTGTCGGGAGGAGGCAACGAGACCTGCAATCTTGGCGCAGGGCTCGGCTTGTTTAGCAGCGACACTACAACAAGCGTCACAGCTACGACGACCACAATAGTCGCTACAATCCAGCCCACGGGCCCTGCCATATTCCGGCGGGCCGACCTTGAGGCCGGCGCGCTGGTTTCTGAAACACCGTCCGCGATCCACCCCAGCTCCCGCTTCAAGTCTTGAGCATTCTGCCAGCGATCCTCGGGATCTTTGGCCAGGCAGGTCTTGACGACGCGATCGAGCGCCGGCGGCGTCATAGGCTGGAGCGACGATATCGGTGCAGGCTCGCGCTCCAGAATCGCCGCGATCAAGCTGGCCTGGCTCTTGCCCTCGAAGGCTTTCTTTCCCGTCGCCATTTCGTAGATCACAGCGCCCAACGCAAAAATATCGGCCCGTGCATCCGCTGCTTTGCCTTCCACCTGCTCGGGAGCCATGTATCGGAGCGTGCCCAGGATCATTCCCGGCGCCGTGATGGCTCCGGCAGCCGTGGAAACCTGTGAGATTGGAACCGCAGGAGACGCTTGCTGCCTGAGTTTCGCCAATCCGAAGTCGAGCAGCTTCGCACCCGACTTGGTCAGCATGATATTGCCCGGCTTCAGATCGCGGTGTGTGATGCCTTGGCGGTGCGCCTTGCCGAGTGCGTCCGCAATCTCGATGGCGTATTTCAACACTTGATCCAAGGGCAGTGGGCCTTTCACCAACCGTGCCGCGAGGGTTTCGCCCTCGATATACTCCATCACCAGATAGTCGACGCCGTCCTGGTGGCCGACGTCGTAAAGAGTGCAGACGTGGGAATGGTTCAGAGACGAAATCGCCCGCGCTTCTCGTTCAAATCGTTCTCTCAGTCCGGGCTCACTGGTTTGGTGATCTAGAAGGACCTTGATCGCAACCATGCGGTCTAGGCGGGTGTCCCTGGCGCGGTAGACCTCGCCCATGCCTCCGGCCCCGAGGCTGGAGAGAATTTCGTACGGCCCGAGCTTCGAGCCGGTTTTCAATGTGCCTGTCTCGATGGCAGGCTGCTTCATGAAACTAGCGTTACCTTGTTCGTTGGCGGCGATCAGCGACTCGACCTCGCGGCGCAGCGAAGCGTCCGCACAAGCCCGGTCCAGATAGGAGCGCCTCTCTGTCGGCGCCCGTTCCAGTGCGCCCGCGAGCACCTTCTTCATTTCCTGCCAGCGTTCCGGAGTCACTTGCTTGCGTCTTTCTTCAACTCGCGCTGAAGCCAGGCCCGCGCGGTTGCCCATTCGCGTTTCACCGTGGCTGGCGAGATGCCTATAACCACGCTGGTTTCCTCAATCGAGAGCCCGCCGAAGAACCGCAGTTCAATTACGCGGCCCTGCTGGGGATCCAGACTCGTGAGCCTGTTGAGAGCGTTATCCAATGCTACAAGGTCAACCTCCGGCTTTTGCGCCACGCCGATATCGGGATCGAGACTTAACCGCGGCGCACCCGCCCCGCGTTTCGCAGCGAGACGGTTCCGCGCATGATCCACCAGGATGTGCCGCATTATCTGCGCCGCAACTCCGAAAAAGTGGGCCCGGTTTTGCCATTCCTGCGGTTCCTGGCGGACAAGACGCAAATACACCTCGTTCACCAGGGCTGCGCTCTGCAGGGTGTGATCGGGGCGCTCTCGCCAGAGGCGGCGGCGGGCGATGCGGCGCAACTCCTTATAGATCAAGGGAATCAGCGCATCCCGAGCGCCCTCGTCGCCGCGGCCCCAATCAGCCAGGAGAAGGCTTATCTGCGCGGATGAACCTGGGGACAAATCTTCACTCCTCCCGCCGAGTCACTTGGAGTAGCTGAGAAGGTACAAGCCGAGGCCAGCAATGTCAATTTGCCTATCCACAGGACCGCCAGCAAGAGACCCCGATCTTAAAGCCCTCTGAACCGGAGGTTGGAAATCTCCGATCCTCGTGAGCCGATTCTTCTCTGGTTCTCGCTTTATTGGGTGAAGGCACGACGCGGACTCCGGAAGGTTGGCAGCCGCGCCGGCTCATCACAAAAAGGAGAACGACCATGAACTCCAAGCTTAGAGTAAACACAATTAAATCAGTGCTATTTGCGACCGTCTTGCTGGCAACCTGCTTTTCTGCCAGCCCGGCCAACGCTCAAACGTCGTTTCGGGGCAAGTTCACGCTGCAACACGAAACCACCTGGGCCGGTGTGGTCCTTCCGGCCGGAGACTATGTGATCACGCTGGATCACGGGATTGGCGTTGGTCCTGCCACCGTTTTGATCCGAAACGCGGCATCTGGCAAGTCCGTCGGGATCGTGCCGTCCCCAGTCGCAGATGGCAGCGCCGACGGTGGGGACGCGCTACTCACCGCCAGCCGGGGAAGCCATTGGGTGGTTGAGTCCTTCCGTGTGGCCGAACTGGGAAAGGTCTTTATCTATGGACGCGCTCGCGCCAGAGAACGCGGAAGCGAGGAAGCAAGAAACACGGAAACAGTTCCCGTTTTGCAAGCCAAGAAGTAGAACGCCCACAGTGTCGAACGCCCGTGTTGCCCAGTTGGGGGCCGGTCAAGCTCGCGGGAGCCTGAGTCGGCTCCCAACTCTTTTCGATTCCCGGCTCAACTTCCGATTGACGCACTAACCGCTCCATCCGACGTGGATTCAGCGACCTGCTGACCGGCAATCGTCGCCTTCCTTCCGTCTTGCAATTTCTCTAAGGCGTCGATGCGGTTCTGGTCGATCACCTTCGCATACGCGATTGCAATATAGAAGTAATCCTCTCAGAGCTATCACGAACTGGCGCGATTCAACCGGTCTGCTATGGTAATATCTGCGGCCAGGGCTCTGCCCGCTTAGAGGGAGAACTGAGTTGCGACGCAGGAATGAAAAAGGTCAAGCAATCGTCGAGTTCGCTCTCATCGTTCCAATTTTCTTGCTTCTGCTGTTGGCGGGGTCGGATTTGCTACTCGCGATGTCGGCAAAAGAAAACCTCAACTTCGTAGTGACGGAGACAACCAGGTGGTGTGCCAAACAAGCACAGCCTTGTGATCTGGGGACTGCAAACACCAACGCTCAAACAATCGCCACTGGATTACAGATGCGGAACCCGCAAACCGTTACCCTTGTTTTTGGGGCGAACCCACCTCTCGGCTTTGTGAGCATGGTGGCGAACTACTCGGATGCTCCCCTCTTTGCGGGATTCTTTCCCACCGTTCAAATGCAATCCGTGGCGACGGCTAGTATCGCTCCATAATGGCCTCCTTTCTCTAACAAAGACCTCGAAACCGCAACCTCGCTTGGTCATCAAGAACGACACGCAATAGCGAGATGTTGGTCAGGACCTGCTTCGGCAGCCAGAAATTTCATCTCTTCAGCAGCGATCCGATCATGGGGTATTACATCGTCGGGTGCCGATCCTACGGCTGAGAATAACGCTACCCGATTCCCATCCACCGTGGTCGGCAAGGACCGCTTCAACGGGTTGCAGGAAACGCTCACAACTGGCGGGAACGACCTGTGGTGCTGCGGTCAGAGACCCCGAGCACGGAGACACCGCGCGCGGGAACCGGGAGATCCCAGGACCGCCCTGGGGCCGCAGCGGCCTTGGGACGCATCGGGAAGAAGTGGGCCTCCCCCCCGCTGCTTTCTGTTTACGTATGCTGTTTTGGGCTCCCGGCGGCCAGTGCCCTTGCACTTCTCTTCCGTGGCTCTCCGTCAAAGCGTTGCACATCGCTGATTGCGTACATGCCCTCGGATTCACACAGCTTGCAACGTGCCGCGAACCCACGCGGCGAATTCGTCTCTCCGTTTTCTTGTTCATTCTGCAGGCTTACAATCTTTGCGGAGACGGGTATCGCCTCTCCGCATCGACTGCAAAGGACTCCACGATAGCCTTCCATCATCGGGAAGCTACTCCTCCCAGCAACTGCGTCCGGGAGACGGTGTCTAGCCGGGCAAGACAGCATCGATTGGCACGGCCAGAGTGTTCACCACTCTGCGAACGCCTTCCACGGATTTTGCAGTCTTTTCGGCTAGAAGGCTCTCCGCGAGAGAGGAGACATTGCCGGTCAGAGTAACCGTTCCTTTGTCAGCATGGATTTGCATCGTTTTCAGCGAGATTGCTTTGGTTGAGTACAATTCAAACTCGACCCGGTGCGCCAGCTTTTCGTCCGTGCTCTCCGGATTTGTCTGCGCGTCAGCGGCGGCCAGATTGTCGGTTACGCCCTGCACACCGGAGACCTGCCACGCGGTTTGCTCGGCCGAGTATTTTTGCGCGGCTGTCTGGACCGTGCCGCTGAGAGTCACCGTTCGTTTGCTCACGTCCGTCCCGATATGCTGGTCGGCGAGAGCATCATCTCGGGACAGACCCTCGCTAACCAGGGTCTTGATTTCCAGATCGGCGACGCGTTCGCCGAGGCCTTCGGTTTCGGAGTTGCGCGCCGTCGAAGCGTTGATGACCAGATTGTTGTGCAGCTCCTTGACGCCGGAGGTATCTTGCACAATCGCGCCTGCCACCGCTTTGATTTGTTCCGATGGGACCTGGCCATCCAAGGTGACTACGCCCTGGATCGTCTGGACTTTGATCTCGTAGGGAGACACGTTCTTGGATAGCAGCAGTGCCGTTCGCACGCTCGATGTTGTCGCGGCGTCTTGCGTCGAGTTTTTCACAAAATGAAACGCATTCTGCACCGACGCGTTTTTCGTCATCAGGAAATATCCGGCCGCCAAAAGAACCACCAGGAGAAGGAGCACTACAACCAGCCCTCCCGAGCCCCTCTGACCATTTCTTGAATTCTTCAATTTGTTCCTCCTCAGCGCCTGTTTAGCCAGCGCCAGGATCGAGGCTGGTTTCTTTTGCCGAGGTAAATGGTAGACGAGGAGCGATCCAAGGTCTGTCCAGATCAGGACACTTTCGCAACTTGAAGGAGGGCGTTGAAGATAGCTGTCGTCAGCTTATCCGAGATCAGACCTAGTCTATCCGTCTGCTCATCTCTGCTGTCACCTCGACCGTGCGGGCAGTGCGCCTTCCATATCGGAAATGGTTACGCGACAGGGTTTGACCTCCACCAGCCGACAATGCACATTCGCTTTGTGTTCGCCAGCACCTCCTGCCGCGGAACTCGTTGTGTCGTATCAACGGGCTATCGCTGATCGCAGGATCACCGGCACGGGCGAAAACGCGGCTCCGATACATCTCTAGCGTTCCGGGGGTTAGCGGCCTGTTGCCATTCACGGTCGGGCCGGTGTATAAAACGCAAGTTGGATCCCTTGGATGCCTTTCATGGGTCCCCGATTTGTTGCGCGTTAGGAGGGGCGATGTCGAAGATTGCTGCGAAGTTTGAATCGAAGAGTGTGAATCAGATGAAGTGCGGAAATTCGAAAAAGGTAAGGTCGAACTCGTGAAAATCGCCGGAGCTACGATCGGTCGAGCTACATTCGAGCCGGGATGGAAGTGGTCTACCTGCGTCAAGCCAATCGCTAAAACGAACAGCTGCGAGGCGGCGCATTTCGGCTATCAGATCTCGGGGACGATGACGACACGGATGGATGACGGCACCCCGAGAAGATCTCGAAAGCTGGTGACGTCCTCAACATTCCCCCGGGACACGACGCCTGGGTGATCGGAAACGAGCCCGTCGTGGTCATCGACTTCCAGGGCATGGTCGATTACGCAAGACAGAGTAAATAAGAAGCGCAGGTTCGACATAGGGCGTACGTACGGGCCGCTTCAGCATTTGCGAGCGGCTTTTCAGCTTCTCTTGCTATGCACGCTTGATTTTTTAAGGCCGCTGTCTGGGAGCGCGCGGACGGCCGATCAGCAACCACACGCCCTCATGGTTCCAGGTATAAGCGGCTCGCTCCACTTCGATTCTTAGGGTCCCGGTGTATACTTCGCGATTCGGATAGCGCACGGTGCTCCCGGCCTTTTTGTGCGTAGCGGCAACCGGCTCGACGGTGACAAGAAGGGGGGGCAAATGCTTTTTCCCAAACGCAGGCGACTGGAAACGCTTAGCTTTCTCGTGTTCCTTGGCGCCCCTGTTCTATTCGCACAGGCTATACGGCCGGGAGAGAATCTCGACGCCGTGATCGCATCCTCGAAGTACGCCGTGCGGACAGGAGAGAATCTTCAGCTTCCGCCGGGCGGTGACTGGCACGTTCGGTGGAAGGAGAGCGACTTTCCGGTGATCCAGAAAGTTGCCGACAATGTTTATCTCTACCAGGCACCGCACAACACGCCGGGCTGGATCACCAACAGCCTGATTGTCATCACGACGGCCGGCGTCGTTGTACTCGATGGCCAGGGTCGCGCGGGAGAAATGACGCGCATGGTCGGTGAGATTAGCAAGCTCACTCCTCAGCCGATCAGGTATATCGTCGTTGGAAGCCCCCACGGTGATCACGGCGAAACCGCTTTCAGCTCAATGGCTGGCGTGGACCAGATTACCTTCATCGGGCATGCCATCACGAAGGAATGGTTTGAAGCGGACGCGAAGCTGCCGGACAAATCGGGAAAGACGCGGGATACTGTAAAGATCACCGAGGTTGTAGGCTCGCTCCCCCCGGACCCAAGAGAGCCAGCCCCCCACGTTACCAGGATTCTCAAGGTGGGCGACACCGAACTCCGCATCATGTATATGGGCCGCGGTCACTCCGGACCCGACCTTGAGACCTATCTCCCTAAGGAAAGAATTCTCTGGATGAGTGAGTCGTTCGAATCGCGGCAGGTGCCGTCGATGGGCGACAGTTCCTACCCGTCGGAATGGATTGCCCTGCTCAAAGAAGCGGCGAGGATGAAGAACGTGGACAACTACCTCGGCGCACACGGATTCATGGATAATCCGGCCGTTAATAAGGAGGAGTTTCTCAACAGCATTCGCGCCCTCGAAGCCGTGTACGTCGAAGGCAAGCGGCTGCACGACGCGGGCATCCCGATCGAGGATGTTCCCCAGCGCTGGCATTTCGGGCCGTATGCGCACGACTTTTTTAATGAAGCCGCCCTGCCCGATATCACTGCAATCTATATGGAGTTGGACGGCAAGCTGCCGCCGTGTCCTCTCTGCCGCCCGCGTCGCTTCGCAGCGGACCGTGGTCCAGCCCCGGCGGAATAAAATTGGAGCCGGCCATCTCCCGCAGATGGACTACTGGGCAAGCGGATCGGGCCGGATCTGAAAATGCGCGACGAAGGTTGTCGTTCCCTTTCCCCCTTCGACGTGCCAGATGACCCGTTCCTCGTTGGCTGCCCACAGTCCCCGCCCCTTCCACCCGGCTTTTGCGTCGTCAATGCGACCGTTCACGCTGCGGGTGTAAAAATCAAGCGGATAGGGAACGCGCAGGGTGACAAACTTCTTCGTCTCAGGCACGAAAGCAATCAGCGAATCCGAGCCTGTTCCGTTTACGATGGGCACGTTCTTGCCCAGGCCGAGCGCATCGTAGCGATCTACCCAATTGTGATAGAAGGAGTCGGCCAATACCTCGCTTCCCTTGAATTTCGGCCCCGGGACCGGGTAGAGCGTCCAACCCTCGGGACAGTGCTGGCCGGTCGCGGTGGGGCCGTTGAGAGGACCTTTGCACTTGCGGCGATCAAAGCTGGCGAGATCATTGCTGCCGGCAAGTGCGGCCCACACCACACCGTTCGTGTCGATCCCTATGCCTAAAGTGGAATAGGCTTCCACACCCGGACGTTTTGGATTGTCAAAGGGAGGCTCGTAGGCTTCGGTCATGCACGTTGCAGGCGGATTCGTGCCGGGTACCATCCGGATGATTTTCCCCGGAACTTCTGTCGAGGTCGAGGCGACGCCCGCGGCATACCACAGGCTTCCGTCCGCAGGACTGACGGCGATTCCGTACCCGCTGGCTCCAGCCACCGCCCGGTCAAGTTGCGGATCCGGCGGCTCGTCCGGCCTTGTATATGTGCCAATCTTTCCGTCGCCGTTGTAGTCGAGAATGGCGGGGCACCAACCCTGCGACTTCTCGGCATCGTGCGTTTCATCCCAGACGCGCGTCTTAATCCAGGCGATTACGCCCATCCCTCGGGCGCCCGAGGTGTTGCCGTAATACAAAGTCTCGTCCTTCTCATTTGCAAATATCATGTGTGCGGCCGACAAGCAAGTATCGATCATTTCGAATTTGCCCGTCGAAGGATCGTAGTTGAGGCCGCCCTGGGCAACAGATCTCGCCGGCATCGGGAAATTCTTCGCGAAAGGATTAGTGGAGCCTTCTTTGCAAAAATCAGGCAGGTCAGGGCGAGTCTGCGCATGAAACCAGATGCGCCCCTTGCTGTCCATTTGTGGGGAGGACGGAGTGACGGGATCGTTCCAGACGATTTCATTGCCCCAGTAGGGAGAGGGCGCTGCCACAGTCTGAGGCGTGACGCGGCGCATCAGCTTCCGGTCATTTTCGTTGCGCAGCGGCACATGGATCATGGACTTCGTATTTTTGACCGGATCCAAAATATCGATTGTGCCCTCGGCGCGGTCGGGGCCGTAGATCGGACCATACGCGTTTGCGGTAGGGTTCCGCTCATCAGTGCTCATGACGTCATGAACGAATGACTTATCGGTACCGAAGTCCCACATCGTAATCACAACGTTGCGCTCGATGCCCTCTGGCCGCGGAGGCGCTGGCGGCACTTCTCCCTTAGCAATCCGCTCGCTCCAATCCGCGAACATTGCCAAGCCCCGGTCGTGCCCGAAATTGTTGAGCGCGCTGGTCATCTGTGGGCCCACCTGGCCAGACATGAGCCGCCGCTCCCAGACCAGGGCAGGTGAATCGAAGGTGCCGAGACCTGGCTCAATCTCGCGGGTCGCTTTGTTGCCCATCTGATGGCAGACCTCGCAAGCCCTCTTTAAGAGAAAGACCCATTGGGCCTGCGATTGGACCTCGGTACCCTTGATCGCGCCGAAATTGCCGCTCGAGTTGTCGTTTTCCTGTGCGGCCTCACCGCTAGTGCGAATCTTCATCGGGAACGCACTCTGGGGAGGCAGATTCACAAGGGAATACCAGTAGTCGGCCGGGTAGTATTGCGCAGCCGCTTCGGGAGTGGACGCGGTGACTGCAGTCAATGCCAGAGTCTCGCCCGGCGTGGCATCCACCGGCCTCGAATCCACCAGACCGTAGCCCCGGACCCACACCTTGTAGGTCGCTCGGGGCAGCTCCGGTAGTAGGTACCGGCCGCTGTCATCGGTCACAACGATCTTGCGAAATTGCGTGGGCAAGTCCGTGGTTTCAGCAATTACCCACACCCCAGCCTCCGGCCCCTTCGAACCTGTGACCACACCGCCGACGTCGTCGCTGGCCACAGACACGCGGTTGGCCTCTACCTGGGCACCTTCCACATCGTCCCGTTGCCCAACTTCCGCATGGAAGAATACTGTGGCTGCCAAGCCACACAGAGGAAGAAAACATACAAGTGATTGCCTCAGCCAGACTGGCCGCATCGAGTCTTTCCTTCTGAGCTCTTTACAGCAACGCGAGCGTCCCAGATTTCTAGAGAGTTGCGGAGCCGGGATCTCGGAGACGTCGGAGCGTTGCTTTGAGCCGTTTGCTCAAGAGCGTAGGGCGCAAGGGCCAAGACCAAATACTCTCCGGCCGGACAAGTACCATTATCTGGCTAGCGTTGTCAAAGGATGTTGAGATGTCGCCGCTAGGAAATGGTAGTCGTTTAGCGTGTTCCTGGACCTCAAAACCCCGCTTTTCATGGGGAATTCCGCTACTCCGACGGCCGAGGCGGAATTTGCAAAAACCCTTTAAAAGTGGCCCTTCGACCCGCTAAACAAATACAGGAAATGATGGGTCGCTCTCGACTACCCAGCCGCGTTTCGTGACTGCGATCGAGGTGTGCGGCACGGCAGCTCTCGGCGGTCATCTCGAGCGCTGCGACTGCTGCCAGCACGAACGACCCTGTTACGACCTGTCGTGATAGCCACTGCCCAAAGCGCCGATCGATGGCACGTGCCGAGTCGATTGAGCCGCAATCGCCACCGCAAGCAAAAGTTCCAGCATCGCAGGCAACTTTTAGGTATGCCTTTTCCAAGCGAGACTTCTTCCCAGCCCGCAACATCCCGAGGACTACCGTGATCGGTACGAGAGACTCACCGGTCGTTGTTTGCGGGAATGTCCTGTCTGCCATCGAGTCCGCATGATCGCGATCAAGGTTCTGCCCGAAGTTCGTTCTTCACCGGTTGTCAAAGACACGTTTGTGAATCCGATTCGCACTAGTAGCCACCAGCTCGAGCCCGTCGAGTCCAAAGCGGCGGCATTGTCCTCCGACGTTCGAAACCCTGTCCAGTCTGCGAATTGGACACCTTGCCCCTCGCAGGCTCGCAGAAGGTTCAGGAGAGGTCCCCGACGCTTGGCGACCTCCTTGAGGAGCTCAATGTGTTCGAGTTCGGCGTGTTGCGGTGATTGTCGTCTGGTCTTGATCTCTTCTTCGGCCATGTGCCGTTCGGGTGTCCTGCCATCGCGGGGCATCAGACTAACGCGAGCATCTTGTAGAGAAACCGATCGCGCCACGCCGACTGCGGAACAGGTTTTCTAGACCGGAGCAAACCAATACCCTCGCGTGTCTCGCCCTCAGGAAAAGGCCAAACAGGTGGAGGGGGCGTTCCCGGCAGAAATGCGGCTTTTGAGCGGTCCAGCCGCATATCAGGTCGGTACTGCTCGCCTAAGTTCGCCCCGCTCTGGCGGAAAGGGCATACTTATTGGAAATACGTGGGGCTCAGTGCCAGTCAGCAGGCGAGCCCGCTAGGCTCGTTGCACAGCAGCGTGAATCTTTGAAACACTCAAGAAGAGGTCGTGGGCATTCGAGCATACGGAGGCCGTTTCTTTCCATATTCGAGGGGCTTTATAAGAACAACCGCGTCTTGGGGCTTCCACAATGCATACCCGAGAATGGTTTTTACTTGTTTTGCTGCCCCCCGGCAGATTCCTCCTGTTCGTCTTCACCCTTTTGCCAACTGGAATTCGGGTTGAATTCCTTCATAGCTTTGCCGACGATATCGGTCTTCTTTCCGAGGTCCTTTTGATACACGACTCCATCTTGGTTCACCAGGAATGTCATCACGCCGGATGATCTGTATTCCGCCGGGTAGGCCACGAAGGCGAAACCCTCGGTCATCTTGCCGTTTACGATGTAGTTCTTCGCGCCGCCCGGGACATTGTTCCCCTGACGCGTTAGGATGAGGTAATAGTAGCCGCGGTAAGGAGTGGGATCACCGTCCCGGCCTTTGGCATAGCCTGCAGCAGCGGCCGATGCCACCAGCGGCCCGATGGGGCTCTGGGGTTGGCCATCGATCGCTTTCCAGTAAAGACCGTTGTGCTCGCCTTCGTCACTGAAGATCTTCTGGGCATACTCATTATGCTGTGTGGAGTAGTATTCCTTTTCCGCCGCCACTAACTCCTGGCAAACGCGAATGGTCGACAGTTCGTTCTCGCCCACTCGCCTGTACAAAATTTCTTTCTTTCCCGCCTCGGTGTCGAAATACCACGAATTACCGGTGCTCATGAGCGGTATGGGCGTGGGCCAATTTTCCGCGCCGATATATAAGGTCGTGGTTCCGTCCGGCTCTCTCACCAGACGATGCATTTCCTGGTATTTTTGTACGAAATTAGCACGGCTGTTGGCGTCGTCGGTGTCGTCTCCCGACGAGACGATTTGCTTCCCGGCGGGTCCAAGGATCTCGAGCAGTGCCTTTTCGTCGTTGCCCTGGGCTGCCGCGACGAGTGCGTCGCTCGCGTCCCGTGCTGATGAGAATGTTTTCTGGCCCAGTTGCTGCGCTATGGAACCGGCGGGAAAGCACGCCGTCAAAAGAAGGGCAACCAAGGCTAATTTGAGAAGATTGGCCCAGTGAAGTTTGTCAAAATTCAGCCTCGTTCGGCGCATATGGCTTCGCTCCAGTTCTAAATTCTACGATCTACCAAGGAACACAACGAAACTTCGATTACCGATGGCCGCCACCGCGGGATCCGCCACCGCCGCCACGCGCGCCTCCGCCACCGAAGCTACCGCTTCCTCGTGACGAATAGCTCCTGGCTTGTCCGCCATGGTCATAGCCGTTGAAGGCGCCCGAGCGGACCCCGCTCTGGCCGCGGGGCTCGGCGTATCCTCGAGCGGCCTGGGCGTTTCCGTTGAAAGCCCTGGTCGTCGCCCCGGGACGGTTGTAGACTCCGCCGCGCCCGCCGACATTCCCGTTGGATGACCTGTTCCCCGCGTTGGTGCGAGCAAGAGCTCCGCTGCGCACACTGTTAGCTCCTCCGCGCGCACTTGCTCCTCTGTAGAAATTGCTCCGGTTGTAAAACGTGTTGCTCCGCGAGTAGTATCTGCTGTTGTTATACATTGCGTATCCACCATGCCAATTCAATCCCCAATGAGGCCAGCCCCATCCATATCCGCCGAAGAATCCAATTCCGAAGCCTAGTCCGAACGAGAGGTATGGGCCGCCATACCAGATTCCGGGATACGGATACCACCCAGGCCAAGCGTCTATGGGGCCTCCGTAAACCAGCCACGGGTCATATGCGGGGACGTAAACGACATCGTCGCTGGCAGGTGCAATGCTGACCGTCGAGCCTTGATCGGTTACGTTTTGCTGCGGCGTGGTCTTCAGATTGCCGGCTTGTTGCGCACGCTGGCGCATCACCTGCACGGCATCCATCACGTCCTGTTGCTGGTTGTAGTAGGCGTCTCCTAGAGATGACGCCCAGGAAAGGTTCTTGTCCATATTTCCAAGGACCGATGGAAATGCAGTGAGCGCTTTGACGCTCGGGTCCCAGGGTTGTTGGTCCACAGCCTGACCCAAAGCGTTGCCCTTCATATCAGGATGCGCTTGCACCCATCTGTCGGCCTCAACGACTTGCTCGGGAAAGGTGGAGGCCGCCAAAATTTGCGCCACGAGCGAATCGGGATAGAGCGCAATCGGCGCTACCAATTGCTGCAACTGCTCGGGAGTCTGCTGCGCATAGGGCGGCGCCGGGGACTGTGTGGCCTGCACACCCTGATAGGCCCACAGGTTCTGAGGCCAAGTCGCGAACAACAGAGCCAACGACGCTAGCGAAACCAAAGCCTGCTGTCCCAATCGAGGCCTTAAGAGTCCTGCCGTGCGTCCGAACATACCCATGTTATTGACCTCCTGCACGCCTTCTTTTGCTTGAGGCCTCCGACAGACAATGATTTTCGTCGTGTGTCTAAGAGGAATATATCGTGCATGAATTCGAGAACAATCATGACCACTGCAACAGCCTAACAAGTTCAATCGATAACAAACTGTGCCGAAAGGGACAGTCATCAGGCGGCCGATGATCACCGCAGATGCAGAGGTGGCCCCCCCGCGGTAGCACTGCGAGTGATCGGTGACATCGAGGCGCGTCTCGATGCGCTCACCTCGACCCGCTTGGTGGCGATCCGGTTGGCTGTCTCTACGGCTCCCAAGCGCTCGCGCAACCGGGGCGCGGTGTGACCGGGACGCCCAATCCCGTTCAGGTGGTCGCCGATGATATCCTACCTGCCGCGCCATGATGGTCATCTCCTACATCCACGCACTTTCGGCCGCATTTTTGATGGGATTGGCGGCGGCCGCGCCGATGGGTCCGGTGAACATGCTGGCCATCCGCCGCGGCGTGATCGGCGGTTGGCGCCACACCCTGGCCTGCGGAATCGGCTCGGTCACCGGCGATCTCATCCTCTTCTCTGTGGTCCTGCTGGGCGGTCACTACCTCTTTTCCGACCTGTCCAACCCGACGCTCCGGACGGTCCTCGCGGCCATCGGCGTGATCGTCTTGCTTCCGCTAGGCGGCTACTTCCTTATCCGCACCGTCAAGGAGCCACTGCGCGCCTTTGCCAGCGCCCGCAAACGCTGGAACGACACCACCGTTCCCGCGCATTTGATCGCCGAAGTCGCCGACTGTACCGCCTTGACCATCCTCAACCCCTTAACCATACTTTATTGGTTTGGCGTCACCTCCAACTGGCTCCCCTTCGCCCATTCAGTCCTGGGCACCAGCGCCACCGGATGGGGACTTCTGATGGTCGCCGCCGGCCTAACGACATGGTTCGCCGCGCTGGCGGTCCTCGTTCGCTTCATCCCCAACCGCATCGGCCCTATCTTCTTTCGTGTCGTTAGCGGCATTCTCGGCCTCATCCTCCTTGGCTTCGCGACGTTCTGCGCCATCGTCTTGTCCCGCTATTCCCGGTATTGAAACGCAGGGCTGGAATCGCAGCAAGCGCCATTGGGTTGCTCGCGGTCCTTTTGCCACCAATGTCGCTCTCGCAACAATTCTGTTTCTTCTTCCGACACTGAGTCGATTCCATTTCCACGCAACGGTCTGTTCCATTCGATTCGAGAGAGAGTAACTGCGGCGCGAGTGTCTCGAATAGGACAGTTAGGACAATCGCCTGATTCTAAGATGGACACCGAGGATGATACGCACCATGCCAAATGACTTGCAGAAAAGGGCTGCCTACTTCCACGAGCTCGCCGCACACGCGTTCCGTGCTCCCGCGCGCACTACGGGGAAGAAGATCACCGGACCGAACACAAGCATTCTAAACAGGCCCTGGAACGTGCCAATCAAGCGTTCCAGTCGTCGGAAGACGCTCATCGGAAATCCGCGCGGTCGATGGCGAAACCCATCCGCGTGCGTGGATCTAACGTGTAGCCCTCTCGGGAACACTCGTATCATGAAACGCCTCGGTCAACAGCGGAGCGACCTATGAAACGCATGCATCCAATGACTTCCGACCTTGGTGGTTTTTCTTCCGGAGATAGCCTGGGCGGCAAGGTTTCGCGCTATCGGAACAAACAAAACATTTACACCCAAGGCGCACCTGCCTACACGATTTTCTACATTCAAGAAGGAGGGGTGCGGCTCACCTCCCGGAAGAAACATCAGCCCCCAGCAGTTACTGCGATCCTGGGTGTCGGCGATTTTTTTGGCGAGCTTTGCCTCGCAGGCTATCCTCTCCGTGTGTCCACAGCCATCGCGTTGGCCGCCAGCTCCATACGCATTATCCAGAAAAAAAAGATGATCCAAATGCTTCGCAAAAAGAATAAGGCATCAAACTCCCTGGTGGCCTATCTGCTGTCGAGCGTCAAGAACTACCAGGATCACGTAGCGGACCTGCTGACTTCGTCTGCGGAACAACGACTCGCGCGCGTGCTCCTGCGGCTAGCGCACTTGGATAGGAAAGGCCCAGCACTTGTTGAGATTCCCGTTCTAAGTCACCAAGTTCTGGCAGAGATGGTCGGGACCACGCGCCCGCGCATCAATCTGTTCATGAATCGATTCAGGAAGCAGGGATTCATAGATTACGATGGGGGATTGGAAGTGCGCCCGTCATTGCGGAAGGTTCTCCGGCGCCGCTAGAAGCCACCTGTGATTCCCGGAACTCCAAGGAACTGTTGGAGTTCCGCTTCCGGGACGCTGTGCCGATCGGCACAAGTTGTCCAATATTGAACAACCTAAAGAATGTGTGTTAATCTGGCCTGCCATGTCGCCCGCAGCAGCCCGACCTGTATTCTCCAAGGCCCGCCGTCCACCCCAAGCGGATTCGATTAGGCCAGTCTTCGATTTGAAATCGTTTCTCGACTCGGCCGGTGTGGGCAGAAAAATAGACACATTTCGAAGAAAAGAAACCATCTTCGCGCAAGGCGACGAGGCGAAGAAGGTCATGTACATTCAGGACGGTGGCGTGAAGCTTACCGTGGTGAATGAGACCGGCAAAGAAGCCGTGGTGGCGATCCTTGGACCGGGCGATTTTTTTGGGGAAGGGTGCCTTGCCGGCCAGTCTATTTGCATGGCGACGGCCACCGCGATCGCACCCACCACCGTGCTCGTCATTGAGAGAAGCGAGATGATCCGCGTGCTCCACGTCGAACACGCGTTCTCCGACCGCTTCATCGCTCATATGCTGGCGCGAAACATCCGAGTTGAAGAAGATCTCGTTGATCAGCTCTTCAATTCCACCGAGAAACGCCTCGCGCGCACTCTGTTGCTGCTCGCGCGTTATGGCGCGCCCGGCGATCCTCAAAAGATACTTCCCAAAGTATCGCAAGAGATGCTGGCGGAGATTATTGGGACAACACGGTCCCGAGTCAATTTGTTCATGAACAAATTCAAGAAGCTGGGTTTCATCACATACAACGGAGGGATCCACGTCAACGATTCCCTCCTGAGTGTTGTCTTGCACGACTAGGTTAAAGTTTCACACCGCGGCTATAGGTCCACTCGCTTTTCGAAACCGGTTTCTCGACATCGAGCTCCCTGTTTCTAGGCGACCCTGAGGCGGCGAAATACGGGGACTTTGGCAAAGTCCACCAGAAATGCAAAGACAACGGCCCCCGCAAGCGTTGCTCCCATTACAAGTAATGGCAACGGCGCCATGGCGATCCCGCGATTCGCCATGATTGACGCGATCGACAGATCGGCTACCGACGACAGCACCAGCCATAAGCTTGGGCGGGTCGACCACAGGTGCTGACGAGTTCGATTCGTATAGGTCGTTGCTTGATTGCCGTAGACGATGAGGATGAAGGCGAGAGTTCGCAGTGTCTCCATTCCAAGACCCAGGCGGAATTTGCCGATGGCCAGTACAAAGGTGCAAAACACCAGCTCCGAGATACCCATGAAGACGCCCGCGATCGTCAAGTTGCCAACTCGCCAAGCGTTTGGCGTGGGCGATGGTCGTACGTTGTCGGTAGTCAAGGACATGCCCAGGAAGTCGCCGGTGATCATAATAATTGCCATCAACATCGGGGTCAGGATCGCGTGTCCCGTTAGAATCAGACCCACCGCCAAAAAAAGCACCTGCACAATCTTCTTTGTAACGGAATTCAAGGTATAGGTCAGGATGCGCTGGAACGTTACCCGGCCTTCTTTCACCGCGGCCACAACACCCTCAAGTCCGGGCTTGGTCAGCACGATTCCGGCCGCCGACTTGGCGACGTCCGTCGCAGTTGAAACCGCTATGCCCATCTGGGCCTGACGCAGCGCTGGGGCGTCATTGGCACCATCGCCGCACATGCCGACCGTGTGGCCCCTCTTCTGGAACGCTTGGACCAGGTGATACTTGTCCTCCGGAAGCACTCCGGCAAAGACGGCGAAAGTTTCCGGGTGCACACTTTCCGGAATTGGGCCGGGCGGACAGATCGCGCCATCGAGTCCCACCGCTTGCGCGATGATTGCCGCCGTCGCCGGCGCATCACCGGTCACCATTACGGTGCGCACGCCCAAAGCGCGCAGTTCCTTGATCAGCTCGGCTGCATCGGTCCGAGGCGGATCGCTCAGAGCGATGATTCCGGCAAGCCGCATCGCCGTTGGTGTGCCCGTCGCGACGGCTAGAACCCGGAATCCCTTCTCTTCGAGCTCGTGGGCCGTCTCGGCAGCCGTTGCCACCGGATCGGTCAATTTGATGACCGTCGCAAACGCTCCTTTGACAGCACGCAGCGTGCCGCCCGTCGCATCTACCGCTGTCGCTTCTGACGTTTTTGTTGCTGGATCGAACGGAACGAATTTGATCAATTTCGGGAGATTGGCAGCGCTTTTCTTGGCAGCAGCGCGGATGGCAGCGTCTACGGGATCCTGTCCGCCGTCGGAACTGGCTAGAGCCGCCATGACTAGCACCTGCGCTTCATCGAAGCCACGCTCGGGACGGATCGCGGTTATCCCCAGTTCGTTGCGAGTTAATGTCCCCGTTTTGTCCGAGCAAAGGACGTCGAGTGTCGCCGCCTCGTCTACCGCGGACAGTCGCGTTGGAAGCACACCCAAACGTGCCAGGGCCTTTGCGCCCAGCGCCGCTGCAAGCGTAAACGTGGCGGGCAGCGCTACAGGAATGGACGCCAAAACGCCGGTGAGAACCAGAGGAATAATCTCGCCAGCTGACATTTTGCGGGCGTGGGCGTATGCCACCAGCAACACGATGATCACGCCATTGAACATGGCCAGATTTCGCACCACGCGCACGACGGTTTTTTGCTGCGTGCTTTCGACATGGGCGGTGCGTACGAGCTCCGCAGTATGTCCAAACTTCGTGCGCGCACCCGTTGCGGTGACGATCCCCGTGGCTTCTCCGCGCCGCACCAGCGCTCCTGCATACGTTTGCAGCCCCGGTCCAGCCTCGATCGGGACGGATTCGCCGGTGAGCATGGACTGATCGAGCAGGATCGATCCCTCGACCAGCTTTACATCGGCTGCAACCACGCCACCGAGCGATAGTTTCACCGTATCGCCCGGCACGAGTTCGGCAGCGGGTACATTTTCCCAAGCGCCATCGCGCTGTACCGAAGCCGTAAGCGCGAGCCGCGATTTCAGCGCGGCGAGGGTAGCCTGTGCGCGTCCTTCCTGGAAGAACCCGAGAGCGGCGTTAAATACCAGGAGGCCAGCGATGACCGCGGCTTCGACATATTCGTGGAGTACCGTCTGGAGAAGGATTGCGGCCTCAAGCATACATGGAACCGGCGCCCAAAATTTGGCCAGCGCCATGCGCCATGATCGTACAGCCGTGTCAGGCATTGCATTGGGGCCGTACTTCGCAAGCCGCGATCGAGCTTCATCGCGTGTGAGGCCGCGCGATAGATTGTCTTTACCGCTACCTTGTGCTGTTTTCACTGGAACAGGTGGGTTGGCAGTGACGGGCATCGCTTCATCACAACTTTTGAATCATACCATCTACGCTGACCGAGCATCCTAGCGAGTCGCAAGGAGTCATTCTGTCCACTTAGAGACAGTGCGCCATCCGGGGGCAGAGATTCGCCAAGAACAGGAGCAACGTTCACGGCGACAGACAATGCAACAAAACGTGAATGTTTCTCTCAAACGGCACAGATATCCATCTTCGTTTCTTTCATCTAGCTCAAGTCGCTCTGGTTCTGTGCGAATAGGGCGAGCCGCTTGAAGTTCCCGGTTTTCCAGTCTCCCAGATCGGCTGCGAGGATCACATGAGCGGTCTGCAGCACCCAACACAACTCGGTCTG
>JBEKBP010000055.1:0-27055 GCA_050015335.1 Candidatus Acidiferrales bacterium | reverse complement strand
GTCTCCGAGCATCTCGGCCCAAAAGCCGCCCTCGTTGTTGGCCTCATGAAGTTCCGTGAAAAACCCATACATGTAGGGGGAGATGGGCGCACCCGTCTTGGTCGCATCGACCGTCATAGTTATTTGTTGTGCATCGACAAAGTGTGTCAGACCACAGACGAACAGTGCCGTCACTACCACTTTGAAAATCACATGTTTATTCATCGGCTTCCTCGTGTTGGCGAGCATTTCCATTTTGTCTTGCTTCCAATTTCGGTGATCCTACACTCGCGCGTGTGGCAGGACAGTCTGTTCGAAGAGGCAGCCTAGGATTATAGGCTTCCATGCCAAAATGCCCCAAGTTTTAGCATGGGCCCCACCTTTGCTCTAAACGATCAGAACAACGCAGTCATCGCATCAATGATGGTCTCCGGCACCATGTTCGGCGTGTCGCAGCCCTCGCTGTTTAAAAACATCTACCTGGAAGACTCTCCCCAGGTGCTCTTCAGCCTGAAGATTCTCCCCCGGACTGCGATCTGACTTCATTCGACGCGGGCCGTCCGACGCCGTGGACTTGACACAGCGACTGACACAAGGCGGCCATGGCGCGGGTATCATTTTCATCCTGATCGTGCGTGGAGTAGAGCGGGTCGAGAACCAGGACCTCAGCGGCCGCCGCCCGCGCGGCGGAGACAAAGTGATTCAGACCCTGGGCGGCGCCGAGCAGATGGCCTGCGGCGCGCGTGTCCACCAGGAGACGCTGATCGGCGGCCGCTCCCAGCGCACGGCGCCTGAGCGAGAGGCGGCTGACAAACGCCGATAGCTGCGTGATTCCAGTAATTCGCCACCGACAGGAGACATAGCGATGGCCGTCCTGTTGACGAAATTGGGCAAGCACCATAAGATAGCTAGATAATCTAGCCCATGAGGAACCCCCAATGGACTGGCGACTTGCAGATGCCAAGAACCGCTTCAGTGAACTCGTTACCCGCGCGCTCGCCGAGGGACCACAACGGGTTCGTCGTCACGACGATGCTGTCGTTGTGGTAGCAGAGCGTGACTATGAAAAACTCACCGGCAAGCGTCCCGACTTCAAGGCATTTCTTATGGCAGAAGGGCCGAGCTTTGAAGGATTGGATCTTACGCGCGACGACTCTCCCATGCGCGATGTGAAGTTGTGAGAGTTCTTCTCGATACCTGCGTGCTTTCCGAATTGCGCCGCCCGAAAGGATATTCTGCTGTTCGCCGTGCGGTGGAGGCGCTCGAAAGCGATAGTCTCTTTGTCAGCGTCGTCTCCATCGGAGAGATCGCCAAAGGGATTGCGCTCCTTCGGGAAGGCAAGAACAGACGCGGACTCCAGGCGTGGTTGCAGGCGCTCGAACGCTACTACGCGGATCGAGTGCTTCCGATTGATCTTGAGACCAGCCACACTTGGGGAGAACTTACAGCCGCGGCTCAGAAAGCGGGTAAGACCGTTCCCGCAAGTGACGGCTTGATTGCCGCTACGGCGCGACGCCACGGCCTTCACGTTATGACCAGGAACACGGAGCACTTTGAGCCCACTGGTGTGTTACTGCTCAATCCCTGGGCCCCACAAAAGTGAAAACTTCTGATGGGACTGGGCTCAGGCAGGTCGCGTAGAGATGAATGTGTTCCCGCTCAGTGCAGTTCGCGAGCAGCCCACCCCGTTAAGATTGGAGAGCGCCAGTCCGAGATGCACCGTGTGGTCGGGAGACAGCGCCGGCTGCGGCGCGTGCGGCGCACTCGCATATCGGGATATCTTCACCACCAGATCGGATGACAGAACAGAATGCGTCACATCCTCATCCTCGCTCCGCCCTAGCAATCCCCCGATGTCCACACCCAAGACCCAGGCCTTGTACAACGGATTGTCGTAAGGTTGGGTTAACGAGGGGCCGTCGCAGAGCAGCCGCTGCGCGATGATCGCAACCGACATGCCTCCGGCCGACGCGCCCGTCAGCAGGTCCACCGGCGAAACGCTCATCCGGCTGATTGCTCGCATCGGCCCACTGGTTATGCTGAGCAACGGCATCGAGAATCTCAAAGGCCACGCCCGCCTCGTAGCTACCCAACGAGACGGCGCAGGAGATCGTTATTGCCAGTTTCTTGGCCATCGTCTTATCCTCCGCTGGCTCAACCGCACAGCCGCCAACCGTCACAATTGAGACACCGTGGAATAGGTCTAGGGCCGATATGATACATCGCCAGCAAACACGCAGTATGGCTATCTCCGCGCATTTTTCTGGCGCTCGTCCATCGTCCCCATATCAAGAAGCCCTCATAGAACTTTATTTTGGGCGGTTGCCAAATCCCACTTTGAATACCTCCGGGATTTGCTGTCGAGGCGTCGGCAATTGTTTTATCCTTTGTGCGAAAAGGACGGCTCCCACTGCGCGCTGCATTCCTCCATTTTTAAATTACCCGCTCCGATTCCCCGGAAAGAAAATTTACTACGTGCAGATAGCTTTCGAGAAATACGGAGTCAGCGTTGCCAGCTTCCCACTTCCCTGATCCTTCCAGTACTCCGCCTACCGCGTTCGCGGCATGTCTTAGTTTTTCACCATCTCGTCCGTCAAACAAAATGCAATCTTGTCCGGAAGAGGACAGATAACGGCTTCCTGCATAGATTAGGATAGTTTTCTGCGACACGAGGCAGTTCGGAGAGAACAGATGCCCGCGACCCCCTGTAGTCAATGCAATGCTTGGTACAATTCGGAAGGTGAATTGCACGACCACCTGAGGATATTCCACCGACAGTTCGGCTGGGAACAGAGTGGTTCTGAGCCAGATGAGACAGAATCAGGAGTAACACCCGCGGCTGTGATCAAGCCTGAAGACTTATAAATCCGGGTGCATCAGGGAACCTACTCACCCCGCGGAGCAAGGTATGGCCCAGATAGGATTGTATTGCTTCGCGCAGGACGACATCACGGGCTATAACCAAGAAAAAGAGATTGAGGAAACAGAGCGACCCCAAAACACTCGCGAGCTTCACGCACGAAACGACCCGGCCACGCTGCGCAGAATCCGCCAGAAAAAAGGAAGATGCGAACCATCATGTCACGGAATACATAGCCAGCCACCCAAAGGTGTCGTAGCGCCTATTTAACAGCGCTTTTCTCAGTTTGGTCTTCTTCCCATACGCGTCGATGTTCAACTCAGGGGGGCGAGAGCACCAGCGGGAAAACACCCCGGCGAGAGCTGGGTCGATTGAGTGATCACCTCTTTATGACTTTGTTTCACGTCGGATTGGACCGCATATTTGGCAAATGAGCAAAATGCGAGCGCATGGGTGGCTTCTGGCTGGCTTCTATCTCGATGTCAGGATGGGTGCATGCGGCATAAGAAAGCGAAGATAAGGTTTCGGCGAGCATCGGCTTATCAAGACTGCACGGCTTCCCTGCTGTGGGGTGAGGTGTTTCGATGCGCCCGACCCTGAAAATCGTTCTCCCGCTGGTCGTGAGTGTAGCTGTCGTCTCTCTCCTTTTTGCCGTCTATCAGGTACGCACGGAAAAGCGAAACCTCAGGAACGATCTCTCGCGCCACGCGGAGATCCTCGCCGAAAGCCTACAGGAAACCATCGAACCCCTCTTCGATCAGGTCCCGGACACCAACATGCAGGGCCTCGTCGGGCGATTCGCCGAGCACGAACACTTAAAAGGTGTCGCCGTCTATGATGCAAGCGGCGCGGCATTGGCGATTACGCCCGGCCTATCTCCACAACTTCAGTCCCGCCCGGCCACAGCAACGCGTGCGGCCCAGCAAAACACTGGCACCGGTGACTTTCTTCGCATCGACGCAGCGCCCGTGCACATCTACGCGCTGCCGCTTCATCGCGGCGCCGAAGCCGTCGGCACTCTGGCGCTGTTTCACGACACGAGCTACATTGATGTGCAAGTGTCTCATACGTTGCGCGATGCACTTTTGCATGCCGTCGTGGAGACTCTTCTGATCGCGGCTCTTGGACTTGCGCTCGTTCGCTGGACCTTCACGGGCCCCCTTACTCGCACCGCGAAATGGCTCCACGCTTTGCGTAGCGGCCAGCCTCACGCGCCTCCAGGGCTTGCACAGGGCGGGATCTTCGATCAGATCAATCAGGATGTAACGCGTCTGGCTCGTGATCTTGATTCCGCTCGCGCTGATGCAGAAAAGGAGGCGGGCCTCCGCGATTCGAGTGCCTCGCTCTGGACCGCTAGCCGCCTCCGTATCAGCCTTCGCGACAAGCTCAAGAACAACCCCCTTTTTGTCGTTGCCAATCGTGAGCCTTACATGCACGTCTTCAACGAAATAGACAAAACTCTGAACGTCATCGTCCCCGCCAGCGGCCTCGTGACCGCGCTTGAGTCGGTCCTTCTTGCCTGCGACGGCACCTGGATCGCCCACGGCTCCGGCAATGCCGACCGTGAAGCTGTCGACGCCTGCGACCGCCTCCGCGTTCCGCCTGATCATCCTAAGTACACGTTGCGTCGGATCTGGCTTAGTGCCGCGGAAGAAGAGGGCTACTACTTCGGCTTCTCCAACGAAGGCCTCTGGCCGCTCTGCCACATCGCGCACACGCGCCCGACCTTCCGCCCCAAAGACTGGCTGCACTATCAGCTGGTCAACCGCCGCTTTGCGGATGCTCTTCTTGAAGAGATGAAAGGCACCGAATCGCCCGTCGTTCTCGTGCAGGACTACCACTTCGCGCTGATCCCGCGCATGGTCAAGGAAGCCCGTCCTGACGCGCGCGTCGCGATCTTCTGGCACATTCCCTGGCCGAATCCAGAAGTCTTTGGCATCTGTCCCTGGCAGAGCGAAATCGTTGATGGCCTGCTGGGGGCCGACCTTATCGGCTTCCACATTCAGTCCCACTGCAACAATTTTCTGGCAACCGTTGACCGCGCCGTAGAAGCACTCACCGATTGGGATCGTTTTGCCGTAAACCGCCAGGGACACGTCACGCGGGTCCGGCCTTATCCCATCAGCGTCGCTCTCCCCGAAGCTACAGGGACACCCAACGAGTCGCGGAACGCCGGCGAGGAACGCGCCGCCCTATGCGAAGAGCTTGGAATAGAAGGCAGTCTCCTCGGCATAGGCGTCGACCGCATCGACTACACCAAGGGAATCATCGAGCGCTTCCGGGGTGTCGAGCATTTTATTGAACTCCATCCCTCTTACCAGCGCCGTTTCACGTTTGTTCAGATTGGTGCACCTAGCCGCACACACATTGTCCGTTATCAACAGTTCCTCGACGAAGTCAGCGCCGAGGCGGACCGCATCAATGCTCTTTTCCAAATAGGTCACTGGAAGCCCATTGTCTTTCTAAAACGGCATCATTCGCATGAGGAGATCGCGCGCTTCTACCGCGCCGCTACGGTGTGCCTCGTCACTTCGCTCCATGACGGTATGAATCTCGTCGCGAAGGAATTTGTTGCCTCGCGCGAGGATGACCGGGGCGTGCTCATCCTCAGCAAGTTCACTGGCGCAGCCTTGGATCTTCGCGATGCACTGATCGTGAACCCCTACGATGTCCAGCAGCTTGCTGGTGCCATCGACCAAGCTCTCAACATGCCGGAAGAAGAACAGGCCGCCCGCATGCGGCGCATGCGCGTCAATGTTCGTGAACATAACATTTATCGCTGGGCTGCCAATCTCCTCTCCGACCTGACGGAGATTCGCATCGATACACCGGAGGGCGTCGAGGTCCAATGAGCCTACAATAGGACCCCTTTTGGTTTCCTTCCCATCCCTAGTTCCCAATAAACGCGCGCGCCATGTTCAACGCCTAACTAAACCCCGCCTTCATCATCCCAGCTGCAACCACATGCTGGTCGCAGCGAAAGTCGTCATCTGTCTGGTTCTAGACAAGTTTGTGCCCCGTGCGTTCGCGATCGTGCGACAACCCGTGCACCGAACTGTTACGCCATTGTTGCCGAGCAACCACGAGGCATAGAGTTCCCTGGAATGCCACCGACAGTCTCAGCACCGCCGGAACTTGGGAAACCACTTCTGACGGTGATCGGCTTGGGAATTCTCTCAGCCCGATCTGCTATTTCTAGTGGTGCCCCTGCTGGTAGCCAGACTCGTAGGCTTTCTGGTCGTCGTCTTTTTCAAACTTCCTCTTCCTAGAGTGGTCCTTGTTGTGCGCTTTGTCATCCTTCCCGTCTCGCATACCTACCTGGTAGTTTTTGTTTTTCGAATAATCCTTGATCTGAGTCTGGTCCTGTGATGACGCAGACGCCGCAGCCCGTAGCGTGCCTCCAGTGATACCAATACTCAATGCCATTGCCAGAACCCAGACACACTGCCTTAAATTCATTCGCATAAGCATCTCCCTTCCTCTCTCTCTCTGTCTCGTTGATTGATCGAATCTAGCTGGAATTTCCGATTGCGACCTCTGGCTTGTGTATCGTATGACTCTCCTGCACTGGACAAGAGCAACTTGCCACCAGAGCCGACCCCGTGGCTTAAGATATTTGAAACGGCTTCGCATCGCGGCGAGCCGGGCCGTCACCACTATGTTCCGAAGACTTTCTCCACTTGGCCGATCTTCCTTTGGACTTTCCCGCCTGTCTTTTCGCCCTGGCCTTCGGTCTCCAAGTCGGGATTGTTGGTCACCTGTCCTGCCTTTTCCTTAACCATACCCGTCACTTCGTGAACCTTACCCTTGATGTTGTCTTTCGTGCTTGGCTTCATTGTGCTGCCTCCTTTGAAAACATTTGAACTCCGGCGCGGGGCTAAGCACTTCGCCGCATCACCGCACGCCCAAACTGCATGCTCCGAAAATCCCGCGCTCCGCGACCAAGCGGAAGCGTCGCTCACTCTGAGCGTGTCGCCCGGAAGTCGCTACCCACGCCATCGGGAGTATCCCCAGCCTCCGCCACCGAGCAAAAACACAATCAGAACAACGATCAATATGGTTTCCATATCTCTACCTCGCTTCTCGGAGGAATCCGGTTGACTCGCCTTATTTCCTCGCGACACGATCATGAAAGAGACGAAGGTAGATATCTGTCCGCTTCCAGACACTCTCGCGTTTTGTTTGCTTTCTTCCGTGGCGCTAGGAATGATTTAGTCGTGTAGGACAACGCTCAGGGCGGAATCGTCGATGTGGATCCTGCCGTCGTATGTGACGAAGCCCAGTTTCTTGAACTTGTTCATGAACAAATTGACCCGGGGCCGTGTTGTGCCGGATTGTCTGGGTGATTTCGTGGGCCGGGTCTGCTCTGAGCAACAAACTTTCGACCACAATCTGAAACGGGCTCCGGAGGCAGGGATTGTTCGGGGGCTCCTCGCGATTTCCCGGTTATCGGTGTAGCGTTCGTGCGGGGTTATGCCAACAGCCGTCTGAGGCGATCAGCGCATCGGCCTCTCTCGGTCCCCAGCTGTGCCGCTTATAGGGGCGGGTCCGATGATGCTTCTTAAGGACTGGATCGACGACGGCCCATGCTGCTTCAACCGCATCCTCACGGGTAAAGAGCGCTCCATCGCCGATCATGGCGTCCCCTAAAAGCCGCTCGTAGGGCGTTTCTTCGCCCGGCTGCTCCTCGGACAAAAACAATTCTCGCTGGTCGCCGACAAACTCCTTTCCTGCGCGCTTGACCCGAGCCGCCAGGGCGATGGCGGAATCCGGGGAGAGCTGGAATCGCAGATAGTTGGCAAGCCCGGTTGCCGGCGCTGAGTCGGCGAAAAGCCTCTGCGGAGGCGGTTTCAGTTCCACAAGGATTTCGGTAGCGTTTTCGGCTAGGTATTTGCCGGAACGCAGATACCACGGCACTCCCTGCCAGCGCCACGAATCGATGAAAAGCCGCATGGCACAGAAGGTTTCGACGTCAGAGTTTCTTGCCACGTCTGGCTCCTTACGGTAGCCAGCGTACTGGCCCCGCACTACGTCGTTCGATTTCAGGGGGCGCATGGCTTGCAAGACTTTGGCTTTCTCATCCTGCACGGCCCCAAAATCCCTATCGGCTGGCGGTTCCATAGCAAGTAGGGCGACGATCTGGAACAGGTGGTTCTCAATCACGTCGCGCAGACAGCCGGCGGTTTCGTAAAATGCGCCGCGGCCGCCAACGCCGAACTTCTCCGATAGAGTTATCTGGACGCTGGCTACATAGTTGCGATTCCAGATCGGCTCGAGGAACGAATTCGCAAAGCGGAAATAGAGGATATTCATGATCGCTTCCTTGCCGAGGAAGTGGTCGATGCGGAAGATGGAATCCTCCGGGAATACAGAGCGAGCGACGCGGTTAAGCTCCCGCGCGGAGGCAAGATCGCGCCCGAACGGCTTTTCGACAATGACGCGCGCATGCTGCGCCAAGTTCGCAGCACCAAGCCCCTTGATTACGGTCTCGAAAAGTGAAGGAGGGATCGCGAGGTAGTGCACTGGCTGCCGAGCGCTACCCAACTCCTTCTTTATCGTCGTAAACGTGACGGGGTCCTTATAATCTCCACTCACATACTTAAATAGGGATAGAAGATGTTGGAGGGCTGGCCGGTTATCGATCGCGCCTGATCGCTTTATGCTGTCCGTCACTCGCTTGTGCAGACGCGTCAGACTCCAGTTCGGGAATGCGACGCCGATTACCGGAACCTTGAGAGTGCCGCGCTTTGCCATCGCGTAGAGCGCCGGGAAGATCATCTTGTGGGCAAGATCACCTGTCACACCGAAGAGCACCAGCGCGTCTGAACGAGAGGCAGCCATCAGGCATTTCCCTTTGCGGCCACCTTTTCCTTATGGCCGCCGAACTGGTGGCGAAGGGACGACAACAGCTTGTCCCAGAGATCGTCCTCGCCGCGCGAGCTAAACCGTTCGTACCGTGCACCACTGAGTACGGGAGCCGGAACTGACTCGGTCAATGACCGCCTTAGTGCCCTACTCTAATGCCGCTGTGGATCATCTTGACAAAGTGGCCTGTGCCACTCGGAGTGGCAGTGCAGGTAGCCATCTTCCGCGGTGCACCTGACTTTTATCGACCGGGCGTGCGAGGCGCCTCCTCGATACCTGCCCCAGCCGACAAAAAAGAGTACCAATGTGTCTCAAAAACAGCTTCATCACCGCCGATCATCACGCGGTAGCCGCGTTCTCGGCCCCAATCCCAGCCGCAGGTCCTGACATCCACATAGCGGATGCCTTTCGGTTTTAGGCGACTAGCACGGCGCAGGTCACCGTAATAGCAAAAGTTGCCGCCGTCGATGATCAAACATCATCGCGTTCGAGAAGTGGGATGAGTGCCTTCAGCGTCGGACCGACTGCGGCAGCCGGCACCATCATCCGGAACGTGCGGGCGGGCTAGTTCATTTCGGTCTTAACGTCGGCCGCCGCCGCCGTGAAAGCCGCCGCCCCCGGAATGAAATCCTCCTTGTGGTTCGAAACCGTGTCCGTAGGGTTCATGGAAGTCACCAAAAAGATGCGGCCGACCGTAGTATCCACCATAGAAGAATGGTGATCGGTAGATCGCGAAGGGCGAGTAGAAGCCCCAGCCAAACGGGCTATAGAAGATTCCATTTGCCGGAATGAATGTATAAGCGCCAAACCACGGGTCCCAATACCACGCGGAGCCATACCACCCGGCACCACCATTGACGTAGAGCCGCGCTGTATCCGCGTCTGCCTCGGCCAAGTATCCAGACCGCAGCCCCGACCACCGGTACAAATCATCCGCATTCTGTTTGGTATCGAAGCTCTGCGACTTAAGCTTCCCACTCGTATTGAGAGTGACCTCGCGGTTATTGCCAAGGTTCATTTTCTGATCGTTCGCGTGAACCTCTGCCTTCCCTTTGAACACGCGAATCTGGTTGTTGTCCGCATCGAAGTCATACAAGCCGTTCTTCAGAAGCTCGGCAGACGCGCCATTTTCATCGATGCGAATGTTGTTGTTCTTGCTGATGTCTGCGCCTTCCACCATGGCTCGGCCCTTGTCGATTTCAGCTTCGGTGTTCGCCAGGTCCGGCGAGATCATTTTCACTGCACTATTGCTGCCTACGCGGAGAAATACTCCCGGCGTCAGCAGAACTTCCACTTTGCCTGCTTGTGTCGTGAGTGCCTGGCCCTTCCCCAACTCGACCGAACCCGCGGAATTGGGACTCAGGGGTTGCCCGTCGATTGAGGCCTGGCCTTCCACATAGTTAATACTGCCAGGCCGCGCTGGGCGCGCGTTCTGGGTTTGACCCCAGGCAGGAACAACTAGAACCGTTGCAAGTAGAACGCTGCCGATTGATCCAAATATCATAACTTTCGTTGAGGTTCTCATAAATTACCTAGCCTATGGCTATTCGATGCGGAGACAAGCCAGCGGTCGCAAGCCCTGGCAATCCCGCTCTTTTGAGATCACTAGATGAAGCATGCCGGTTACAAGCTCAGACAAATCGACGTCCCACTTCTGGCAATGGCACTTCTTCCGGCCGGTCAACGTCGTCCTCATGAGGCTCTCGGGTTTCCCGCGCACATACCTTCCGCACGGTAAGCCATCCATGGTGGCCTACAAGAGGCTTGGCATGGCCCGGTGCTGGTGAATAGCAACGCAGCCCATGATAGAGACTGCAATGGGATGGAGTCTGTTCGCTTCCAGACACATTCGTTGTTGGCGTCGGCCCTGTCATTCCGGATGAGGAGACGCAGATGGCCCCATCGCAGGAACTGCCAGAAACACTCACACTCAGTGCATCAGTGCAGGTGCGCGGGGGCCCATGGGTGGTCCCGTTTCCGGGAACACCTTACGAGACGACTCGTAAGTGGCAAACGGAATCCCAGGGCTTGCTCTGGGAGCATCAAGTCTAAAACCGCCCAGGGCAAAGCACGCCGGCCCAAGGTGGAGGCAGTTGCCACTGGGCGGCTGACGCGAATGACTAAAACCCAAAAGCGAGCAGGATCGCCGAGAACCGCTGTAAGTCGTTTCCAAAGTTTATCGCTGAGCACTGATCACAGGGATCAAAGGCGTGCTGTAACTTTTGGATACAATTGCAAGGCCAGGCCGCCGAGGACCTGCACAAGTGCCTACACACCTCCTCCGCTCCGAGGGCACGCCGAGGTGCGACTCAGTCGGGAGAATCAATCCCGGAGTCAACGTTCGGGCGAGGGGCCCCGCAATGACCAGCAACTCACGCATATGGCCCGCTGCAGCGGGAGCTATAAAAGAGTTTGCGGACCTCAAATCGCAGCTCTTACCTAAGCCGCGGACTTTGCGCCAACAGCAAGAAGCGCAATACCGCCGACCAGAGCGATTCCACCCAGAATCGGAGGGATGGGGATTGTTTCGTGGGTATCCTTTGTGGCGTGAATTGGACCGACGTTCACGATATCCTTTCGCTTCGTATATCCGATCCCCTGATAAATCAAACCCACGATGCCCAGAACGATCAAGAGAATTCCCGCAATGGAAACCGTTTTCATTTTTCGTCTCCTTAAGCTAGAAAGCGTACCCTCTCGCTAGCGAGATCGGGCCTTCGCTTGCCTCGCGCTACGGGCGCTGGCTCGCATCGGTGAGGTCCTTCAAATGGCCTTTGACGCCACGAAGTCCTGCGCCTGCCCGGTGAATTCCTTTCCCGATTCGACGACATTGCTGACGCGTTCCTTAGTGTCGCGAACTCGATGGGCCATGTCGCCTGAAGCGCCCTCTCGTGTCGTTATTATAAGCCGGTCTTTGGCTTCTCCGAGGAGATATTGGCCCGCGTCCTCGCCGGATTGAGGCGCAAACAGGATACCCAGTGCCGACCGATACCGATGCCCATCGTTATTCCCGTAATCATCGACGACCCGTCGTTACGCCACATTCCGGCCCTCTTTCCAAACTCGATTGAAACTGGAAACAGCCGGTTTGCTCGAGAGGTCGTGGGCTGCACTTCAACCGACTCGGGGTTGGATTCTAAGTCCAATGCGTCCAAGCGGCCATACCCAGAAGGCCTGAGATCACCCAGCGTGTTCTGGTACGGCTTCTTCACATTCCGATTATCCCCCGAAGAAGCAGTCGAGCATGCCGAAGGTGATCGTCGGAACGGAGACGAAATCCCTTGAGTGGGGCGTCTCGGACAATAACCGCAAGGCGATATATACAACTTATGCGGGTGGGAGGAAAGCAATTGAGCGGGAAGCAGCAGACACCCGAAATCCTCGCACGCTTCTGGAGGGCGCCGAGTGCACCGATCGCGATCAGACGAAGTCGAAGGCAGACATGGAGCGTTAACAAAGTGGAAGAAGAGTAGAAATATATAAGAGCGCGGCAAGCTGCTTTCGGAATTGCTCCAGGAAGAAGGTCTCCAGGTCGAGTCCGTGAAAAGCCCCGAAGAGGTTCTCAGGCGAGCTGCCCAAGTCGCACCCGATCTTGTTCTGCTCGATTTCAAAATGCCGACCATGTCGGGACTCGAAATCTTAGAGCAACTTCGCGGCATGGATTTACCCATGATTTTGATCGGTCCGAGCGAAACGATGGCGATGCGACACCATCTGTACCCCTTCGGAGACGTCGTGCAGGCGCCCGTGCGCGATCGGAACTTAAGGGCTCGGGTCCGCGGGATTCTGCAAAAGGCGCTCTCGGGAACAACGACAGAGAGGGCGGGCCTCGTCATCGCATCCGGTCAGCTCTCATGTACTCGCGGAGCTTCACGATCCCGAGACCGGACGACTCGATGCCAGCCGGATTGCATCCTTGTCTTGGAACGCCGCTTTCAAGTTTTGCCAAATTCTCGGAGGTGAGTGTTGCAGGGCTCCACAAGAGCCCTGCGTCGTTTTCCATGCAGCCTCGCTTGCTTCTGGTTGCGCGGAGCCTGGCGATTCCGACGCAGCTCCTTCCGTCGAAGGACAGCGTGCTGACCTCGATGAATCGCCCCCACCCGATGGGGGGGCCAGACTCCGCTCCATCTGATCCTCGAAGGGAGAGCGCCAGTTGTTAGCAATCTCCTGGAGGCGGCCCTTGCTGAGCAGCCGTCCTAATGTTTCCGGAAAAGCAGTTGGGAGCCCCGTTGCGGAAAATGGTAGGTGTTGTTCTGGAGCTGACGGTGCCAGCGAATGCGCAGGCGATTGGTTCCAGTTACCGGGAACTCACTGGGATCTTTTGCAGGGAGCTGACATTGGCAGGTCTCTCCGTGGACGGGGACAATGCGATGCTAAGGAATGACCGCGTCAGTTTGATTTGAATACGCGCTCTCGATCCCGTTAACCTCGACCGACGTGACGACATAATAGTCCGTGCCAGTGGTTAATCCGCTGTCCGTATAGCTTGCGTAGGGATCCACCGTCGCATTCAATTTAGTATAGGGACCGCCCGACACACTGCTGCGATAAACGTTATAGCCAACCACCTGCGATGTGCCAGCACTCCAGTTGAGAAGGACCGAATATGCCGCTGCTTGCGGGCTGGTGCCGTTTCCTGACAAGGCGATTGGAAGGGGGGAATCAGACGCGTTGCTGACGACAGAAAGCGTACCAGTAGCGCTTCCCGAGGCCGTCGGTGCAAAGTTCACCGAAGCAGTGACGGATTGTTGTGGAGCCAGCGTCACGTTGGATCCGCCACTTTCAGTGAATCCGTTTCCGGAAGCAACGACTGACGAAATAACCAGGTTCGCGTTGCCGGTGTTAGTGAGAGTCACTAGTTGAGCGGTCGAGCTGCCCACGGCGACATTTCCAAACCTCACGGTTGAACTGCTCGCGACGAGCTGTGAGGTTTGGCTGCTTGACGACGTCGCCGCGGTTGCGGCTGTCGACGAAGTCCCTGCCGATTTGGCTGTGCTTCCGGCACATCCTGCGCTTCCGACGATCGCAAAGAACGCGACGGCGCACAGTAGAATGGCCGGAATATTATTTCGACGAAAACTATCATCATAGGAGTTTTTCATTTCCCTTAATTCTGCGGGGTGTAAATCTGCGGCGACTACTGGCCCGAGGTACAAAGATAGGCCAGGTATTCGTTTGTGCCAGCACTGGTGCAAAACCTGTTGAAAAGAGCTGCGTATCCTGCGTTTGTTGTATTGACATGCTTTTTCTGTCTCTGTACGGTGGCTGCTGGTCGCAGTCGATGCTGGTTATTTGCGAATGACCACCAGAATCCTCATTGCCGATAACGACGCGTTCTCGCAAGCCCGTCTCACTGAACTGATCCAAAGTCATGATCACTGGGAGGTTTGCGCCCGGGCCGAGAACGGTCGGAGGGCCTTGTTGAAGGCAATAGAGCTCAAGCCAGACATCATAATTCTCGATTCGGCGATGCCCGTGATGGATGGTCTTGGTGCGGCGCGAGAAATTGGAAAGGTCCTTCCGTCAACGCCGATCGTTCTGCTGCACACCTTCCCGACACCACCGTCGATGGAATTAGAGGCGGAGAAAGCCGGAGTCCGAAAGGTTGTGTCAAAACCTGGTACGGAGGTGTTGTTCGGTGTAATTGAGAAACTTCTGCGGATGGGACCGCGGGCAGCTACTCAGCGAAAAGATTGACCTTCGATTCTATTGCAATGTTCCCTGGCCGTGATATCGGTGTGTTTTCTGGTCTCGTGCTGACGCTCTGGCGGCTGGGCTGTGCTCACAGGCGCGAGGCGGCTGGTTCCGGGCGTTAGAAAGCCAATATAGCACGACGCCCTCAGAGCGCCCGCAACCGTGATAAGGTGTTTAATGCTGGAGGAACCTTCGTGCCCTGCTTATTGTTGATCCTGTTTTTCGCGTTCCCCCGGATCGCTCTGGTGCTGTTGTTCCTGTTCTCGAATTATTTGCAGCGGGCCTACCACGGGCTCTTATTGCCTCTTCTTGGATTTCTATTCCTGCCTCTTACGACGCTGGCATATGCGTGGATGGTGAACTCAAGACTTCCCATAGCGGGCGTTAACTTGCTTATTTTGATTATAGCGGTTGTGGTTGACCTAGGCGGTTTCGGCAGCGGTGAATATCATCGACGGACTCGCTGGAACTAGGAGCGTATCCGAGAATCGCACTTTTCAGCGATTTTTTGCGCCGTAAGTTATTGATTCTTCGTTCGTCAAAAGCCAGCTTCCGCATTACTCGGACACGCATCTGGCAGCCAATCTGAGCTCCTTGGTGTTCAGTGTGGTTGGCTGTCGGCCGGAGCGGCGGTCGCTGGGACTGGCTGCGATGACTTCTGGCGAGCAGCCGTATCAGTGGTCTGCCGAACGATCTCGATCGAGCCCTTGAAATACGCCCCGTCCTCGATCATGATCCGGGCAGTCGTCAAATCCCCGACCACCGACCCATCCTTCTTAATCTGAATTCGGTCCTGTGCGACGAGGTTTCCTGTTGCGTCACCGTAAACGACGATTTCGCGAGCCATAACGTCGGCGACTATCTTCCCTTTCGCCCCGATGGTCAGGACTCCATTTCCAAGCTGAACTTGCCCCTCAATGTTTCCGTCCACGAGCAGGTCTTCGTCTCCTGAAAGTTCGCCTTTGACCCGCAGCCCGGAACTGACAACGTTATTCCCGTATCGGGGCTGGTCGGCACGCTTCAAGTCGTCATAGATTTTGCTCATCTGGTATCTCCTCTGGACGCCACATTCGGGATCAAAACTTTCCAAGCTGCGTCTAACTGGCAGCCAGCGAGCTTCCCGGCGGTTCCATTCGCCCTGCTCATGTGACCAGGCGATGCAGTCGCCCTGCTGGCACCGTTCCGAACGGCCATGACGCCGTAAAACGGCCGTCAGTGTAGCAATTCTTGCTCTTCTGTAACGATCTCCATAAAACCTGGGACCAGTATTAAACACTGGCGGATTTGAAAGTGCAAGGGTGGGGGAGGCAAACACAAAGCGAACTTCGGCGTCACTGTCCAACGACGATCGATGCGAACAAAGGACCCCCAATGGCGCGTCAAGACCCGGGATCGATGAATGGCTGACTGGCTCATTTGTCGGGCGGTATGCCTGCGATTCGGTCTAGGAAACATACGGAAAATCAGAGAAGAATAATGCCGTGTCGAATGCCGAGAAGGACCGCTTCCGTGCGGCTTTCAGCGCCGAGCTGGCCTTAAGATCGACGCCACATGAAACTTGACGGTGTGCTCCGAGATCGAGAGCCTCGCGGCGATTTCTTTATTGGCCCAGCACTCGCCAACATTTGAAGCACTTCCCTCTCGTGGGGTGTAAGGGGCTCGGCAAGGTCTGCCGGCGGACGCGGGGCCGACTCCGGCGAGCAAAACAGGCCATCTGATTCGCTAGGATGCATGACCACGAGCCCCGCCGCCGCGGCTTTGACTAAACGGACATTCCTAGTCAATGCCGACATCATGAGGCCGTTTCAATAGGAATATTCCACGTGCGACAACACGGTTCGATGACCTTGGATTTCAAATTGAATAAGCAGTTTCTTGTCGCGGGTCTGCGCCGTGAAGTACCTCTTTTGCGACACGGGATCCATTAGGCCGCTATACTCATATTCCTCGGCCTTCTCCAAGATATCCGCCACGTCGAGAGTGTCCGATTCTGACGCCACTACTTCAAAACCAGTCACTTTATTGTCAGGACCGATCACAAGCTGCACGCGCTTGCAAAAATCGGGAGCGTCGGGAGCGCTGGCGTTCAGGTGGTCGTCCGCAGCCGGAATGCGACTCACGCCGGATTTGGTCAATGCGGCATCCGGTGTCAAAGAAGCGAACGGCTGATATGCCGGAGTATTCCTGCAGCTAAGCACGTCATCCATCGTCCAAGTCGTGGATTCGCCCTCGAGCTCGGTGCGAAGCTGGTCGATCAACGCCCTGGTTTCAGCCTCCACGGACCAACTGCCCCAGCGCCTTCCGTCAGTCCACAGCTCCTCTCCCGTGTGCGGATCGATCACCGTCATGATCGTGCCTTCAATTCGCACCATTCTCTTGTCCGGACCGTCGCGCTTGACATAATCGCCCAAATACGGGTTGGCAGAAAAGATGAAAAGTACATCGGCCTTCTTGGGATCGTTCACAATCCGAAAGCGCTTCCAAAGGAGGAGCTGCTGGCTAGCCGTCTTGCCCACTTTTTCTAAATCTCTCGGGCAGGCGCTGCAATCGATCGCCGCGGTATCGGCATCCTTGATCCTACCAATGGCGGTGGAACGGTGCACTTCCCGCATTGCCGGTTCATACTGCGCAAGGGTGGACGGCAAACAAACCAATGAGGCAAGAACTGCAATCGGCAAACAGAGAATAACGATTCTGAAGATGCTCGGCTTGCGCGATATGGCCTGCATTCTACGCCTGAGACCATCTAAACCGGGATTCCCATCTGGACCTCCCGGACAACCTGTAACGTACACCGAACTCTGTCGGCATGCAATGCTCCTGCCTTGGGCGCGCACTATCCGACTCCAAGAGCCCCATCAACTACTCTCACTTCTCTGTGTTTTCAGTAATTTGGGGTTCTACCTTTTGCTCCCCAGAAACTCCGAATTTTTGAGCTGCCGGGGCTTCGACAATTTTAAATCCGAGCTTGGTAGCTTTCCATTTTAAATGGTTGATCTGTCGCTGGCGGTGTTGGGCCTCGTAGAATTCCGCTCCTTGGTCCACATGCTTCATGCCGTGGCGTAGCATACGGTAGACCAATCGAGCCAGCTTGGCCGCCATGGCCTTAATTGCCACAGGAGCACCCAGCTTGGTTCTCAGTCGGCGGAACTGCGCTCCGATATAGGTGGTGCCTAGCCGTAGGGTGCTGGCTGCCATCTTCAAAGCGATACTGACCCGATTGTTTGTCGGCAGTCGACCTTTCCCAATGATTTTGTTCCCGCTGATGCGATTGTCTGGGCACAGTCGGAGCCAGGAAACGAAATGGTGCTCGGTCTCCCATTTGCTCATGTCCCATCCCACTTCGCTGAGGATCGTCGTCGCCGTCATGACATCGATGCTGTCGATCAGGGTCAGGTCGGTGCCGGTCATGCGAAACAACTCTCCGCGCAAGTCGAACTGCGGTTTATTGCCGTTCTTCTTCTTGAGCCGTGTCTTCCGCTTCTCTTCCGGCAGACTAGCTCCCTGGCTCCGGTCCTCTCGTCGCTGGAGATATTGTTTAAGCTGCCGATCGCACTCGGCCATTTGCTTCTGGCAGAATTCGTAGCCATCTTGTTCTTGCTTCAACACGAACAAGAGATCTTCTTGCCAGTTACCCTCCAGGCTCCGCGCGATCTGCTATTCGCTCGCCTTCACACGAGGATCCCGAAATGCAGCCAACTTATGTGGATCTCGCTCGCCTCCTAGAATCGCCTTGATGATTGCCTGTCCAGTCATGCCGCTGACGTCTGCCAACACATTGGCCAACTGGAGATTCATCTGCGTCAGTGCCTTCTGGATCCGTTGAATATGTCGGCCTGCACTCTGCACCAGATCATTGCGCTGTCGCCAGTACGTTCGCATCGTACGGATCTCCTGCGACGGGCGGAACGAATTTCGCAACAGCCCACAGGTGTGCAGCTTCATCAGCCATTGACTCTCCTGCACGTCGCTTTTGCGCCCCGGTAGGTTCTTCGTGTCCCGTGCATTCACCAGGTACACTTCCAGACCAGCTTGTTCCAGAATGTCGTATACTGCGATCCAGTACACACCAGTTGATTGCATCGCTACGGTCCGGATCTTGCATTGCTTCAGCCAATCGGCCATTGCCTCCAGCTCGGCGGTGGTGCATCCAAAGCGTCGTACTGGTTGGCTGTCGCGCGTTTGCGGTACAGCTGCGTAGTGAGATTCGTTGCCGATATCAATGCCAGCGGCATCCGGATGTACCATCTCCAGGCTGAGGTCTTCGCTCTGAATCTTCCGTATCATCTCCCGTCGTTGCTTGCGGTTCATGTCGAGCCAATGGCCCGGCGTTGGGCCACAGGTTGCGTTCTTGGTTTTCTCCTGTTGCTTGTCTTTCATGCTAACCGCTCCACGTTGAATTCAACGTGGCCAGGCCCGGTTGACGAAATCTACTCAATCTCCCCAACGGGGTCATGCCTTTATCCTTTTCAGGACAACGCCGCCACCATCTATACAATCGCCATTGCCGGAGCCATGCTCAAAGTCGGGCAGGAACGCTCCAATGAGAAAAATCGGCCTTAGCTGCCAAGCCACGTTGTACCTCAGATTCTAAACGCGCTACGCCGCCGCGCAATCATCGACTTCTCTGAGAGAGTTTCTGGGTCATATAACCACCCCGAAGGGGCGGCCGAGGCTCAAAGCCAACCCCAATGGCACGAAAAACATCGCATTCTGGCACACTTAGACACGGCGGCATACTTCGTGATGGAGGTTGGGCGTATGATCCAACTCGTGACTGCGCGTGCGTCTCTCTGGCGGCGGTTGCTCCTGCTGTTGTTTATCCTGGTGGGAATCGTAGTCGTGGGCGCCAGGGGCCAGCAGGCGGGCAATGATTGGACCCAGTTTGGCTGGGACTTGGCCAGCTCCAGCTCCCCGACCGTCCCCACCGGCATCACGGCCGCCAACGTCGCCTCCCTGCGCCGGCGCCAGATCAAGCTTGACGGCACCGTAGATGCCTCGGCCATTTACCTCCACAACGTCACAGTAAAGGGCTCCGCATATGATGTGTTTTTCGTGACTACCACCTACGGCAAGACCATTGCGGTGGATGCCAACCAGGGCGCCGTTCTTTGGGAGTACACGCCGCCCCAATATGACTCCTGGGCAGGCACGCGCCAAATCACCAACAGCACCCCGGTGGCCGATCCCGACCGCCAGCACATCTACGCTGCGGCGCCCGATGGTACGGTTCAGAAGCTTGCGGTCTCTGACGGGCACGCCCTATGGACAACCCCGATCACGCAGCTGCCGCTACGTGAGAAGATGGACTCGCCACTTAAGGAGTTCCGCGGCCGTATCGTCGCCGTCACCGGCGGCTACATCGGCGATCGGCCCCCTTACCAGGGCCATATCGCGATTCTCGATGCTCAGACCGGCAAGCTGCTGCACGTGTGGAACTCGCTGTGTAGCAACCGCGCCGGCTTGCTCGATCCCAGCTCCTGCCAAGATACCCAATCTGCGATCTGGGGGCGCGCCGGAGCCGTGATCGATGCCGTCACTGGCAACATCTTCTTGGCCACCGGCAACGGACCTTATAACGGCAAGACGAATTGGGGGGACGCGACCGTTGAGCTCAACCTCGACGCCACCCAGATGCTCGGGAACTACACTCCAAAGAATAACGCCGAGCTCAATGACCGCGACCTTGACGTCGGCTCGACCTCGCCAGTGCTGTTGGGGGGCGACGTTGTGGCCCAGGGCGGCAAAGACGGACTGATCCGGCTACTAAGCATGAAGGCTATCGCAGGCACCACTCCACATGCAGGCGGGGAGCTGCAGATCGTCTTGACGCCCTCAGGCACCGACCTGTTCACCGCCCCAGCTGTGTGGCACAACAGTTCGGAGACCTGGATGTTCGCCGCTGACGGCGGCGGCACTGCCGCTTGGACCCTCGAGGGCCGCAAGCTCGTCGCGATGTGGAAG
Organism: Candidatus Acidiferrales bacterium; assembly: GCA_050015335.1. Classification (GTDB taxonomy): domain Bacteria; phylum Acidobacteriota; class Terriglobia; order Acidiferrales; family UBA7541; genus Palsa-295. The sequence continues at coordinate 6,693 of JBEKBP010000055.1, read as the reverse complement.
AACAGCAACGGCGGCACAAGTCCGGTGGTGGCGGGCGGCTTACTCTACGTCTACAACCCCGTGGGCGGGCTGCGCGTTTACGACCCGATAAAGGGAACACAGATCACCGACCTGGGAAGCGGCGGTGGGCACTGGAACAGTCCCATCGTTGTAGACGGCAGAATTGCCCTTCCCGAGGGCAACGCCAATCGGCATACCTCGACCGGAGTGCTCGACATCTGGGATCTGCCGGCCGGGCGTTGAGGCGAAGGCCCGAAGGGTGGAATCTTCTCTGTAGCCCCTCACGAAGACGCGAAATCCCTGCTTTTGCCGATGCTCTGCGCGCGTTCTGCGCGGCTCACGACCTCACCTCCGAGGCGGGCGAAGCGCATCCGCGGTAAGGTGTCGGCGGACTGAGTCTCAAGAGCCAGGCAACGATGACGTCGTAGTCGCTCACGTCGGCAGCTCCGTCCCAGCCTCCTCCGCCACGATATACGCGGCGTACCAGTCGGCCCAGTTCGCGTCGCGCTGCCCGGTGCGCTTTTCGTGCTCCCCATGGGCGGCCTCTGCGCGCCGAAGCGCGCTCGCCAGGTCTCTCGCCGACGCGAAGGTCGTCGTCGCAAGGTCGATGCGCCCGGGAAGCCGGGACGTGATCTCCTGCAGCAGCCATCGGTTGCCGTCCGGGTCGCTGAATGTGGCGAACGAGCTGTAGCTCGCGTGATCAGACGCCGGTCCGCTGACGCGACCGCGCGTGCCGTCGGGGGAGAACTGAGCGCCCGGCGTTCCGGCGTGGAACACATCGCTGACCTCGACACCGCGGGCGAGGAGCTCGTTGCGCGCAGCCTCGATGTCGGAGACGACAAGGTAGAGGCTTTGGGCTGAGCCGGGCCCGGCCGACGTGATGTTGGTACCGAATTGGACCGAGCACCCCGAGCCGGGCGGCGTGAACTGGACGACCCGGAAGCCGTTATCGAAGCGAAAGTCGGCGTCGAGCCGCCAACCGAGCCTCCCGTAGAACTCCTTCGCGCGATCAGCATCCGAGACGGGGATGACCACGACCTCAAGCTTCCAGTCGACTCTCGCGACTCTCGCGTCGCTGGTCGCTTCCTTACGACGGACTTCGCTGCTGCTCATGGCTGCCTCCTGGATTGTGTCATTTCTTTGCCTCCTATGTGTGCGCGCAGAGTGGCCGATAAATTCGTTCCTCGAACTAACCAAACGTGAAGTCGAGGGCGCGAACGCCAGGATCGAGGAATTCGATCTCGAAGGTTCGGTCTTCGATTGGACCTTTTTGCCGAATGAGCTGATAGAGCCGGGGCTCCCGAATTTCGCCGGAGCCGTCGGGGGCAGTGTCAACGCCGCAATTTTCGCCGGGAGCGGCACCGTCCAATCGGACGAAAAAGCGTACCGGCTTGGCGTCCTTCGCAGGAGCTAGCACCAAGTGCAGGTCGCGGCTGTGGAACCGGAACACGATCTTCCCAGGCAGTGCCTGGAGCACGGCGCTCTCGGCGTTGAGGTTCCACGACCCGCTCAACCCCCAATGGTTTAACGAGAGTTTCGCGGGCGCGCTGAATGCCTGGATGGAATCTTTATGCACTCTTTCGGGCGAGGCGAAATTCTGGGCCTGGCGATATCCGATATATGTTTCGGGAGATCGCCCATCGGTCCAGTCAGGGGCGGCCTCGATTCCAACAGCGGATACACTCGTCGTGTCAGAAGCGAGGCCCGTTGCTCCGTTTTCCTTCAGGAGTTCCTGGATGGCGCGCTCGATGTCGCCGTAATCGCCTTCTCCAAAGTGGTGGTAGCGAATTCGCCCCCTCGCGTCGACCAGATACTGGGCGGGCCAATATTGGTTATTGAACGATTGCCAGATTCTATACTCGCTGTCGATGCCGACCGGAAAAGTAACCTTCAAATTGCGCACGGCATTTTCTACGTTCATCGGTTCGTGCTCGAACGAAAATTCCGGCGTGTGCACACCGATCACTACAAAGCCCGCATCCTTATATTTTGCGGCCCAGTTTGCGACGTAAGGCAGGGGGCGCAGAGAATTGATGCAGGTGTAGGTCCAGAAATCGACCAGCGCAACCTTTCCGCGAAGCGACTTGCGGCTCAAGGGAACCGAATTGAGCCAGCCGATGGCGCCGTCCAAGTCAGGCATGGCGCCTTCGTCGCCAAGTGCAGAGTTAAATCCGCGCCGTAAGGTCGCCTGGGCAGCTTGGTTTCGAGGTTGGAATGCGCCGATCAAACTGTCTTCCGCTTTGGCAGTTTTCATGATGTGAAACCTCGTGAGCACATTCGCGTCGGAACACAAAGCAAGTGCGACAAATCCCACGATGCCGGCCACACCCAGTGCACGACGGGCCGAAGCTGAGGTAAATGAATGCCGATTCATGGTGGTGACCTCCCTTTCTGTGCTCGCTAAGGTCGGGCGAAGGCGTCGACATCAACGATGGCTTGGGCAAAGGCTTGCAACTCGCACAGCGCTTGGAACACCGCTCCGGATGTCGGACATTGAATAAGGACCGGCTGCTCCAATGCCCCGAAGTACGCTGCCAGCCGAATTCACATCGTCAGAACGACGCGGAACTGTGCTTTGCCGCTTATCATGCGCGCGTAAGCTTCGGCTGCTTTTTCGAGCGGATAGGTTTCGATCATGGCACGCACGCCAGTTAGCTCGGCGAAGTGCAGTGTATCCTGCCCATCAGCTGGTGTTCCCGCGGCCCAGCCTTGAATACTCTTACTTCCATTGATGAGCTGTAACGGTGTCACCTCAATCGGATCAGTCGTTACACCGATGACCATAAGCTTGCCGTTGGGCGCCAGGCCGTCGATTAGCTCGGTCATCGATTTCGAGCTTGGTGCCATCGCTAGGATGACCTGTGCGCCGCCCAGTTTTTGCAATTCCTGTGCTGGATTCGTCACTTGGTTATCGATGTAGACGCTCGCTCCGAGTTTCTTTGCGAGCGCCGCGCTTTCGGACCCGCGCCCGACAGCCGCCACCTTATGACCAAACTTATTCGCGAATTGAATGCCGAGGTGACCCAGACCGCCGATGCCCAGCACGGCAACCAGGTCGCCCGGCATGGCCCCACTATGGCGCAGAGCGTTGTACGTGGTGATTCCGGCGCAGAGCAATGGTGCTGCTTCGACGTCACTCAGGCCCTGCGGCATCGACGTGAGTGCCTCTACTGGAGCGACCATGTATTGCGCGTATCCGCCGTCATAGCTGACGCCCGGAATTTTCAGGTTCCGGCAATTGCGAAAATCTCCGCGCCGGCACGAGAGGCACGTCCCGTCGTGTCCTCCGTGCCAGCCGACACCGGCGCGCTGTCCATTCTTCCAATCGGAAACACCGGCGCCCAGTTCATCGATGATGCCCGCGACTTCGTGTCCAGGAACGCGCGGGTACTGAATGCCGGGCCACTGGCCTTCTTTCGTGAACACGTCACTGTGGCAGACGCCACAGGCCTGCACCTTGATGCGCACTTCTCCCGCACCCGGAGTGGGAATCTCGCGCTCGACGATCTGAAAATCTGCTCCCGGCTCGGGAACCTGCGCCGCCTTCATTGGTGCTATTGCGACTTTCGTAGTTGCCATGATGCCTCCTTTGAATTTCAGCTAGCTGTGGTGTCGCTGCGTGCAGCATGGCAGGGCGACGCCCACGATGCGCGCGCCTTCGCTCTGACTAGCGCAGTGATCTGAAGCCCGCGTGAACCTCTTCTCAGAGAAGAGTCGCGACACAGTTCTTAACGCCGCCCGACCTCTCGATCAGCCCGAAGCGAATCGCTTTACCTTACGCGGAACGCTCTTGCCGGACAACCGGCCGGATGGGGATGCTGACGGCTATAAACAATGACATTGATAGTAACTACGCATATGCTTAAATTGACAAAACGGATTGCAACGAAGTTCGACGGCCTTGGCAATCGGCTTTTTCTGTTCGACGAGATGGTTCGACCGCGACTTGCTGGCCGGTTTATTCCGCAGGATGCAAGGCGGCTGATTTTTCGTACCCCTCATCGTGCGCTCAAATCCTCTTCGGCTTGGGCTTCACGCCGATGATTTTTCAACGCTACGGCGTGATCATTAACACATATGCCTTCGAACGGGATGTTTTATTCGTCAAGAAGCCACTCACACGAAAGATCTTCCACGCCAACTACTGAATTGCGATCTTGAATTTGAATAGTCACAACTCTGAGTCACCGTCTTGGAATCGGCCTATCGATAGATTGACTCTCATCGCCTTGAGGCGTCCTGGCCCTCGCTCGATTCTTGGTAAAGTTCTGGATACTTCTAGCCGAAGTTCGTCACCACGCAGGCCAGAACTGACTTAAGTCATTCAAAATCAGTTAAGCGATCGCCGAATCTACACTACATTCGCTGATGCCGGGCTCACCAACCCCCACCGCCCAGCAGAAAGATGCGGCGGAAGCGAATCTCCCGACCATCGGTGGGGGGAAGAGCTTGATCGACTCCGCCGGCTGGCCGGCGAGTCAGTCGATGCTTCAAGGTGAACCATAGCCCAGCCCACCATTACACGCGCTCCCATTGATGAAACAAGGGCCGGATCGAAAACTCGCCCTTCGGGGCACGGAAAGATGCTTCCGCCTCGGTCGGCCTTGCTCCTTCGGGATCCGTCGCACGCACCATCGTGGCCATTCGAGCCCGCATCTTGCGGCGACCTCAATACCGAAGGCCTGTTTTCCCGACCGTCCAGAGTTGTTCAGTAGGTCGGAACTGACGACGGCATCGTGAGTTTGAGTTCCCTCTTCGCCAATTCTTGAAGTTCCTTTGTTCGGCAGCCTCATTGGCTTCGCGTTCTTCCACAGAGTGAGTGCCTGGCGGTTCGTCTGTGAAATGCGCAGCCTAAAAAATGTACGAAGGGACCGACAGACTGTGAAAGAATCGTTGGTTATGTCTGATGATCTGCGAAGTCAATTGGACTACGAACCCGAGCCGTTGAAATTCGGGACCAGTGGCCGAAGAGGACGTGTTGTCGATCTGACGCAGCTTGAGATCTACATCAATGCACTCGCGGAGCTCAAGTATCTTCAGAAGCTGCTTCCTGGCCAGGGCGGTGTCGTCGAGGGCGACGATTTCTTCTACGGTTATGACCTGCGGCCAAGCTCGACCACATTTGTTGCCGAGCAGGGCGGACGAGGAGAGCTTGCCCAGGCGGTCGAGCGCGCCATTGTTGACGCAGGGATGAGACCCGTAAATTGCGGGTGCATTCCCACTCCCGCGCTGACCTTCTATGCACTTTCCAAGGGCAAGGGAAGCATGATGGTTACCGGGAGTCATATTCCCTTTGATCGCAACGGATATAAAACGAATACCTCAAAGGGCGAGCTTCTGAAGATCCATGAAGAACCCATTCACCGCGCGGTGCAGGGCGTCCGGGAGAGGATTTATAGGGAGTCTTTCAAGACATCCCTTTTCGACAGGAATGGACGGATGAAGACGGGGCACCGTAGGTTGTCCCCGGTGGACGGATCCGCGAGCCTCTCCTACGTTGATCGGTATGTGAACTTCTTCGAAGGCCATTCACTTCATGGCATGAAAATAGTGCTCTATCAGCACTCTGCTGTGGGCCGGGATCTGGTTTTGGACATCTTGCGCCGGCTGGGTGCCGAGGTGATACCGACCGGTCGTAGCGAATCCTTCGTTCCCATCGATACGGAAAACATTGACTCGGCGCAATTAGCGACGATACAAGCCCTGGCAGAAGAAGTTATAGAGGAAAATGGATTTGTGAACGCGATCGTTTCAACGGATGGAGACAGCGATCGACCGCTGGTTCTGGGTGTGGGCGCCGACCACGCCGTGCATTTTTTCGGCGGCGATTTGGTGGGAATGGTGGCAGCCCAATACCTCGGTGCCGATGCGGTTGTGGTTCCCATCAGTTGTAACGATGCGATCGACCGCAGCAGCCTTGCAAAGGCACTCGAGCCTAAAACCCGAATCGGATCACCCTATGTGATTGCCGGAATGAATGTGGCACTCGCGAATGGGAAGAAAACCGTTTGCGGGTGGGAGGCCAATGGGGGCTTTTTGACCGGATCGACAATCGTGCGCAACGGGAAAATGCTTGACGCGCTGCCGACAAGGGACGCCGTTCTTCCGATACTCTGTACGCTCTTGAGCGCACAGGAAGAGCAGGTTGCGCTGGCCGAGCTATTTGGAAGACTCCCCCGGCGATTTGGCTCCGCAGCTCTTCTAAAGCAATTTCCAAGACAGATTTCGCTCAAGATCATAGAGAGCTATTCCCCGGCCGACGACGTTGGAGCGGTTGACTGGCTTCTTCGATACCGAGAAGGGATTTGAGGGAATTATCCGTCTCAATTATACCGACGGCATACGGATCAGCTTCCAGAATGGAGATGTCGCACACCTACGGCCCTCGGGTAACGCCGATGAACTTCGCATCTACGCGGTAGCCGATACGGAGTGCCGAGCAAAGGCGATCGCTGCCTTCGCGGTAGCAGAGCCTGATGGGATACTCCGCAGGCTGGAGGGATCGGTGATTTGATCGAAAACTCGTACTTTCGAACCAGAGGGTCGGGAGTTTGAATCTCTCCGGGCGCACCAAGCAAGAGGGCCGCATAACGCGGCCCTCTTGTGTTGGTTGACGGTCGAAAGAGCGGTCTAGAAAATGTACTTCAGCGAGAACTGGATCAGCCGCGGGTTCACGCTTGTCGTCGTGATTTG
>JBEKBP010000054.1:0-30589 GCA_050015335.1 Candidatus Acidiferrales bacterium | reverse complement strand
AACTGGTTACACTCTGAGCTCATAAGGCTGTTGCTCCTCCTTGGCAGAATTTCTTCCTCACAAAAGAGTTATGCCATGAAGCGACAGCCTTTTTCTATTTATTGTGAGAAATTCCCGCTAGAGGTGTCTCGTGAGACGGGGCAGCACGCGAGCAAAACAGAGAAAAGATAAAAAAGATCAACAAAACCTTGACACAGGCCGACTCGTTAGAGATGTATCCACAGAAGTGCAGGTACCACGTTGGTCTTCCTTGAAGATGCCGTAGGCCGGAACTATTTTTGTCCCCTGCGTTTTATTCATCTCTCTCTGAGTCCTGCATCACAACGCTCGAGCAGTGAGCTGTTGGTGAGGGAGTGTTGATGAGGGAGTGTTGACGAGGCAGTGACTTCTGAGCCAGGTATGGGTCGTGGGCGATGGGAAGCGATGCCGCTCAACCAGGCCGATCGAGGCTGAATCGGCTTCTCCACGGCTCCGATGATCGCCCGCAACCCTGAACCTAAAGGGTTTCCCGTAGTGCCTTCCAGAGAGTAGAGTTCTAGGATGCATGTGTCTAGAAGTGTACTCGGCGCAAGCGGTACCGCGGGAAGGTTTGAAGACTGAAAAAGGAGGCCTCCGATTGACCGCTGACACAAGAAGCGAGGTTTTAACCGTCAGGACCGAAGATCCACTTCCGGCCCCTTCTCCTACCGAACGCCCTCGCCGTAGGTTTACGCGAGTCATCGCCTGGACCCTGTCCCTGCTGGCCTTAGTTCTAGTGTTCGTGCTGGTCCGGCACCATGAAGAGGCCCCCAGGGCCCCTCGCCCTGCTCCCCCGGGGATCTCGGTTACCAGTGCGACGGCGCAAAAGGGTGATATTGGGGTGTACTTGGATGCCATTGGCACAGTCACTCCGGTCTACACGGCGTCGATTACCAGCGAGGTGACCGGGCTGGTGGTTGCGGTCCACTACACGGAGGGTCAACGGGTAAAGCGGGGCGATCCGCTGGTTGATATCGATCCCCGTCCCTATCGCGCCACGCTCCTACAGGCGCAAGGTGCGCTTGAGCGAGACCAGAACGTACTGGGGCAAGCACAGATGGACCTGCAACGCTACCGTGACGCAGTGGCGGGCAATGCTATTGCAAGGCAAATGCTGGATGATCAGGAAAAGCTCGTCCTCCAGGACGACGGTACGGTGAAAAACGACCAAGGGACGGTGCAATACGATGAGGTTCAGGTCGACTTCTGTCATATCACCGCTCCGATCTCTGGCCGCGTGGGATTGCGCCTGGTCGACCCGGGCAACGTCGTGCAGTCTGCGGGGACCACGACCCTCGCCGTAGTTACACAGCTTGAGCCCATCACCGTGATTTTCACAATACCGGAAGACAGTCTGGACCAGATCGAAGCGCGTCTGCGAAAGGGGGCCAAGCTGCCTGTCGATGCCTTCGATCGAGCCGATCAGAAGAAGATCGCCAGTGGCACGCTGCTGACGCTCGACAACCAGATCGACACGACGACCGGGACGGTGAAGGGTCGGTCAATCTTCGACAACAAGAACGACGCCTTGTTCCCGAACCAGTTTGTAAACACGCGCCTGCTCGTCGATACGTTGCGCGGCGTGACGCTGGTTCCGTCGTCGACCATTCAACAAAATGGGCAGGCGTCCTATGTGTACGTGATTCAACAGAATGTCGCGCACATGCGCAGCGTGAAGACCGGAGTGACCGACGGCGGCGTGACCCAGGTGCAAGGCATCCATCCGGGGGACGTTCTTGCCAACAGCAGCTTCGATAAATTGCAGGACAATTCCAAGGTTGCCGTTTCAAGCGCGGCTGCTCCGGCCAGCGCAAGCGGGAGCAGTGCGCCGTGAGTCCATCACGTCCGTTTATTCTGCGGCCCGTGGCGACCGCACTGCTGATGGCTGCAATCCTGCTGGTTGGTCTGGTGGGCTATCGGCAATTGCCTGTCTCCGCGCTCCCCGAAGTCGATTACCCAACCATTCAGGTGCTCACGTTCTATCCAGGCGCGAGCCCCACCGTAATGGCCACCACCGTGACGGCTCCGCTTGAGCGCCAATTCGGCGAGCTGCAAGGCCTGAGCCAGATGACCTCGACCAGCTCCTCTGGCACTTCCGTGATCGTGCTGCAGTTTGACCTCACTCTGGCCATCGATATAGCGGAAGAGGAAGTACAGTCGGCCATCAATGCCTCGCAAAGCTTTTTGCCGTCGATTCTGCCGGCGCCGCCCATCTACAGTAAGACCAATCCAGCCGATGCTCCGGTGCTCACCTTAGGCATCACCTCCAGTTCCGTGCCGCTTTCGCAGGTCGAGGACCTCGTGGACACCAGGCTCGCTCCCAAGATTTCTCAGCTCAGTGGTGTCGGTCTGGTAACCATCAGCGGAGGCCAAAAGCCGGCGGTCCGTATTCAAGCCAATCCCACCGCTTTGTCCTCCTACGGACTTAATCTGGAGGACTTGCGTACGTCGCTGACACAAGCCAGTGTGAACGCGGCCAAGGGAAACTTCGACGGGCCTCGCCAGGATTACCAGATCGACGCCAACGATCAGCTGGTTACCAGCGGCGACTACCGCAAGGTTGTGGTGGCCTACCGTGACGGCGCGCCCGTGATGCTCACCGACGTCGCACTCGTCGTGAATGGCGTCGAGAACAATAATCAGGCCGCGTGGATGAATCAGACGCCCGCCGTCATCCTGAACGTGCAACGCCAGCCCGGAGCCAACACCATCAGCGTCGTGAAGAGCATCAAGCAGCTACTGCCGCAGCTTCAATCGAACCTGCCGGCGAGCATTCACGTGCTCACACTGACCGATCTCACGACTGCCATTCACGCATCGGTTGCCGACGTCGAGTTCGAATTGATGTTGACGATCGTGCTGGTTGTGCTCGTGATCTTCCTCTTCCTGCGTAGCCTGTACGCCACCATCATCCCGAGCGTGGCGGTGCCGCTCTCACTGGTCGGTACCTTCGCGGCGATGTATGCCCTCGGATATAGCTTGGACAATTTGTCGCTGATGGCGCTAACCATCTCCACGGGCTTTGTCGTCGACGATGCCATCGTGATGATCGAGAACATTTCGCGGTACATCGAAGCGGGCGATCCGCCCATGCAGGCAGCGCTCAAAGGCGCCGAGCAAATCGGTTTCACCATCCTATCGTTGACTGTGTCGCTCATCGCCGTGCTGATTCCGCTGCTCTTCATGGGCGACGTGGTGGGCCGGCTCTTCCGCGAATTTGCCGTGACACTGGCTGTTACGATCATAGTTTCGGCAGCGGTCTCGCTAACCCTCACGCCCATGATGAGCGCGCGTATCCTGCGGCACACCCCCAAAGACCAACAGGGGCGATTCTACAAGGCTTCCGAGCGGGTCTTTGAGGGGATGATTGCGTTCTACGGACGGACGCTGAAATTTGTCCTGCGGTACCAGACCATCACTCTGCTGGTCGCATTGGCTACGCTGCTGCTCACGGTCTTGCTCTACATCGTCATCCCCAAAGGCTTTTTCCCAGTGCAGGACACCGGCGTCATCCAGGGAATATCGCAAGCGTCGCAAACGATTGGCCCCAAGGCCATGGCCGAGAAGCAGCAGGAGCTTGCAAAAATCGTTCTGCAGGACCCCGCCGTCGAAAGCCTTTCGTCATTCATCGGCGCAGATGGCACGAATACGACGCCCAACAGCGGCAGAATGTCGATCAACTTAAAGCCGCTGGGCCAACGCGATAGAAGCGCCGCGAACGTAATCCGCCGGTTGCAATCGAGCCTCAGCCAGGTTCAGGGAATCGAGCTGTTCATGCAACCCGTTCAGAACATCACTGTGGACGATCGCGTGAGCCGCACGCAATACCAGTACACGCTCGAAGACCCCGATGCGAACGAACTGAACGACTGGACCAACCGCTTCGTCAACCGCCTCAAGCAGTTGCCGGAGTTGGAAGACGTCGCGACCGACCAGCAGACAGGAGGGCTAGCGGTATCTCTGGTGATCGACCGGGTGACGGCCTCCAGGTTTGGCATCGCGCCCGCCACGATCGATAACACCCTCTACGACGCTTTCGGTCAGCGGCAGATCAACACGATGTATACGCAGGTCAATCAGTACCACGTAGTTCTTGAAAGCGAGCCGCAGTTCCAGCTTGATCCCAACAAGCTGAACCACCTCTACATCCAGGCCAATGCGTCTTCGAGTGCAACCGGGACCGGCGCTTCTTCCTCGTTCGCTTCTTCCGGATCGTCCGCCGCGGGATCCAATGCGCTCACCTCTTCGGCGCTCTACACGGCGTCGGCGAATACGCTGGTTCCGCCTGCCAACGCTCTTTCGGCGAGCAGTGCAACGGCGAATTCGAGCAAGGGAGCGAGTTCGGCGGGCACAACCAATTCGACGACCAGTAATGCCGTGCCGTTGAGCGCTTTCTCTCACTTCGAAACGACCACCGAGCCGCTCTCGATCAGCCACCAGGGGCAATTTCCGGCTGTGACCGTGTCGTTCAATCTCGCCGAGAACGCTGCCCTGGGGAGCGCCATTACAGCCGTCGACAAAGTGAAGCAAGACTTGCACACGCCTGCCAGCCTGCAAGCGGATTTTCAAGGCACGGCGGCATCGTTCCGGAACTCCCTATCCAACGAGCCCCTACTCATTCTTGCTGCGCTGGTAACCGTATACATTGTGCTGGGCGTGTTGTATGAGAGTTTTGTCCATCCGATTACCATTCTGTCCACGCTTCCGTCGGCCGGCGTCGGCGCCTTCCTCGCGCTGCTTATTTTTCATGAGGATTTGAGCGTGGTCGCTATTATCGGCATCGTTCTGCTGATCGGCATCGTGAAGAAAAACGGCATCATGATGGTGGACTTCGCGCTGGAGGCTGAGAGAAACCACGGGAAGAATTCGACCGATGCGATCTATGAAGCCTGCCTGCTGCGTTTTCGGCCCATCATGATGACGACCATGGCCGCGCTGCTGGGCGGGCTTCCGCTGGCCTTGGGCAGAGGATTCGGCTCCGAATTGCGGAGACCACTGGGCATCGCCATGGTGGGCGGCCTGCTGGTGAGCCAGGCACTCACGCTCTACACGACGCCTGTCATCTACATTTTCTTTGACAAACTGGCGCAGCGCTTCGCACGCGAACCGGACACGCCGGAAACCGGAAACGCCGAAGCAGCGGGGCCGGCATGAACATCTCCCTGCCTTTCATTCACAGGCCCGTGGCTACCACGCTGCTCACCGCGGCGATTGCGCTGGCGGGGGCGATCGCGTTTAATGTGCTGCCGGTAGCGCCCTTACCGGAGGTCGACTTCCCGACGATTTCCGTCAGTGGAAGTTTGCCGGGAGCCAGCGCCGAAATCATGGCGTCCTCTGTCGCCACGCCGCTTGAGCGGCAGTTCGGTCATATCGCCGACGTCACCGAGATGACCTCTGCCAGCACGCTGGGCGCCACGTCGATCACCATTCAGTTTGATCTGAGCCGCGACATTGATGGCGCGGCGCGTGACGTCGAGGCCGCCATTAATGCGGCGCGAACCTATCTGCCCGCCAACCTGCCGGCCAATCCAACCTACCGTAAGGTCAATCCGGCTGATTCTCCGATCATGATTTTGGGACTCACGTCGGACAAATACGGCCCCGATAAGCTCTATGACGAAGCCTCCACCGTCATCGAGCAGAAGCTATCGCAGATACAGGGCGTCGGGCAGGTCAGCCCCGGAGGGGGCGCGCTGCCTTCGGTGCGTGCGGATGCCAACCCCACGCAGCTGGCCGCCTATGGACTTACCCTTACGAATTTGCAGGCCGTGCTGAGCCTGCAGAACGCTGACTTGGCCAAAGGTCAGATCACCGATGGCATGGTGAGTGCAGACATCCTGGCCAACGACCAGATCTCGCACGCCGACGACTACAAGCCGCTCATCGTCGGTTATAGCCACGGCGCAGCCGTGCGTCTTTCCGATGTCGCTCAGGTGACAGACTCGGTGCAGAACGTCCGAGCCGCCGGCTATTTGAACGGCAAACGTGCGGTTACCGTCATCATCTTCCGCCAGCCGGGTGCCAACATCATCGCCACGGTCGATCGCATACGTGCCCAACTTCCCTTTATCAAGGCTTCCATTCCGCTGGGCATTGATACAACCATCGTTCTGGACCGCACGACAACAATTCGTGCTGCCGTGAGTGACGTTGAAAGGACGCTGCTCGTCTCGATCGCCCTGGTCATCGTCGTCGTATTTATTTTTCTCCGCAGCGGCCGCGCCACGCTCATTCCCGGGATTGCCGTCCCCGTCTCGCTCATCGGCACGTTCGCGGTGATGTACCTGCTGGGCTACACCCTCGACAACCTCTCGCTGATGGCCATGACCATCGCTACGGGATTTGTGGTCGACGACGCCATCGTCGTGATGGAAAATATCGCGCGCCATCTGGAAAACGGCATGCGGCCCCTTGCCGCGGCACTCAAAGGAGCAGAGGAGATTGGCTTCACGGTCTTCTCTATCAGTATTTCGCTCATTGCTGTCTTTATCCCGCTCCTGTTGATGGGCGGAATCGTGGGCCGCCTCTTCCGCGAGTTTGCCGTCACTCTGTCGACGGCCATCGTCGTTTCGATGATCGTTTCGTTGACCACCACGCCGATGATGTGCGCCTACCTGTTGAAGAACGAACGCGGGCGACGGCATGGCCGCCTATACATGGCCAACGAAAGGGCCTTTGATTGGTTGTTGTCGCTCTATCGCGGCAGTCTGCGCTGGGTGCTTGACAATCCCGCGCTCACCCTGGTTGTGCTGTTGCTCACCATAGCGCTCAATGTGGTTCTCATCCTAAGGATACCCAAGGGCTTTTTCCCTCCAGAGGACACAGGACTACTTTCTGTTGGGGTGCAAGGTCCGCAGGATTCATCTTTTTCGTCAATGAACAGCGCCATCCAGCAGATTGGCGCCGTGATCAAACGAGACCCCGCTGTGGAGAATGTCGTTGCGTTCACCGGCGGCAGCGGCGCCACAAATACCGCCAACATGTTCGTTGCCCTCAAGCCGCTGGCGGCGCGCAAGGCTGACGCGACTCAGATTATCGATCGCCTGCGTCCCCAGTTAAACCGCTTGCCGGTGCCTTCGGCGTTTCTCCAGGCCGTACAAGATCTGCGCATCGGGGGCCGCTCCAGTAACGCGATGTATCAGTACACCGTCCAAGCCGACAACGTGCAGGATCTTTTCAAGTGGGGGCCCATCATACTGGCAGCGATGAAACGCCTGCCTGGTTTGCAGGACGTGAGTTCAGACCAACAGAATGGCGGCCTGGATGAATTGATGAGCTATGATCGGCTGACCGCCGCAAGGCTCGGCCTGACCGTCCAATCCCTGGACTCTTCGCTCTATAGCGCTTTCGGCCAATCGGAAGTATCGATCATCTACACCCAGCTAAATCAGTATTATGTCGTACTCGAAGTAGCTCCCCACTATTGGCAAAGTCCCGAAGGATTAAAAGACATCTACCTGAATACGTCCGGCAGCGGCACCATCCCGCTGCGAACGGTGGCCACGGGCCAAGCCAGCACCACCCCGCTCGCCATCAACCACACCGGCTTATTTCCCTCGGTCACGATGTCTTTCAACCTCGCATCCGACGTTTCTCTGAGTGACGCCACAGCGCGCATCGATCAGATGCATCAGCGGCTCGGCACGCCTTCCACTCTGCAGGGCTTCTTTGCGGGCACTCTTCTGGCCTACCAACAATCACTGGGCACCGAGCCCATACTGATCCTGACGGCTCTGTTGGCCGTGTATATCGTCCTCGGCATTCTCTATGAGAGCTTAGTGCATCCGGTGACGATCATTTCCACTCTGCCCTCGGCGAGCGTAGGCGCGATGCTCGCATTGATCCTTTTCAAGGAAGATCTCAATGTCATTTCCATTATCGGCATTGTGTTGCTGATCGGAATCGTAAAGAAGAACGCCATCATGATGATTGATTTTGCTCTTCAGGCGCAGCGCGAGGAGCGCAGGAGCCCAGCCGATGCGATCTTTGAAGCTTGCATGTTGCGCTTCCGCCCCATTCTGATGACGACAATGGCCGCGATACTGGGAGCCCTGCCACTGGCGCTCGGGAGGGGCACTGGCTACGAACTCCGCCGACCTCTCGGCATCACGATTGTCGGAGGACTGCTCGTGAGCCAGTTGCTCACCCTCTATACAACGCCGGTCGTCTATCTGGCATTCGACAGGCTGCGCCTTCTGATGGAGGGACAGCGACAAAACGTGGTGGTCCCTGGTGCCGGAACAGCCCGCAGCAGGGCAGATTAGCGGATGCGAATCAAAACACCCTGGCTACTGTGAAAATGAGCTGCGATAGGTCTCTGACATGCTATCCTGCGCTGTTTTTGCAGAGGAAATTATGTCTGGAACTGGGATGAGAACATGAAAAAGTCGGGGGCGAGCCAAGGCCAGTCGGCATCCGAGCTCATCTTGAAAAGAATCGCCGAACTCGGGGACTGGCGCGGGGAAACCCTCCGCAGAATGCGCCATCTCATCAAGGAAGCAGACCCCGACGTCGTCGAGGAATGGAAGTGGATGGGCACTCCGGTTTGGTCGCACGACGGCATCATCTGCACTGGCGAATCCTACAAGAATGTCGTGAAGCTTACCTTTTCCAAGGGCGCGTCTCTGAAGGATCCGGCCCGTCTGTTCAACTCGAGTCTCGACGGAAACACACGCCGCGCGATCGACATCCACGAAGGGGAAGAAGTTGACGAGTCCGCCTTCAAGGCGCTCGTTCGCCAAGCGGTCGCCCTCAACCGTTCGGGCAAGAGGAAACCTTCGAAGTGAGCGGTGCGGCAGTCCCCTCGCATAAGAATCTATGGCGACAAAGCTAGGTGGGCCGTTACGGGTCATACGGGAGGTCTACATTCTTGACCGCAGGGCCTTTCCGCCGGTTGCAGAAAGGCTCCGCGCGCCATCACAAGTGATACGGCCCTGCAATTCGCACAGGAGAAGGAAGGGAAATCCATCAAGTCCCTAGGCGCCAACCCATCGATGCCTGACAGATGTCGGTGACTGGATCCGGGACCTGGGAATCTCGACCTGATAGCACAGGTGAGGGATACCCTGTGGGCGATTGGCAGCAACGCTCGAAGCCGGGACCCTGCAATCCCGGGAGTTTTGATCTGCAACCTATTGTGACCCGCGGGGAAGCAAGACGTACCCGGATGCCCAAATCGGTTTGTTGCTGGTGGGAGTAGAGATAATTCGGCCGGTGCCTGGGTCGATCCACTTGTTGGGGTTCACGTTGGTGAGCGAATAGTTGTTGCCCGTCGCTGCGTCGTGATAGGTGCTGTAGCCAGAAATGAGTTCATCCACGGACTCAAAATTTTCATCGACTGAATTCAGCTTTTGCATGAAAGACTGTTGCTGGCGGAAGATATCCTGCATACGGCGATTGATCTGCCAGGCCGCTTCTGCGCTCAAAGTGTTCTGCTTCTGAATCCAGGCTTGGTTGAATTGGAAGCTGCCAACGATGTGATTCAATATTTCTTCGGCGCGATCGGCCTGGCTTGGCGGCGCGAGCAACGCCCACAACAGCAGCACCGACCAGCCAATATTGTCACGCGTAATTCGGGTCGCGGCTTGGACCCTGACTTCCATCGCTTGCTGGTTATGGGTGCAGCTGAACCGTGCCTCTCCGCCGTCATAGCGGGAGGGAATAACGGTGGGCAACCACATTTCGGCTTGGTGGGCCAAATCGGGGCGATTGTGAACCGATGAGACCTGCAACGCCGGGCATAGACCAACCAGCGCGGTTTCCCCATAGACTCGGGCAAATTCTGCTCCCGGCATATAGTGCAACACCATCGTGATTCCCCCCAGGCCGGAGTCATACATCTTACCTTCGCGATATCCAATCGTATTTCCCATCTGGCTGGGCGGAACGAAGGCCGGCATCGTAGGTTCGCCGACGATCAAATAAGTCATCTTGTCGGGTGAAAGGGATCGAACGTAGGCGTTGATTTGCAAGGCGCTACGCCGAGCAAGCCCCACTTCGGAGTGCCAGCCTGCGGGCACCTCAACGGTAAAGGCGCCCTCAAGAGGGTCGGTCAAACGCTCGTATCCGGAAACAGATCGGGGGGCTGCCACAGCCAAGCCGGTAGGACCCTTCGCGCCCGACTGGGCGATGGCGGATAGAACTGATCCGTAGAGAATCACAAAAACAATGGCTGGCCTCATCGCCGTGCGGGTTCCTTCGAGCTCCAGAATCTTGCTCTGGAGGCGTAACAACGCGATTCATTGTAGATCATATTCACGCGCCCCTTGGCGTGCAATCAGTCGCGATCTTTTTATCAAATTTGCACATCCACCCGGAACGATTCGACCTCGGTCCGCCATTCGGTTCGGAAAGCCTGACCTCAGGCAGGTATCAGAGGCTAGTATCCGATTCGCTGCAGGATTGTTCACTCCGATTGAACCGGAACACGCGAACACATACGATCGGCCGGTGCTCCTTTTGTTAGGCTCCTAGCGGATGAAAGCGGCTAGGCGTGTGTCCACGCCGTCTGGATCCCGCGTCGCGAGTTTTCTTGCATATTTTTATGGCCCATTAACCTTTCCTCCCCCCAAGGGTGATAGTGTGCGAAATCAAAGGGGAATGAAACACGTGGAGGCGATCCAGTCGCAGGACAGCCTTTGGCTGCTCCGTTGCAAGAATCAGAAATGCCTGGCGTTCTTCGATTATTTTGGGCGGCTGCGCCCCACCAGCATCAACTGCACGCACTGCGGAAAGCGATATCCCTACGATGTCAGGGATTTCGAGAGGCACAGATCTGAAGAGTGATCTTGGCCCCCCATCGCACAAGGATGCTGCTGTTGGATTGCTGGCCGCGGCACTCGCGGGGACCTACTGCCTGTGGATTGCTGCCTACTGCGTTGACCAATGCCCAAGGATGAGTGTTTCCGCGATGGCCCTGCCTAACCACTTTCGCCACCCCGGTCTGCGTGTTTCTGACTCCTGTGACTGCACCTGTAAAGCGAACCAGGGTCCGAATGCTTCCGGGCGGTACAGTTCATTCTCAAGGTCACCGCTACCAGCAAGTATTTCCCTCATCCGACGTAGCGTGTCCATTCTCTAGGCTCCAGACCGAATCGCGTCGCTCCATTGCATTTTCACCAAACCAATGGTGGCTGTCTGTGCTGTTTGGGTCAGTCTTGCGATTGGCTGAGCAGGTCACCACACAACGGGGGGCACCTGGTCTAGGCGCGTTGATACGGCAGACTTGATCCCTTTTGCGACCGCGTAGAACGGCTCGGGTCCTCCTGAGGGGATGTTTGCCAGTGAGTCGGTAGCGAGGGTCAAATGAGCCGCCGCTGCATTGCCCGCAGGAAGCGACCGCCCGCCGATGCCTTCTGACGACCCGCCGGCAACCCGGGCATTCCGCTACCCATTTTGCAGACGGCGCGACAACCGAGCGATCACAACAGCGAGAGCCATTGCAGCCGAGCTCCCTGGCTTTGGCCCGCCACGCTCTGCCATGCCCATGATGCGGTCCTACCAGGGCATGTGCAATCTCGTGGAGGATCGTGTTTCTGATTTCCGGCTCGGAGTTTAGCAGGGTAAATCTCTTGCTCAGCGTAATCCTGCGAACGCGGTACCTGCAGAAACCGAACCGACGCACGGCGCGGTCAAACCTAAAGTGCCAGTGGGAGAGACCGTGTACCGACATCAGCTGGTGAGCGAGGGCTTCGGCGTCTTGGAGGATCATGGGTTTTTGTGCTGTCATTTATTTCTAGAGTAGGCTAAGCAAAAAGTCTAGGGCGGTTTCATCGGTCCGCCGCAACGTGTTAGTTTGTTACAAGGGGCCGAATCCATGGCGGAGAACACGATGTCTTCATCCGGGGCGGGGAAACATGCGGGATCGGGAGCGGCGCGACCTGCGGCCGATGAGCCCACATTTGCCGAACGAGCTCGCACGTTAATGTATCTGCGCCGTGTTGGCAGTCTCTCAACGCTTTCGCTGAAACAGCCGGGTTTCCCGTTCGGGTCGGTGATGCCTTATGGATTGGACGACCAGGCAGATCCCATCTTCCTGATCAGTACGATGGCCATGCACACTCAAAATCTGGTGGCGGACCCTCGTTCCAGCCTGTTGGTGACACAACCGGATGCGGCTGGCGATCCCTTGGGAGCATCCAGGGTCACGCTGATCGGAAAGGTTCTGCCGGTACCTGAGGCGGAGGTGGCCGAAGTGCGGAACCTCTACCTGGCACGTCATGACGGCAGCAAATACTGGGTGGACTTCGACGACTTTTCCTTCTACCGGATGAATGTATGGGACGTTTATTACGTGGGCGGCTTCGGGGTGATGGGCTGGATCCCCGCGTCGGAATACTACAGCGGTCAACCCGATCCGCTGGCTCACTCTGCAATAGGCATCATTGAGCACATGAATGCCCATCACGACGATGCGCTCATCTTGCTGGCCCAGGTATTTGCCGGAATTGAGGCGCAGGGAGCGGCGATGACATCGGTCGACCGTCTGGGCTTTAACCTACGTTTGAAAACGCAAGACGGTACGCGCGGAGCCCGCATCGCATTCGTGCGGGAAGTGAGCAATGCGATAGAAGCCAGGAATGTTCTGGTCGATATGACGGCACAGGCACGGCGAAGTTATAAAGGGATCGAGTGACCTGGAATGATTGACTCGCGGACACACAGAGCCTGCGGTTCGCCAACGATCTCTGTCGTATCTTTCGATAGGCGCGGCCTCTCAATGGCTGAGGGCGTAGCGCACCAACGTCACCCTGGCTGGAGGCTTGGATGGAAGAACCGAACAGAGCCACCGACACCCCTGCTGTGGCAGCTGAAGCGTTGCTGGGTCTTACCGACGTGGCCTTGCGGAGTGCGTGGGCCCGCCATTTCTCCTGCTGCGCCCGTTCCACTGCCTCGACTGTTATACACGCGTTTACTGACGTCCGCCCTGATGAAGAAGGCGCCCCAAAGCGTTCCGGTGGGAAGTGATATCGATCTCAGTCCGGACATGTGACCGGTTCGATGTGCGTGTGTTTTCAGCCAGCCTCCCGGAAGGGTGCGCCCTAGGGGGCGAGCAGAACGGGGCCACATGCGGTGGCACCGACATTTTCGGCCAAAGGCTAATCGGCCGGGCTATTGCCGGCAGCTGTGACGGGCCCCTTCTTTTTCGGGAGATGACGGTGAATGTCGGGCCAGAACTCCTTGAGTTCGTTCCCCAGGGCGTCGATGCCCATCTGAACGCCCCAGTTGTTGGCGCTTGCCGAAAAGCCACGGTCTGCAGGCGGATAATACAGGTTTGAAATGGCAATGGCCGTGGCATTGCCGGCGAACTCTGCAAAGTTGAACAAGCGGCCGCCCGAGTCTCTGCGTGTGATAAGGATACGGCTCATCGCATAGCCAAACCGGTATAGGAACCTTCCCTTTCCCAGCTGAAAGTAGCGCGGATCGGTCCTCAGGATCGTGGGAAAAACGGCTCCCACCATGATATTGCCATCCACTTGATCGGCGAAACCCGTGCCGTAGCGCTTCCCATAACCCTCGAATCCCTGCCCAAACCCCGGATAGGCATTTTCCGCCTGGCGGACACCCGCCAGAATACCAACGACGGCAAACTCGTAAGGATCAAACGCACCCTTGGCCGTGATGGCAAATTTTTCCTTCCAGGAAATGGGTGCCACTTGAGACTCATTTTCCACCGTCAGAAAATTGGGCATCACGAAAAACATCCGGTCATTTTTGTCCTTCCCGGAATCCTTATCGACCTGGCCGTTTTTGTCCGCAGGGTGACTGGGTGTCGCCGGCTGTTCCTGGGATTGCGGCTGCCCAGCCAACGGATCGAGCAAAGCCGGCTCCTGCCGGTATTGCGCGGAGCAGGGAAGCGCGACAAGTAGAAACACCCACCCGACGGCCGCGGGAAGACGGCTCGGCCTGCAGCCACGCCTGATGTTCATCACATCCATTATGCCCAATCTCGGCGGGAATTGCCCATTTAGTGCGCTACTCCCCAGCTACTCCCCGCCGGCTGATTCCGTGCTCTGGCATTGGGCCGGTAGTTGGTTGCAAACATTCGGTTTCACCCTCGGATGAGACATTCTTGAGGAAGGTTGGCGGCGGGGGGGCGCCAATCCCGATCGGTGCGTACTGCAGCTCCCGGCGATCCTTGACGTCCTGCGCTGAATCCTACAATCAGCACGTCTCGCCCGCCAAGGCAGCAGCCTCCCCCATGAACAGTCGTGCGCAGTTTGCCGAAAATCTTGATCGGCGCGCGGGGATTTCGAAACACTCCAATTTGTGAAGGCCGCCCGTGAAGCAGCAACCCTCGGCAGATGCTCGGCTACCGCGCGCAGCGCCCGTAGGCTCTAAGCTTGCCCACTGGTTGGACCTTGCATGTAGATACCAGTCTTCGCAGGTTCCTCGATCTGGGCCTGTGCCGTAGAAACCCGCCTAGGGCGCCGGTCGGTAAAGGCTCGCCCGGGGAGCATCCAAAGGCCGGTCAAAGAATCCTAAACGCATGGGTGAGCGGGAGATAGGGAGCAGATCGCACAGATCGCAGGAGATAGTTGAAAAGCAAAGCAGAAAGGGGCCAAAATGGAAATCGCGGATGGGGGTGAGAGTGAAACCGTTTCGATCGCTTTGCATCGTGGCAACGCTGGCGGCAACTCTAGGAACTGCGTGCGTTCGAGCCCAGCTGCCCACCAGCACGCTAGGGCAATCCTCAGACGGAACCGTACGGCTGAGCCTTGCCGATGTTTCGCTGCTCCCTCAGGACCCTCCGCAGGCGGGCGCTACACCGGATGGAAAACCAGATGCGCAGTCCAAGATCGAAGCCGCAGATCCGAACAGCCGCGACGACCAGGTAGGTAAACAGCCCAAGAGGATTCTGGGAATCATCCCCAATTACCGTGCGGTCAGCGCCAACACACATTTGCCTGCGATGAGTTTCAGGGAAGAACTCTGGCTGGCGACCGAGGATTCGTTTGACTACTCCGATTTCATTCTTGTTGGAGGGCTCGCGGGAATTTCGATGGCCCAAAAATCGCAGCCGTCCTTTGGGCAGGGCAGTGCAGGCTACGGCCGATACTACTGGCACATCTTTGTCGACGGCGTCATAGAAAACTACATGACCGAGGCGATCGTGCCAGCTGTAACCAAGGAAGACCCGAGATACTACACGCTGGGCAAAGGCGGACTGGTCAAGCGGACCGGCTACGCGGTCAGTCGGCTTTTCATCACCAGGACCGACACGGGAAAGAGTACGTTCAATATTTCCGAGATCGCCGGGGCCGGAGCGGCCGCGGGCATCGGCAACGCGTATTATCCAAAAGAATCCAACCCCTGGGTGAAAACCTATCAACGCTGGGGAACGCAGGTGGGCTTAGACGGTGTGTTCAACGTACTAAAAGAGTTCTGGCCCGACATCAATGAGGCAGTGTTCCACGGGAAATACTAATTCCCGTCAGGATGTCGGCATCGACTTCGTGTCGATCGAAACAATGTCGGCCTGCTCTTCGAGCGAGGGCGAGGTTGCTGCCCGAAAGCCTCCCAGCAGTGCGTGCAAAGCCACCGCCAGCAGCAACAACACGATCGGATCAATCGGGAGCCGGTAGCGGGGTTCGACGAGCGACAGGTAATAGGGTAAAGGGAACACCACGGGAGCGACAGCCAGGGGAAATGTATAGGCGCTATGAGACTGCCAGAGCGCCACAATTCCCGCCAATACTCCCATTGCCGCGAAGAGATTAAACAGCAAAACGTATCGGAACCATAGGTCAGGATTGTCGAAAAAATCTCTGACCGGGTATGCTGTGCCGCCCGACCAGACGGCGAGAAATCGCCGCGCGGACAATTCCGCGACTCTTCGCGGATTCCCTGCCATGTATTCCAGGGCGAGATACCTCTTCTCCCGCATATACGCGATTTCCCCCATCTCCGTGTATTTCTCGCGTTCCGCCGAATCAAAAATCGGATGCCGCCTTCCCAGGAAGAGCGGCGTGGTCTCCGCATTGTTCCCCAACCACAGTTGCAACCCCATTACCGAGCGCAGAGGTACCAGGGCGTGGAATACTTCGTAATTGCGCACCGTCCAGGGTAGGCAGCAAAGGATGACGAATAGGCCGGTCAACGCGACTTGCCGGGCCCAGGGAAATCCTCTCTTCCAGTGACGATAGGAAATCCAACCCAGCAAGAAAGGAAGCAAAATCGCGAATACGGGATTGGTCATCAGGGTGAGCCCCCATAGCAGGCCGTAGCCGCACCAGTCGCGCTCGCGCCGCGGATTTGCTGCCAGAACCAAAGTGGCCCAGAGAATCGCGGCTCCCAGAAAAGCGTCAAGAGAAGCGTCCCACAAGCTCTGGAAAGTCAGGAGATTGGCGTTCGGGAAAACGGCCCATAGCCAGGCAGCCAAGGCCCCGAGCCGCGCCCCGCCGATTCGTTTCCCGGCATAGAAAAGCGGCACACAGGCCAGCGCCGAAAAGAAAATGTTGAGTGCCACGGCTCCCATAAACGATCGAAAAGTGTAGGTCCCGAAAAGGCGAAGAACTCCCGCAAGCAGAAAGGGATAGACGGGCGTCATCCAAGCGGTTGGCCCTGTGAAGACGCGAAGCGGCGAAGCGAATCCCCTTCCTCTGGCAAGCGAATAGGCGATATTGCCGGATTCGAAAAGGAATGGAATGACGGCGAGTGCTTGTTTGGGCCTTTGGCGTACGTAGTCCTGGGTCATCGTAACGCGCAATCCCACCGCGACGACCAGAATGAGCGCCAAAGATGTTGCAATGCGTTCGAACTTTCTTCTCACGTTCGTCGTAACTCAGATCAGACGCGCCCGCGCTACCTCCGGTTGCTGTCTCGCCATGATCCTGGAACAGGTGCACGGCACCAGCTTGCCCGAGGCACCCCGAGGACCGCGATCGGGATCGCTTTCTTGTGCACATCCTTAGATAGGGGACAAGCCTTGTCGGAACGCTCGAAATGGGGCGTTCCAGTCGAAAGATTTAAGCCCAGATTTCCAATTTGAACTTTCCTTACCTTTTTCCTTACCTCCCTTACCGGCGGATCTGCGCGCTGCCGGTGCCCCGAGCGGGTAACACTCCCGATGGCGCGTGCAAAATCTCAGGCTGACGGAGGAGGGTCGGAGCAGTGTCTAACAGATCGGTTACGCGGCAGCGAACGGGGCTCGTCAGACGGCAAGAACGAGCCGTCGCAAATCCCGCGATCTTGCTGGGACTGCTCTGGTGGCTCTGGTGGAAGGTTTGTTGCGTCCAGGGGCAGGGAACGTGTAAGCTCCGCGAAGCTAGGGGCCCCCATCGGGAATTTCGCTTGGATGGTCACATCATCCTGTTTGGCTCAGAAGGGCATATCAGCGATTCGTTAAAGGCATACCTGGGACAGAGCGCAGATATGGAAGTCAAACACGGATGCACACCGCCCGGCCCTCAAGAGGAATATAAAGCCACTGACGACCTCCTGGACTGGATGAGTAGACAGTTCAGAATCTTCGGCGACATCTTCAAGGCCTCCGTGTATGGGACCAGCGTGTACGCGATCAAGAACGTCGAGTTTGCCTACCATGTGCTGGTTGAGAACTGGCAGAACTACGTAAAGGGTCAGAACATCATACGCGTCGCCTTGCTCCTGGGTAACGGCCTCATGGTCAGCGAGGGGGACATCTGGAAGCGGCAGCGGCGAATGATACACCCAGCGTTCACCCATGAATCCATCGGCCCCTTGATTAGATTGATTACAGCCGTCAATTCGAGACTCCTTGGGAGATGGCAACTGGCGGCCCAGAGAAATGAAAGTGTCAATGTTACGCGCGCGGTCAGCTGCATGGCCCTTGAGGTTGTGCTCCGTTTCATTTTGGGCGACGATTACGACGGGGTCGGCTTTCATTTCGATCTCCTCTCCCAGGAACAGGCGCGCAACATGGCATTTGCGATTTCGTTCCGAAGTTTAGGGAAGATCATTCTTCAGGTCATCGATCGAAGAAGAAAGCATCCCACGACGTCCACTGACGCTTTGAGCATGCTCATGCAGGCGCGCGATCCGCAGAGCGGTCAATTAATGCAGGATCGTCAACTGATCGACGAGATCCTCACACTAATCGTTGCGGGTCACGAGACCACGGCGAGCACTCTGAATTGGACTTGGTATTTGATCTCTCAGCACCCGGAAGTCGAGCAACGGCTATCTAACGAGCTCAACGCCCCGATAGCCTTTTCTGAGATCGGCGATCTTCCCATGTTTCCCTATACAAGACAAATCATCGACGAGTCTATGCGTTTATATCCGGCGGTTTGGTTGCTGACCAAGAGAGCGTTGCGTGACGATCAGCTCGGCGAGTATTTCGTTCCGGCCGGAACTGAAATCTATGTTCCACCCTACTTCATACAGCGGCATCCAGATTTCTGGGAGGAGCCAGACCGCTTTCATCCGGACCGGTTTCGATCTGACCATTCAAGACAGCGGCATCGACTGGCGACGATTCCTTTTTCCGCCGGCCCGAGAAATTGCATCGGGGAGCTTTTTGCTCGTGTCGAAATGCAGATTCACCTCTTGACTGTCGCCAGATATCTCCGGTTGCGATATGTTCAATCGAAGCCGATTGAGCTCGACGCCGGTGTGAACCTGCGCAGTCGATATGACTTCATCATGTACCCCGAGGTCAAAATGACGGCTAACGTGGATGCTGCGTCTGTCGGCGCACGTAAGTGGAACGAGCGGGGGGGGCAGCCTTGACTGGGGAGTTGGCGACTACGTCCACCTTGGCGTGGCCGCTTTCTTTGTAGTCTCCGGTTTTTTGATCACACATCTTCTGCTTTTTTAAGACCAAAAGAAGGGTTAAGACCCTCCCGACTGGGCAACATCTGACTGCGAAGGATCTGGTCCTGCTCCAGTCGGCCCCGCCAGAATTGGCGGTGTCTGTGCTGCGTTTCGTTGTATGAAGCACATTGTTTTCCTGGGACGGAACCCCGAGCGAAATTTCGTTACGCGAGCAACTTGCCCTCGATAGTAGCCTTCCCCCGCAAGATATATTTCACCTTTTCTATGCTGCGTTTATGTAATGTGCTCCGGAAGCCTGAAGGCGATGTACTCGCCCGAATAGGAGCTACCCCCGATCGCAATGACGATGTATTGTCGCCCGTTTAGCATGTAAGTCATGGGCGATCCCGTCTGAGGAGCGGGCATGAAAACGGCACCGACCTCCTGGCCAGTCGCCTTGCCGTAAGCGTGGAGTATTGCGCCTCTCGGATGAGAAGGAGTCGTGGTAAAGGCAGGGTCTCCGGCGATGACCAGTGTCTTGGTGACCAAAGTGCCGAGGCTCGGATTCGCCGTCTGTCCGGTGCGAGGGATTTTCAAATCTTTGAGCGCCGGGTTATTGCGTACGGTATCCGGGGTATCGCCGTGTGCGATCTGCCAAACAATCTCGCCTTTATCGAGGTCGATCGCCGTAATGGTTCCGTAAGGCGGTTTGATCAGAGGGAGCCCCTTCACTGTCAGGCTCCGCCCTCCGCCTTCGCCGCCCGCTTGAGAACTCTCCGCAACACCACGGATGTAGGCTACCTCCGATACTGCCGGGGAGGGTGGAGGGATGAGCCCAAAGAGCCAGAGACATGCGTTGCAGGCGTGCACATAGAGCATATGGGTATCGGGGTCATAAGAGCTACCGCCCCAATTTGCTCCACCAGCAGCCGTCCCTAGCCCCAAAGTTCCAATGGGTCCCTCCGGCTTACTCACCACGGCGGGCGTAAAGACCGGACCGATGTGGTATTTCGAGACGATCGTCATTGCTTCCTTCCGAAGTTCAGGAGTGAAATCGATCAAGTCATCGATGGAGACGCCATTTCGAGAGAAGGCGGGCGGTTTGGTGGGAAATGGTTGAGTCGGTGAATACCACTCTCCCGGAGTATGGCCGACCTCCACAGGTCGTTCCACAATGGGCCATACGGGCTGGCCCGTCTCCCGATCAAAAACGTAGAGGAAGCCCTGCTTGCTCGCCTGCGCGACCGCTTGGATCGTCCTTCCGTCCACCCTAATGTCGGCTAGAAGTGGCGCACACGATATATCGAAATCCCACATACCGTGGTGGACCAGCTGATAGTGCCATTTTCTATCGCCGGTCTTGAGGTCAACGGCGACCAGCGTCTCACCGAAAAGACCGTTGCCCGGCCGGTCACCGCCGTAATAGTCGCCGGTCGGCAACTCAACGGGCAGATACGCCAATCCCAGGTCTTCATCAACAGACACCTGCGTCCACGCACCGGCGTTGCCGGTGTACTCGGCGGAGTCCTTCTCCCAGGTGTCGTATCCGAACTCTCCTTTGAGCGGGATGGTGTGGAAAATCCAGAGTCGCTTGCCGGTCCGGACGTCGAATCCGCGCACGTAGCCCCTATTGTTGTGTTTGGATTTGGGAGTCCCGCTGTTGGTGAACGCGGCGCCGATGATTACGACGTCTCGGGCCACCACCGGAGCCGACTCCAGTCCGATTTCGCCGGTTTCAAGATCGATGTTCTGATCGTCGTTGAGCTTCAGATCGACCACGCCGTTTTCCCCGAAGCTTGCTATGTGGTTTCCCGTCTTGGCATCCAAGGCAATGAGCCGGTAGCCCGGCGTCACATACAATATTCGCTCCTGCTTGCCATCGGTCCAGTAGGCCAAACCCCGGCCAGAAAGGTCCCGCGGGGCATTATCACCGCGCGTCCCCTCGTTCTCGCTATGTACCCATCGCATCTCACCGGTAGCTGCATCGAGTGCCACAACTGCCCGACGCGAGCCGCCGGTCGCATAAAGCACACCGTGAACCATAAGCGGAGTGCCCTCGAGCTTGTATTCCGGGCGAGGACCGAGATTATCCACCTTGAAACGCCAAGCGACCTCCAACGTGTTGAAGTTGGCTGCATTGATCTGGTCAAAAGGACGATATCGAGTATTCCCCAGATCGCCGCCATAGGTGGGCCACTCGTCGTTCTGGGGCCTCGACTGTCCCCGCGCCGCCCCGGAAGAGAGCGCAAATCCTGACGCAAGCGCCCAGCATGGCAGAAGTAACTTTGCTGTTACCGTAATTTTCGAACTCATCATCCGTGTCCCCTATCGAATCCGAGAATTACAAATAGGACGATTTCAGAAAATCAAACATCCCCATCTGTCATTCGGACATAGAGCAGTATGTTCCCTCTGCTGGGTGCCGTCAGAACGCGATTCTGGCTTGAAACTCAGGTGTGCTGCCGGGTATCCCGAATGAAAGCGAGAGTGTTCGCCACGCATTCGTCAGCTTTTGCGACGGCCACATGAAACGCATCACTGGTTAGGACCAGCAATCGCGAGTTGGGAATCTTAGCCTGATAGTGAAGCACGGCCTCAAGCGACTGCAAGGCACCACGATCGGTGGTAATCACCAGAGTTGGTGCGGCAATCCGGGGCAATACGAGATCGAGATTGATTCCCGCAAGTACCTTGGCAAGCCCCGCTCTTGTGCGCGGATTGGTGGCAGCTTTGATCTTGTCAAAATATTCAACCTCCTCCTTCGGGGCAGAAGAGCCGAACCGCAGTTCGTCCGGGGGATTTCCATTGGGATCAGGCGGGCTGAAGGGGCCGCTTGCAAGAATGAGGGATCGGGTCCGTTGCGGATAAGCCCCTGCGAATTGCATCGCTATCGCTCCCCCGGTCTTCGCACCGATGATATGCGCCGATGAAACCCCCACTGTATCGAGAAAATTCGCAAGCACCGCTGCGTAGTTCTCAACAGACCACTCGAAGTCCGCAGGGGCCGTCGACTGCCCAAATCCGGGCAAATCGGGGCGAAAGAGCCGGAATTGCAGGGCCATCCGGGGCACCCATCCATACCAGACCTCACCCGATTCCATGCCGCCATGAATCAGAAGTGCGGCTTCCGGGCTGGCCCAGGGCGCTCCCAACCAGTCCTCCCGGTAGTGCAACTGGAGGCCTGGCGCAAGCGCAATCGTGGAAACAGGTGGGTGACGATCTCGGTCGGTGGCTCTTTGAGCCTGTTGTGCGGTATTGCTGGTCGGCACGGCTTCGGTCGCCACCGTCGTCATCCCCACAGACGCAACCGTGTGAGCGCTCGTTTGTAGTAGCTCCCTGCGGGAAATAGGATTCGGCATGCGATGAGTCCTTCCAGGATCGCCCGATATCTACCATATCCGGCGGCCCGTATCGAGGAAAGAATTCCCCGCCTCGGCTTTGCGGCTTCCGGGTCGCGCTTTCCGCGCGGGTGCCAACGACCTGTCGTCGCATGGCTGTTGTCGCATGGCTTGACAGCGCAAGTCCGGAGAGGGACACTCCTGCTGCGCACACGGAGATTGGCGAAGGATGCGAAGGAATTGTTTTTACAGCTTTCAGCAAGACACCGTTCTGCGTGTGAGCGTGTCTGCGATCCTGTTGCTGTGCGCGGTTGTTTTGATGCCGTTCGCGCCCGGCGTTGCCTGGGCACAAATTGCTCCCGTACGAGCGTTCGTTGGTGGTCGCGTGATTCCCGGAGATGGGAGCGAACCGATCGAAAATGCGACTTTCCTCGTGCGCGCCGGGAAGCTCACGCAGGTGGGAACCAAAGATTCGGTAAAAGTGCCCAAAGAAGCGATGCAAGTTGATCTGACCGGGAAGACCGTGATTCCGATGCTCGAGGAGCTTC
Source organism: Candidatus Acidiferrales bacterium (assembly GCA_050015335.1). GTDB lineage: Bacteria > Acidobacteriota > Terriglobia > Acidiferrales > UBA7541 > Palsa-295. Next base: position 7,950 of record JBEKBP010000054.1, on the reverse strand, counting down.
ACGTTCATATCGGCTACATGAAAAATGGGGCCACCGATCCGACCGTAAAAGATGGCATGGGTGTGTTGGGAGGTCACGTCAGCAAAGACTATTACACGCGCGAGAACATCCTCGACGAGTTGCGGCGCTTCCGATATTACGGCGTGGGGGCCGTCCAGAGCCTGGGCACCGACCGCAACGATCTGGAACTTCAAATTCGCAATGAGCAGCGGTCAGGAAAACTAAAGGATGACACCCTGGCCCTGCTGTTTACGGCAGATGACGGGATTGTGGCCTACAACAACGGAAACGAGAACGGCGGGCCGCCTTTCGCGCGGGATGTGGTCCATGAGGCGAGCACGCCGGAGGATGCGCGCGCGTTTGTGCGGCAGGAAGCGGCAAAGAAAGTTGACGTGATCAAGTTCTGGCTTGACGATCGCTATCACACGAAGCCACGAATGGCCCCGGCGATCTACCGCGCAATCATCGACGAGGCGCGCAAGGAGCATCTGCGGGTGATCGCGCATATTGTCAATTTGGAGGACGCGAAGGCCGCAGTGCGAGCCGGCGTCGACGGGCTCGCACACCCTCCACACGACACCTTGGTTGACGACGAATTCCTTCAGCTGATGAAGCAGCACGACGTGTTCCAGTGTTCGACCATGTCCTCGTCCATGCCGGACCGCGCCTGGCTGGATGAGCCGGAGCTTGCTGAGACCGTGCCGGTTGCTTATCGGGATTACCTGAAGGCTATGCACACGGCTGGCGCGAATCCACAGTCGGGTGATCCGCACGCCCCGCCGCAGGGGTATGCCCTGATGCTGATCAACGAGAAGAAGGAAAGCGATGCCGGTATACGAATCGTGGTCAGCGGGGATACCGCAGGGGGAGAGGGCAGGTTCCCGGGCTACACAGAACACCGCGAGCTTCAGGCGCTCGCCGAAGCGGGCATCCCGCCTCTGCAAGTGATTCGCGACGGCACGCAGGTGTCGGCCGATGCTCTTGGACTTCGCGACAGGGACAGCCTGGTGGTCGGCAAGCGCGCGGATTTTATCGTCCTCCGCGCCAACCCGCTCGACGACATGAAGAACACGCGCAAGATCTCCGCTGTTTATGTCGATGGCCGGGCCATCGATCGCGCGGCGATGCGCGAACACTGGACGGGCATCGCGGGCCGCTGACGGTCTTCTATGTAGCGGACCGGCCACCCGATCCCCAGGCGAGCTTTCCAATCGCGCAGAAAGACCAAGGAGGTGCCATGCGGCTGCGTTACCTGGTGGCCCTAGTCATCCTGTGCAGTTCCCCTGTGCGCGCCTCCACGATTACCGGGAGCGTGAAAGGGCCAGATCATAGGGTGTTTCCGGGCGCCTTTGTCGAAGCGCAGAACACGAAGACCAGAATCACTGTCGCGGTGCTTTCCGACACGCAAGGGCGCTACCGAATCGGGAATCTTCCGGCTGGGCCATACCGACTGTTCATCCGAGCGGTTGGATACCGCACCGATCCCCGCGCGAGCGTCAACCTCACGGCGGATCAGAACGCATCGTTTGATTTCGCCCTGCAGAATAGCGTGGTGCGCTGGAGCGACATTTCCGTTTACCAAGGGAAACAGCTCTTTCCGGCAGGGCCAGGCAAAGACCTGCTTTTTAAGAACTGCGATATCTGCCATGGGTTTCAGACGCGCATGGCCTCGGTGACGCGGGACGCCGACGGCTGGCGAGACCGGGTTAACTACATGCGGACGGTCATGGGTTATGGGCTGGCTCGTTTCACCGACCAGGATGCATCGCAGGTAGCCTATTATTTGACGAGTTTGTTTGGCCCGGAATCGGTGCTGCCGAAATCTCCGGCAGACATGCCAGGGTACCTGGATACGGTGCGGCCCTTTGGCGGCGACGCGTGGGACATCGTGTATGTGGAGTATGATATGCCGGGGCCGAGCCGCATGCCTTTCAGCGCCGCTCCGGACAAAAACGGCTATCTCTGGATCCCGAATTACGGGGCAGCGAACAAAATTACCAGGCTTGACCCGAACACCGGGGAAATGCAGGACTTCTCTGTTCCCAATAGCGGGCCTGCGGCGATTCATTCCGCCGTACCGGGCCCAGACGGCTCGGTTTGGTTGACCGAGTCGGCTGTCAACAAGATCGCCCGATGGGATCCTGACACCCAACAGATTACCGAATACCAGGATAAGGGCTCCAAGCACACCGTTCGTGTGGATTCAAGCGGAATCGTGTGGGCCACAGGTTCTCCTTTCACAAGATTCGATCCGGAAACAAAGAAATTCACGCGCTTTGAGGAAGTAGCACAATCCTACGATGTGAAACCGGATAAAAATGGCGACGTCTGGTTTACCAGTCTGTACGGACACAAAATCGGCAGGGTCGATGGAAGAACGTTGAAGGTCAGGCAGTGGGCGCCGCCAACGCCTGGCTCTGGCCCACGACGGCTTGAAATAGCACCCGACGGCATCATCTGGTTCGACGAGTTCAACGCCGGGAAAATGGCTCGGTTTGATCCGAAGACAGAAACCTTCCAGGAATTCCCGCTGCCGGGGCCTGATCCCACCCCCTACGCTTTGGGTTTCGATGCAGACGGCTACCTTTGGTATAACTCGCATCACCTGGATGTGTTAGGCCGCTTTGACACCAAGACGGGCCAGGTGACCGAGTATCCGTTCCCACACTCGGAATTATTCATGCGTGAATTCTTCCGCGATTCTCAAGGGCGCATGTGGTATGGCAGCAATCCGAACAACACAGTTGGCTACTTCTACCTCGCCAATAAAAACGTACCGGCTGCCAGCAAGTAACACGAGAGAGAACCCATGGACAAGCCGCCAGATAGCGATCGGGTGGGACTGAGCCGCCGAGGAGTGCTTCAGGGGGGTGCGGGAACCTTGCTTGGTGCCGCAGCAATGCTTTGGGGGGAGGGTGGGGTAGCTCGACTGCGAGCGCAAGATTCCATCGAACCGACCCCGCTCCCGGCAACCGATCCTCGCTATCCGATGCCACCTACCTGGAGCAGAGAACTGCGGAAGCTCGCTCCCAACGTCTATGCGTACACGCAGGGAGGAGCTCCGAACGTCAGGTTCCGCGGCATCTCCAATGCCGGTATGATCGCCGGAGACGACTACCTGTTGGGCATCGACGCCACGCAAGGCCCCATTCCTGCCAAGGCTTTCATCGCCGCAGCAAAGCAGGCTACCGGCAAGGACTTCGGACGTCTGGTGAACACTCACCATCACGGCGATCACGTCAACGGCAATCAGTTTTTCACCCACGCGGAGATCCTCGGCCATCCCTACTGCCGGGCGGAAGTCGTGAAGGCTGTTGCGAGCACCCCGAAGATGTGGAGCCCGACGCCCGGAGTTGCCGACGTCGCAGAAGAACGCAGACTGGTGCCGCCTTCGGTGACGTTCAAGGATGATCTCACCTATTTCATCGGCGGCACGGAGGTGCAATTCAGGTTTGCCGGTCCGGCCCACACGTGGGGCGACATGATGGCCTACCTGCCGCAGCACAAGATTCTGTTCAGCGGAGATGTGGGTTTCTTCTGGGTGGCACCGTTAGCCAATAACAGCTACATCAGCAAGTGGGTGGAAACGTGCGACAAAATCGCGGGATGGGACGTCGATGTGATCGTGCCGGGCCATGGGCCCATGGGCGGCAAGAAAGATCTGGCCGCGATGGCTGATTATTTTCGCGTCCTCGGCGTGGAGGCTCGCAAGCGCTACGACGCCAAGATGACACCGGGAGCGGCCTGCGCGGAAATCCATCTGGGCAGATTCGACAACTGGATCAGTCCAGAGCACCTGCTTGCGAACGTGGTCCGCTATTACGCAGAATGGGACAACACGTTGACCCCGGATTACGACGCGGCAGCGGTTCGCGAGGCGACGATCGAGTACAACCAGATCCAGGCTGGCGCCAGGAAGACGGGCGAAATCATTCCACTTTCGCGAATGGATAAAATGGCGAAGGATGCGTGTTAACTACGCCGCTCGCAACCAATCGCAGTTGCGCCCACTTTAGGTTTTGGCCCTGGCTGGCATGGGAGAAGCAGAACCATCGACAGGACATAGGAGCATGGATGAGATGAAACACTGCATGTGGGGGTTGCTGTTCCTGATGGCGAGCTCAGTTTTCGCACAGCATAAAGCTTCCGCCCAACATGTATCTGGGCGAAGTGACGGGAGTCGCGGTGAATTCGAAGGGGAATATTTTCGTCTTATCGCGAGGCAACACCACAGGCCCCGCCTTCGCGGCGGCGGCGGCGCAACTTCTTGAATTTGGCCCTGACGGCCACTACATCCGCGAGATGGGGCACAATTTGTATGCATGGTCGTTTGCACATACGGTGCGCGTCGATAAGCAGGACAACATCTGGGTTACCGACAAGGGTTCGAACATGATTATCAAGTTCAATCCGGAAGGGCGCGTGGTCATGGTGTTCGGGCGGAAGCAGGAAGCTGCCGACGATGGAACCGGACCGCTGAAGCGCCTGGATCCTCCGCTGCCTCCCGTAGATGGCATGTTCCGCCAAGTAACCGACGTGGCGTGGAACGCCGAGGGTGACACGTTCATCAGCGACGGCTACATTAATTCCCGCGTCGGCAAAGTCGACAAGAACGGAAGATGGCTCATGTCTTGGGGCGAGCCCGGTGAAGGGGAAGGGCAGTTTCACACGCCGCACAGCATTGCGACCGATGCCGCAGGGAACGTGTATGTAGCGGATCGTGGAAACGGGCGGATTCAAGTATTCGACGGAAACGGCAAGTTTCTCCGGATCATCAAAATCGACGTGCCGTTTGATCCCAACGCGCAGCCCGCGATTGGCAACAAGCCGAAGCTCCCACTCGCACCTGGCTCCATGACGTCGGCTCCCGGATCGCCTTGGGCGATTTGCATTACTCCGGGACCGAACCAAGTCCTTTTTAGCGCTGATTCCTACCCGGGCCGTGTCTACAAGCTGAGCCTGGACGGGAAAGTTCTCGGCTATTTTGGCGAATCCGGAAAACAGCTGAAGCAGTTTGGATGGATTCACGAAATCGCGTGTCCATCTGCAAATGAAATTATCGTCGGAGAGTTGTTGAATTGGCGGGCACAAAAGCTAATCCTCGAACCAACCAAATAGCTTTGCCGCCACAATCCTTCCAGGCGAGACCGCCGTTCAAGACAGGAGATGGATATGCACGTGTCGACGAGCGTGAGAACCATTTTGCTACTGGGGGTTTTGGGCATGCTATGGGGCGGGAGGGCTCTGGCGCAGAATCCGGTCGACAGCGCAGGCGCCGCTGCGGCCCCGCGGCCCGACGACGTCGATCCCCAATCACGGAACCGCCTCCCGTTGCCGATACGCGACGACATGGATGATTACGGCAAGAAGGTATTCGACAAATTTCTGACGGATAATCCTGGCGATCCCCTAACACACCTGCGGACACCGGCCGGCATCCGTCTCTATAGTCCCCGAATCGCGGAAGACCTGAGGGATGCATCGCTCTATCTCCGGAACGAAACCGGATTGGGCCACCGGTTGACCGAGATCGCAATTTTGGTCGAGGCGCGCGAGATGGACGACCAGTATGTATGGGCCTCTCACGAACCGGCTGCGCGGCGGGCGGGAGTCGAACCGGCCATCCTCGACATCATCAAATACAGCAAACCGGTGGCAGGTCTTGGAGAGAAGGAAACCGTGATCATTACTTACGGGCGAGAGCTCTTTGGCCAGAAGAAAGTCTCCTCCCCAACTTTCGCCGCGACCGTGCGCCTATTCGGCCGACGCGGAACTGTGGATTTAGCCTCGCTGATGGGTGTTTTCACCGCCATCTCACTACTCGAGGATACCGTCGATATTCAGTTGCCAGAAGGACAAAAGCCGTCGCTTCCTCCCCGCTAGGCGGGTGCGTCGCCGCTTGTCGTTGGCGCTCTTCCACGTTGGTTCTTGCCGCGACCTGTGGTGAACCTACCCTCGAGCGATTCGACCGAACCTCTCTCCATATCGGAAGCTCTTATACTTTTCAGGGTGATCCAGCCTGCCCGTTGTCTCGAGGGTGGCGGCAGCGTATGATGCGCGAGCCGTCGATTCAAATCGGACGTTCCGTTATTAGGCGGCTGAAGGCCGTGCCGCCATCCCGGCACAATGAGAGGTTGGGGGCATGAAGAAGCCATTTCTCTTCCTGGTCTTAGCAATCAGCTGCCTGAGCGGTCGGTTACCGGCAGCAAGTGCGGCGTTCGGACTGACCGGCATCGTGAGCTCGGATGCCGAAGGTCCGATGGAGGGCGTGTTGGTTAGTGCCAAGCGAATGCCCGGCACGATGACAGTCACGGTGGTCAGCGATTCGCAGGGGCGGTACACCTTCCCGCCAGGCAGGCTAGCAGTCGGTGACTATCAACTCGCCATCCGGGCGATTGGGTATGACGCGGTTGATGCCGTTATCACGGCAGTGGTCGGAAAGGGGGAAAAAGAGGCGGATATCAAGCTGAACAAAACCCGAGATCTCGCCTCACAGATGAGCGACGTCGAGTGGCTCATGAGCGTTCCAGGAGCTGACGAAAGGAAGCAATACCTCTTTTTGACCTGCTCCCAGTGCCATACGTTGGCCCCTGTCTTAAAGAGCACCTATGATTCTGCGGGTTGGATGACCACGCTTGCCCGCATGAGTGGATGGGACCAAGTTAGTTCGATCAATCAACCTGTATTGTCGCCCGATCAGCGCGGCGGAACATTCGGGGGCAAAGAATTTGCTGAATATCTAAGTTCGATCAACCTGAGTTCGGGGTCAACCCATGATTTTCAATTGAAGACCCTGCCGCGGCCGCATGGCGACGACACCCGGGTCATCATCACCGAATATGACCTGCCGCGCCCCCAAGCGGAACCGCACGATGTGGCACCGGACAAGGCGGGAATGATCTGGTACCAGGATTTTATGGACGGCATTATCGGCCGGTTGAACACCGTCACAGGTGAGGTCAAGGAATGGCACGATCCGGTCACCAAGCCCGGGTATCCTTCCGCATTTCAGTGTCTCGAATGGGACTCGCAGGGAAACATTTGGCTGGGGAGGCACGACTGGAACGGAATCGCTCGGTTCGATATCAAAACGGAACAATTTACGAATTTCGATCTTCCCCCCGGCACAAAAGCCGACCTCATATCCGTGGGAGGTGATGCGAAGGTATGGGTCAAAGACAGCGCGAGCAACGCGCTTTACAGAGTGGATCCGGCAACCGGCGCAGCAACAACGTTTTCTCAATTACCCTCCGAGCTCACCACCAAGGAGTACAAGGGGCCGCGCCATCACATTTATGGGATTACGGCCGACCCCAACGGGAACCTGTACGAGGCGGATATCGTCGGAGGGGATATTTTCCGCGTGGATGGCAAGAGTGGAAAAGTCATGACCTACGCCATCCCCACACCGAATGCCGGCCCAAGACGCATGCATCTGGACTCGGCGGGCCACCTGTGGATAGGGGAATACTACGGCAAGACAATCGGCATGTTCGACACTAAGACCGAGCAGTTTCGGGAGTGGCCAGTTCCGGTTCCCTGGTATGGACCCTACGACGTCGTCGGAGACAAGGACGGCTACGCATGGACCGGGGGGATGACCAGTGAGCTGATCCTGCGATTGAATACCAGGACCGGACAATTCAGAAAGTATCTGCTACCGCGTTTAGGCGTAAACGTGCGGAGGGTGGAGGTAGACAACTCGGGCATACGTCCGATCTTTTGGGTGGGGGAAAATCATCAGGCAAAAATCGCCAGGGTCGAACCGCTCGACTGATGATCCCGGCAGAAAAAGTTTTAATTAAAAAAGCTTCTACTATCACGGCCACAAAGCCCCGCTCCGATCGTCCCCGCGCTTGTGGTGAGTAGGCCGCTATCATCCGAGTCCCCAGTTCTTTCAAAGCTCGTCCCACTTGCGTCCGCCGTTCCGGATCAACCTTCCCGCCCGCT
>JBEKBP010000053.1:0-27988 GCA_050015335.1 Candidatus Acidiferrales bacterium | reverse complement strand
CAATACGAAGTCAAGTCCCCGCGAAGATTTGCAAGAATGCCGCCAAACTGAATCGGAGCAAAAACCCCTGTAAACAAACGTACTGAAGCCGCCGCCGTTCCTACCTTACGGAATCACTGCCTGGCGTCCTGGCGTCCTGGCGGTATAGCTCATTAGATCTATGGATCACATTTACGGCGCGGTCGTGTTTCCAAACGGTTGCGGCATCCGCCAAGCGATGGGCACCGCAACGGTGAGAGCCGCCGCAGCTGTGTCTTCCCAGGCGGAAGCGCCGGAGGAAAATTTGCCAGAATCCCCCAGCGTCAGGCTCGCAAGCCTCCTGGGGTCTACCGCGCTCAACGGCTTCGTTGACCTCTACTACGGGCTCAACTTCCATCATCCTGCGAATCTTCAAAATAGCCTGGATTTATTCAGCCTAAGCACAAATCAGTTCGGTCTCAACATGGTGGAACTGAACGCCGGGAACGCGCCCAACCCCACGGCTGGGAAACCTGGCCGGGCAGGCTATTCCATTTCGGTGGATTACGGCCAGGGGAGCCGCGACCTAACGGTCAGTAATGCCATCCCCTATTCCCATGTCGGAGTGCGAGCGACCTACAGGTTCAACGACAGGGTTCCCGCGCAAGGCTCCCTCGACAACGGGGGGGACGTCTAACAGCCTCGGTTTTGGTGCAGCCGTCCGGGAAATAGCCGCGACGTTCACCCACACCGTAGCCAATGCCCTAATGATGTGGCTTGAATACCGCGATGACTTCGCAAGCAGTCCAATATTTGACGAAGGCAGCTCAAAAGGAGTCAGAAGCCAGCAACGACTTACCCTCGGCATCGTCCATGCGTTTGATAGCCACCTGATCGAACCGCAGTGATTTTCCCAGAGGGGCGTTCTGTCCCAATGTAGCTTCCAAGTCGATGCTGGCTGCGGGCCGAACCATGACAACCCTCGCTTGCACTCTTAGCGCGGTATAATAAGATGCTTGGATGAGGTTTGGGCCAAAAAGGCAGAAGGGGGCACTCGCCGATGCGAAAAACTTCCATTCTGCGCCTTGCTCACTCGACAGACTCGGACGAACAGAATCCGGTGTAAGTTGTTGCAGACACACGGCGGAGGGATCCCTCGCCTGGCGCTCTCACCGCCGTATCCGAGGGGGGGGCTGATATGCCGGTAAGCCTTAGAGTCCCGGCCCTGACTCGCAAGGAGCGCTTCCTGCGGGCCGTGCGATTTGAACCGGTGGATCACGTGCCGGTCTGGATTATGCGGCAGGCCGGGCGCTATCTTCCAGAATACCAGGCGGTCCGGGCCAAGCACACTTTCCTTCAAATCTGCAAAACTCCAGAAGTGGCCGCCGAGGTTTCGCTTCAGCCCTACCGCATCCTCGGTGTGGACGCGATCATCGTTTTCTCGGACATTCTTATCGTGGCCGAAGCCATGGGGCTGCCGCTGGAGGTCCCCGACTCCGGCCCGGTGCTTTCAAATCCCATCCGCGACGCCGGAGACGTGCAGCGCCTCCGCGATTTCGATCCAAGCATTGAAACCGGGTTCGTGGGAGACGCCATACGCACCATCTGCAAGGAGGCCGGGCCCGACGTGCCGGTGATCGGCTTCGCCGCCGCTCCTTGGACGCTCGCGTGCTACATGATCGAAGGACGCACCCGCGGCGATATTTCCCATGCCAAGCAGATGCTCCACGAGCAGCCGCAGGTGGTCCGTCCCTTGCTTGAGCGCATCGCGCGGGCCACGGCGGAGTATTTGAAATCGCAGATCGCAGCAGGAGCTTCCGTGATTCAGCTCTTCGACACGTGGGCGGGGGAATTGAGCCCCAGTGAATATCACGCCTTCGAGCTCCCGGCGACCCAACTCATCTTGGAATCGCTGCGCGGCGCGCCGTTAACCCCATCTGTAACGAAGATGCTTTTTGCCAAGGGTTCCACACAGCATCTCGAGAGCCTCGCGAAATCAGGCGCGGATGTAGTGAGCGTGGACTGGAAGACGGATTTGGCCGACGCTCGCCGCAAACTGGGGCGCCAGGTTGCGCTTCAAGGAAACGTGGACCCAACCATCCTGCTCGGCTCGGAAGCCGATGTTCGGCGTGCCGCCGCAGAGGCTGTGGGCAAAACCGGCGGCGTGGGCCACGTCTTGAACCTCGGGCATGGTATCTTGCCAGGAACACCGGTCGCCAACGCCAAGGCTTTTGTCGAAGCCGGGCATAACGCTTCCGTCGCAGAGCAGGCAGGGTTGGGCACAACGGATTAGAAATGCCTGACACAAAAGAAAAACAGCCGGGGAAGCTCGAGATCGGCCAGATTCCCGACGAAATCCTAGAGAAGTACAATCGGCCTGGCCCGCGCTACACGAGCTATCCCACCGCGCCCGTCTGGAAGGACGATTTCGGCCCGGACGACTTGGAACAATATTACGAGCGCGCGGACGCTCGGCGCACCCCGCTGTCTCTCTACATGCACCTTCCCTTCTGCGAAAGCCTCTGCCTGTTTTGCGCCTGCAACGTCTCAATCCAGAAGGACAAGAGCGTCGCGGTTCCCTACCTCGCCGCGCTGAAGAAGGAAATCGGACACGTCGCTGGAAGAGTCTCGAAAGAGCGCAGCGTGAGCCAATTCCACTGGGGCGGCGGCACACCGACGTATCTCTCACCAGCACAGATGGAAGACCTCTTTTTACACGCGCGCGAGCGCTTTAACTTCGCGCCGGACGCAGAAATCGGAATTGAAGTCGATCCGCGCGTCACCCATCGCGCGCATCTGGAAACACTGCGCCGCCTGGGATTCAACCGCCTCAGCATGGGCATTCAGGACTTCCAGCCGAAGGTACAAGAAACGATCCGTCGCGTACAGCCGTACGAAATGACCCGCGATCTGATCGCGGTGGGGCGCGAACTGGGATTTGAGAGCCTCAATGTAGACCTGATATATGGGCTGCCTTATCAGACAGCGGAGACTTTTCAGGCCACCATCGATCAGGTGCTTACACTGATGCCCGATCGCGTGGCGATGTTCAGCTACGCCCACGTGCCATGGCTAAAGAAACAGCAAGGCTCGTTTCAAGCGCATCTTCCCGGAGGAAAAGAAAAATTCAGGATTTTCCGCGCGGGCCTGGAGGGGTTTCTCGGCGCAGGCTATCTCTACATCGGCATGGATCATTTCGCGCGGCCGGGCGACGAGCTCGCGACGGCGCAGCAGAACCGCACGCTGCACCGCAATTTTCAGGGATATACCACCAAGGCGGGCGCCGATCTGTATGGCATGGGCGTCAGTGCGATCAGTTCGATTGGCGAAGCCTACGCGCAGAACCGCAAGGAGGTGCCGACGTATGAAGATAGGGTCGTGTCGCGGGGCATCGCGACGATGCGGGGCTACCGCCTCTCTACAGATGATGTGATCCGCCGCGCGGTGATCAGTCGCCTGCTCTGCCACACCCTGATTCCCAAGCGCGAAGTGGAACGCGAATTCTCGATATCCTTCGACGAATATTTCGCCGCCGAGCTCGACCGGCTCAAGGAGCCGCGCGCCGAAGGATTGGTGGAGCTCGCGCCGGGTGAAATTCGCGTCACGCCTCTGGGCCGCGTCTTCATTCGCAACGTGGCCATGATTTTTGATCGCTATCTGCACCAACAGCAGATGGACCAACGGCCGCTGTTCTCCAGGACTCTGTAAGCGAACCCATGAAAAATGGTTGAACCGCACAACGTCGCCGTCATCGGCGGGGGAATCTCCGGCCTGGCCTGCGCCTACCGGCTGCGCCAGCTCGGCGTACCGGTCACGCTGCTGGAGGCAGAAGAGCAGGCGGGCGGACTGATCGGCTCAGTAGAGAAAGACGGCTTTCTGTTTGAATCCGGGCCGCAGAGCTTTCAGGGGACCGAAGCGCTTCTCGATCTGATTCGCGAGGTCGGAATTGAAGGCGAGCTTTGCATGGCGGACCCGAAGGCACCGCGATTCGTTCTGCGTCACGGCAAGCTGCAGAAGGTGCCGATGTCACCACAGGCCCTGCTGACGAGTTCGCTGCTGGCTCCGGGATCGCGTTGGAAAGTGGTCTCCGAACCGCTGCGCCGGACCAAACCGCCGAACGAGGAGGAATCGGTCGCCAATTTCGTGCGGCGGAAATTCGGGCATGAAATTCTGGAGTATCTTGTCGCGCCGTTCGTTTCCGGAGTCTATGCGGGCGATCCAGAGAAATTGAGCCTGAAAGCAGCGTTTCCTTCGCTCGAGGAGTGGGAGCGGGAATACGGGAGCGTGCTGCGCGGCGCGATGAGATCCCGCCCGGAAAAAGGCAAGCGAAAGCCCCCTTCGCTATGCACTTTTCGAGGCGGCGTGGCCACGCTTTCGCGCGCCCTGGCGGCGCAACTGAACGGCGATTTGTGGTTAGGCGCGCACGTTGACTTGCTTCGACGCATCGACAATCCTTCGAATCAAACGGGGTACGAGATTTACTTCCAGCGCAACGGCCAAATGCAAATTCTTGCCGCGCGGGCCGTGGTGATGGCGATTCCGGCGTACAAAGCCGCGCATCTGCTGGAGGCCTTTTCGCCAAGGCTCGCGCATACGCTCTCAGGCATCGCGTACGCGGGAGTCGCGGTCGTCGCGGCGGGATACGATTCCCATCAATTCGGCCCGACGCCTGACGGCTTTGGCTTCTTGGTACCTCGCAGCGAAAAGCGGCGGACGCTTGGCACGGTGTGGAATTCGTCGCTTTTCCCAGGGCGCGCGCCCGCAGGCGGCTGTACGATCACGAGCTTCGTGGGCGGCGCCACGGAACCGGAGATGCTGGCCAAGCCGGATGACGAAATCGCGTCCCTGGTCCAGGATGAAAATGCGAAGATTTTAGGGATCATTGGCGCCCCGGTGGCTTCAGCGGTCTGGAAGCATCCGAAGGCTCTGCCGCAATACAATCTGGGTCATGGGCACGTTGTAGAAGCGATCGGCGATGGCGAGAAAGAGAATCCGGGCATCCTTTTCTCGGGAAACTATCTGGAGGGGCCGTCGCTTGGCAAGTGCGTGGAGCACGGGTTCCAGACGGCGGATGCAATGCGGGAATTTCTCAGGGGCGGAGGCAAAGACTGAAACAGAGATCCCTGGTCGCTTCGCTCTGTCGGGATGACGAAAGGCTAAGAAAGCGCTATTTCTAGGGGGTGTTCTTGTGGCGCGTGGCAAGGCGGAACTCGCGGCGCTCGCCTGCTTCGCGAAAACGGCGCCGGTCATCGTCAGTCTCAAGAATTAGCGGGGGCGCGGCGTGTGGATGGCGATTGAAATCAAGCGCCACGTAGGTAAGGTACGCGCTGCTTGTGTGCTTCCTTTCGCCCGTCAGAATATTCTCCGAGAATACCTTCACGCCGACTTCCATGGAAGTGTGAAACACGCGATTGACGCTGGCCTTGAGAACGATGAATTCGCCCACAGCAATAGGAAACCGGAAATCGAGATAATCGACCGACGCGGTTACCACGTAACTGTTGGAATGCCTTCCGGCGGCGAGGGCACCCGCGATATCGATCAAGTGCATCACGCGGCCCCCGAGCATGTTGCCGAGGGCGTTGGCGTCATTGGGCAGAACGAATTCGGTGAGTTCGGAGCGGGAGCCGCTCACCGGTTTGCCCACGAGGTTCTCCGCGGGTTCCAAATGTTTGTTCTTTGCTTCCCTTCTGCTGTTGGCCTTGGGCATTCGCGCGATCCGTTGTTCGCCGAGTTCGATGTGCTGCTTGGCGCGAGCAGCCGAGCCCGCTATAATACGCGTATTCATCCCATGACCCAAACGCAGAAGTCTCGCCGCGAGGTGCTGGAGCAATTCGTAGCCCAGAAACCGGCCGACGCCTTTGCCCGGTACGGTCTCGCGCTGGAGTGTGCCAAACTCGGGGACGATCCAGCCGCCACCGCCCACTTCCAGAAGCTGCTTGAGACAAATCCCCAATATGTGGCGGGTTATTTCCAGTTCGGGCAGCTTCTCTCGCGCCTCGGGCGGCTGGATGAAGCGCGCAAGCTACTCTCCGACGGCATTGTGGTCGCGCAGAACGCCGGGGACTCGCACGCGCGCGACGAGATGCAAGCAGCGCTCTGTTCGCTGCGCCCGTAGCGCCCGGCCCTTTTTCGCGGCGTCGCCAACTATGGCCAAGCCCGACCGCATTCCGCTGTTTCCGCTCGACGTGGTTCTGTTGCCCGCCATGATGCTGCCGCTGCACATTTTCGAACCTCGCTACAAAACCATGATCCGGCACTGCCTGGGCGAACAGATGGAATTTGGGATGGTGCTGGCAAGCGACCAGTCCATGGCCAAGATTGGGTGTACCGCGGCGATCGAGAGAATCACCAAAGAGTATCCCGATGGCCGTATGGATATTCTGACAGAGGGGCGCTCGGCGTTTCGCCTCGCCGAAGTCTTGGATGAGAGCCAATACTACGAAGGCCTGGTTGAATATCTCGCCGAGGAACCATCGGAGCTAAACCCGGCAAAAGAAGCCGAGCTCGTTCAACTCGGCGGACAATGCCACGTCCTGCTGTTTGGCCGGCCCTGGGAGGAGGGCCAGCCCCGCGACGCGACAACTCTGGCGTATCGAATGGCCGCACGTCTCCCGATGGAGCTCGCACGCCGCCAAAAGCTGCTCGAAATGCGAAAGGAAGAGGACCGCCGCGAGTTCCTGCTGGAATGGCTGACGAGGCTCCTGCCCCAGCTGAACGATCGCGAACGGAAAAGGCAGCGCGCCACAGGGAACGGACACGGGCTGAACTGAGCTGGGCAGCGAAATGGGGCGCTCAACCATCCAAGTATGCCTGCGCGCTGCGTTCCACTATAATGAAACTCTCAGCCTTAGTTCAGAGGTATCCGCAATTACGAAGGATTGGTGATCCGAATGAGCCCACAGCCTAAGAGTCTCGGGGATCTTCGCAGGAGCCAGTGGTCGGAGGAGCGGACCGCGGGGCGAAGCGTCCGGCAGGAGTTGCGCGAGAATCTGCTCTGCAAAATGGAGAAAGGGGAGTCTCTTTTCCCCGGCGTCCACGGCTACGACGACACCGTGATACCGCAGATCGTCAATGCCATTCTGTCGCGTCATCACTTCATTCTACTGGGTCTGCGCGGCCAGGCGAAATCGCGGATCATCCGAGGGCTTATTTCGTTCATGGATGCCACTGTTCCGGTTGTGGAGGGCTGCGAGATTCACGACAACCCTTACAACCCTTTGTGCCGGCCGTGCCGTGAGCGCATTGCCGCCGAAGGCGACGCCACGCCCATCGCATGGCTGCCGCGCGATCTGCGGTATGTGGAAAAGCTGGCCACTCCGGATGTGACCATCGCGGACATGATTGGAGACGTGGACCCGATCAAAGCCGCGCGCGGAGGCCGCAATCTCTCCGACGAGCTGACGATTCATTATGGTTTGCTGCCCCGGGCCAATCGGGGAATCTTCGCGATCAACGAACTGCCCGACCTCGCCGGGAAGATTCAGGTAGGCCTGTTCAACATCATGCAGGAAGGCGATATTCAGATTAAGGGCTACCCCGTGCGTCTGGCGCTCGACGTGCTGCTGGTGTTCACGGCCAATCCCGAGGACTACACCGCGCGCGGAAAAATCATCACGCCGCTTAAGGACCGCATCGGCTCGGAAATCCGCACGCATTATCCGGCGACGGTGGCCGAAGCAATGTCGATCACGGCGCAGGAGTCCTGGACCGAGCGCGACGTCAAACGGCGCCTCGAGGTTCCCGATTACATTCGTGAGATCGTCGAAGAGGTTGCTTTCCAAGCGCGCGAGGATAAGCGCGTGGACCGGCGCTCGGGCGTAAGCCAGCGCCTGCCGATCAGCACGCTGGAAAACGTGCTGAGCAGCGCGGAGCAGCGCGCCGTGCGCAGCCGCGATTCGGCCGTGGTGGCGCGCGTGGCGGATGTCTATGCCGCGATTCCCGCAATGACTGGGAAATTCGAGCTTGAGTACGAAGGAGAAATGCGTGGGGCCGAAAACATCGCCCGCGAATTGATACGCGCTGCGGTGGGCAAGACGTTCGCGAAATATTTCGCGAATGTAAATTTCCAGGCGGTCGTGCAGTGGTTTGAAATTGGCGGAGAATTGAAAGTTGCCGCGAATGCGTCGAGCGCGGAGGTGCTGGGACAGCTCAAGAAAATCCAGGGTCTATTCGAGCATTTGGAGACGCTCGGGGTGCAGTCGAAGGATGACGCCGCGCTGCAAACGAGCGCGGCCGAATTCATCCTCGAGGGGCTGTGGGCGCAAAAGCGCATCAACCGCAGCGAAGAGCGCGGGTTCTTCGCTGAAGCGCGCAAAGCGAACGAACCACGCGATCCGCGGGAGCCCGCCGGACGATTGCCGCGGCGCCAGTTCAACTGAACGGTCCAACCGAACGGGCAAAGGTGGTGCGATGAGATACACCAAGTATTCGCGTTACGCTCCCGACGCAGCCGACGACATCGACTTGCAAGAACTGATGGGCCGCATGTCGGACTTCTTTCTGCAAAGTGGCTTCGACAATCAATACGGCATCTACGAAATGGATATGGAGCGCTCGCGCGAGCAGCACATGGAACAACTGCGCGAGGCGATTCTCCGCGCCCTGGAAGAAGGCGACCTCGTGCCGCCCGAACTCATGGAGCAGATGCTGCAGAATCCCGACCTGTCGCAAAACGAGCAACTGAAGCATTTCATCGACCAGATCATCCAGCGCATGGAGGAAGAGGGCTACATCTCGCAGCAGCAATCGGCGCGCGTGACGCCGCCTCCTTCAGAAACACCGGGCGGGCAGGCGGGCAAAGAAGGCCCCCCAGTGGAAGCGCGCTTTGAGATCACCGACAAGGCGCTCGATTTTCTGGGGTTCAAGACCTTGAAAGACTTGCTCGCGTCGCTGGGAAAGAGCAGCTTCGGGCGGCACGACACGCGCGACCTGGCAACCGGAGTGGAATCGGGTGGAACCTCCAAGGCCTACGAGTTCGGCGACACTTTAAATATGGACATCAGCGCGACGCTTTTCAACGCCGTGCAGCGGACTGGTTCGGGACTGCCGATTGAGCTGGACTATCCCGACCTAATGGTCCACCAGTGCGAGTACCAAAGCTCGTGCGCGACGGTGCTGCTGCTCGATTGCAGCCACAGCATGATTCTTTACGGCGAAGACCGG
The DNA here is from genome assembly GCA_050015335.1 of Candidatus Acidiferrales bacterium. Lineage (GTDB taxonomy): Bacteria > Acidobacteriota > Terriglobia > Acidiferrales > UBA7541 > Palsa-295. Next base: position 18,865 of record JBEKBP010000053.1, on the reverse strand, counting down.
TTTACGCCCGCCAAGCGCGTGGCGCTGGCTCTTTCGCACCTGATTCGCACGCAGTATCCGGGAGACTCGCTGCACTGCGTGCTGTTCCACGATAGCGCGGAGGAAATTCCCATCGGAAAACTGGCTCGCGTGCAGGTGGGGCCGTACTACACCAATACGCGGGAGGGACTGCGGCTCGCGCAACGGATCCTGTCGCGACAGAAGAAGGACATGCGTCAGATCGTGATGATCACCGACGGCAAGCCGTCGGCGCTGACGCTCGAGGACGGGAGAATCTACAAGAACGCGTTCGGGCTCGATCCGCTGGTGGTGACGCAAACCATGGAGGAAGTGGCGAAGTGCAAGCGGGCCGGGATTCTCATCAATACGTTCATGCTGGCGAGCGACTACAGCTTGGTCCATTTCGTGCAAAAGATCACCGAGCTTTGCCGGGGCAAGGCCTACTTCACGACTCCCTACACGCTTGGGCAATATTTGCTGATGGATTACGTGGGACGGAAAACGCGCAACATTCACTGATAAGCGGGAGACCGACTTCTCGGGGGCCTTGCTAAGCCTGCGTGAGCGCCAACGAGAATATCCCCAGCGGCTCGGCCGGGTTGATTTCTGGGCCGCGGCATTGGCCGAAGCCATGCGTCGACAAAGACGATGGCATCCACAAACCGTCGGGTGACACCGTCTGATTCGCGCCGATAGCCAGGGCCGTTGATCCTTCGGCGTGCGCTTTTGAAACGCTTCCACAGATCCGATGCATATGGGGTAATTTTAGAGAGTGAGCTTCAGAACGTTTGCCCGTACATTTTTTGGAGCGTGCTGCATGAGCGCGTTGTCGCCGGGAAAAACTGCGCCGCCGATTGCACTCGCCACCATCGATGGGAAGAAGGTGTCGCTCGCCGAGGCCCTCACCAAAGGACCGGTGCTCGCCGCATTCTTCAAAGTGAGCTGCCCCACCTGCCAATTCACATTTCCCTTCCTTCAGAGAATGTATGAAATGTTTGGCGGCGACAATTTCACGTTCTGGGCGATTTCCCAGAACGATGCGGAAGACACACGTGAGTTCCTCAAGAAGTACGGCGTGCGATTCCCCGCCCTGCTGGACGAGAAAGACTATCCGGCCTCCAATCAGTTCGGACTCACCAACGTTCCAACGACATTCCTGATCGCCCCGGATGGCAAGATTCAAATCAGCAGCGTGGGCTTTTCCAAGACAGATCTTGAAAAAATAGCGGCCGTGGCGGCTCGGGCCAACGCCAAACCCGCCGCCGCTCTGTTTAGACCTGCCGAGGCGATTCCCGAATACAAACCTGGTTGAGGCTCGCGAAACTAGGTTCCGGCGGAACCTTCCCAAACACGGATCAATCCTCGATCAAATCCAGAGGCCTTTTCTTGTGTTTCGGAGGCTTGCGTCGTTTATCAGGTATGGTGCGCTCCGGCGGAGGCATTCCGATGCCAAGGCGTGCCCGGCGACGAGCCTCTTTTCCGGCTCGAAAGACCGACTTTTTCTTCCGGCGCATGCGCGTAGATTAACTCGCTGCGCTTCGGACCTTCGCGGCGCCGCTTGGTTGAGTCAGCTTGGCTTTTTCCTCAAGCTTTTGCTGCGCGAGCTGGGGTTCAAAGCACCGGCGGCAACGGGCCTCATACATTCCGCCCGCACCCACGACAATTAGCTCCTCGGACGCCACAAGCCGCTGGGTGTGAACAGCGGGATTCCCGCAGCGCATGCAGATGGCCAAAAGCTTGGTAATCTCCTCGGCCACCGCCAGCAGGCGCGGCATGGGCTCAAAGGGGCGTCCCATAAAATCGGTGTCGAGGCCCGTAACGATGACGCGTTTCCCAAGTTCAGCGAGACGGGAGCACACATCGACAATGCTTTCCCCGAGAAATTGCGCCTCGTCCACGCCAATGACCTCGGTTCGCGGTGCGACCTTTTCAAGAATCTCGGTGCCGCCGTGCACCAGCTCCGAAGCAATCTCTAGTCCGGAATGGGAGACGATCCCGTTTTTGGCGTAGCGCTGGTCGATAACCGGCTTGAAGATTTGCACGCGCTGCCGGCCGATTTCCGCGCGTCGCAAACGCCGGATCAGCTCTTCGCTCTTGCCGGAGAACATCGGCCCCACGATGACCTCGATCCAGCCCATATTCCCCTTGACGATGTCCACGCGTTCCCCCCTCCTCCGGGTGCTAGGCTACCACAGCCGATTTGAGAATGAGGGGCAATCCTGTGCTCGGGTGCCCGAGGAATCCCGATTTCAAAATAACTTCGGCACCAGTTCTCTCGCTTTTGCCAAGTGGCACTGGGCGAAAGCTGCTCGGTTAATGGGTTCTTCGGTGCGCATAAAAACACGGCAGGGCTTTGGGATGGCCGAGCACCGCATGGGGTATCAGGTGACGGGTATCAGGCGACGGGTATCAGGCGAAAGACATCAGTCGGAAGGCTGCGCGGCGGGTCTCATCCGCCCACCATGGACGCGATGCCACCAAAGGCTGAGGCGGTCCATGTAGAGGTAAACCACCGGCGTCGTGAACAGGGTGAGCATCTGGCTGAAAATCAAACCGCCGGCAATCGTGATCCCCAGAGGCCTGCGCAGCTCGGAGCCGCTGCCGGTCCCTAAGCACAGAGGCAAAGAGCCAAGAAGCGCAGCCATCGTGGTCATCAAAATGGGCCGGAAGCGGAGGATGCAGGCCTGAAAGATCGCTTCCGTAGGGCTCTTCCCTTCATTCCGCTCGACAGAAAGAGCGAAATCGATCATCAGAATCGCATTTTTCTTGACGATGCCAATCAATAAGATCATGCCGATGATCGCGATCACGCTCAGGTCAATACGAAAAAGCAGAAGCGCCAGCACCGCGCCGACGCCAGCCGATGGGATGGTCGAAAGAATGGTGATGGGGTGGATGAAGCTCTCATAGAGCGCGCCGAGCACGATATACACCGCGAGCAGAGCGGTAATAATGAGAGCGGGTTCGGTGCTCAGCGATGCGCGAAAGGCTTCGAGGGCGCCGGAATACAATCCGTGAATGGAAGCGGGCATGCCCATGGATTGTTCCATCTCGTCGATCTCGCGGGAAGCGTCGCTCAGCGCCACTCCGGGAGCCAGATTGAAGGAGATCGTGACCGCCGGGAACTGGCCCTGGTGGTTGACCGCCAGAGGAGCGATGGTAGGCTCGTACTTGGCGATCGCGCTCAGCGGTACTACGCCGCCGTTGGAGGAATGAATGTAGATATCCTTGAGCGCCGAGGGGTCCTGCCAGAATTCGGGCGCCACCTCCATTACCACGTGATACTGGTTCAGCGCCGTATACATGGTGCTGACCTGGGCCTGCCCGAAAGCATCATACAGAGTCGAATCGAGCGCTTGCGGCGTGATTCCCAGTCGGGCGGCGGTGGCACGGTCGTAGACGACCGCGACGCGGAGACCGTTGTTCTGCTGGTCGCTATTGACTTCGGTGAGACCGTGAAGCCGCCTCATCCGGTCGAGCAGAATGGGTCCCCATTTGACAAGGTCGTCCAGGTTTTCGCTCTGGATTGTGTATTGATACTCGGCATTGCTTGCCCTTCCGCCGATGTGCAGGTCCTGGCCCGCTTGCATAAAGACGCGCGCCCCTTGCACAGCCAGGAGCTTGGGGCGCAGACGGGCGATGAGTTCGCTGGCGCTGACATCGCGAAATTTGCGGCCCTTAAGAGCCAGGAAAACGTTTCCGGAATTGATCGGGCCCAGTCCACCCGTGAAGGCAGTCACGTTACTGATGGCTGGATCCGAGTTCAAAATCTCCGAGTAGCGCTGCGTGAGAGACTGCATTAGCTGGAAAGAGGCATCTTGAGACCCTTGAATGCCGCCGACCACGGTTCCGTTGTCCTGCTCGGGGAAGAAGCCCTTTGGCACGATGACGAGCAGGTAGATGTTCACCGCAATGGTGATGAATAAAATGGCCAGAGTGAATGCAGGGTGGCGGAGAACCGCCCGCAAAGCTCTTTCGTAGCTGCGCAGGAGCCAATTCAGGATTTCTTCACTGGCGCGGTAGATGCGCCCGTGCGCCGTTGGATCTTCGTGTTTGAGTAATCTTGAACACATCATGGGCGTCGTGGTGAGGGAGACGACAAGAGAGACGAGTATAGAAACCGAAAGCGTTACGGCAAATTCCCGAAACAGGCGGCCGATGATCCCGCCCATCAGCAGGATAGGAATGAACACCGATACCAGCGACAGGCTGATCGAGAGCACCGTAAAGCCGATTTCGCTCGCGCCGCGCAACGCCGCGTATAGTGGGCGCATCCCCTGTTCCATGTACCGCGTGATGTTTTCGATGACTACAATCGCGTCGTCGACGACGAACCCGGTGGAAATGGTGAGCGCCATCAGAGACAAGTTGTCTAGGCTGTACCCGAACAAGTACATCGCCCCAAAGGTCCCGATGAGCGACACCGGAACCACCACGGCGGGAATCACCGTGGCGCGAGGACTGCGGAGGAAAAAGAACACAACCAGAATCACCAAGCAGACCGAAACGATGAGGGCGCGTTCCACATCCCGCACCGAGGAGCGGATGGTAACCGTCCGGTCCAGCAGGATCGCTAGGTCGATCCCAGGCGGAATCGCCGCTTTCAGCGACGGCAGCGCCTGCCGCACGCGGTCGACCGTATCGATGATATTCGCCCCGGGCTGCCGGAAGATCATCATCGGGATGGCGTTTTTTCGGTTGACGTAACCGGAGATGCGTAGGTTTTCAACCGAGTCGGTGACCTGAGCAACATCCGACAGCTTGATCGCGGCACCTTTGTGATATCCCACGATCAACGACCGGTAATCTTTGGCCTCAAGCAACTGGTCGTTTGCGAGGATATTCGAAGTTGTTGCGTCGTCGGAGACCTGTCCCTTGGGAAGGTTCGCATTCTGGGCGTTGAGCAGGTCGCGCACGTCCGGCAAGCCCAGGCCGTAGCTGTTCAATTGAGTCGGGTTTATGTCGACGCGCACGGCGGGGAGCGCGCCACCTCCTACGAACACTTGCCCCACACCCGGTACCTGGGAAAGGCTCTGTTGCATGATGGTCGATGCGGCGTCGTAGAGCTGCCCGCGGTCCAACGAGCTCGACGTCAATCCCACGATCAGGACGGGGGAATCAGAGGTGTTGACCTTGCGGTAGATCGGATTACTGGGCAGGTTGGAAGGAAGAAAGCTGCGGGCTGCGTTGATGGCGGCCTGGACGTCTCTTGCCGCTCCGTCGATGTCGCGGTTTAGGTCAAACTGGAGCGTGATGCTCGTCGATCCCAAATAGCTTGCGGAAGTCATTTCCGTCACACCGGCGATCCTGCCGAATTGCCGCTCGAGCGGAGTGGCGATCGAGGAGGCCATGATCTCCGGACTGGCCCCCGGTAAGTTGGCACCGACAGTAATGGTAGGGAAATCGATCTGCGGAAGCGGAGCGACCGGCAGAAAGAAGAAAGCAACGGCCCCGGCCAGTGCGATGGCGACCGTAAGAAGGGTCGTCGCAACCGGGCGGTGTATAAATGGAGAGGATAAACTCATGAATCACTTTGCCCGAAGATTTCGATACCCTAGGGGTGAGCCCGATGATCGGAACCGGCGCGCAAGCCTTCGAAAATTGACCGTTGTAGGTGCGAGGACTCGACCGCTGAGCCGGTGAAGCAATTCAGCTATCTTCAAATCTATAAGCCATTTACGAGTCCGCGTCCTTTTCATCATCTTGGCTCGTGCACGTGGTTGGGATGCGCTATTAGACGCTTGCGTTTCATGGCATGGCGCTGACGCAGGATTCAAATCCCTCCGCTATTATACGCTTCGCCTGTCGTCGCAAGCATCGGCAGGGGACAAAAAGCGGCGCGCCTGTGATGGAAAGCCCTGCCGGGAGGGCTCCTAGATTCGCACGAACCCCGCACCGGAGCAGCCAACGACCAGATTCATCGCCCCACGCTGTTTGATGCAATCCCGGTCCCCAGCCCGGCCTTCGCGCAGCCGTTTATCCCGCCAAGATTCCCCTCCCCAGAAATTTCAAGAGAGTTACTGTCTGGCGGCGAGCAGGGCGATGGGCCCAATCGCACTCTGCCAGGATGGTATACATTATTCGGAGACAGGCGAATGGAACTGCGAAGTTTGGCGCCCGGGGCAAAATCACATGAGAACCGCCGCACAAGAGCTGGCGATGGCTTCCTATCGGAGCGGTGCCTACGATCACGCCATTGGCTTGTTCGAAAAGGCCCTGGAAGAGGAGGAAAACGCAGAATGCTGGAACGACCTTGGTTGCTCTCAGGCCGCCTGCAAACTCTACGGCGAGGCAGAGACATCTTTTCGCCGCGCCCTCGCGCTCGATCAATGCTACCGACAGGCACGGCTGAATCTGGGAGTGTTACTCGCCAGCCGGGGACGAAGCGCAGAAGCGATTCCAATTCTGAAGCGACATTCGGATGAGATGGACAGCCAGCGATGTGCGGAACTTGCGCCACTGCTGGAGCATTGCTTGAAAGAAGCGCGCCGGCTCACGGAAGCTCCCTTTGTTCCGGGCGCGCGCCGGATCCGTCTGCTCTGCCTGGTGACCGGCTTCCTACAGCGTGGCTTCAGCGAGGCGAACACCCGCGAAGCCTGGACACTTTTTAAAGCGCTGGGAAATCCGGCGGGCGATCTCGAGCCTCATTTTGCGTCTATCGAACCCTCGGCGTCACAACCTGCGCACGATGCACAACGAGGAATCGATAGCTTCCCTCCGACTGAGACTGCTCGCTATCTCGCGGAAAACTCTTTCGACCTCGTGCACGTCTACGCGCCGCTGATTCCGTTCCCCGTGAATTATGGCGCGCAGCGCCAGCCCATGGTGCTCACGCTCACAGCCAATGACCCGGTCGAGGACTACCCTGCGGAAATTCTCGACGAGATTCGGCACCTGATCGATTTCGGCCGGCTCGCACTGGTCTGCCAATCGACCGGAAGCCTGGCATCGCTGGAGCGAGAGGACCTTCGTGTGGCGGCCATGATTCCCCCCGTGATGGAGCCTGCACCGCCTCGGCCGGAAGCGCCCCGACGCAGTACCGGCTTTGTGGTCGGTTTCGCAACTGCGCCGCTGATCAGCGAGCACTGGGAGAGCCGCGGTGTCCAGATGCTGCTCGATCTGGCGCGTTTGTCTCCGGAAACGCAGTTCCTAATGGCCTGGAGAACCTCTCCACAGACGATCAACGAAGCCATTGCCTCTCGCGCATTGAACAATGTAACCGTCTTGGCAGGGCACCTGGATATGGAACGCTTTTATGAGCGCGTCGACGCCATGATACTGCCCTTCGGACGACCCAGGGCAAATCACGGTTGCCCGCTGTCCGCAGTGGAGGGAATGCTCAGAGGCAAGCCCACCCTGGCGACGGAGTTTGCCGGCATCGCTGATTGGTTGCAGCAGGAAGGCGCCGGCGTGGTCGTACCACCCACGGCGCAGCATTTGCGAGAGGGACTGCTCCGCCTGCAAGCCGAAGCAACCGAATTCAGCCGGCAGGCGCGATGGAGTGCCCGACGGCACTTTGACCGCGACGCGTCAGTGGCCGCCTATCGCCGTCTGTACTCGGAAATGATGGAGAAGCCAAAGGGCCCAACGCTGCGAGAGTGGGAACTCAGGGTCCAATCCAAAGGAAAGGAATTGGTGCGGGGCCGCCCGGCGCTCGCAGAGTTCTACAAGCAGAGTGAGGTCGCCACCAGGTACACCGCGGACCGCTTTTCCGCCCCGCCTTTCCAGCAGATGGAGGAGCAGGGACGAGCGGCCATCCAGCGGCTGATCGAGATGAGATTTGATCGGCAGACCGGCCTCCAGCTCCTCGATCTGGCCACCGGCCCCGGTCGGCTGCTCTCCTGTCTGCTGCCCTTCGGGGCGACTACGGCGCTTGATGGTTCCGAAGCAATGTTGGAAGTGGCCCGGATGAGAGACTTGCCGAACGTGAGTTTCCTTCACGGAGATATTTTTGACTATCCCATCGGAGAGACATTCCACGTGGTGACCTGCGGGCGGCTACTGCGACACCTCGAGTACCCCGATAGGCGCCTGCTCTACCGCCGATTCCAGGAGTTATTGCGGGAAGACGGAATCGCCATCCTCGAAGTGCCCAATCGAATCGCTGAGTACGATTTTCGGGACCTCGCCGGCTGGGAGAACTTCGGAGTCTACGACGTCTTTTGGACAATCCCCGAGTTTCGAGAGGAATTGCGGCAGAATGGCTTGCAGTTGTTTTCCTTTGTTTCCGTCGGAGCCGGCATCGCGCTACACCCGGAATCCCGCACAACGGCTGAACCCCTGGAGTATGTCGTGGCATTCGGGAAGCGCCGCCAAGTGAACGATTCGCGCGATCCACCAGCACAAGGTAGGCACGAGTAATGGGGGCTGCGGTTGAGACAATTTCCTCACACCTCGAGTGTCCCCTGCAAAACCAATTTTCTCTCCGGCGGAACATACCGGACAGGGCGTCGTAATGGGTTTTGCGCCCGGAACGAAGTAAGCTGGTAGCGTGGCGTCGCGAAAAACTCCCGAGCCGGGCCAGCCGGAAACAGACTGCCTCTTTTGCCGGGTTGCAGCTGGCCGGGCCGATGCACAGATTGTTTTCGAGGACGATGTATCGATTGCCCTTCTTGACGCACGGCCTTTATTTCCAGGCCATTGCCTTCTTATCTCCAAAGCCCATCACGAGACGCTCTCCGATCTTCCGAAAGAACTGATTGCACGCCTCTTCTCCAATGCGCAGGATCTGGCCGCCGCGGTAAAGGGCGCGATGCAGGCCGAGGGAACATTTGTGGCTGTCAACAACACCGTGAGCCAGAGCGTTCCGCACTTTCACATTCACATCGTGCCACGGAGGCGCAAGGATGGATTGCGCGGATTTTTCTGGCCACGCCACGCCTATTCGAGTGAAGATGAAATGATTGCGGTGCGGAATGTATTATCATCGTGGGTGGAAAAGTCCATCCGCAACGCATCACGCTGAAGACGCGCAACAACGCCATGAGCCTGGAAAAATACCAGCAAAAGCGCCGATTCCAAGGGACGCCTGAGCCTCCCGCCGAAGACGGCAGAGCGAAAAGGAAGCCTTCTTCGCTCATCTTCGTCGTACAGAAGCATCGGGCCACACAACTGCATTATGATTTCCGCCTCGAATGGAACGGCGTCCTTCTTTCGTGGGCCGTTCCCAAGGGGCCGTCGCTTGATCCCGCGGTAAAGCGGCTCGCGATGCAGGTCGAGGACCACCCCGTCGAGTACGCCACTTTCGAAGGAGTGATTCCCGCGGGAGAATATGGCGGTGGTACGGTGATGGTATGGGACAAAGGCACATGGGAACCGGAGCAGCCTGACCCTGATGAGGCCTTTAAAAAGGGCGACCTCAAGTTCACGCTTCGCGGCAAAAAGCTAACTGGATCGTGGGTTCTCGTTCGCACGCGCGGATTTGGCGGCAGTTCTGGCCGGTCCTCGTGGCTGCTGATCAAGCATCGCGATCGATACGCTTCCCGGAAGGATATCGCCCAGCAGGAACCTTTTTCGATTGTTACCGGACGGTCGCTCGAGCAGATCGCTCGCGCGGAAGGCGGCGACGTCGAAAAAGCTGCCACCGGCGACCCCGTTCTCATGGAAAAACGGGAAAAAGCTGGACGGCGACCTGCGAAGAGTTCGCGTCGAAGCCCCTGAATATTCGATCCGGCGAGTCCTCGCGGCGGGGACACCGGTGAACCTATCATCCCTATTGATTTTCTCTATTTCATTCTGAGCAGGAAGATCACGTCGAGAAGACAGAGAATCGCAATGGCGAATTCGACGATAAAGGAGCGCGCCTCGTTGAACTGATCCACCATCACGTCGTAGAGCTCGCCGACCGTGCGAAGCTTTTCATCCACAAGACTGCGATACTCCGGAACACCCATGCGGGTAGCCGCCAGCCGGTACAGGCGCGCGTAATAAATGTCGCTCACAAATTTAATTGCATTATCGATCCGCTCCGTGAGATCCATTACGTCCAGACGGATCGTGTTGAAGCGCTGGGCGTCGCGCGGCACGCTCCAGCGCGACAGCAGGACGTTTCTCCTGCGTTCGAGCGCCGTATACACGTCAGAAAGCAGCCGGGTCATCAAGCCGTCGTAATAGCGGAATTCGAGAAGCTGCATTTTGGCGTATTCCAGCACCTGATTGGTCGCGGCGGCATCCTCGCCCCGGTCATAGACGAGCGTAGCGGAGGCACCAATCACCACCAGATCCGCCGCGTAGTAGGACAGGCTCGACTGCAGGATTTCTTCGGTGACGGTCGGGGCCAGCGGCGTGAGTTCGCCGCGCACCAGTTGCGCGATCTTCTGCCCGTGGACCGACAGCAACTCGGTGCCATGGAGAGGTCCCTCGGCCTGCTGGACCTGCTCCAGATTGATTACCAGGTATTCCTCCTGCAACCAATCCTTCACCGGCTTGATCACAGCCGGCGCCAGCTGCTCCAGATGCCGCCTCACAATTTCGCGGGCGTGGGGTTCGATGTTGACTGGATCGGTCCACCGCGCGGTTTGCTGGAGAAAGGAGTCCCAGTGACATTCGAATGGCGTCTCAAACTGCACCACGACGACAGCAAACGAATAATACTTGATCGAATAGAGAACGCGCTCTCCCGTGCCGAGGTCGATCGCCTGAGCGGGTTCGACGACAGGAGCGTGCTCAAAACGAACATATTCGGGCGTGCCGCGAGGAAAAATGCGCTTGACCGTTCCGCCGCGCGGACCGAGCAATTCGCGGAGTTTCTCCAGGTCGAGGGCCTCAGCAACGTCGTAGAGCAGAAGGATCCGGAAGTATCCGCGGAGGAGCACAGTTCCGTTTTACCATTGAACTGGCTGGTCCCGGAGCAGTAAAAACATGCAGCGCCCGGAAACCTCGGAACCTTTCCCAGACCTTCCTGCCAAATCCGCAGAATCGAAAAGGAGCCCGGCGATCCGCGTTGCTCCAATGTTCCCATTCGGACAGAATTTCGGAAAAAGCGCTCGACTCCTTGCCGCTGTTCTTGAAACAATCGTGATCACCTAACGATTCGAAATAGAAGGGACTTCATGGATCACAATTCTGGCAATAGCCCGCGCTTTCCCAATCTCCCGGAGCGAATCCACGGATTGGAGCGCTTGGTTTACAACCTTTGGTGGAGCTGGAATCGAGCCTCTCGCGAAATGTTTCGAGCGCTCGATCTGCAGGCGTGGCTCAACAGTGCCCACAATCCCTTGCGCATGCTCACCATGGTTTCCCAGGAAACCCTTGAGAAGGCCGCCAAAAACCCGGAATTTCTGGAACGCTACGATGCCGTGATGGCCTATTTTGAAGCGGAAGTCACCTCACCCTCGGGCTGGTATACGGCGGAGTTCGGCCGGCCAGGAGCTACGATCGCCTATTTTTCGGCGGAGTACGCTTTTCACAATTCCCTGCCCCTGTATGCCGGTGGCTTGGGAGTTCTGGCGGGCGATTACATCAAGGAATGCAGCGATCTCGCGGTGCCTGTTGTGGCGGTAGGGCTGATTTACTCTCGCGGCTATGTTTCGCAGCGTCTGCGCGATGACGGGTGGCAGGAGGATCAGGAAAATATTCTGGATCGCACCTACGACCCCGTAAAGCCTGTTCTCGATGCCAATGGCGCGCCCCTTACGGTGCAGGTACCGCTGTTCGATCCTCCGGTCCACGTGCTCGTGTGGAGAGCCGACATTGGGCGTGTGCCGGTCTATCTTCTCGATACCGACATTGCAAGCAATCAACCCTGGGACCGAGCCATCGCGAATCGGCTTTACATAACAGAATCCGAGCAGCGGCTCCGGCAGGAAATCGTGCTGGGAATGGGCGGCATGTGTGTCCTTGAGAAGCTCGGGATACAACCCGCCGCGATCCACATTAACGAGGGACATCCGGGCCTGGCTCTTCTGGAACGGGTTCGCATGCTTGTCGAAAAAGGAACGCCCTACAAGGAGGCTTTTCCCAAGGTTCGCGACAGTTCCATGTTTACAACACATACTCCGCTGACGGCTGGCACGGATGTGTTTTCCTTCCCACTTTTTGAAAAGTATCTGGGGCACGCCTACAGCAGGTTTGGAACCGACCGCGATACGGTTCTGCAACTTGGAATCTATCCACCCGATCCGAGCGCCGGATTCAACATGACGGCGTTTGCCCTGCGCATGACGAAGTATTGCAACGCGGTAAGCAAGAAGCACGCCGACGTAGCCAAGCAAATGTGGGCAAGTATCTGGCCAGGCAAGAAAGAACAGGACATCCCCATTTCCGGAATTACCAATGGAGTTCACCTGCTCACCTGGATGGACCCCATCTGGCTGCAGCCACTTCTGGACAAACACCTGGGACCCGATTGGGTTCGCGATCAGGACCGCCCGGGAATTTGGGAACTGGTCAAGAGGATACCGGACACAGATTTGTGGCGGCTCCGGCGGCGCCTGAAAGGGCTGCTGATCGACGAAATCAACGAACGCGCCCGCGAGCGCTGGCAGAACAAGCGTGTCCGCGCGGAAAGCGTCATTGCATTCGGCGCGCTGCTGGAACCCGAGGTTTTCACAATCGGCTTTGCCCGGCGTTTCACCGGCTACAAGCGGCCGGACCTGATTTTGTACGATCTCGACCGGCTAAAGCGCTTGCTGACGAACCCGCTGCGGCCCGTCCAGATCATTTTTTCAGGAAAGGCGCATCCTTCCGATGTCGAGGGCGCGCGCATCATTCAGCGCGTGTTTCGGCTGGCTCAGGATGCCGAGTTCGGAGCGCGCGTCGCATTCGTGGAAGATTACGATCAGCACCTGGCGCAACGCATGGTGCGAGGCGTCGACGTGTGGCTCAACAATCCCGTGCCGCCCCTGGAGGCGAGCGGAACCAGCGGAATGAAAGCGAGCATGAACGGCATCCCCAATCTTTCGATTCTCGACGGCTGGTGGATGGAAGGCTACAATGGCGAAAACGGCTGGGCTTTTGGGGATGGACCGGTCGACAACGACCGCAGCAAAGCCGATGCGGATGCCATTTACGACCTGCTCGAAGAGAAAATCGTTCCGCTGTATTACGACCGATCCGACGACGAGATCCCGCACGGCTACGTGCAGGTGATGAAGGCTGCGATCAAGAGCGTCGCTCCGCAATTCAGCACGCGGCGCATGGTGAAGGAGTACGTGAACCGGTTCTACCTGCCCGCGCTCGGTATGATGGCGCCAAAGGTCTGATTCAAACGCCGGATACACTTTCCCGCGGCGCATCGGAAAATAGTTCTAGGTTTTTTCACCGACAGGCCAGGCGAAATACTCTTCGCCAAGGGCTACGCTCATCATCCCCTCGGCAGGCAAAACGTCTAGAGGCAGCCCGCCCTTCCATAAGGCGACACTCAGCAGCAGTTCCCGCCTGCCGCGCAGATCGAATAATTCCCGCGCGCAGCCCACTTCCAGGATCCTGCCATACGCCGCGGACACAACTGTCTCCGGGTGTAGCAGGCACAGCCCCGCATGCTCGACGATGCAACCCACCAGTTTCGCGTTCTCAATGCGCAGAGTGATGCGCGTCTCCCGCGAATCCCACATCGTGAGCCGAATCTGAAACGAGGGCATCTCGGCCACGACCTCGGGGATTGGATCGACGCGCAAATAAAAATGCGAATCGGAGAACCCATAGTACAAATCTCCCAGCACGTAGGCCCGCCCGTGCATGGCGCTTTGCCGGCGGTCGGTCGCATAAAGCCCGGCGCCCAGCCACTCGAAGTAATTGCTTTCGCGCCCGTCGACCTTCACGGTGAGATAGGCCATGGGAGCCTCCCGCCGGGCGCGGTCGGGGGCGCGCTTGATCGGATGAGCCAGAATATCGGGGACGTGTTCGCCGAGCGCGCGGTAGATCTCGGTCAGATGCTTGCGATAAAGAGCGTCGAATTCGGCGTCGTTCGCTGACGCGTGCTCGGGCCCATACCACCAGTTCCAGTCGCTTCCCTCTGCCGCAAGAACCGATTCGTACGCGCGATCTCGCTGGACGATCCATTCCGGTGAAATGTAGGAGCCGGGTGATTCATGCCGCTCGATCGCTCGCCTGTATGCGTCGCGGGCGTCGCGCAGCAAATCCCAGGCGCGCACGTCCTCCGCGTCTCCGATCCAGACGTCGAAATTCGCGCTGATCCATGACCCCGGGAAGATACTCTCGATGTTTGGCTGATCGGTTACAACTTCCATGGCCTCACTTGCCGTCAAGGCCCGGATGTCGGGGTCTTGCCCGATATACTGGTAAAATCGGCGCAAGAAATCACGTCCGTTTCCCGCGTAATACTCCCACGCGTTCTCGCCATCCAAGATGAGACTGACGGTAGCGGTTTGCCCCGGGGCTTCGCGGTCGCCAATGGCGCGGATTCTTCGATGGAGATCCTGCGCGGCGGCTTCCGCCCCCATGCGGCTGTAGACGAACCCCACCAGGTCTGAGAGGTAGTGATCGCGGAAGAATCCGCTCATCTGTTTCGTGCCTCGCTTCAGCCGCCAGGGACGATAGAGGTGAGATCCATTTTCCGGATACCCGCCGGCGTCGCGCCAGAAACCGATGTTGCGCGTGCGGCCTAGAACGCCTTCATCGGTGGCAAACCACTTGAATCCGAGCTCCATGGCAATGTCGAGAGCCTGATCGGAAACCGATCCCTCGGAGGGCCATAGTCCGACCGGCGGCTTCCCGAAAACCCGCTCGTGAAATTTGCGGGCGCGCGATAGCTGTTCGCGCGCGTCCTCCGGATATCGAAACGCGGGAACGGGCAGCGGGGAGTGCGGGTTGGCGACACGCGCAATATCGGTGTCGCAGAGCAGCGGCAGAATCGGATGGTAATACGGCGTGGTGGAAATCTCGATCTGGCCGCGCATCGCGGCGGCCCGGTATTCCGGCAGCACCGCGGAAAGCAGTTCGTGCTGCTTGTTCATCAGCGCCCTCTTATCTTCCTCGCTGAAGCCGGCACCTTTGTCGGAGAGCTCTCTCACCACCGGATCGCTTGCCAGATATTCCTCGTCCATCCAGGCAAGTTGCGAGAGCAGCTGCAGATCGCGCCATTCCCGCGGGCCGAAATGTGAAACGCAGGCCTCCGGGCCCGCCGAGCGCACCTGCGACTGCAAATCCACGAACCGAGACCATCGATTGACGAGGCTTTCGTTCACCTGGAACGCGCGTTCGAGTGCTCGACGCTTCTGATCGGGCGTCAGGGCTTCGGTGGGCGTAAACGCAATCTCAAACCAGTCCTCCTTGAATCGCCCGCTCGCGTATTCTTCGATTTGCTCAGCCAGCAGCGGCACGAAATTAAACGTGGCGTGCACGTCGGGAAATTCCCCGAGCACCCGCACCATTCCCCAGTAGTCCTTGAGCGCGTGCAATCGCGTCCATGGCAACACGTATTGCCCGTTCGCGGGATCGCGATACTGCGGCTGATGCATATGCCAAAGGATTACGAGGTTGATTCGGCTCACCGGCCCTCGCCCTCTGCTCCGAATACCGTCGTTCGAAGCGGCTGCTGCTCATCGTCAGCCCCGAGATGGGGGAGTCTCCGCAGCGTGATACTATGGCACCGCGCTGTTATGCGCCTCCTCGATCGATACATTGGCCGCGAAGTAGCCGCACACGCCGTTCTCGGGCTCGCTGTATTCACATTTGTGTTCTTCGTCCCGCAACTTGTCCGCCTGATGGAACTCGTGGTCCGCCATTCCAGCGGCTTCGGGATGGTCATCCTGCTGTTTCTCTGCACGCTTCCTCCTGTCCTGATCTTCACGATTCCGATGGCGGTTCTCGTCGGAGTATTGATCGGTCTGGGGCGCCTTTCCTCCGACAGTGAAATCGTCGCGCTGCACGCCTCAGGCATCAGCCTCCGCCGCTTGCTTGTGCCGATCGGCTTTGTCGCCCTCGTGAGCGCTCTGGCGGCATTGGTCATTACCCTCTGGGTGAGTCCCGCATCTCTGCGGACGCTTCGCCACCTGGAAATGAAGATTCTGGCTTCTCAGGCCTCTTTTGCGGTACAGCCGCGAGTGTTCGATGAGCGCTTTCCGCATTTCGTATTATACGTGCAAGACGCCACAGCCGCAGCGACACAGTGGCGCGGAGTCTTTCTGGCGTCGACAGGCGGCACCAATGGCGTAGCCGTCACCGTCGCGAAGAACGCGCAGGTCATCAGCGAGGACGAAGGAGACCGGGTCGAGCTGCATCTGGGCCCCGGCAGCACACATCAGTATGATCCGCGCTACCCGGAACGCTACAACGTAACCACCTTCGGTGAGAATGACCTGGCCGTTGACATCTCGGGGAACCTTGCCTCCACCCGAAACAGCAGCCTAACTGTGTCCGAGGAGCCGGTTTCCGCGCTTTTGGCAAATCAGGGTCCGGACTGGCGCGACTCCCGAGTCGAATTCAACAATCGCATCGCTTTCCCTGTGGCCTGCGTGGTGTTCGCGCTCTTAGGTGTTCCCATCGGGGTTCGTCCGCGTCGCGGGGGCCGCGCTGCCGGTTTAATTCTCACGCTTGTCTTAATCGGCGGTTACTACTTCCTGTGGATTGCCGGGGATCACTGGGCGCGGCAAGGACGGGTTTCGCCGTGGGCGGGAATCTGGGCCGCCAATATCGTTGCGGCCGCAATGGGCGTTTATTTGTTCGGTCGGATTGAGACAGTGCGCAAGCCAAACGCGTTGCTCGCCTGGATGGAGACCTACAAGCTGCGCCGCCGGAGAAAACCCGGCTACGGGTCGGTTTCCGCCGCCGCGGTGTCCAGCGGGACCGCCTCGGCCACATCCGCCGGGTCTTCTGCGGCGCCAAATGGCCGGGTTGCCAATGGTGCAGTGTCGATGGACGCCGCTGCCGGAGCCCACACCTTGCGCTCGGCCCGCACCGCCAGCGCCGCCAGTTTCCCGATGATGTTCGATATCTACATCCTGGGCCAGTTCGCCTATTATTTCGGCGTCCTACTGGCCGGATTCCTTCTCATTTTCGACGCATTCACCCTTTTCGATCTCCTCGGGGACATTTCCAAGAACCACGTGCCGGCGATCGTGGTCCTCAATTATTTTCTCTACCTGATTCCGCTGATGCTCTACCAGCTCGCGCCGCTGGCCACCCTGGTCGCCTGCCTGGTTACACTGGCGGTTCTGGCCAAAAACAATGAAGTGATCGCCTTCAAAGCCGGCGGGATCAGCCTCTATCGATTGATCTTTCCTCTCGCGCTTGCCGGCGTCCTTCTGGCAGGGGGCATGTTCCTTCTGGACAACACGTATCTGCCCTATGCCAACCAACGCCAGGACGCGCTGCGCAACCAGATCAAGGGGCGGCCCGCGCAGACCTATTTCCAGCCCGCGCGGCAGTGGATCTTCGGCGAAAACGAGAAAATCTATAATTACGAACTCTTCGATCCCGACCGTCAGCTCTTCGGAGGGCTCAATATCTTCGAACTGAATCCGAAGACGTTCGAGATTACGCGTCGCGTCTACGCCAGCCGGGCGACGTGGGAGCCCAGCGAAAACGCCTGGGTGCTGACCGGGGGGTGGATTCGCGAGTTCAACAACACGGGAACAGTCACTCGCTACTTCCCCTTCAAGGCATACTCGCTGCCGGAACTCACAGAGCCACCGAGCTATTTCAGCCGCGAGGTACGCCAGTATTACCAGATGAATTGGCGCCAGCTCGGGCAGTACATCGCCAGCCTGCGCCAGGCGGGATTTGATACCGCACGTCTCGCGGTGCAATGGCAGAAGAAATTCGCGTTTCCCCTAATCGCGGCAATCATCGTGTTGCTGAGCGCGCCTTTCGCGTTCCTTGTCGGGACGCGCGGCGCGATTGGCGGCATAGCGCTCGCGGTGGGAATCGGCCTCGTTTATTGGGTCACCGCTGCTCTGTTCGAAGCCATGGGATCGATCGGGCAGCTGCCCCCCCTTCTTGCCGCATGGTCTCCCGACGCTATTTTCGGCTTCCTCGCGGTTTATTTCTTTCTCCGCATGCCGACCTAAGGCCCGTTTCGCCGTGACAGCTGTAACGCGCCACACCTCTGGCGCGTCGAAATTCACTGACGGCCAAAGTTCTTGAATGAAGAATCTGTTCGGGCTTTGTTTGTAGGGCTAGTTTGCGTAATCTCTTAAACCTTGTGGAATCGTTTTGACAGCCAGCATAGGGAGAGTTCCGCGATGACAAAGACTACGATCCTTGGCAGTGCAGCGTTGCTTGTGTGCGGCGCAGTGGCCGGCGGGTTTTTTGTTTCCCGATGGAAATCATCGACGGCTGCCGCCGCACCGCAAGGCGGGGCGAAGCCGACGCCCGATCTCGCCGCGATGCAAACCGATATCGAACATCTGAAAGAAGTCGTGCCGTCCCAGTCCCACGCGATGACCGATGTTGGATTCCAATTCGCCAATCTCTGGTTCGCGGGACAGAAAAAGAATTGGCCTCTCGCCGACTTCTACCTCAACGAAGCGCGCCAGCATATTCAGTGGACCATACGCATCCGTCCCGTGAGGAAGGACGCCGACGGCAATCCGGTAAACCTGAAGGGGCTCTTCGCCGGGATTGACAACAGCGCCATAGCGGATCTGCGTCAGGCGATCAACGAGAAAGACAGCGCCCAGTTTGTTGTGGGATACAAAGAGACCCTCGCTGGGTGCTATGGCTGCCACAAGGCCTCGGGGAAGCCGTACCTGAAACCCCAAATTCCCAAAGTGCCGCCCCAGCCGATTCTCAATTACGATCCCGACGCCACTTGGCCCGAATAACCGGCAGCGCTCTTGACACGCCATCGATTTCGCAAAGCGTCTCGAAGCTGGCGTATAGGTAATTGGAAACACGGTTCTTTTCGGTCTCCTGGGTGGGCTTCTCATTTTTGCAAATTTCGTAAAGCCCTTGACAGAACCCA
>JBEKBP010000052.1:0-28115 GCA_050015335.1 Candidatus Acidiferrales bacterium | reverse complement strand
GCAAAATCACTTCTTGTATCTTCATCGTCCGCTCCAGGGCGGCCATCGGGTAGCAGTTCATGCATATCTCCAGACATGCATCTTGCTCCCTGGCCGCTTCTTAAAAAGCGGACATATCGTGTACCAACGACACGCTGCCAACCGACGCTTGACAAGGTTTTTACACTGCGATAGAAGGAGGCTGCCTATCGCTTGCAGGAGATCACAAGCCAATTACCGGAAAATAGAAATCAGGATGTTCTGCAATGACCGGAGACGTCTGTATGCACTTCTTAAATTGTCCAGCGCGCGGTAGCTGTCGAGTTGGTTCTTTGCCACTTTTGCTGGTATTTGTCGCGGCACTAACAACCTCACCAGTTCGGGCTCAGGTCGATTTGGCTGGGGAGTGGGCTCAACTGGGTCAGGAAGATTCCCCCATACGGGGTGATATCGCCATTGGTAATTATGTGAGCTTGCCGATCAATGACGCCACGCGGATGAGGGGCGATACCTGGGATGCGGAACAATGGGTGATGGTCGAACATTTGTGTCACGCGCATCCGGTTGATTATGCGCCCCGGGGACCTTCGCAGATGAGGATATGGGCGGATGTAGATCCGTTGACCCAGGGTGTTCTCGCCTGGCACACGATCATCGAATATATGCTTCCGGAGCGGACCATCTACATGGATGGGCGCCCGCATCCCCCTGAATGGTGGCCTCATACCTGGCAGGGATTCTCGACCGGAGAGTGGGTAGGCGATATGTTGAAAGTGACCACCACTCATATGAAAGAGGGCTATTTTCGGCGCAACGGCGTTGCGCGCAGCGAAAAGGCAACCATGACCGAATACTTTTTTCGCGATCAGGATGCCCTGACGCTGGTCAGCATTGTCGAGGACCCGGTCTATTTAACCCAACCCTTGGTTTGGACCACGGACTGGACCTATGACACAAGCCGACAGCTCTCCCCTAATTTCTGCATTTCGAGCGTCGAGATCGAGCACCCGAAAGGGTGGGTCGCTTTCCATCTGCCTGGACAGAATCCTTGGCTGCACGAATTTTCGGAAAGAACAGGCATACCGTATGAAGCGACGCGCGGTGGGGCCGAGACGATGTATCCGGAATATCAGAAGAAACTGGCGACCATGCCTATACCGCCAAAGCTCGAGAGCAACTCCTCGGAGAAGACTCGGTGAGTTGGAGTTCTAGAGCGGGCGACTGGCGCGCGCAGTTGGTAGTCGCGGTCATGATTCTTGTCTGCGCCGCAGCGATGGCCAAAGCCCGCAATTCCGGCTTGGAGGAATCCAAGGCGGGCACTACGAATATCCACGCCCTACACGTGCGCGGTAATGTTTACATGCTAGTGGGAGCCGGTTGCAACATAACGGTACAGGTGGGCGAACAGTATGTGATCGTCGTCGACACCGGCCTTCCCCAATTCGCCGATGAGGTCATTGCCACAATCCGGCAGCTAACGAGCTTGCCGATCATGTTCCTCGGGAACACGACCTCCGATGGGGACCACACCGGAGGGAATGCCAAGCTCTTCCAGGCCGGATGGGCATTACCGAACGCGACGCGGGGTTTTGCCCGGGAAGAAGAAAAGGATCCGAGCCGATTGAAGCTGTTCCCCGGAGCCACCCTGGTGGCAAGCCTTGCCGTCGTGAACCGAACCGAGGACCAGGCCGGGAAGACGACGGCCATTACCTTCGGTAAGGAAGGATTCAAGCTATACAACGATGAGCCGGTTCTTTTCTACCACATGGGTAAGGCCCACACCGAGGGGGACTCGATGGTTCTTTTCCGCGCATCGGACGTGGTCAGTGTCGGGGAAATCTTTACAACCACACACTACCCGGTGATTGAGAGCGAGAATGGAGGAAGCGTCGGTGGATTTATCGATGCGCTGAACGACCTGATCGAGTTGCTGGTCCCAAAATACGGAGAGGAAGGTGGCACGTACGTGATACCGGGCCACGGGCACCTCTCGGATCGGGCCGACGTGGTGAATTATCGGGATATGGTTACCATTATTCGAAGCCGTATCCTGGACATGGTGAACAAAGGGATGACGCTTGAGCAGGTCAGAGCGTCCAAACCGACCCTGGACTACGACGGGATTTACGGGGCGGATAGTGGCCTCCAATTCACCGACGCCGTGTACCGCGAGCTTGCGAAGGATACCAGTCCGCGGAAATAGCCGGAGTGACTTCTCCGTCCGCTAAAGCGGGACGGCTTCTCAAACCACGCTTGAGATGAGTTCCTCTACGTTGCGGTTGGAAGGGCTTATCTGAACTCTTTGGAGTTTTGCAATGAACGAAGACCGAGCCAGCTTCGTGCACAGACTGGGACAACATGCCACCAGCGAGACCTTTGACGTTCAGGTCTTCGACAACCCTTGTGCCGAAGTCTCGAACCAGCCTGAAAGACTGCCGATGTTGAAACTCATTTCGCAATCGAAAGATTCGAGTGTGAACGTTCCGGAGCAGCGCGACAGCCCTACGTCTGCGATGCGACCCCTTCTTGCGACGGGCCACACGGCGTTGCGCTCTACCAAGTTTGGCTTCCGCGCCTTGATACCAATGAGGATTGGGAATCGTATCGCCGTTGGACGAGGTAGCGAAGGATTCAAGCCCAACATCCATCCCGATGGCGGTATCGAGAACGGGGAGTGGTTTTGCTTCGCAAAAGCAAACGCACCACTTGCCGCATTCGCGCCTCACCGCGACCGTCTTAATTTTGCCCGATATGGGACGATGCAACTTGACTTCGATTTCGCCGACGCCCCGAACTCGCAGCCTATTCCCCGTAAGTTTGACTCCATCGCCGCAACTCGGAAAAGTGATGCTATCGAAACAGCGACGAGACTTAAATCGAGGGTAGCCCGCTTTCGGGCGCCGCTTTATTCGACCGAAGAACGCATCAAAGGTCTTTGCTCACTCGACAGAGAACATCTTGACAGCAAGAAGTTTGCAAGACCAAGGTCACCCGCAGCCCGAATCTCTTTCAACTCAAGTGCTTCCGATGGGAGCCGTGTCGTGAATCGCCGATACTTAAATGTTTTTCGCACGAGTCTTCTGGTTGGCGATGTATCGTCTTACTGTCGATTTCGAAACTGTACCGATGCTGCCCACGTAGTAACTCCGACTCCAAAGTGCAGGCATACGAGACTTGAGCCACGGAAATTCTTCTCTCAGTTTGTGAGATGTGAATCCTTTGAACTGAGCCGCAATATGTGCGGGAGCCAACCTCGGGTCAGACTCCACAAACAGGTGAACGTGGTCGGGCATAATTTCCAACGCTTGGATAGCGGCAGCCAATTCCTTCGCCTTCTGGTACAGCAGTTGCCGCAGTCGCTTCTCAACAGGACCAACAAGAACCTTGAGCCGATACTTGGGACACCAAACCAAGTGGTATTTGAGCGAGTAGACCGCTCCGACACTGACGCGATATCTGGTATCCACCACGAGACCAGTGTGGCACAGACGTTAGCAGAGTGCAACAAACATAACAACAGGAGAACCGCATTCCTCTGCCCGCCGAAGCGAGCAGCTCCCTGCGGTTTTTAATCTATGGGAATGATGATGATCAGGTATCGGATTCTTGAAAGCCGCGCAGCGGCCCATGTTGCCACTTTGGTTGTGTTGTTGCTCGTTCTGGGTGTGCCGGGCGGTACCCGCGCAGCGCAACACCAAGGCGCGCCGGATAAGTCTGCTCCCGCATCCGCGAGGGCGAGAGGCGTTGTGGATGTGACCGGCTACTGGGTCTCCATTATCGATGAAGATTGGATGTGGCGAATGATGACGCCCGCCAAAGGTGACTATACCGACGTCCCCCTGAATGCCGAAGGCAAACGAGTGACCAAAGCCTGGGACCCGGAGAAAGACCAAAAGGAAGGCAATGAATGCAGGGCCTATGGGGCGGCCAACGTCATGCGCATGCCGACACGGCTGCACATTACCTGGGTGGACGATAACACCCTGCAGGTCGAGATTGATGCGGGGATGCAAAAGCGGCTATTTCATTTCGATGGTTCGAAGTGGCAAGGCGGCAAGCCACAATGGCAGGGAGACTCCGTGGCCAACTGGGAGAAGCAGCCACAACGCCGACCGACCAGCGCGACATTTGGCGGGCCGGAACCGGGGAAGGGAGGTAACTTGCACGTGGTCACCACGCACATGCGGCCGGGATATCTCTCGAAGAACGGCATTCCGTACAGCGGAAACGCGGTGCTGAACGAACGCTTCAGGGTGATCGATGTGCACGGCACCGATTATCTAATTCTGAGATCGATCGTCGAGGACCCTACGTATCTGACCGAGCCCTTCACCCTGAGCAGCCAGTTCCAACGAGAGCCGGACGGCTCCAAATGGGATCCTACGCCCTGTCGGCCCTTGTGGCCTCTTTCGCTTCGCACGGTGACGGGCCGAGAAGGACCTAACGAGAGTCAGCAGTAAACCACAGATTGTTGCGGTTCCCCTTCACAACGCGCTACATACGCCGGGTGGTGCTCTCATTCTGTGTCAGATGTAGGTTTGGGTTGCAATGCTAGAGCTAGTTAGATACCGGACACACAGAGTGCTCCAAACCGCACGGTGAGCTAAGATACTCCTGCGATGGCCTCGGAATCCCGACGCGCAGATCAACACAATGCGTTCAAACTTGATTTGACTCAAGCCCACCTGGTAGCTGCCATCGCCTTCGCCAAGCTTGCCCGGCAGTGCTGCGATGAGACGGAATCATCCGACACAGACAGAAAGACTGGTGAGGCCTACCAGGAAGCTCTCCATTTGCTCGAGCACCGTCGCTTGGACGCACCTCGAATGGGAGTTGATCGGGACGAAGATGACACATGACAGCCACCAGGTCCGACATCCTCCAGCTCCGCGACCCGCGATGGCACTCGTCGATCACGATGAAGTCGACGAAATCCTAGCGGGGCACTATCGCATACTGCGAGAAAACGAAATCGATATCTGGTTAAAACTAACCAGACAAAGCTACGACACGACCACAGTCAGGAGTGCGCGCCGTGGGGACTGAGCAAGTCGGCCGACCCCGTGTGAATCGGATTGCCAAAGAAAACGGGCGACGGTCGGTTACTGCGTTACCAAGAAGGTGGAGTGGAGCAAGGCTTCAGAATCCCCGCCAACCCAAAGATCGTATGTGGCGGGCTCTTCGACCCACCTTTTTTTCGCCGCGCTCCAGTAGGTCAGCTCCTCGTTCCCGAGCGAAAAGTGCACTGTCCTGTGCTCGTGTGCTGCCAGGGTGATGCGCTCAAAGCCTTGGAGCTCCCGGACGGGACGGGACGTGCTGCCGGACTGCTGATGGACGTAGAGTTGGGCGACTTCGTCGGCCGAGGATGTACCGGTATTTTCTACCTCGACGCTGACGTCGATGGTCTGGCCCGGCTTAATCTGGGTCCGGCTCAGTTTGAGATTCGAGAAGCTGAAAGAGGAATAGCTGAGGCCATAACCGAAAGGATAGAGTGGTTTGCTCTCTTCATCCCAATAGCGTTTGCCCTGGTCTTCAGGAGACTGCGTCGCGTTGTGTGCGTACGGGATCGGAAGCTGTCCCGCATCGCGCGGCCATGTGATGGGCAGCTTGCCACCGGGAACGGCATCGCCAAAAAGTAGGTTCGCTATGGCGTTGCCACCCTGGGTGCCAGGATACCAAGCTTCCAAAATAGCTGGAATGTGCTGAGAGGCCCAGTTGATGTTGAGCGGACGTCCGTTGAGCAGGATGAGCACGACCGGTTTGCCGCTTGTTGCCACGGCCTCAAGCAGTTGCTGCTCCTGCCCGGGAAGATCAAGCGACTCACGGGAGGCTGCCTCGCCGCTCATATTCTGCGCTTCGCCGAGGACGAGAATCGTAACATCAGAAGAGCTTGCTAGATTGGCGGCTTTGGACATTTCATCCGCGGCTTGTTCCGGTGTCCAGGCTGGTGGCGGTTTCAGAGAAAGAACTTCGTCGAAGAAAGACGGAAACTTGCGACGGATCTGGACGCCGGGCGCATACCTAATTGCCACGTGCGGGCCGAGTTTGTTGTGCAAGCCGTTTAAAACGGAGACGGTTTCTCCGAGATCCTCCTGGAAGGCCCACGAGCCCAGTGTGTCAATCTGCGAATCGGCGAGCGGACCAACCACGGCCACTTTCTTATAGCCGCTCTTGCTGAGCGGCAGCAGCCTGCCTTCATTGCGAAGTAGGACCGCGGAACGTTCGGCTGCGAGACGGGCTGCAGTACGGTGTTCCGGTGAGGCCAGAATCTGCTGGGAGCGCGCCTCATCAATGTAGGGGTGCTCGAAGAGACCAAGCCGGACCTTCATCTCGAGGATGGGTCGGTCGGCTTCCTCGATCTGTTGCACCGTAACTCGGCCGCTGTGAGCGGCTGTGGCGAGATTTTGTGAGTAGGAAGTGGCGCCAATGGCCATTTCCATGTTGACGCCCGCGCGCAATGCATCGACTGCGGCCTCGGCGAGATCTTTGGCATAGCCGTGTGTCCTCAGGCTCTTCACGGCGTTCGCGTCACTGACCACAAGGCCGGTGAATTTCCAGTCTTCACGAAGGATTTCATGCAGGAGCCAGCGATTACCGGTGGCAGGCACATCGTTCAGGTCCATGTAGGCGCTCATGGCTGAGCCGACGCCCGCTTTGACGGCCGCGTGAAAGGGTGGGAAGTAAACATTGTAGAGCTGGGTCTCAGGAATATAGGATGCGTCGTAATCACGGCCACCTTCGGCTGCGCCGTACCCTGCAAAGTGCTTCATGCAGGCGAGAAGGTGGTCGGGCGAGCCGATGTAGTCTCCCTGAAATCCTCGGACTTGGGCTGCGGCCATTACCGATCCAAGGTAAGGATCTTCGCCCGCTCCCTCTACCATGCGGCCCCAGCGTGGATCGCGAGCGATATCCACCATAGGCGCGAAAGCCCAGTTGATTCCAACCGAGCGAGCTTCTTTTGCCGCGACGGTCTGTGCTGTCATAGCAAGGGAAGCATCCCAGGAAGCGGCCAGGGCGATCGGCACGGGGAAGATCGTATGGAAACCGTGGATAACGTCGGAGGCAAATATTAGCGGGATGTGCAATCGCGACTGCTCGACCGCAAGGTGCTGGAGGCGGTTGATTTCCGAAGTTGTTCCAGTAACAAAGACGAATGATCCCACTCGGCCCCCCATAACTGCACGTTCAATGGGCTCCCGTGAGCCCAAAGCGAAAAGCTGGCTGAGCTGTCCTATCTTTTCGTCGAGGGTCATTTCGTTGAGCAAGGCGTCGACGCGCTGACGCACGGTCGTGTCATCAGGCGCCGTCCTGGACGAGATTTGGGCGAAGGCGATGCGCGCAGAAGGGAAGAATGCCAGGCTCCAGACAAAGATTGACTGCGCGAATCTTTTGGCGCCGTTGAGCGCGGTATGGGATATCACAAAGTCTCCATCAGCAATGGGCTAATCCTATCGATTTTCTAGCGAGCGTGCCTATCAGAAAAGTTATGGTTTGCAAATCGCCCACGATCGTAGGAATCATAATGCGGTTACACCCATGCTTCGCATGGGGGCTACGAGCACGTCTGCCCGGGGTATTGGTCTTCGATGCCACATCGTCTGTCTGCACTTGCAGCGACACGGCTGCCGGTCATGCTCGCATCACTTGCCCGTTATTGGCGCTTTGGGGCGGCACAATGGCCTCTATAAGATCTTATCGAGGCGTCCTTTCTTCTTCGATTCCCGCCTTCCGTGGAGCGCGCGATCGAACCAGTACATGAGCAACGGAATTGCCATAGAGTTCCGGCGGGAGCGTTTGTGCGCCGCGGAGGATGGCGGGATCATACGTCGATGGAATGAGAAACACGGCTATCTGATCCGCAAAAGCGTCGTTCCTTCCGGTTACGATATTTGTCGTCCACGTTCCATCGCAGTTAATGAGGGAAAGAGGTGATGTGGCGTACGGCTTAACCCACCAGCCTACGGATCTCGAGTGGATATACACCACGACGAAATAGTTGGCAGGGGCAACATGGGAAACCTGCCCCCGAAGAACACTGTTACTCCCGATCGGAGGCACTGAAGTCAATGCGATTGTAGCAGTGTCTTTTCCTCCTGGTTCTTTTTTGCAGGTCCAGTTGTCTGGCAATGTTTTACCGGAAAAAACGTCACTTCCATATTTAATGACTCCATCCTGGTCAAAGACCCCAAACCGAGCTTGTTGAGGTGCATTCGGTGTGGCCTTCCAGTCTTCGTCGAAAGCTTCAAAATAAAAGGATTTCCGTTGTCCCGATCGAGCCCACGATTCGAAGTTCAGGAAATAACTTGCTGCGTTCTCGGGCGAGGAAATACCATTCCCTACCGTATTGCCCGCACTTGGCCAACCGGTTTCCGAGACGATCACTTCCTTGTCGGGGTAGGTGCGTCTTAGAAGGGCGTCTTCTGCGTTGAGATAAGCAATGGCTCCTGACAGACCTTCGCCTTCCCAATAAGGATAGTAGTTAACGAAGACAAAGTCGCAATCCTTCACTACCTGTGGGGTGTTCAGCAATGAGTGGTAGTCATCCGCAGCGGTAACCGGGACATTCGGGACGGCGGCTCGGAACTGATCGATGTACCCAATCAGCCGGGCTGGTTTGACATCGTTTCGATACAATACCTCACTTCCTACGATCGCGCAGTCAGCTTCGCCCCTCTGGGCGTGCGCGATGAGATTGGACATTTCCGTTGCATTTGCGGACGAGTCGCTTGTAATCCATGCACCCATGCACACCTTAAGACCGAATTTATGGGCAATGGTTCCAATATGTTCTTGGCCAAGCGTCGACCGGAAGGAACGAATCCATCGTGTATACGGGGCGATATTTCCTATCCGCTGTGTGATTTGGTCGGTGCCGATGTCACTTTTCGAATTAAAGTCCTGTCCATTCGCGTAGGGACTAAAGTCGATACCGTATACCTGATAGGCTACCGTCGGCACGTCCACCTTGACCCGAATCGTTGTCGATACGTGCGCGCGATTGCTGTCGGTGACCTGCACCGTGATTGTATTGACGCCACTGCGATACGCGTAGTCGCTCGCAAGCACACTGCCGTTTAGCGAGCACGCAACGGCATGCGGCATCGTTTGCGACACCAGTGAATACGTGAAGGGGGCACTGCCGCCGCGCACGTGCCGGGCAAGGTCGATGGCGTGAATCTTCCTGCCGAGCGAAACGACGACGGGAGCAATGGCAGTTAGGCTAAGAGACAGCGAGGGGATATCTACCGTGACTCTTGAAGACGCGTTTGCGCCATTACGATTGTCACTACAGACAAGAGCGGGCGTGTCACTACCAATCGATGATGCCGGCCTAATCCATGCAGGACCACGCATCAGACCCGAATCGGACCACGCTAGGGTGGGACATGACGTTGCGTTTGTGCTGGCCCTTGACTGGCCTTGAGTGACCGTGCCAGGCGAAGCGCTGATGTTCCGTGTCGGAGCTTCCTCCTTGGAACGGTTTTGATCTGAGCCGCTAGCGCAGTTAATCGGCCAAACTATGAGACAAAACACTGTGAGAAGCTCCCATCGTTTCATGCGTTTCTCCGGCGTTGAATTCTAACGGTATTATATGATTGAGCAGCACGAAGACGTTCTGGTTATATTGAATGTCCGGGATCAATCTGCTCACGCCATCGTGTAGCGATCGGCGAATGGAGCGAGTCTGCCCGATTGCCCGTGAAGTGGGATTAAACTGCGCCGCGATACCAGAGGCTCAGCAAGGGACGCTCAGCGGATTGCTGGCCCGGTAGACTTACTCAGAAGGGATTGTGTTGATTTCGCTGTCGTTGATACCCCGAGCAACTCTCGCGACGTGACGTCAGTGCAACTGGTCTTGTGGACGACATAAAACCAAGTCAAAACTGCTGCTCCCGGTGTACAGGTGACGACTGCTGATACCTACGCCGTCTGGCTCGACGATCCAAGCGTCCTCGCGGCAGTTGGTGACCCGACGCTGCTATTTTCTTAACTTCGTCTTCTGGGCGCGCACTAATAGCGTTTCCTATTTCTACTTGGAAGCGTTCGACGAGGCCTGGAAAAGTTCAGAGAATTCTGAGAGACCGCACTTCGGAATCTGGAGGGCGGTTGGCCCGCTTCTGCACGTGCAGTCGGCCGACTGCAAAACAGGATGTTATATTTTTATTTGCCAGGTTCTCAGTATGTAAAACCTTGCGCTTGGCGTCGGCTAATTCCAATTTCTGCAGATGCGAGCTCGAGCTGTGCCCCGCTCCAACCGGCCGAAACCAAGATTGCCGCTTTCGTCTTCCCCTCACGGTATCTTCCGCCCTGGCGCGTGCGGGATGATCCGCCCCTCGGGTTGTTGTACCACTCGAGGGCGAGTGTCATCGTAACGCGACCGAACTGCCGTTCGTGGACCGAGCGGATGGGTCTTAGATCTCAGGACAACGGTCGACGGTCTCCGGCGCGGGATTTGGGCGACTACGCTTTTCACCGTAGATCGAGCGGCCTGTCGCAATGTCCTCGATCAGAAACGGTACCACCAGAGCCGCTGCCATCACCATGGTCGCGCCGGAATAATAATGGAAGAAATGCGCGATATCACGCACCACAAAACACGCTCCCACGAAGAACAGACAGGCACTCGTGATGCCAAAAATATGGACTCGTACCAGCTCACCGAATTCAAGTGACTTACCGCCCGCTTTCAAGGTTACCGGGAAAGGTTCGTTGCGACCGATCATGGAAAGAAAGGTTCCATAGGCTAATGTGGGCATCAGCGCCGCCATGATTGCTACAAATGGAATGTAGCGACTCAAGGCGCGCCTCAATGCGAAGTTTTCGGCGAGCAAAATCGGAAGAAAGAAAAGTATCAGCATGATCAGAACGGTGCCACAGGGGATGGGGATGTAGGCGAATAGGATCAAGAAGCCCAACCCGTCGATCGCAAGGCTCGCCATGAACGAAATTAAATCAAGCTTTTCATACCACCTCAAATCAGAACGCAATATCGGAGCTATTTTTTTCCACAAGAGTCGTCCCGTCCCGTAGGACCACTTTCTCCTCTGCTTCATCATCTCCTGAAATCTTTCAGGAGCGATCTCCCCGGTCGAGGTCTCGTTAACAAATCTAGATTGGAAGCCCGCGAGCCGCATTTCGATTGCGGTTGCCAGATCTTCGGATACTTCCTCCGACCAGCCGCCCACCACCTCGAGAGCTCGCCGACGAATCATGCCATTGTGCCCCTCAAAGATAACGAACCCTTGATGATTCCGTAGTCGGGATAGCCGGGTCTTGGTACGGGCCGCCATCGCACCGACACGCGTGATGAGGTTGGTTTCCTCGTTGAGAGTGTCGATGCGGAATTGAACATATCCCAACAGGGGATCTTCAAAAAGTGGGAGGGTCCGTAACAGGATGTCGGATGGAACAGTGGAATCGGCATCAAGAATCAGCAGGAACTCTCCTCGCGTATCGGGCAAGAGCAGATTCAGATTGCGCGCTTTGAAACCTTCGACTCCCGCTCGATGACCGAATACGCCACCCCTCGCCTCAACGTATTGCCGGATTTCGTCAAAAGAATGTCCGGGGTCACTATTGTCCATCACGAGGACCTGAAGACGATCGCGAGGATAGGTCAAGGAAAAAGCTGAATCGATCGACAGCTTCGCCACATGAATGTCTTCGTTTCTCAAGGGTATCTGGACCGTGACATAAGGCAGATGAGCATCGTTGGCGGACAGGATGGCGGTTTCCGGTTCTGCGGGGTCGATGAGCATCCAGACAAACGAGCCCGAGACTTGTAGGGCACGGAACAGAAATAGGGTCCCGATTGTGAGTGAGAAAAGTTGAGCGGGCTTGGGCAGGACGTAGCTAACCAAATGCGGAGTTCGGAGGTACAGGTAAAGGTTGAGGGCTTGGGCGCCGCAAAGGAACAGACAAACTGCGAAATAGAACCGGCCAGGTTTAGTGGCCCAGGCGCTGATGCGGGACAAACCGGCTCGACCAGTCTGTGGTACGTGCATAGGATCGTGGCCCTTTTTACACATACTCCTCGGTTCGGATATGCAAGTGCAACGCAGCTCGCCGGCCAATCGTAAGTCATTTATTTTCAGTAGTCCGGCCGGGAAAACGCTCCTGTTAGTGCTATCTATTACCCAAATCGTGAAAGCCTGTTCTCGATACGGTGGTGCCCGTTTCTGCAAACAGCTCGCCCAAGGACCTCTGCGGGGAGGGCCGCAGGCGTGGAGTTGCTCTGCAACGCAGGGGTATGGCGGTAACCAGGATTCGTCAAGATGGCTTACAAGTTCGGATCCTGGAGCTGCGGCTCTGGTGCAAACCCGCAGGACGGGGATGCGCGACAGCAGGGGAGGCGGGCTCCTAGCCTCTGGGCAGAGCCAGAATCTAGGTTCAACAGGGCCGTGCTGGCCCGTGTCGGGCCAGAGTCGGAGAAGTCAGACCATCGGACATGCTGTTTTTCTATGGCACCGATTCAGATTGTGAGTTTGTGCTTTCTAGCACGAATCTGCAAACTAATGGAGGATATTTAGTGTAGTCACAGCATCTCGCTTTTCCACGTGGAGCGGGATTTTTCCACCTCTGTAATCCGGCGGTGGCGGTCTTAGGGCTCAGTTTAGGGTCTCGTCGAGATTCCCAGGATGCTCTTTGGCCGCAATGCTTCCAGTGAAAAAGGAGATGATGAATGTCGGCCCTTAATGAAGGAGTGTTTCAGCCAAGCGTTTCACCGTCCAGCGAGCCCGTGAATTTTGTTGCGTCGCCCCCGCGCCCGGCGCAGCCAAACCAGAACATCTTTTCGACTTCGATACTTGAGGAAGACGCTCGCGCCCGCGGGAGACGCGCGGCGCAAACCGGCCTGGCGCTCGCGATTCAAGCGGCAATTGTTGGATCGCTGTTGCTGCTTCCGCTGATTTTTACCGAGGGGATGGACCTCTACAAACTCAACTCGACTCTGCTGGTCGCGCCTCCTCCTCCCGCCGCGGCTCCATCTGCTCCGCCACCGATGGCGCGCGCCGCGGCTGCGCCCCAACAGTCCTTCATCAAGGCGCAACTCACCGCGCCCGCGCTGATTCCGAACAGAATCGTGTCCACGCCGGATGCCGGTGTAATGGCACCTCCCATCGCGGGCGTCGCAGGCGGCATTCCGGGCGGCGTCGGGGATCTTCTCGCCGGCTCGTCCGGCCCGCCACCACCTCCTCCTGCTCCCGTCGCCGAGAAACCGAAAGGCCCCATTCGCATTTCGACCGGCATGAAGGAACCTCGAATACTCTATGCACCTCCGGTGGTCTACTCCCCGATTGCGAGGCAGGCGCACATCTCCGGTGTTGTGGTAATCGAGGCGGTCATCGACGAGCACGGCAGCGTGACCGGTGTGAAGGTGATCAGCGGCCCGCCGCTGCTTTTTGATTCGGCCATCAAAGCCGTGGAGGGCAGAAAATATGAACCCACCGTCCTCGATGACCAGCCCGTTGCGATTCGCTTAAACGTCCGCGTCGAATACAAGCTGGCATCCTGAACGATTGTTCCGCCGATGGGACGTTGTTGGGATTCACGCGTCCGTCCTCACCATGCATCGCGTTTTAGCAGGGCACTGGGCAGGTTTTGTTTGCAAGCTGCGCGTTTTTTAGAGCGGGATGAACCGTTGTCTGAGTCGAAATCTCGGGGCACAAACGGCCTCTAAAAACAGGTAGCCGCCTGCGCTTTTCGCGCCCTGAGAGAACAAATGTGTTCACTAAAATGAAGATCATTGGTGAAGACAATCCCGGAGCCGGGAAACCGAATCGCCTGTAGTCTGACGCAAACTCGATTCCTAGGGGTGCCAGTCACGCGATTTACCAATGGGTTAGACCGTGGGAAGCAGGATTTCGGTGACCAATTGCTCCTCAGGGGTAGTCCTCGGATCATGGACGTAATTCTCAATACAGTAGTCATCGCGAAGTCTTATTTTTCTCTCCGAGGCGATCTCCAAAATCCGACCAGATGCTTCGGGTAGGTTTGAATACGGTCCGGTCAAAACAAAACGACTGTATTTACCACCCTCGAATTTTTCGTATGCGACATTCTCAGGTAGGTTAGCGGGTTCTGCCGCAAGGGAAACGCCTGCACGATATATCTGCAGCGATACTTTGTAGAGGCTGATGTACCCCGTGATGGTATTGTGTTGTGCAATTCCAGGAACAAGCAGATGTAGGTTTTGCCAAGCTTGAGGTGCGGTATTCTGAAAAGGTCCAATGCTCTCGATAAAAACATAATGCGTTTCGGGCCAGCGAACAATGTCGGGTACTTGCGTGAGTTTCATGGCTCGGTTTGCGCTTCCCCTGACGCTTTCTCCCGCGTTTTTATGAGCCAGTCAGACCGTTTTCTAGCATATAACGATGTCTTCGAATGGTCCATGGCCCTCGGCGGACTCCCCCTGCGACACAGAGTCACCATTCACCTCGCTTGATGCCGCCAACCATTTCACCGGGCCGGAAACTCCGCCGCGACGCTCGCCTAGGATGGCGTTGGCTCGCGGTGCGCGGGCCGGGGGACGATACGGCGCGGTTCGGCGGCAAGAGTGTGGAAGACACCGCTTGCGAAGCCGCCCGGGGCCTTGCTTCGCCGCGCGACTGCTGGAAGGCCGGGGAGACATCGACCCTTTCAGCGCGGCAGAGGCGGCCCCGTTGAACAGCGATCTGGCCTGCCAGCTTCTCACTGTTCGCGCCGCCATGCCCGGCAGCTCCGCGCTGATCGCTGGCATAACGACTTGAGCGACGAAGCAACACGAGCGCTTCAGGCTGAAAAGGGCATGTTATTTTGCCAGAGGATCGGGCCGGATCTGGAAGTGCGCCAGCCGGCTGGGGATGTTTGGATCTTTGGTGCCTCCCTCGGCCAGTTGCGAACCTCGTGTCTCATCGGCTGCCCACAGACCGCGCCCCTTCCAGCCGTTCTTGGCGTTGTCGATCCGCCCATCGAGAAAACGCGAGAAAAAGCCCATGGGGTAGGGAAGCGTCAGTCGGACAAATTCCTTGGTGTCCTGCTTAAATGCCACCAAAGAATCAGAGTTGGCGCCATCCATTATGATCACGTTATTTCCTAGACCAAGGGTGTTGTAGCGGTCGATGAAATTGTAGTAGTTGTACTCGGCCTTTACAGTGGGATCTGATTGAAAGACGGGGCCCGGCACGGGATAGAACGTCCAGCCCTCAAAGCACTGCTTACCGGTGATCGCAGCTTCGCCTCTTAACTTCGTCTTGCACTTGCGTCGATCAAAGCTGGCGAGAACACCTTCCAGGCTCAGCGGCGTCCACAACACGCCATTGGTATCGATGTCGAGTCCGCGCGGAAGCGAGCCGCCCGGTCCATTACCCTTGGGATCGTAGGGCACCTCGTAGACTTCCGTGGTGCACGTGGACGGTGGATTGGCGCCCTTGGTCATGCGAATCATCCTACCGGGCATGGTCATGATGTTGGAATACCACACACTACCGTCGACCGGGTTGTAGGCCACACCATACGCGCCAGGATTGGGAACCTCGCGATCCATTGTTGGATCAGGCGGCTCGGGGGCCTTCGTATAAGCCCCGATCTTGCCGTCTCCGTTGTAGTCAATCACGGCCGGGCACCAGCCCTGTGATTTCTCGGCATCGTGGGTTTGTTCCCACTGCCGAACATTGAGCCAGCCGATTCCGCCATCTACCTGAACCGAGAAGTACAACGTGTCATCCTTGTCATCAGAAAAGACAATGCGGGTTGATTTGAAGCAAAGATCGACGAAATCGAACTTTCCCGTTTCCGGATCGTACACATCCACGCCCTTGGCGCCGAATTCACGCGGGGAATGAATGGCGTAAGGATTTGTAGATCCTGCCTTGCAAAAGTCGGCGTTGCCGATCCGGTTTTCCACGTTGAACCAGACGCGACCTTTCTCATCCATCGTGATCGGACCCGGATTGACTGGGTCGTCCCAGACCAACTCATCGCCAAAGTAAACAGAGGGCTCAACCTGACTTTGCGGCGAGGTACGGGGCAGTTTCGACCGGTCGGCCTCATGGGGCAACGGGACCGGGATCATCTTCCTTGTATTGTCGACCGGGTCCACCGTGGCAAGTGCACCCGCCGCCCATTCGGCGCCATAAATCCCGCCATTCGCGTTGACGGTGGGATTGCGCTTGTCGGTACTAATAAGCGCATGAAGGAACGACGCCCGCCCCGCCCAATCATATTCGGTGAGCACGACGTTGCGTTCGACTCCTTGTGGACGCGGCGGCTTAGGCGGGACCTCACCCCTCGCAATCCTGTCCCCCCAATCGGCATAGATCGCCAATCCCTGGTCATGCCCCAAATGGTTCACGGCACCCATCATGCTCCGGCCAACCTGTCCGGATAGCAAGAAATGCTCCCAGGCATCCGAGCTTGTCTTGAACGTGCCCAGGCTTGCAGGAATCTCGCGGGTGGACTTCTGCCCAACCATGTGGCAACCCAAACATCCGGCCTTAAATGCATAGAGCCACTCCGCCTGGTTTTGAATGACGGTCTTAGGTGGGGCCGGCGGATATCCGTGCGTCAGGTTGGGCGGAGCCGCTGCGGCGGCACCAGGCAGACGAGGCAGGGGTGGGGGAAGCGGAACGCTCATCGGAAAGGCGCTCTTGGTGGGGATCTTAATCATCGAGTACCAATAATCGGCCGGGTAATACTGGGCAGCCGCGCGCTCGTTTGGCGCAATGACTGCCGTCAGCGCCAGCGTCTGCCCGGGCGTTGCCTCTACCGGCGCCGAATCAACCAAGCCATAGCCGCGTACCCAGACCTTGTAGTGTGCTTTGGGGAGCTCGGGTAGCAGGTATTGACCCTGATCGTTGGTGACGACGATTTTGCGGAACTTGGTTCCCAAATCCGTGGTTTCCGCTATCACCCAAACGCCCGCTTCAGGACCTTCCGAACTTGTCACGACGCCACCCATCTCGTCGCCGTCGACGGCCACCCGATTTGCCGCTGCTTGTGCAGCTGCGCCGCTCCCGTTTGGGGCGGCCTCTATGCGGACCATGGCTGCAAAGAAAACCAAGACCAAGGCAACCGCGGCCATTCTCCGCGCTTTTGCATTCAATTGTGTCATCGCTCGTATTCCCCTTTCACCGATTCAGACGACTCTAAAATACGTACTCCAGCGCAAATCGGATCAGGCGCGGGTTCACCGACGCGCTGGTAATCTGTCCAAAGGTTGACTTGGAAACGTCGGTCTGGGACCCCGTCGGGTTGGCAAACTGCGGATGATTGAACAGGTTGAAGAACTCGGTAGCAAACACCAGAGTCGCATCCTCGTGCAGGCCTCCCACTTTGGTTGATCGTCCCATCGAAGTTAAACTGGCCTGGGCCAAGAAGAATTCCGAAACCGCTGTTCCCGTAACCGGTTCTGTTGCCAATGACCGGTGTGGTACCGAATGCAGCCTTGTTGAAATAGCCCCGACCACCGAGAACACTGCCCCCCAGCCGGTCTGCCACGCTGCCGGGAGTTGCCACGTTGGCGGCGCCCTCTCCCGCAGCAAATCGGGCCGTGGAGGTTATGGGCGATAGGGCACCAAACCCATAGATACTCCCTCCCCGGGTGTTTTCGATCGTCAGGGGTTGCCCATCTTGTGCCACCGTTGCTCCTGCAACACTCCAACCATTGGTAACCTTGCCAAGGACACCGTCATGATTCCCGAGAGGCAGATCTCGGACCGAGACGTTGGCGACCGTATTGGTGGGAATGCCGTTGACAGGATTGGCCGGGCCTGCCAGCTGCGCTTGGTTGACTTGGCGCACACCCACGGCATCGGAAGCCTGATGAATACAGCGACTGCCTACGTATCCCAACTCGAGCACCCACCGGGGCCTCTAGCCCCTATCTGCTAGCCCCCACCTGCCAACCGCACTCGCACCGAAGCAGACGTCTGCTCCACCGCGCCCGTTTCATCGATTATCTATTTTTAGGCCGGCCTGCCTGACGGCCGGAGCGAGAAAGCTGGCCTCTCGAGCCCCGTGGATTTGCCGCGCAACTCCCTGTGTGGAGTTCAGCTCCTCCACACTCTAAAGGATGACTGAGCGGAGGGCCAGTTGAGGACCCATGGCCGTCGCAGTAGAATCTGGACATCTCAACGGACACTAGCCGCGCGATACTTGGAGGCTCCGGTCAGAGAATAACGCAGATTTCAAACGTCGACCGACGGCCGATGACAGCAGTCAAGGCAGAACGGAGGGTGAATGAATGATCGATTGTCATGCCTTCTGATCAAGCGCTTGAGGTGGACCTGGATCGGTTTATTTTTGATAGCTGTGCCGGCGCCCGGACGGTCAGATTTAGATCTAAAAGGTGCTATCGATACGCGCGTGCATAGTTCTCCCGACAGCGTCGAGCGCTCCATCGACGCCGATGACTTGGCACGGATTGCCAAGCAGAAGGGCATGCGTGGGTTGGTGCTCAAGAACCATTGGGAATCAACGGCCGCCCTTGCCTACATGGTCCGGAAGGAGGTTCCGGGAATCGAGATTTTCGGCGGCATCGTCCTGAATAAGTCTGTGGGCGGAATCAATCTGGAGGCTGTGAAGTGCATGACCAGGGTGAAGGGAGGTTGGGGCAGAGTCGTATGGTTGCCCACATTCGATTCTGAAGTTTCCGCGAAGAACCTAAGTGGGATACAGGCCCGATCAGGGGACCGCCGCCAGCTCGTGGGGGCGACTGTTCCGGTCTCGGAGGGTGATCATCTTCTGCCTTCGGTACTCGAGTTGATCGACTTCATTGGGCAAAATCATGAACTGGTGCTGGAGACCGGCCACATCTCTGCGGAAGAAGTATTAATGGTTGTCGGGCAGGCGCATCAGCGTGGAGTAACCCACATCGTGGTCACGGGCGCCAATGACCTGCTGGTCAATTTGACGATTCCGCAGATGCAACAGGTGGCTCACGGTGGGGCCTATCTTGAATTTGCTTATAGCAATGCGTTTGGAACAACCGAGCAGCGTACAATGAGTGAGTTCGCAGAAGCGATTCGTACGGTCGGCCCGAGGTTCTGTATCCTTGCCACAAATTTTGGCTCGATCCAGAACAAGTACCCATTGCATCCCCAAGCTTTGCTCGATTTCATGAACGCGTTGCACAAAGAAGGAATCTCTGTGGCTGACATCAATCTCATGGTAAAGACCAATCCAGCGCTTGCCCTGGGGCTGAAGCCTTAGTGCGATAGGTGCTTCGTCGTGTTTGCATGGGCGCGGATCATGCAAGTTGACGGTGGTTCATGGTTTGGTTCTGGAGCGTCGAGTGTGAAGGGAATCATTGTGGTGTGCATTCTTGGATGGATCCTGGCACTTCCGTGTGCCATTTGTGCCATTGGGCAGACCAAGCCCCCGGCCACAGTGGGCATC
This sequence comes from Candidatus Acidiferrales bacterium, assembly GCA_050015335.1. Taxonomy (GTDB): domain Bacteria; phylum Acidobacteriota; class Terriglobia; order Acidiferrales; family UBA7541; genus Palsa-295. The sequence continues at coordinate 8,762 of JBEKBP010000052.1, read as the reverse complement.
ACAAAGATTGTGATTGCCAATCGCCGTCCTGCTTTTGGAGGAGCCTCGTTTGGCAGCGCCGGTCCCTATGAGATGTTGACGGGAACCGTTTACGGCGAGCTAGACCCGAAAGCCCCCATGAATGCCGGGATCGTGAATCTCCAGTATGCTCCACGCAATGCCGACGGTTGCGTGGAATACAGCACGGAAATCGCCCTACTCAAACCGGTCGATGTGAATAAGGGCAACCGACGACTTCTCTACGACGTATTGAATCGCGGGCACGAGAAGGCACTTTCGGACCTGAATCTAAGTAAGTTTAGCCGTACGGGGCCTCAAGAAGTTGCCGATCCGGCGACGGCCTTCATTATGAAACGTGGGTACACCGTGGCTTGGAGTGGTTGGGAAGCCGAGGGGTCGGCGGAGAGTTCGCGGCCGGGGTTGCTCAAAGCCAAGTTCCCCGTAGCAATGCGCAACGGGAAACCCATTATCGGCGCCAGCCGCGAAGAATTTACCGACATCCCGGCCGGCCCGTCGTTCACCGAGCTCTTGACGTATCCGGCGGCCAATCTGGATACTGCGGCGGCAACTCTCACCGTCCGTGAGCGGGAGCAAGACCCGCGGAAACCGCTACCCGCTTCGAGTTGGAGTTACATCGATGCAAAGCACGTGCGCATCACGGCCGCGCCCGGGTTTGACAGGGGTGCTCTCTATGAGCTCATCTATCAGGCGACCGACGCTATCGTGGAAGGTATCGCCTTCGCATCCATCAGGGATTTCGTGTTGTTCTTGCGCTATGCCGAGCGCGACTCGACCGGGCAGGCAAATCCCGTGCATCGGGGGACCCCGTTTAAGGCCGTCATTGGAATGGGCATATCGCAAAGCGGACGGGTCACCAAGGCCTTGGTGTCGGAAGGATTCAATGGGGATAGCTCCGGCCGCAGGGTTTTTGACGGCGTTCTGAGCGCCCTGTCGGGTTCGGGTTCGCACGAATTCAATGCTGCCTTTGCTCAACCGGGTCGCTATTCAATGCAGCATGAGGACCATCTTTATTCGAGCGACCAATTTCCTTTCACCTACGCGACCACAACGGATCGGCTGACTGGGAAAACCGATGGGCTGCTGGCGAAATGTAGCAAGTCTCACTCCTGCCCGAAGATTTTCCAGATCGATACCGACACCGAAGTGTGGCAGAGGCGTGTCTCGCTGGTCTTTACTGATACAAGTGGTAGGCCGGTGCCCATCCCCGACAATGTCCGCGTCTATATGCCAACCGGCGTCCCGCACGACTCCAATGACCTTAGCGAGTCAATCGCCAGTACGGCAGATCGGGGCATTTGCAAACAGCTGCGAAACCCGCTGCATTATAGGTATTATGTGCGGGCGTTGTTGGTGGCACTGGACCGCTGGGTCACCGAGGGAGTAGAACCGCCTCCGAGCCGTTACCCAAACCTAAAAGACGGCACATTGATTTCTGTGGCGGAGGCCGCCATGTTATGGCCCGGCATTCCCGCGGTTCCGTTCAATCCCGAGATCAACCGATTCTGGCTGAGGGACAATAGCCATCAGCCTCCGGTCGTTTCCGGACCTGAGTATCCGATCTTTGTTGCGCGCACCAATGCGGACGGCAATCCGATCGGAGGCATTGAGCCGCCCGAAATCAAGGTGCCGTTAGGCACTTACTCGGGCCGAAATTTCCGCGCAGCGGGCTTTGCGGAAGGCGACCTGTGTGGTCTCAACGGGAGCTACATTCCTTTCGCTGACACCAAGGCAGAACGGATGGAGAATCACGATTCCAGGCTTTCGCTCGAAGAGCGTTATCAGAACCAAGAGGACTTTGCCTCCAGACGGAGGCAGGCGGCCGACCGGCTCGTGCGGGAGGGATTCCTTTTGCCAGAGGACGCAGTCGTTTTCTCTGCTGTTGCCTTGCCAAAATCGACCGCCAAGGCAAGACCATAATCTAGAAGACTAAACTGGTCGACGCTGGAGGCTTCGCGCTTGCGATCCTGCGGACTATTTGACAATGGCGGAGTTTTTTTGTTACATCGCGCAAACGGATCTAGATCATCGGGTTCATCTTTCACAGGGATGCTTAAGGGCTCAGCAGATGCGGTTGGTACCGGGAGGCAGTGATGCGGATTATAGGGGTGATCGCTTGCAGTTTGGTTATGGCCGTCCTGGGCGCTCGGATGCAGGCAGGTCCCCCGGAGAGCGGCATGGCGGCGCAGGCCGAGGTGAGCCGGCCGTCTGCCGCCGGCTATATCGGAGGCGTGGTAAACAGTGCGAAGGGACCCGAAGCGGGTGTGTGGGTCATTGCAGAAACCGCGGACGTGGGGAATAAGCTGCGCAAGATCGTGGTGACCGACGATCAGGGCCGGTATTTGATACCGCAGCTCCCCAGGGCGAAATACAACCTATGGGTCAGAGGATATGGCTTGGTTGATTCGGTTCCGGTTCAGGCGCTGCCCGGTGACACGGTGGCGCTATCGGCGGTCGTGGCTCCCAGTGCGCAGGAAGCCGCCCAGTATTACCCGCCCGATTCCTGGTATTCGTTGTTGCAGATACCCGGCAAAAGCGAGTTCCCGCTGACCATTTCTGGTCCCGATGCCAGAGTGCCGGGGCCTAATCCGCCTAGTGCCTCAGATAAAACCTTCAAGTCACAAGCGGAATGGGCCTCGCAGGTAAGATCTTGCGCTGAAAGCGGATGCCATCAGATGGGCAGCAAGTTTACGCGCGAGGTTCCGGCCAGCATCGGAAAGTTCAATTCCAGCAAGGAAGCTTGGGAACGGTTGCTAGACCTGGGCCAGGTCAACGATGAGCACTTCGATATGTTAGGTCCGCTGAGAAACGATCGTGGTTTGGCGATGTTCAGTAACTGGACCGACCGGATCGCCGGAGGCGAAGTGCCGCCACAGCCTTCCCGTCCGGAAGGCTTGGAGCGGAACGTCGTACTCACGGTGTGGGACTACTCTATTCCCACTGGATTCCCCCACGATACGACGACTACGAATCGATGGAAACCCACAACCAATGCCAACGGCCCAATTTACTCGCCCGATTGGGCCGCGGGCGCCCTAGACGTTCTGGATCCGTCGACCAACGAGAAGTACATGCTGAATATTCCTTTGCCAAACGAAGCGGATCGAAAGAAGTTGAAGTTTTTCACGCCTCAGCGCGTGGACTACCCGTCGTTGTTTTGGGGAGACCAAACCACTGGCCTGGGGTTCCGCAGGGACCCCATGAATGCTGGTCCGACGATGATGGATAGCAAGGGACGCGTGTGGTTCAACATACCCACTCGGCTCACCCTTCCCGATTACTGTAAGGCGGGATCGAGCAATCCCTTCGCAAAATTCTATCCGATCCCCGATATTAAGGATGTTTCCCAGGTGCGCCATCAAATCGCCGGTGTGGATTATTACGATCCCAAAACGGGCAAGTTCACGAGCGTTGACACCTGCTTCGGCGGCGGGCATACCGCCTTTGGCAACGACAAGGATGAGACTCTGTATGTCACTGCCCGGGGCGTCAACGGTCTTGGGTGGATCAACACTCGAGTCTGGGATGAAACGCACGATGCGGAGAAAGCGCAAGGTTGGTGTCCCGCGGTGATCGACTATAACGGCGACGGTAAGACGGGTCCCTATACGAAGCCACCCGAGCCGCCGGAGCCGGAACTGGATCGGTACGTTGCTGGAAATACCGGCTACATCATCTCGGTGAATCCCGTGGATGGCAGTGTGTGGTATGGCTTTCCCGGAGGCCTTCCAGGAAGGATCTTCCGATTTGTAACTGGCGATAACCCTCCCGAGACGTGCAAGACCGAAGTCTATGAACCACCGTTTGATATAAACGATCCAGCGAAGCAAGAATATTACTCACCGAGAGGAATCGACTTTGATTCCGACGGCCTCGTGTGGATTTCGATGCTATCCGGGCATCTGGCTAGTTTTGACCGCAGGAAATGCAAGGTACTCAATGGTCCCAAGGCGACGGGACAGCACTGCCCCGAGGGCTGGACGTTCTATCAAGTGCCGGGTCCTAAATTCAAGGGAACCGATGCGACGACCGATTATTTCTACAACAGCTGGGTTGACCGTGAGAATACGTTCGGTTTGGGCAGAGACGTTTCGATCCTTTGCGGTACAGGTTCGGATTCCTACAAAGCGTTTATACCGGCCACCAAGAAATGGGTTACGTTGCGAGTGCCCTATCCCATGGGTCTGTTTACCCGCAGTCTGGAAGGCCGGATCGACGATCCCAAGGCGGGATGGCAGGGACGCGGATTATGGGGAGCCAACGAGGCCCGCGTCCAGTACCTGGCCGAAGGGGACAAATTCGACCATGATTACATTCATGACAAGATTCCATTCGTCGTTCACTTTCAGATTCGGCCCGACCCGCTGGCTAAATAGAGTTCCGGCGACCAACTGCGCCGGTGACCGCACCGAGATTGGATACAAGTCTTGGGGGCCAGTGGAGTGGGCTGCGTCTGGCTGTGCATTTGCGGTGACGATAGGTGAGCGGTGAAATCCTCGTCACGGATGCCCGGGCCGGCAGTGTAATCGACGCCGTTAGAGAAAAGCGGGCCGCCGCGCGCTTCTTCTAGTCGAGCGGTTCTACCTTAACAACGGCGGCACCGTGGTTGCTGCCCGTCCAAAAAGTAACCGGCGTCGTGCGGTTATCCACGAACACACGGCGAATGTTGGTATCCTTCGGCATGAGATATTCAACGATCTCGCCCGTTTGGGGATCGAGCCGCACAACCCGATCGGTGTTCATCCCGCCCGTCCACAATTCACCATTCTTGTCTCGGGTGACGTAATACGGCCAGGTCCACGGCGTCGGCATCACCCATTCTGCGAACTTCTCCGTCTTGGTATCAAACAGGCCGACTCGGTTGTTACCGTATTCGGCGAACCAGAGGCGGTCTTGGGAATCCATCTCAATGCGGCGAGGGCGCGAATTGGGAGTGGGTATCGGATAGAAGCTGACTTGCTTGGTCTTGGCATCGATCCGCCCAATGTGACCATGGCTGATTTCGGCAAAGTATAGATTGTTATGGGAATCTGCAGCGATACCGTAGATCCCATAAGGGGTGAACGAAGTCTGCTTGAGAGGCTCAAACCGCTCATAGGCTCCGGTATTCACATCAAACCGGGCAATCTCACCATTGTCCTCGGTCGACCAGACCTTCCCGTCTACGGTGTACTGCAGCGTCACCTCGCGTTGCCGCACCCCGGATTTGGGGGTGCCGTCATCGTTCATGACATCGGGCGCGCTGTAGATTCTGAACGTCTCGGTCTTCGGGTCGAACCTGGCCAGACCTGCCTGCGACATCATTCCGAGCCACATGGTTCCGTCGCGGGCCTCTTCTACATCGAGCATGCCCTCGGGAAAGGTGGGCTTGGGCCTTGGCACGGGCCACTCGGTGACCTTGCCTGTCTTGGGATCAAGCTTGCCGAAATATTGCTCGCCGAAATCTGAATACCATACGGTGCCATGCTCATCAACGATGACGTCGTGCGGCATGATGGTCTTACGCGGCAGATCATACTCAGTGATGATGACATGGGTAGATCTGCCCGTCGGACGCGGAAGCGTTTTGAAGGAGTACTCCCAATTGGATGTCGAACTCAAATTGACCGTGGCTAGATAATTGGCCAACTTCCGGTAGTCTTCCGGATGCACCGACCGTGCAATTTCGCTATCGGGCGATCTTTGGGGTTTCATGGGTTGGCTGGTCTGCGAGTAACCTTTCATCCGTGATATGACTTCGACAAATTCGTCTGCGGTGTGCGTCGACCGTATCGGGCGCTCGAGCGTGTGGCAGTTTATGCAATTTCCCAAAAGGAAGGATGTCTTCTGCTCGTCGGTGCCCGGGATACTCATCAGCCACTCCGCGTTGGTGAGCTGAGAGGCCAGATCTTTCGTTTTGCGGAGCTTAAGATCGACACTCGTCGTTTTGTGCGCGGCCACCTCTGCCGATCCCGGGCCGTCGAGATCGTATCCGACCGCGCGAATCGCAAGGACGTAATGACCAGTGTCCAAGCGGCTGGCTGGAAATGCGAAATGGCCTTGTTTATCGCTGATCACACTCACCGTGATCGTTGAGCCGTCCTTCTTGGCGCTGACCACCACGCCTTCCATCGCGCCTTCTTCCTGCGAGGTGATTTTTCCGCTCAGAGCTGCCAAGGTTTGACCTTGCGCGCGGGCGGCTCGGGTTCCCACTTGCAGAACGATGGCAAGCGGGCTAGTCAACACGATTAGCAACGCCATCTTGGTCCGCATCACGGCTCCTCCAGTCAGGCGGTAATTCGCCCGCCGCATCAATGCTAAATCCTACTCCACAACCCTATACCGCCGCTGGTAGAAAATGAACGGAGGGCTGCTGCAGCCTGGATCTGGTCGGCTGGGTCATGCCCTTCATCCAGCAGTGGGTACTTTCAAAGTACCCCAGAGCGCCTCCGACCGGGTCATAAACCACGTCATGGCGAGGCTGCGAAAAGCCGCTTCTAGTCGGCTTGAAACGTTTAGTCCCACAGGGGAAGGTGCCCTTCCCGCCAGCCCTTTTTCCTCTGTCCCGTAAGCATCGCAAGGGAATTCGCGCGAGTCGACAAGCGACCGTGGTTCCTCCAAAGAAGCTTGCGTCCGGAGAAATTGCTGCGGAGTGCACCCAGGTGCGCGGTGATTACTGGAATTACTGGAATCCCCGCTTGGCCAGAGGAATGCGACGCCGTAAAATGAGTGCTGTGAGAATCGGGCTCGATTTTGGAACGACGCGCGTGGTGGTCGCTGCAGCGGACCGGGGTAATTATCCGCTTGTGAATTTCGAAGCGCCCGATGGACGGGCAAGGGACTGGTTTCCGACTCTGCTGGCTCTTTCGGGAGACAAACGGGCCTATGGATGGGATGCCGCCGAGCAGCAGGGTAAACCAGGATGGACCACCGTTCGCTCTCTCAAGCGCTCGCTCAAGAACGCTGGTCCTGGCAGCACGGTCGATATTGCCGGCCAACGGCTCAATCTGTTTCTCCTGATGACCGAAATGATGGTGGCCTTACGTCGCGACCTAATGGACAAATCCACCTTGGGCGTAAGCAAATACGACAGGCTCCAGGTAATGCTGGGTGTACCAGCGAATGCCAACAGCAACCAGCGATTTCTCACGCAAGAGGCGGCCCGGACAGCGGGCTTCGAGGTTCTTGGCTTGTTGAACGAGCCGTCGGCCGCTGCCGTTGAGTTTGCTTGCCGCAATACCAGCGACCGCAAGAAGATGAATGGCGGATTGCTTGTTTATGACCTGGGCGGCGGAACGTTCGACGTCTCGCTGGTGGCTCTGGGAGAAGCGGAGCGCTCCGTTATCGCATCAGACGGCATCCCCGATTTGGGCGGTGACGATTTCGATGAGATTCTGGCCCTACTGTCCTTGGCAGGGGCCGGAAAGCCAGAGGCGACAGAGGATTCGCTGTCGGCGGCAGAGTGGTACTTGCTCTTTGACGAGTGTCGCGAAAAGAAGGAATCGCTCAATCCCAACAGCCGCAAGATTACCGTGGATTTGGGGCGGGTTCGCAAAGACTGGGGGGAAATTTCCATCGGAGTGGATGCGTTCTACGAACGGTGCCGGCCCCTGGTGGAAGCGACCCGCCGGATGGCCGAGGGCCTACTCGCGGCCCATCCGGACCACGCCGTTGATACTTTGTACCTGACCGGAGGGGGATCGGAATTACCTCCCGTCGCGCGCGTTCTGCGTGAGACGTTTGGGCGCCGAGTACGGCGATCGGCGTACATGCGTTCGGCCACAGCGATAGGATTGGCGATCCGCGCCGAAGGGCATGAGCACCGCCCTCTTCGCGATCAGTTCACCAAAAACTTTGGGGTGTGGCGTGAAGCCGATGATGGCCGCAACGTGGTTTTCGATGTCATCTTTCCGCGGGGAATAAAGCTTCCCTCAAGAGACGAGGCACCACTGCGAATCGTTCGCTCATACCGTCCGGTGCACAACATCGGTTACTTTCGGTACCTGGAATGTGCACAACTCGGTGCCAACAATCAGCCTGAGGGTGAGATCAGCAACTGGGATGAGGTTCGCGTAGCGTTTGATCCAAGGCTGCGGGATTCAACGGATTTAAACGATCAGCCAGTGAGTCGCTACGCTCTGCCTCAAGAGCTGTTGATAGAAGAGATTTACTCCTGCGATGCCAATGGCGATGTAGAAGTCAGGATTTGCGACAAGATCACCCAACAAACCAGCGACTACCGGCTCGGCCTTTGGTCGAAGCAGCGCAAACGGCCGAAACAAAGATGATGTTTCGCCCTCGTTTGCGCTCAGAATGGCGAAGACACAGATTCCCGGCATGAATACCCGGGACCTGGTTTCTAGGTGCTACGGTGCCTGCAATCCTATGATGATCACCTGCCATCCATCGGCGGATGGTGAAATCGAAAACTGGCTCTGGTAGGAACCAGGCGACGACACGCTTTCGGTTACCGCCGTCAGATAATTGGGCGTCGAATTGGGATCGGTAATAAAGCCCGCCTGCGGCGTGAACACGTGGGGGGCATCAGAGTCACCGAAGATCCAGCTCACCAGCAGCCCCGCCTGAGGGAGCGTGATCGAATTCGAGGTGGCGCTGGTCGTGTACGTCCCCGGACTCGGGCTCGTAATCGCTGAAACGATCGGTGCGTTCGCCGTCGTTGATCCCGCCACGGCTAAGAAATGCAGGAATATGGGCTCCTGAACGCTCGTTGAGATCGTGATCGTAGCACCGGCAGGGCATGACGC
>JBEKBP010000051.1:0-28979 GCA_050015335.1 Candidatus Acidiferrales bacterium | reverse complement strand
GAACAGAAAGGACGGTTTTAAGGCGGTTGAACGCACACAGTGAACGGCTTGCGCGCAGAAACGGAACCGGATAACTTCTGTTGCAGCCATCGTTGCACCTCAGACGTGCGACTTGGTCAGGGGCGCGCTTGGTGTTCAAGCACCTGCGCGTCCCGCTTCGTTACGAGAGTTTTGCCCTGGAATTCTGTTTGGTTTTTCTGCTCTTGCCTTTACCCCAGAACCGTGCGGTCTTGTACTGCCTAAGCTTGACCATACCCTTTTCTGTCCAAAACCTGATTCGGGTCCCTGCCACTACTCGCGTGGATGGGGCGGGAACATGCTCTTCGCGAATCCATTTGTAAAGCGTTCGGCGTTGAATTCCCAACTGACGCGCCGCTTCCGAAATAGAGTAGTCTGTCATATCAAGAATACACAGCCTGTATACTTTGTCAATCTGAAAACTCACTCCGGGAAGGCGCATCCGGCACCCTTCCTGATAGCATGAAGAATATCGCATCTTCAGAAATGAGGCGGAAGATATCAGCGGAGGAGTGACCTTCGATCATCTCCGAGGGGAACGTGTGTATGGGCCGAGGTTTGGTGCGTGCTCACAATCGAAACTTCCCGAGTGATCTTCGCGCTTGAACTTGCCCGATGACGCTTAAACGCCGGTGCGTGCGGCGCAGGCGAGAAAGGAAGCCGCCGCTGGCCCCCGGCTGGCAATCACTTAATGGTTTTGTCCCACGCCTTCAATGATATGCAACGGAAGCTAGGCCTTGAGCGTCGTAGCTCTGTCCCAATGATTTGCAAGGAATTTGTGCGCGACGGATGACACACGCAGTATCATCAGCCGGATTCCGGAACGTGTGTGGGATTCTGCATAGTGCGATCGACAGAGCAGTCATCGCGAAGACGTCGCGATAGATGTTCCTAGTTAGAGGTTTTGCAACAGCCTCTAGTTAAGACCATGTGGAAATAGGGGTCCTGCCGCTGCAAGTTTGACGTTTGCGACGACCGCCTGCAGTTCTCCAGGCGTCGATGGCGCGGATAGATCGACGAGAGGGGATGCGATGACAAAATTGAGTGCAAAACCACCGCTGTTTCCGATGAGTGCCTGCGTCATTTTTGGCTTGGTTCTCTCCGTCGCAATCGTGCGGATGGATGCCGCCCCAAGAGGGAGGAGCGCCGCAATGCGGGCAGAAGCGAATCGTGTGTCGGTCGATGGCGACGACATCGGCGGCGTGGTGACCAGCCCCAAGGGGCCCGAGGCCGGCGTGTGGGTAATCGCCGAAACCGCCGAACTCCAGACCAAATTCCGCAAGATCGTGGTAACAAATGATCAGGGCCAATACCTTTTGCCCGATCTGCCCAAGGCGAAATACAAGGTGTGGGTCAGAGGCTACGGTTTGGTGGACTCGGAGCCTGTCGAAGCCATGCCTGGGCGGACATTGGCTCTAACGGCAGTGATTGCCCCCACCCCGCGCGCCGCAGCGGAATATTATCCGGCCAGCTATTGGATTGCTCTGCTGAAAGTGCCTCCGAAAAGTGCTTTCCCGATGCATCTTGCCCCACCGCCACCCCTCCCTGGAGCGGGTGGATCGAAAAGGACAACGCACGGACCAGGCTCCATAGCAAGCGAGCCACCTACCACCGTCATTGCGAACCAAACTGAGTGGCTCTTCAATTTCAAAGGCGGCTGCTGGGGCTGCCACCAGGTCGGAAACAAGTCAACCCGGGAGATTCCCGCGAGCCTCGGCAAGTTCAACTCAACCTCGGACGCCTGGCTGCGTTTTATTTCTTCGGGCCAGATGGGCCGCAGCATGATCAGCGCCATGGACCGTATTGGACACAAGGAGGGCTTGGCGCTGTATTCCGATTGGATTGACCGTATCGCTAAGGGCGAGCTGCCGGCTGTGCCGCCACGGCCTCAGGGAACTGAGCGGAACGAGGTGGTCACTTTATGGGACTGGGCTGGGCGGGCCGCATTCCTCCATGCCCTTATCAGCAGCGATAAGCGAGATCCCACGGTGAATGCGAATGGGCCGATCTATGGAGCCAACTGGACAGCAGGAGCGCTTGCCGTGGTCGATCCAGTAGAAAACACGGAGTCGATGATCCACATCCCCTTGCCTAACGAGAATGACCGCAAGCTGATGCCCTCTGGAGAACCACTGAACCAGATCGCTCCGTCGGTCTACTTTGGCGACGAATTGATCTGGAACGACCCCGTTAGCCCCGGCCCAATCACGATGGACGGCAAGGGTCGCGTGTGGTTCAACGTGGAGACTCGAATCGGCAACGCCGATTATTGCAAGGCGGGATCGAGTAATCCTTACGCCCAGAATTCCCCGAGGGAGGACGGCGGAAAGGGTGTCGATGTGTACGACCCCAAAACCCACAAGTTCGGCTTCGTCGATCTTTGTTTTCGGGCGACTCGTATCGTTTTTTCCGATGATCAGGACCAGACCTTGTACTTCGCGGTTCAAGGAGATGGCGGTATAGGCTGGCTCAACACTCGTCTCTGGGACCAGACGCACGACGCGGAGAAGTCGCAAGGCTGGTGTCCAGCCGTGATTGACGTGAATGGAGACGGCAAGATCGGCACCTATACGCAGGCCCCGGAGCCAATCGATCCGGACCTGGATCGTGCGGTCCCTCAACCGGGAGTGTATGGTGTCGCCTACAACCCGGCTGATGGCAGCGTTTGGACGTCGGCATTGCGGCCCGATCCCGGCAGGCTGATCCGCATCACGCGAGGTGCAAATCCGCCTAGCACTTGCTTGGCAGAGGTCTACGAGCCTCCGGCCTTTCAGGGGCCCGGAATGGGCGGCTCTCACACCAGGGGAATCGATGTCGATACCAACGGCGTGGTTTGGACTCCGCTTACCGGGGAGGGAAATCTGGCCAGCTTTGACCGGCGCAAGTGCAAGGTTCTGACTGGGGCAGCTGCGACGACCGGCCGGCACTGTCCTGAAGGCTGGACGTTTTATCCGATGCCGGGCCCTGCCTTCAAGACAGAACCGACCATAAAGTCGGACTACTACTACTATATGTGGGTCGATCGTTATAATTCCCTCGGATTGGGCAATAACGTCCCCATTATCGACGGCGCCGACTCCGATTCGATGCTCGCGTTTCAACCACAAACCAAGACCTGGGTCCGTCTGTATGTGCCCTATCCGATGGGCTTTTTCTCGCGCTTTTTCGATGGCCGTATCGACGATCCCAAAGCGGGATGGAAGGGGCGTGGTTTGTGGGCCGCCAACCAGACAAAAGGGACTCAGCTGACCGAAGGCGGAAAGAGCATGCCCAGCCAACTGGCGCATTTCCAGATTCGACCGGACCCGCTCGCGAAGTAGGAATCGATAGCAGGGCACCAAGGATGCCTCAGAGGAGGCAGATTGGTGCCACGCGGAAGCTGCGCGGCTCGACCAACATATGTTATGTAACGACAAACAGTCTCGCGCTGGACTACGAGGGACTTGGAATCAAGCAGCAGACCGGTAAAAGGGGGATGTGATGGCAAAGTTGAACGCGGAACCTCCGATCCTGATGATAGCCTGCGTGGTTTTGGGCTTGGTTCTCTCGGCAGCGATCGTCGGGATGCAAGCCGCTCCCAGGGGGAGCAGCGCCGCTTCCCAGGCAGAGTCAAATCGCGTGGCTACCGGTGCCGACAATATCCATGGCGTGGTGGCCAGTTCAAAGGGGCCAGAAGCGGGCGTGTGGGTGATCGCCGAAACCACCGATCTCCAGACGAAGTTCCGCAAGATCGTAGTAACAAATGATCAAGGCCAATACCTTTTGCCCGATCTACCCAAAGCGAAATACAAAGTATGGGTAAGAGGCTACGGTTTGGTGGACGCGGAGCCGGCCGAAGCCATGCCCGGAGAAACATTGGCGCTAACAGCGGTCATTGCTCCCACTCCGCGCGCCGCTGCGCAGTCTTACCCAGCCGATTATTGGGCCTCGCTGCTGACTATTCCGCGCAAGAGCGACTTCCCGATGACCATTCCGCCACCTCCGCCACTACCGGGCGCGCCCGATCCGGTGAAGCTGACGCACGGAAATGGGCCGGTCGCTCCACCCACCGTTATTCAGACGCAAGCCGAGTGGCTACTCTATTTCAAGGGCTGCTGGACTTGCCATCAGATGGGGATCAAGTCCACCCGCGAGATTCCTGCGAGCCTAGGCACTTTTAAAACGAGTTCCCTTGCGTGGGAGCGGTTCATGTCATCGAGCCAGGTGGGGCGAGAAATGATCCGTGAAATAGACCGCATGGGCCACGACCGCGCGATAGCAATGTATGCAAACTGGGGCGACCGGATTGCCAAAGGGGAATTGCCGCCTGTACCGCCGCGACCGCAGGGAACCGAGCGCAATGTGGTGGTCACGGTGTGGGATTGGTCTGTGCGATCTTCATTCCTGCATGCCCTCATCAGCACCGACAAGCGGAATCCCTCGGTGAACGCATACGGGCCGGTCTATGGGGCTGACTGGTCGGCGGGGGTGCTTGCCGTGGTGGACCCTGTTCAGAATACACAGACCATGATCCAGGTCCCCTATCCCAACCCGGCGGAGCTTTCCAAGCAGGTTACCTGGTCGCCGCAAAACCAGCTCGCGCCATCGCTCTACTTCGGAGACGAGTTGGTTTGGAACGACCCCATCAATCCGGGCCCGATCACGATGGACGCCAGGGGCCGCGTCTGGTTCAACGTAGAGACGCGGCTTGACAATCCGGGCTACTGCAAACAGGGATCGAGCAATCCGTTCGCGAACAACTCTGCGAGAGAATCGGGCGGCAAGGGTGTCGATGTGTATGATCCGGAAACCCGCAAATGGGAATTCGTCGATCTGTGTTTCAAGTCAACGCGGATCATGTTTTCCGACGACAAGGACCAGACACTGTACTTCTCTGTAAGCGGCGACCCCGGTGGAATCGGCTGGCTCAATACCCGCCTGTGGGACGAAACGCACGACGCAGAAAAGTCCCAGGGGTGGTGCCCGGCGGTGGTTGACTTCAACCGCGACGGAAAGATTGGCGCCTATACGAAGCCTCCCGAGCCGATCGATCCAGATCTGGACCGCGAGATCGACAGGCCCGGCGCCTACGGTGTCGCCTATAACCCGGTGGACGGCAGTGTTTGGTATTCCGATATACAGGTCATGCCCGGAAGGCTCGTCCGCATGATGCGAGGCTCAAATCCACCAGCTACCTGCCTGACAGAAGTCTATGAGGCTCCTTACGATCCCCAAGGCCAGGGATTGGGCGGCTCTCACTCCCGGGGAATCGACATCGATACCAATGGCGTTGTGTGGACGCCGTTGACCGGCGAGGGCTATCTAGCCAGCTTTGACCGGCGCAAGTGCAAGACGCGCCCGAGGGCAGAAGGGGCCGTCACGGGCAAGCAATGCTATGAAGGATGGAGCCTTTATCCGATACCAGGTCCGACCTTCAAGTCAGATCCAACGGTGAAGGCGGACTACAACTACTACATGTACATCGACCGCTACAACGCCCTTGGTCTCGGCAAGAATGTGGTCATCGTGGACGGAGCCAACTCCGATTCGCTAGTGGCTTTTCAACAGGACACGAAGAAGTGGATCAGAATGACCGTTCCCTATCCCATGGGCTTTTTTTCGCGCTTTTTCGACGGGCGCATCGACGATGCCAAAGCCGGGTGGAAGGGACGCGGCGTATGGGCGGGCAACGAAACCAGAGGTACGCAACTGACCGAAGGGGGCAAGAACATGCCCAGCCAGCTGATGCACTTCCAGATCCGGCCTGATCCACTGGCAAATTAGAATGTCGTTTTCCACCGGAGGGCAACCTAATCGAACCCTTTGCAGGCAACTAGAACACAGTTGCGTGCCGTGCTAGCGTACGGGCGGCGCATACATGAGGCCGCCAGAGGTCCATAAACGGTTGAGGCCACGATCGAGTTTGATGGGACTGTCGCGGCCTAGGTTCCGTTCAAACATCTCTCCGTAGTTTCCCACCCCTTGAATGATGTCGGACGACCAGCTTTCCGCAAGACCGAGCGCCCTACCGTTGCCAGGGACGATCCCCAAGAAAAGCTGCACCGCAATGTCGTCGCTGGTTCGCATCTGGTTCACGTTCTTCGAGGTGATGCCCAGCTCTTCTGCGGCAACCAGCGCGGACACCGTCCAGCGTAGAATGTCGAAGAACTGGGCATCGTCCTGGCGCACCAGCTGCGCAAGAGGTTCTTTGGAAATCTGTTCGGTAAGAATTTCAAAATCGGCAGGGCGGGACGTCTTGCTCCGTATGGCGCCAAGCTCGGAAACGTCGGCTGTATAGACATGGCAGCGGCCCGTCGCAAGCGCATTCGCAATCTCTTCGAAGTTGTCGGCAGACTCGAGCAAGACTTTCTGAAGACTAAGGCCTTTCGCCCGAAAATAGGAACTGGCGTTTGATTCAAAGAACGTACTCTTAGCAACGCACACGGGCACCCCCGAAAGCCCCCGGGGGGTCGTCACTCTGAGCTTCTTGGCAACCAGAAACCCTTGGCCGTCATAGAACATCACAGGCCCAAAGAGGAGACCGAGAGGCGCTTCGCGCCTTAGTTCCCACGTCAGCCGCCTTGACACTACATCAATGTCATCGGACTGCAGAAACATGCTCAACGAAGGAACCTCAACGTATTTGACTTTGTCCGGCATGCCGAAAATGGCGGCCGAAAGTGCGCGACAGATATCTATGTCAAGCCCAACATGATGTCCGTTGCGGTCAATTCCGGCAAATCCTGCGACGTAGGGAAATACGCCGCAAGTCAAGAATCCCCGTCGCTGGATCGCTTCCAGGCGCGGACGCGCCTCCGCGTTGGCCGCCACCAGCAAAAGAAACAACACAGGTACCATCCAGCGAGGCATGTGGGCGCAATTCCTTCCTTTATTAAATGAAGGATGAACAACAGAAATATGTATTTCACACTGTGCCCGCAAGGGGAAACCGGCTACTGAGCGGCGATCGCGCCCTATCTCAGACGCAAGACGAAAGGAACGCGGCGCAATATGGGCACGGGTTGCCCTGCGTTGTATAAGTCGGCATTGAACTGTATTCTTGGTCCTTATGTCAAGGGCGACGACAGCTTTACGGCTGGAAAGAGACAGAGGACTTGCATGAAATCCATCTTCGCGTGGTCTGGGTTTTTCCGGTGTTGTGTGCCGCAGGGGCGGCGCGGTTGAGCCATACTGGTTAAGTCACCGCCTATAAACGGGCGCCGGAGGGCTGCGACATGTGTCAGAACGCTGCGGACAAGCCTCACCGTCGGCCGATGATGCCGAGTGCGCCACCTCAAACCGTTATTCAATACGACCCCCACGCGAAATGGACAGAGTAGGTTCGTGATGATCAGCCGCCGTCGTTTTCTTCGCTTGTCGGCCTACTGCACGGCGCCGTGGCTGGTGCGGTTAGCAGGAGTGGGAGAGCGGCAGGCACGAGCGGCAGCTTCCAACCAACCTGTCGTCGTAGTAGGCGCCGGCCTGGCGGGACTGCAGGCGGCGAACGTCCTTAGAAAAGCGGGCCGGCGAGTGCTGATCCTGGAGGCGCGCAGCCATCCAGGCGGCCGAGTGCAGACCTTCCGTGCGCCCTTTGACATGGGGCTCTACGCCGAGGCTGGTCCGATTCGCATCGCCGGGTCGCACACGACGGTGCTTCGGCTCGTCCGCGAGTTTGGGCTGAACCTTCTGCCATTTGAGTCCTCAAACGGTTCCGCACTCATAAGCATCGGCGGTTCAAACATCCGCGCGGACGCGCTCGGTGGTGCAAAGGTGCCGCTCAAGCTCAGGGGGGACGAACAGAGGCTGCAGCCGAACCAGCTTCTTGAGCGCTATGTAGGGCAGCTTCCCGGCGATCTGGCCGGATTGGAACCCTCCCCGGCGTCTTTTCGCAACTGGGCGACCATCGATCAGTTAACCTGGCCCGACTGGCTCCGCTCGCGTGGTGCCTCTGCTGCGGCTGTCGAGCTCATGACCCTGGGCGGCGATTCCAGCCAGCTCTCGGCGCTCTATGTCCTGCGGCAGTTCGCCCTGCTTCGAGCAGCTACCTACTACAAAATAGAGGGAGGCATGGACCTGCTTCCCCGGGCCATGGTGGCGTCTTTGCGCGACATCGTGCGTTTCAATGCCGCCGTAGTTCGGATGGACCAGACATCAGGGCTGGTTCGCGTCGACTACCTAGAAGACGGGCGAATGAAAAGCATCGGTGCCTCTCGGGTCATTGTGACTACGCCTCTGACGACGCTGCGCCAAATCGAGATTCGTCCTCCATTTTCGCGCGAGAAGGAGAGCGCGATCGAGCATCTCCCGTACTTCCCAGCGACGAGATTCCTTCTGCAATCACGAAGCCGATTCTGGTATGCTTCCCGGCTTAGCGGCTACGCTCGGACCGACCAGCCTGCCGAGATTTGGGATTGTACATACAACGTGCAGGCATCGGCGGGCATACTTGGCGTCACCGTCGGCGGCGCGCTCGGACGCAAGACTCTTGATCTAAGCCCCGAGCAGAGTGTAGTGTTCGGGACCGATCTTGCCGCGGCGGCATTTCCAGCAATCCGCTCGGAGCTTCAGAAGGGCGTCGCGCAGCGCTGGGCGCTTGAACCGTGGTCCAAGGGGGCTTTTGCCGTATTTTATCCGGGACAAATGGCTTCCATGATGCCTCATCTGGCGCGGCCTGAAGGACTCCTACATTTTGCAGGAGAGCACACGTCTTCGTGGATGGGATGGATGGAAGGCGCGCTAGCGTCGGGTGAGCGAGCCGCACGAGAAGTATTAAGCCAAGGAAGCTAAACACGGGATATTGCCTTGATACAAATATTGATCATGTTTCACGTTCTGGTGGCGGTTGCTCTGTTGGGCTCTCTGACTCACCAGGCCTTCAGCTTTATGCGACGGACGCCCATGTTCTCTCCCAACAGCTTCGTCAACCGATATCGCAGCGTTCATTCGCCAACTTTCACGAATGCGATCATTGTTCTATTTCTGATCCAGATCGCTCTGGGCGCATTTCTTTATCCGCGGTATCGGCTTGACGTTCGATCGACGCTCGAAGATTTGCAGTTGCGGGGAGCCAATGGCCTTTTCGAGATCAAGGAACACTTTGCCGCCGTGGGCCTGGGGCTGCTGCCCGCTTATTGGCTGTTCTGGCAGCCGCCGCTGCTTCCTGAATACGCCAACACGCGAAAGTATCTCACTTGGCTGTTGACGTTCTTCGTGTGGTGGAATTTTCTGGTTGGTGAATATCTCAACAACATCAAAGGGCTCTATCCATGATGAACCGGTTCGCGCGTTTCAAAATCTTTTCGATGCTTTTTGGCATCGTCTACAGCGTGTTTTTCTACTACAACTGGTCCTTCTTTCAGTATTATCCCGCCCTCCAGAAATTCAGCCGCGTGAACCTTCCCATATCGGATGCCGGCCCAGCCATCCTGTGGTATGCGTGGATCGTGGCTGCTTTCCTGATGAGCTTAGCCGCGTCGCTGCTAATTCCGCGGAAATGGGCCGAGAAGATACCGCCCGGCTGGGTCTGGATTGCTCCGGTCGTTTTAGTGCTGGTTATCCTTTATTATGAGAAGCATTGGTTTATTAAGTAGGTCGTGCTATAGTGAAGGTAAGGGAGACAGTGCCATGAGCCTACATTCTAAGTTGGGCAGGTTGTTTGTGCTTTCCATCCTTGGGGTCGTCGCTTGTGGAATTGCCTGGGCGAACGGTTCAGAGTTCTTTGATCCAGGAAACCAGATCGGTTTGTACTATTACGGTCACATCAAAGACACAAAAGGCAACGTGCTGACCAACGTGGTCATCACCGTCGTCGTCAAAGACACGCCGCTCAAGTTTCCCGTCCGAAATGATGCTCCCGGCCATTTCCGTACCCCGGATGTGGGCAACGCGATTAAAGGGCTAGGGCAGAAGATCGATCCGAGCAAAATTCAGATTTTTGCTACCAAGGATGGCTACCGGCAGGTAAGCCCCGCGATGACAACCGCCCCCAAGCAGGCGTCGAGTGCTGTGGGAGTCGAGTTCGTGATGGAGCCTGTTGCCGGCAAGTAGTACGTAGCCTTTTTGCCCTGCTATCAGACCGGCGGCGCCAGAGGTTTTGGGTAGAATGTTTGACGCCGCACGTGTTTTCTACGACCGTCTAAACACCTCTCGGTAGCAGTCGGCCGCTTTGACCGTGTCCTATCGCTCGGTTTCCACAAGGCGCGGCCACACTAACTTGCTGTCAGCAACCGCCCCCCCCCCCAAAGCTTTGCCGCGTATTGCCGCTCGCTGCCATCTCCGCTTTGTGAGGGGATCAGAAAGCGCTCCGGCAACAAGCGCCCACGCCGCCCAACGCGGAAAGGCATGGCATTACCTGCGATATTCACGTCTTGCCAATGGGGAAATGGCCACAATCTGAAGACGGAATTATTGGACACGCGTGCGGTGCGGGGCTATAACAGTTTGGCTGCGCAGCAGGGTGATCAGAATGTCGAGATGCGCATAAACGGAATTGGAGCGGCTCCCCTATTGATAGCCGCGCTGTCGGCCATAGTGGGATGCCAGGGAAGCAACCCTGCGGCGAACCTAGGCGCACGAGCCGCCCATCCAGCCGCACTCTCGGCCCGCGCAACGCTCATTGCGCGTGCGAGATCTCTTGAGATTGACACGCCCTACGTGCCGCCCCCGGGCGATGTTCTTGAACACGAGACGGCCGGCTTCGCCGCTATTATGTGCTCGGCCGTGTTCATCACCGGTCTTGATCCCGATTTTGCCGCTGAGAATGTGGGCTACTTCACCAGTCCCTACGCCGAGCGCGCGAAGGTGGGAAGACCGGTGATCGATCGTGCCGCCAAATCCGTGCGCATCACGATTCCTAATGGCGCAACGCTCACCGCCAAATACCTAGGCAGTCAAGGGTGCGTAACGCTTCCAGTAGGTCAAACCTCGTTGAATTTCAAGCCCATCCAGGTAACGAGCACACTCCCTGTTTCCTCGGCGCAGTTGTGGCCCATGGGGGATGTGCTGCCGCGCGACCCTCTCCCGACAGGACTCGACACGGCTAAAGTGAAGCAAGCCGTGGACGCGGCCTTCGAGTCTGACGCGGAGATGACCGCCGCCTTCGTGGTGACGTGGAGAGGGCGGCTCATCGGCGAGCGATATGGCAAGGGCATTACGCCGCGAACGCCGCTTGAGAGCTGGTCTATGGGAAAGAGCGTGACGGCCAGTCTGATGGGCATCCTCATCAAGCAGGGCGTCTACAGCCTGTGGCAACCGGCGCCTATCCCCGAGTGGCAAGGACAGGGCGACCCGCGCGCGAAGATCCGCATTGTAGATCTCCTGCAGATGTCGAGCGGGTTGCGGATCAAAGCACCGCAAGATCCCGACTACGACCCGGCGGGAACCTACCCCGATCATCTTTATCTCTACACGGGCGCCATCAACTCGTTCCACTACGCCGCGACGCGCCCGCTCCAATGGCCGCCCGGCACGGTGGGCCGGTATCATAATAGTGATCCGGTGCTGATCAATTACCTGGTTCGCTTGGCCCTCGAGAAGCGCGGTGAGCAGTATTTGTCGTTCCCGCAGCTTGCTCTGTTCGATAAGATTGGTATCCGAACGATGGTGATCGAAACCGACCCGTTCGGAAACTTTCTCACCCAGGGATACGATTTCATGTCGGCGCGCGACTGGGCGCGTCTTGGCAACCTCTATCTTCAAGACGGCGTTTGGAACGGCGAACGCATTCTGCCGGAGGGATACGCCAAATTCGTTGCCACTCCGGCGCCGGCGTGGGAAGCCGACAATCGTCCTGTCTACGGCGGTTTGTTTTGGATCAACCAAGACGGTACATTCCCGGTCCCCAGGGACGCCTACTATATGTCGGGTGCCGGTGGCCAGACCACCTTGATCATCCCGTCGCACAACCTTGTCGTGGTGCGTATGGGATACTATAAAGGGAGCACGGTTGGGTCCGAGGGCTTAAAGACAGCACTCGCGCTTCTGATGGAGGCCGTACCAGCCAACAAGTGAGCAGGGCGGAGAAACGGTTCCGGAACATTTTGAATATTGCCCGGCGCCTTCTGAACAGTTTCACGACAGGAGAAGCTAGCAATGCTGGCGACGAAGTGGAGATGGATCGGAGCAGTGCTGTCGGCGTGGGGGATTTTAGCCTGGATCGCGATCGTTCAGATCGAGGCGGCCCCACCCGCGAGCGCCCCAGCAGCGCAGGCCGAGGCAAGTCGCGTGGACATAGACGCCGACGATATTGGTGGCGTGGTGACCAGCTCCCACGGTCCGGAAGCGGGCGTTTGGGTGATTGCGGAAACGGCGGATCTGGGAACCAAGTTTCGCAAGAGCGTGGTCACCAATGATCGCGGCCAATACCTGCTGCCCGATCTCCCCCCAGCGCATTACCAAGTATGGGTGCGCGGTTACGGCCTGCTAGACTCAGCGCCCGTAGATGCGATGCCCGGCAAGCAACTTGCGCTGCGCGCTGTGATTGCCCCTACTCCGCAGGCCGCCGCACAGTCTTATCCGGCCAATTACTGGGTCTCGCTGCTGACGATTCCGCGCAAGAGCGACTTTCCGATGCATGTTCTGCCGCCGCCTCCCATCCCGGGCGAGCAGCGTGTGGCCAAGGGGACGCACGGAAACGCGCCAGCGCCCTTTGCCACGGTCATTAATACACAAGCCGAATGGCTCTTCGACTTGAAGGGGTGCTGGACCTGCCACCAGGTGGGCCTTAAGTCGACGCGTGAGATCCCTGCGAGCTTGGGAACGTTTAAGACAAGCGCGGAGGCCTGGGAGCGTTTCATGTCGTCGAGCCAGGCAGGCTCGTCCATGGTCATGGAGGCCGATCTTTTAGGGCATGATCGTGCTTTCGCGATGTATGCGGATTGGGGCGACCGGATCGCGAAGGGCGAGGTGCCTCCTGCGCCGCCCCGTCCGCAGGGAATCGAACGCAACGTGGTGGTCACCGTATATGACTGGTCGGTACGGTCGGCTTTCCTTCATGCCCTCATCAGCACCGATAAGCGCAATCCCTCGGTGAACGGGGGCGGCCCGGTCTATGGCGCCGAGTGGTCGGGCGGAGATATTGCCGTGGTGGACCCTGCGAAAAACACGGCAGCGCTGGTCCCTGTGCCCTTGCCCGATGAGTCGCAGCGCTCCCAGCAGATTCTTTTTTCGCCGCAGAGCCAGCTTGCGCCCTCCCTTTATTTTGGCGACGAATTGGTTTGGAAGGATCCCATCAATCCCGGCCCTATCTCGATGGATGGCAGGGGACGTGTCTGGGTGAATGTGGAGACTCGAATCGGCAACGCCGACTACTGCAAGGCAGGCTCGAGCAACCCCTATGCGATGCATTCCCCGCGGGAGGAACGCGGGAAGGGTGTGGATGTGTACGATCCTGAAACCGGCAAATTCGGCTTTGTCGATCTCTGTTTCCAGTCGACACGCAACGCCTTTGCCTACGACAAAGACAACACTTTGTTCTTTACCGTGCAACGGGACGGTGGAATCGGCTGGCTCAATACCCGCCTGTGGGACGAAACACACGACGCAGAAAAGTCCCAGGGGTGGTGCCCGGCGGTGGTCGACTACAACGGAGACGGCAAGATTGGCGCTTATACGAAAGCGCCCGAGCCGCCGGAGCCGGACCTTGACCGTGAGATTTTCAAGCCGGGTGCTTACGGGATTTCGATTAATCCGGTGGACGGAAGCGTTTGGTACTCCAACATTCAAACGATGCCGGGAAGGCTCATCCGCATGGTGCGAGGTTCAGATCCGCCCTCGACGTGCCTGACCGAAGTATACGAAGTGCCCTACGATGCCAAAGGCCAAGGGCCGGGAGGGTCTCATGACCGCGGAATCGACATCGATACAAATGGTGTTGTGTGGACGCCGCTAACCGGTGAGGGTTACCTCGCCAGCTTTGACCGGCGCAAATGCAAGGTGCTTCCGATCGGCAAAGCGGCTTCTACCGAAGCGGCCCTTACCGGTAAGCAATGCCATGAAGGATGGACGTTCTACCCGGTACCGGGGCCCAGCTTCCAGTCGGATCCAACGGTGAAATCCGACTACAACTATTATATGTACATCGACCGTTACAACTCACTGGGCCTTGGCAACAACGTCGTAATCATCGACGGAGCCAACTCCGATTCGCTGATCGCCTTTGAGCAGGACACCAAGAAATGGGTCCGAATGACCGTTCCCTATCCCATGGGTTTCTTCTCGCGCTTTTTCGATGCCCGCGTGGACGATCCCAAAGCCGGGTGGAAGGGGCGTGGCGCTTGGGCCGCCAACCAGTCCAGGGGCACGCAGGTGACCGAAGGGGGCAAGAACGTGCCCAGCCAGCTGGCCCACTTCCAGATCCGTCCCGATCCGCTGGCCAAGTGAATCCGAGCTGCGGCGTTATTTGCCGCGCGAGGCAGTCGTATGGGTGTCGGTCAAGTAGAAATATCCCACTTTATTGTTCGAGGGCGTGCCGTACCACATACGCCCGTGGGAATCGAGGAACAATTCGCGCAGCGTGTTCTCTGAGTGCGGGAACGGATACTGCGTGATTTTCCCGGTGTTCGTATCCAGGCGCCCGAGCACATCGAAGTAGTAAGACGAATACCAGATGTTGTCGTTGGCATCAAGCCCCACGGCATAGGGATGCGTTTGCGGGCCGGTGGGCAGGTCATATTCCTTGAACGTTTCGGTCTTCGGGTCGAAGCGCCCGATCTTGCCGGTGTTGTATTCGCCGAACCATACGATCCCTTTGGAATCGATCTGCAGCCGCCGTTCGTATCCATCTTTGGTGGGCGGAGTCCACTGCGTCATCTTCAGTGTCTGCCAATCCATTTTGCCGATCTGCCCTGTGCCGGGATTGGTGAACCAGATGTTGCCGTCCGCATCGAGTTCGAGGCTGTAGGTGTGGGGAGCATCCCAGAAGTTCGTGAATTTCCCGGTCTCGGGATCGAACCGGCTGAGCGGGTAGCCGGTAGCCCACAGGTTCCCGTGCCGGTCGAATCGCACGGTATGCTTCGAACCGCCCGGTTCGGTGCCTTCTTTTCCCGGGAGATAGTCGTCCTGGTATTCGGTGATCTTCTGCGTCTTGGGGTCCCAGCGGCCTAGCTTGTTCGGACCTTGCTCCGCGAGCCAAACGGAACCGTCTGGTCCCTCCACAGCAGAGTGGACTGCTGCGGTACCCGGGTTGGGCACGGGGAAATTCTCCGTCGCACCCGTTTTCGGATCGAGCCGCGTGATTTTATTCGCCACGCCGAAGTCGGGAATCCAAAGATAGCCATCTTTGCCAGGAGCCGCGCTGAACGGCATCATGCTTGGCGCGGACATGTCGTATTCCACATAGACGATCTTCGACGCGTCGTCGGAGAACTTGATCACCGTGTCTTGGTAACCGGGAAGGTCGGCGGGCGATCTGGTCAGCGTGGCATCTGAGCCAAATACGCTGTCGAGGTAGGCAGCAAGGTCTTCGGCATCCTGGTCGGTGACCCGCCAGCTCAGGCTGAAGCGCATCGCATCACGCATATATTGCACGCGGTCTCTCCAGCCTGCGAGGTCCCGCGTGACGGCTGCCATGCGGCTCTGGAAGCCGTGGCAGACAAAGCAATCTTTGAACAGGACGTCCTTTCCCGCCCCCGGCGGAAGCAAGACGCGCGCTTGATCGATGGAAAGATCACTCCAGCGCACCGTGCCCTTCTGCAGCGCGAAATCGACAGAGACGCTCTGATCACCGGTGAGGCTGACGCCGGCGCGGGGTTCAGCGCGATACCCAACCGCGCGGATCGCCACGCGATAGTCGCCGGCGGGAATTTTCTCGACGCGGTAGCGTCCCTCGCTGTCGGACAACCCCATGACTGTGATGCGGGTTTTGGTGTTTTGCGCTTGTAGGAAGGCGCCTTGATAGGGCAACCCGTCCGGGCCCGTCACGGTCCCGGTGATCGTCGCGCCATAGCCAAGCGATGGCAGCAACGCCATCATGCTCGCCAAAGCGAAGATGCTTCGAAGCCTCTGCATAAACGCTCCTTGTCTCATCCGCGGTGTGCGAAACTCCGGCCGTGCCCGCATTTAGAAATGTCTGTCGGCATGACCATTCTCCCCACGTCCGATTTTTCTGTAAGCTTCAGGTCCCATGATCGGGCTGCCGGCGCGGCCAGCAGTTTAATACATTGCTGCAATTCCTGACGGTTATTCACCGCCTGTTTGGCATCTGGCCAAGGCCGCCGCACCAACGTTCACGGCCCCTGCCACGCGCGAAGAACTTGCCATGGGGTCTGCGTCCTCAAGGCCCAGCTGGGTGTCTGCGTTTTCTCGCCCAAACTGATCCGCGCCGCCCGAGAGAACTCGTGGGCCCGGGTATTCGAAACCCTTGGAGGGAGACGGCAGAACTACCGATTCTTCGCAGGGTCTTTCTGCGCGAGCAAAAGCTCGTGCGCGAACAGCGGATTTTCCGGGAACTCCGCGGTGAGATCGGCCAGCAGAACGCGCGCCCGGCCGAACTGATGTTCCCGCTCGTAACCGAGCGCCAGGAGTATTTGCGCGAACGGTTTCAAGTAGTGTCCATGATCGGCGGCCTGCTGCATCAGCTCGATTCCCCGCCACTTGTCCCCGTGAACCCCGCCAATCTTCAGAAAGAAGCGTTTATATACGGGAAGAGACCCAATCACGTAATTGCTCGCACCCAAGGCGAGATAGGCGTCCTTGGCGTTGGGATCGATCGACAGCAACAGGATTGCTTCACTCTCTGCGCGGCGCATCATGCTGAGGCCTGCAAGCTGCTTCTTCTCAATCAAAGCGTCATAATCGGATTCCATGCCGTCGGCCATGGTCAGCACAAGCAGCCCGTGAGCATCGCGCGGGTTCGATTGCAGAACGCCCTGCGCCATCTCGCGGGCCTGCTCATTGACGCTCATAAACGCGTCATTGCGATTCTCGGAAGGCTTCCCGTCGACACCGCCTAAAAACTTTGAATCATCGAGGAAAAAAGCGGAGGTGAAAACACCCTTGTCGTTGAACTCCTCGTACAGGTAACTGGCCGCTTCGGCGACTTTGCCCAGCGGATCGCCCGGCTGCATTTTCTCATACGACAGAAACTCTTCGCGGGCGCCCCTGAAATTCAGCCTGTAGAGTTCGTTGAATCCGTTGTCGAGCATGGCGGGGGACATCGCGGCAGGTTCGGCAACCCTGGCCGTCGCTGGCGCACCCTCTAAACGCGGGCACAAAAGGGCGCACAGTGCGAGAACCGCAGCCGTGCAGGAAATCCATATCCGTCGTTCCATTTATCTATAACTCGCTAAGCCTGATGAGCCGCCGCGTGAGTCGGCTTCCGCGCAATACCCGATCACCTGATTATACTATCTGAGGATAGCTACCTTGCCGGGGTTGCCTCATGGAGCGTTCCTATAAGTTATTCATAAAAAATTGCGTAATCTGCTCGAAGAGCTGAATGCGTGCTGGGCGGTCCCCCATGGAGTGGCCGCGTCCTGGAAAGATCGCCAAATCAGCGGGATACTTGCCATTCTGAATCATCTCGTTGATGACCTCGGAAGTGTTGGAAAAGTGTACATTGTCATCCCCGGTACCATGGGCGAGCATCAGCTTGCCCACTAGATGGCCTGTCTGGTTCGAAGGGGATGATTCCTGATAGCCGGCCGGATTCTCCTGCGGACGCCCCATATAACGCTCGGTGTAAATCGTGTCGTAAAGGCGCCAATCACTTACCGGCGCAACCGAAACTCCCGCCTTAAAAACTTCGGGTGCGTCGAACAGCGCCTCGAGCGTCATGTATCCGCCATAGCTCCAGCCCCAAATACCGATACGCGTCCCGTCGACATAGGGAAGCGATTTCAAGTAACGCACTCCCGCCAGTTGGTCTTCGAGCTCGACTTTTCCCAAGCGGTGATAGATGGGGGTCTCGAATGCGTGGCCGCGGTTGTAGGATCCACGATTGTCGAGCGAAAAAATGACGAAGCCCTTCTCGGCCATGGCCTCGAGCCAAAGGAAATTCGAGCCGCCCCATTCATCCTTGACCGACTGCACCTGAGGGCCACCGTAGACATCGATCAAAACCGGATACTTGTGGGAGGTATCAAAGTGCGGCGGCTTAATCGTCAAACCATAGAGCTTGGTACCGTCATCGGCCGCGACGTCTACAAATTCCACGGGGGACAACCCATAGGCGCGCAGTTCCGCCACTTCATTTTCGTTGATAACCCCGGCGCGGGTTCCGTCGGAACGGTATAAATCCTGCCGCGGGGGCGTCATCGCGTTCGAGTATTGGTCCACAAATCCCCCCTCGTCAGGCGAGAGGATGACCTCGTGCGTGCCCGGCAGTTTGGTGATGCGTGCGATACTTTTGTCGGCAAGCGAAAGGCGGTAGAGCTGCGTCTGCCGTGCGTCATCCTTGTTCGAAAGGAAGTAAATATAGCCGTGGGCTTCGTCCACGGCGGGATGGCTCGCGGCCCCCGGCCCAAAACCACTGGTTCCCGTGATGCCCCAATCGCCGCTGGTCAGTTGATCGAGTTGTTTGCCGGCAAGGTCGTAGAGATAGTAATGACGGAATCCACTGCGCTCGCTTGACCACAGAAATCGCTTTCCGTCCGAGAAAAAATAGAGGTCGTCGCTGATATTCACCCAGTATTTGTCCGACTCGGTAAGAATCGTGCCCCGCGAACCGCCCCCCAAGTCGACCACGAGCAGGTCCAGACGATTCTGCGCACGATTGAGGCGTTGGATTGCCAGGTGGCGGCTGTCACGCAGCCAGTCGACGCGCGGCAGGTAGACGTCGGCATCGGCGCCTGTGTCCATCCATGTCGTTTCGCCGCCCGACACCTGTATGACACCCACACGCACGATCGGATTGGCCTCGCCTGCCTGCGGAAACCGCGTGTATTCAAGCGCCCCCACCGGCGAGCTCATGTCCACGATCGGATAGCGCGTCACCGGACGCTCGTCCATTTCGTAGTACGCAATTCTGGAAGAGTCCGGGGACCACCAATAGGCTGTCGTGCAATCGAGCTCCTCCGGATACACCCAGTCCAGCTGGCCCTTGAGGACGTCCTGGCTTCCTCCGGCCGTCAACGGTCTCAACTCGCCCCTTGCCAGGTTCACCACCCAAAGATTCGCGTCACGCACAAAGCTGATCCACTTGCCGTCGGGTGAAAATTTCGCATCCTCCAGGTCGGTCCCGCCGTGGACGATCTGTCTTGAAACCATGGTCTTCAGATCGAGCAGAACCAGATTCGTGCTGCCGATGAACAGAAGGGCGTCGCCACCAGGAGACCAAAGATAATTTTCCGGCTGAATCCGCCCCAAGCCGGTCGCCTGCACGGCCTGCGCTTTTTCCGGCTGCGTCAGGGCCGCAAGTGTTTCCGCTTTCACCAGCACCTTGCGTTCGCCTGTCGAAGCATCCATCGTCCACAGCTCGCTGCCGCCGGGACTCTCCCGCTCGCCGCCCTCCAGATAAGAAATCCGTTTACCGTCTGGGGTCCACTCAATCCCCGACGTAAGGTTCCCGCTCAAGCTGGGCGCACCGTAGATTCGTTCAACCGTCAGAGATTTCGCCCCACCGCCCTGCCCCCCAGCAGCCGCAGCTCCCAGCGCGATCAACAGCACCAAGCCACCCAGCTGCAACGCAAGTAGCCCCCAGCACCGCCGCATGCAGATCTCCTTAGGCCCTCTCTGCCAGAGACTCTTTCAACCCGCGCGAGGACATTTTGCCTCCGTCGCACTCCCGTTAGAAGTCCAACCGAAGCAGCCCGCAGCGGCAGCTCTCAGAAGCCAGTAGCGAGGTCGCGCAAGGCCCCGGCGGGGGCGGCAGGCGACCGGTGCTAGCGCCTTTCCGTCGAAGGCGTGGCCGTCGGAGCAACGCCGGAGACAGAGGTGTTCCGGCGCTGCCGGTGAACCAGGAGCGCGCCGACTGCAACGGCCACCGATAGCGCCCAAAGCGAACCATCTCGCAGCATCGTTTTCGGCCCGAGTTGCTCGCTCGGACCAAAGCAGCCGCAGTTGATCGACAGCCCCAACGCATAGGTGCGCACCATCAGCGTGAAGAATCCCGTAAGCAAAAGCGTGGTAACAATCGAGGAGGCCCTCAGCGCAATTCCGGTCAACAGCCACAGCCCCAGAAACAGCTCAAACGGAGGCAGAAAATGCGCCACTCGAATCACGTGCGCCGGCGGCAGCAATTGGTAGGAATCCACCTGCATCGCGAACATCGACAGCGAGGTTTTTATCGAGCCAACCGACCACGGTACGGCGATCTGCGGCTTCAGCTTTGCGTGCGCGGCCACCAGGAAAACAGACGCAAGAGCCAGTCTCCCTATAAGCAAAACAATGGGCCCCCACCGTCTGGAGGATTCGGTAGACGCCGAGATGGGCTCCGCCGCTTCGCTCATGCTATTGGGTTAGCAGCTGATCGAAGAACTGCTTCAGTACCGTCCAGGAAACCACGCCCTGGCCCGCCGGGAATTTCTGCCCCTTGTAGAAGATCCGGAAGGTTGGTGTTGCTTCGACGGGAACTTGCTTTCCGAGTGCTTTGTCCTGTTCGATGTATGCGTCAAAGGGACATGAATGGCTTGCCGGCGCAACGCCCATTTCACATCCCGCCATGAGCTTCTGGACCCGCCGGAGATCGCCGGCAGATAACGCCGCCGCCATGTACTTCTCGATGTTGCCTGACTCTCCCCAGGCATTCTGATTATCGTAAAGGGCCGCCTCGGCCTCGGAAAATTTCCCGATCGACGCCGCGGCATTGGCCCAGCGCGCTGCTTGATAGCCGTATTTGTGCATCGTTAGCGGAAAATCACGGTGCAGGATATAAACCTTTCCTGCCGCCACATAGTCGCTGATCATGGGACGCAAAGTGTATTCGTAGAAGCCCCCGCACGAAGGGCATTGGTAGTCACCAAATACCTCGAGGGTAATCGGCGCGCTCTTTGAACCATAGGTCTTCACCGGCGCGACAATGGTTTCCACGGCCTTGGCGGGCCCTGCCGCGGCATCCGAGGCTTGAACGCCCGCCGGCTGAATAACTCCGAGCGCCAGCATCAAGAAAGAGGCCCAAAGCCCTGCCTGCGCCCGGCCGGTCCAGCGGGAGTGCACAGTTTCCCTGCCAGGCACGCCACACTCAGACCAAGAACGCGTCTCTATCCTCAAATTTCCAGCCTCCTGACTCTTAGACGGACCAATGGCCGTTATTGTAGCGCGAAATATCCCTGGAGCAGCCGATCTTGCTTGAAATTGCCTGCAATCTTGCAAAGGCCGTGCCTAGAATGCATTCAATTGAATGGATTGGATATAACCACGATTCACTGAGACCCGACAAGAAGGTTTCCGCCCCGGATCATCGAACGAGAAGCGATCTACATAACAACCTATACAACTGAATATAATGGTCTTACATATAAGTTGACAACGATACACTCAATAGCTATGATAAGGGAGTTTTCTAGATTTTAAGTCCCGTTGAGCATCAGTCGGGAGGAGCCGATTACATGAGCAAGATTATCGGAATTGACCTCGGCACTACCAATTCGGTGGTCGCCGTAATGCAGGGTGGCGAGCCGGTGGTTATACCTAACCAGGAAGGGGCCAGGACCACCCCGTCGGTGGTGGGCATCACCAAGAGCGGAGAGCGGCTTGTAGGCCAAGTAGCCAAACGTCAAGCGATTACGAATCCCGAAAACACCGTCTATTCGATCAAGCGCTTCATGGGCCGGCGGTATGACGAGGTGACGCAAGAAGCTACGCGCGTTCCCTACAAGCTCGTGAAGGGACCGCACGACGATGCCCGCGTCGAGATCTCGGGCAAAACCTACAGCCCGCCGGAAGTATCCGCCATGATTCTTCAGAAGCTCAAGGCGGCGGCCGAGGATTTCCTGGGCGAGAAGGTCACCAAGGCGGTGATCACGGTCCCGGCGTATTTCAATGACAGCCAGCGCCAGGCCACCAAGCAGGCCGGTGAAATCGCCGGACTGGAGGTGCAGCGCATCATCAACGAGCCCACCGCGGCGGCTCTCGCCTACGGGTTGGACAAGAAGAAAGACGAAACCATCGCGGTCTACGACCTGGGCGGCGGCACCTTCGATATTTCGATCCTCGAAGTGGGCGAAGGCGTCGTGGAGGTGAAATCGACCAACGGCGACACGCACCTTGGCGGCGACGACATCGACCAGAAGATCGTCGAGTGGATGGTGGCGGAATTCAAGCGCGATCAGGGGCTCGATGTCAGCAAGGACCGCATGGCCATTCAGCGGCTGAAAGAAGCCGCTGAAAAAGCCAAGATCGAACTTTCGCAGCTTCAGGAAACAGAGATCAATCTACCTTTCCTGACGGCGGATGCCTCGGGTCCGAAGCACATGCAGTTGAAACTGACCCGTTCCAAGCTCGAGCAGCTCATGGAGGATTTGCTTCAGCGAACCGTGGGCCCGGTGAAGCAGGCGCTAAGCGACGCCGGTCTTACGCCGGACAAAATCGACGAAGTGGTGCTGGTGGGCGGCTCGACGCGCATTCCGCGTGTCGTCGACATCGTGAAGAACCTCTTCAACGGGAAAGAGCCGCACAAGGGAGTCAATCCCGACGAAGTCGTGGCAGTCGGCGCGGCGATTCAGGGCGGCGTGCTGGGCGGCGAAGTCAAGGACATCCTACTGCTTGACGTTACTCCGCTCTCGTTGGGCGTGGAAACGCTCGGCGGCGTGATGACCGTGCTGATCCCGCGCAATACCACGATTCCGACGCGCAAGTCGGAAGTGTTTTCGACTGCGGCCGACAATCAGACCTCCGTCGAGATTCACGTGCTGCAGGGAGAGCGGCCGGTCGCTAGTGGCAACCGCTCCCTCGGGAAATTCCACCTGATTGGAATCCCCTCGGCTCCGCGCGGCATGCCGCAGGTCGAGGTGACCTTCGATATCGACGCGAACGGCATCTTGAACGTCTCGGCCAAGGACACCGCGACCAACAAGGAGCAGAAGATCACAATTACCGCTTCGACCGGACTCAGCAAGGAAGAAGCCGAGCGCATGAAGAAGGAAGCAGACACGCATTCGGCCGAAGACAAGGCCCGGCTGGGTGAAGTGGAAGCGCGCAACCGGCTGGACAACCTGATGTATCAGACCGAGAAGCTCATCAAGGAAAATCGTGAAAAACTGGCCGAGCCGGATGTCAAGGCGACCGAGGAGGCGATCGAAGAAGCTCGGCGCGCTTTGAGCGAAGGTGGTATCGACAAGATGAACGCGGCCGTTGAGGGCTTGACCAAGGCTTCGCACCGCGTCGCCGAGTCGCTCTATAAGGCGCAGCAGAGCACACCGGGGGCGGCCGGCGGCGGGGCGCCTGGCGGTCAAGGCAACGGCGGGCCTTCGGGTGCCGCGGGTCATGGGCCGGGCCAGAGCGACGTCGTGGACGCCGAATTCGTGGACGTCGACGAATCGAAAAAGCCGAACTAAACTGCAGGGTGATCTCGCCTTCGGTGTGTGAGGCACCGAAGGCAGGTCGCCAGCCCGCCATTTCAGGAGAGCAATTTGACGATGAACGGCATACAGCGCAGCAGTCCGCCTCAAGCGGTGCAGAAAATACGAGAGGGCGTGTTCCTGGTGCAAGTAGGCATCTCCGGAAGCCCCAGCGCCGACTGGCGCAGGCTTTTCTACGACGGGCAGCAGGAAGTTACCGCGGATTTTCCGCCCCGCTCGGTCGAAATTTCCGGCAACTTTCTGCGCTTTAAGTCCGACCCGTCGACCGTCGAGCAAAAGATTCGCGTGTTGGACCTCTGGATGGAGCGGGCTAGCCGGAAGGTAGCTGCCATGGGCGGACGAACCGAAGGCCAGCGGGAGAAAAAAGAGGAGCTCGAGCGCGAAGCCCTGGAAATCGCCGAATGGAACAGCCGGTGGGCGAAGCTCTAGAGAATTTCTGAGCCGGCCGCAAAAGCGCGGCGCTTCGAGCGTTCGAGATTTGAAGTGCCAAGATGGCGACTACGACCAAACAAGATTACTACGAGCTTCTGGGAGTTTCGCGCAAGGCCTCGGCCAAGGACATTCGCGCGGCCTATCGCAAACTCGCGCGCAAATTCCATCCAGACCTCAATCCCGGCGACAAATCCGCGGAGGAGAAGTTCAAGCAGGTCCAGGAGGCCTACGAGGTTCTCTCGGATACGAAAAAGCGCCAGACGTATGATCAGTTTGGCTTCAACGTGCCGGGCCCGGGCGGCGCGCCCCCCTCTGGAGCAGGCTACGGCGGCGCGGCACCCCAAGACATCCATTTTGATTTTGGAGGATTTGATTTCGGCGGTAACGCGGGAGGCCCGCAGGGCGGAGGAACAAGCTTTCGCGATCTATTCAGTCAATTTTTCCGCGGGGCCAACGCCGCCCAGGATGGGCAGCAACATGAGCCCGGCACTGATCTGGAATACCAGATCGACATCACCTTTGCCGAAGCCATGCACGGCACGGTAAAGAAAATCAGCTTTACGAGGCTGGACGTATGCAACGTGTGTCACGGCACGGGCGCCGCTCCGGGCGATGAAAAGGTGTGCCCCACCTGCGGCGGTTCGGGGCAAGTGACGCAGGTGAGCGGCAAGATGCGCTTCCAGATCACCTGCTCGCGCTGCGGGGGAACCGGCAAGCTCCGCACCATGTGCCGCAACTGCGGGGGCGAAGGACGCCTGCCGAAAGTGGAAACGCTCGACGTGCGCATCCCGCCGGGCGCGCAGACCGGGTCGCGGGTGCGCGTTCCGGGACGGGGCAATGTGGGGTTGCACGGAGGTCCCCAGGGCGACCTCTACATCATTCTGAGGGTCGAGCCGCATCCGTTTTTCGAGCGGCGCGGCGATGATTTGTATACGGTGGTGCCGGTCACGGTTCCCGAGGCGTCGCTCGGTGCCAAGGTCGAAGTGCCCACCATTGATGGCCGAGCCCAGGTGCGCATCCCACCGGGCACCGGAAGCGGCAAAAAGCTGCGCCTGCGCGAAAAGGGAGCGCCGTCGATTCGCCAGCCGGGCAAGCGGGGTGACCAGATCGTGGAAGTGCAGATCGTGGTTCCGAAACCGGAAGACGAGCGCATACGCAACTTGATGAAAGAGCTCAGCAAGGTCGAACCAGAAGACCCGCGCCAGGGAATTTTTGCCCGCGCGGCTTTGTAGGATCGTTCGGGTCACATGGCCCGCGCGAAGCGAGGGAGACGCCGATGACGCCACGCCCCAGAAAAAAAGCCAGAGCGGGCTACATGATCAGCGCCGTCGCCGAACTCTACAAGCTGCATCCGCAAACGCTGCGCCTCTACGAGCGCGTGGGGCTGCTCAAGCCCTCGCGCTCGCAAGGGAACACGCGGCTCTATACCGATTCCGATCTGGAGCGGCTGGAAGTAATCCTGAACCTCACCCGCGAACTCGGCGTGAACCTCGCTGGCATCGAAATCATCCTCAACATGCGCGACAAAATGGCGGAGATGCAATCGCAGATGGAAGCCTTCATTAAGTTTGTTCGCACCGAGGTCGCCCGAAACTTCAACGCCCCTGACCCGCGTGCTGCCCGCAACGCCATCATCCGGGCCGTTCCTCGCCACCCGATTCGCGTCGAGAAATCGACGAGCCGTTAACCGCCGCGGCTCGGATATGCGCACGCTCCTCACCATGGCCGGTTGGCACTTCGGGGAGGCCGGCTACGGGCCCGGCGGCGCGTTCCCGTGTCAACCCCGAACCCGGATTGTCTTGTCCCCCCCATCCGACCGAGCGCAACTGCCAACGCTGCTGCGGGACTGCGCCAGACCTGCGTGGTTGAGCTGGCCGCGGGGAAAGGTGATCCACAGGTGGGGCGTACATGAGCTTGCGCTGGCACCGCGCCGCGCTTATCCTTGCGCCATGGCCCGACCAGATTGTCCGTTGTGTGAAGGCAGCGGATGGAAGGTTGTCGAGAGAGAAGATGAGGGCGCGCAAGCGCTGGCCACGGCGGAAACTGCGAGGCCCGGAGCCACTGCGGGCGAGCCTAGGATCGTGTGGGCGGTGCCTTGCGACTGCACTGCCAGCGACCGCACCGAACGCGCGCTGGCAAGGGCTCGCGTGCCGGGGCGCTACCGGCATTGCGACTTCGAGAACTTCGAGACCGACAACGACATCGAGCAGGTTTCGCGTGAACAGCTGGACGCATGGAACCGCAGTTTGACGCAGGCGAAGCTGGTAGTGCAACGGTTCGCCGAGGAATTCCCGGTCGGCTCCGACAACGGCCTTCTGCTGATGGGATCCTGCGGCGCGGGCAAGACTCACCTCGCCATCGCCGCGCTCAAGCACGCGGTCCTTGGCGGGCATGGCGGCCTTTTCTACGACTACCGCGAGCTCCTGAAGGAGATTCAGGACAGCTACAATCCGGTGAACCAGTCGACCGAGATGAGCATACTCGAGCCGGTGCTGAACGCCGAGATTCTCGTTCTGGACGACGTGGGCTCGAGCAAGCCCTCGCCCTGGGCGCTGGAAACGGTGGGCCACGTGCTCAATACGCGCTACAACGATAAGCGCACCACCATCCTCACGACCAACTTTCTTGATTCCGACGCTGCTCCGAATTTGTCCGCGCAGCCCGCCCCTTCTCGTTCCGTGGGAATGCGCACCCCTGCAATCGAAGACACCCTCACCGAGCGCGTCGGCAAGCGGATTCGCTCCCGCCTCTATGAGATGTGCCGCACGGTCGAGATTTCCGCCCCCGATTACCGCAAAGAGATCCGCAATATCAGCCGCTTCCGCGCCTAGCCGCGCCCTTGGATGGGGGCTTGGGGGGCCAGGAACTTCGCATAGCCGACTCCATCTCATTGGTATTCAATCGAGTAACAGGAGATTCGCAATAAAGGAGATTCGCATTTGCATTGGGGGGGGGGGTATCATAGGGGATAATCTTGCAGTTATATGAAGGCAAGTAGCAAACTCCGTAAGATCTCCGACCTGGCGCTGGGCCATCGGCGGCAGGGACTGGTAAAGCTGTTGCCCCCGGCGGAGGAAATCTTGCGCGGATCCCTGCTGAAGCGCTATGTGACCTGTGGCAATCCCAACTGCAAATGCGCCCACGGAGA
The DNA here is from genome assembly GCA_050015335.1 of Candidatus Acidiferrales bacterium. Classification (GTDB taxonomy): domain Bacteria; phylum Acidobacteriota; class Terriglobia; order Acidiferrales; family UBA7541; genus Palsa-295. The sequence continues at coordinate 1,949 of JBEKBP010000051.1, read as the reverse complement.
ACGGCACGGCCCGATCTGGTATCTGACCGTGACCCTGGGGCCGGGTCACACCACGGGCGGCATTATCTCCGCTGAAAAGGTGGAGGAAGTGCGCCGCTGGATCGCAAACTACCAAGCGTTCAAAGAAACATTGGAGAAGATCTCCGAAATCAACCGCGAACTGCTGCGCCGGGAACGAGCGCGGCGGCGATGAATCCCTAACCCCGGTGCGCCACAGGAGAGGGGCCGTCTTGCGTGTATGAGAAAGCAAGATCGCAAGCAACAGCAACCCCCTCCTTCGCGCGATACCCCTGAATAAGGTCTTCGATTTCCGCTCCGCCTCCGACACTCTCACCGATGCCCGCCAGAATCCAGACATTGCCGCTCCGGCGGTTTTTCGCGCCGTGTTTCACGGTTTCCTCTTTCGCTTCTCCAGTTTTCAGCAGCTCGAGTCCGAACTCGCCACCCCGGCGTTTCAGCGCTGGATCGACGCCGATCGCTGCTTCGGCGATGACGTGCTGCGTTATAGCCTCTGCGGCTTTGATCTGTCCAGACTGGAAACGATGTTGGTGCAGATCAACCGCACCTTAAAACGCAATAAAGCCCTCGATCCAGGACGCGTGCAAGGTCGTATCGTGGCCGCACTCGATGGCGTGGAAGTACTGTCCAGTTTCAGCCGCTGCTGTGAAACCTGTCTCGAACGCCTTATCCGGTGCCCGCAACCCGACGGGAGCATCGCGGAGCGTATCCAGTATTACCATCGCTTCGTCGGTTGCCAGATCGTCAGCAGTCCGCTCAAGCCCCTCCTGGCCCTCGAATGGGTCCAACCCGGGGAGGGGGAGGACACAGCCGCCCTGCGCCTATTCGAACGGATGGGCGAACTCTATGGCCCGCGGTTTTTCGATATCCTGCTCCTGGATTCCCTCTATGCGCAGGCTCCTGTGCTTCGCTTGCTCGACCGCTTGCGTTGGGATGCGGTCATTACGTTCAAGCAGGAACGAAGGGACCTGTATCAAGATGCTCTGGGGCTGTTTCAAACCCGCTCTGCCGACCTGGTTTTCGAGCACCAGCGGGAAGGCATCCAGCGTCGAGTACAGCTCTGGCACGCTGCCGATCTGCCCTTTACCCGAGACTATCCCCGGCTGGTAGGTGTAGTGCATTCCCAGGAAGAAGTAACCCGCCAGAAAATCCGAGGCGGCCAACCTTATAAACAAACAACCCTGCAGCGCTGGTGCTGGATCAGCACTCTAAACGACAAGGTATTTCCCGCCCCCCTCATCTGGCAACTCGGGCATCTTCGTTGGAAAAACGAGAATAATGGTTGGAATGATCTCACCCAGAACTGGGCGCTCAAGCACGGCTTCTTGCATGCCTGTCGGCACCGCCCCCAAGCTGCCTCCGCTGATGGTAAACCTCATCCGGTTCCCACTCGGGGACTCGCGGCAGTAGTGCTGATCCTCAGCTTAGCTTTTAACTTGTTCTCCGCATTCGTCCTGTTGCATTCCAAACTCTTTCGTCGCGATCATCCGACGTTGATCGAGGTGGCTCGTCAACTCTACCGCTCCGTTGACAAACGGCCGCCTCCCATCCGCTCTCCCGGCGACGGTTCCCCCGCTTCTTCCTAACATCACATCCGCGCCGAATTCGTCTCCCCGCCCCGACACCAGGCGGTCAGGAATCCTATTCTCCGCGCACCGCCTCTTCATCGCTATTCCAGTAGACCAGGTCCCGCTTTCGATCTCACGAATCTCCTTATTCTTCCTCCGATGGCTTCCCGCCGCTTAAATAACCCCTTAGCTCGCCCTTCCTGGCTGGTGTGCGAAGATTCTGCTTGGGGGGCTTGGGGGGCCAGTGATTCCGTAAGGTAGGAACGGCGGCGGCTTCAGTACGTTTGTTTACAGGGGTTTTTGCTCCGATTCAGTTTGGCGGCATTCTTGCAAATCTTCGCGGGGACTTGACTTCGTATTGTT